>CAZMXG010000159.1:0-18835 GCA_964570175.1 uncultured Heliomicrobium sp. | reverse complement strand
GTTGCGCCGCCTTTGCTGAATCCGGTCGAAGTTTTGACGAAATCGGCTCCGGCTTCTTTGGCCAGCACGCTGGCGCGGACTTTTTCATCATCCGTCAGCAAAGCGGTTTCGATGATGACTTTGACGATGGCACAAGCATCGTGCGCGGCTTCGACGACTGCGGCAATGTCGCGTTTGGCCAATTGATCATCGCCGGATTTCAGCGCGCCGATATTGATGACCATGTCAATTTCCGTCGCGCCGTCGAAGATCGCCCGGCGCGTTTCAAAGGCTTTCACGTCCGGCGTTGTAGCGCCAAGCGGAAAGCCAATCACCGTGCAGGTTTTGACCGGTGAACCATGCAACCGGAACGCGCACTCTTTGACCCAGGTCGGATTCACGCAGACCGACGCGAAACTGAACGCCCGCGCTTCGTCGCAAAGCTTTTCGATTTCGGCGCGCGTGGCTTCGGGTTTCAGCAGCGTGTGGTCAATGTATTTGCCAACGTCCGCCGATGCCGCCGCCGATTGTCCCCAGGACAAGCCAATGCGCGAAGCTCCGGCTTGCAGCGCGCAAGCAATGTGATGCGGACTGCATTCGGCCCCATCCAGCCCATTTGCGCCGCCTTCCGCCTGAAGCCGGGCGACGATCATATCCGTAATTTGCTCGATCAGTTTTTCCAGGTCAGCGTTCATCTTTGATCTTGTTGTTAGAGTCAGTACCGCGACCAGTAGGGAGCGCCATTCAACATTACCCGCTTGCTACCGCGCGCGGTACCGACCCGACTAGCAGCAGCCTTTGCGTGGTCGCTCTTCGTCAATCGGTTGTCCGCTCAAATAACCGCGTAACACGTCTCGCACAATTTGCAAGATTCGTTGAAGCGCGTGTCGCAAACCTGATTGCGATGCTTCAGCGTGGTTTTCGTGCTGGCAAATGTGCGAATTGGTTTCCATAATTTTGCTGGGGCAGGCTATCACAAGCTGCGCAAATTCGGCTAGCGAAGCGTCAGCGGCGGAGGTTCCGGCGTGGTCAGCGGGTCGAAGAATCCGTAAAAGCGCGTCAGCAACGCCATATTGCCCTGAATTTTGACTTCGCCGGACTGCAAGGCGCCAACCAGAGTCAGTTGACGCGCGATCAATTTCTGCATTGTCGCCAGAGAGATGGACAAGGTCGCGTCCACTTTCGTTGGCATGCTTTCGTGAACTTGCGCTACGCCGCGACGAACTTCCAGAGCGAAGGTTTCGCCAGTGTCTGTGATTCTGAATACCACGGTTAGATGCGCGTCGGCACTTTTTACCGGATCGAGCCGAACAGTCATGGCCTCAAAAAATTTGCTGATCGGCAATTGGCGCATGATTTCCGGCGCGGCAAGACTGCTCATGGATCCGGCGGCAACGGCTTTGTTCAGCGTGCCGTCCAGTTCGCGTGCCGAGGTGATATACCAATTTCGCCAGTTCGAGTTCGGCGTTTTGTAAGCCAGTTGCCGCAACGCGTCGGCTTTCAGCTTGCGCGCTTCCTGGTCGTCTTTGTTCGTGCGAATGACATGCGTCAGCAGTTCAGCCGTCCACTGATGCTCGCCTTTCTCAAAAGCGGCTTTGGCAGCTTTGACGACTGCATCGCGTCCGCCCATCAGTTCGACATAACGTTTGGATTGTTCAACGCGCGGCGTCGGATCAAGCAAAGTCGGATCGCCAGCAAACCAGCCAAGATAGCCTTGATAAATCTGCCGCACGGAATGTTTGACCGTGCCGTAAAACTCGCCCAGCCACGGATGATTTGCCAGATGCGGCGGCAATTCCGAAACGACCTCGGCAATTTCGTCCGGCGTCAAGCCTTTGTTCATCTGCCTGATAGTCTGATCGTGAACGTATTGAATGGCGTCGCGATAAGCGGTCAACATTTCTTCGATCTTGTCTTTGCCGGACATTGGCCGACCGTGCGAAGGCGCTATGTGTTCAGGCTGCAAGCGGCGCATCATATCAATCGTCTTGAACCATTTAACCGGATCGCGGTACGCCGTGCCGCGCAACGTGTGAACGTTCGGGAAAGTTTCGCCCTGAATGACTTCGGCGGTTTGCAGCAGTTTTTGTTCCGGCAACCAGACAATGATTTCATCGTCGGTTTCGCTGGGCGCGTAAATCAATTGCAGCTTGACGCCTGCGATTTCGACATCCAGCGAATCTTTGAAGGTTTTGGTCGGAGCAATGAAGCTGCGCTGGCCAAACACCATTTGTGGTCCCAAACCTTGATTGATTTTTCCTTCCGGGCCGACTTCCAGCATCACGCCGAAGGTATATGCCGAACGCAAACCCAAAATCGGAGCGATGACGCTGGCATTGCTGATGACCGTGTTCATCATCGTTTCGTGGGCGTAAATGGCGACTTTCCCAGCCTTCACGTCTTCTTCCGTGGTGAAAGCTTTGACGCCCATTATGTGATCCGTGTGGTTGTGCGTGTAAACGATGGCCTTGACGGGTTTGTCTGTGATCTTGCGGAACTCAGCCAGCGCGCCTTTGGCGGCGTCCACAGATTCCATCGTGTCCACAATGATGATGCCGTCAGTTCCAACAATCATCACAGTGTTGGCTCCGCCGAAGCCGACCGCCGAATACACGTTGTCCGTGACTTTATAAACCTGCTGCACCATCTTCCTGGAATGCTCTGTCATGCGTGGATTAACGGTTGTTGCAGGTTTGTCATCAGCCAGGTTTTTTCCCGTTTGGGCAAAGGCGGAAACGGCGCAGGCGCAGAACAGAGCCAGTGTGTAGATCAATCGTGTCGGTTTCATAGAAGCTTCGTGGTGGAAAAGGAAAACTATTTTTGTGACTTGGCCGATGGCGCAGATTCGCTCAGCAATTTTTCAATCAACTGCGTCATGCGGGTTTCGTTGGCTGCGTCCCAGCCGATCATGACCATTCGCACCTTGCCTTGTTTATCAATCAGCACCATTTGCGGAATGCCGCCGACAAAGTATTTCGTTTCGTTGTTGTCGCGCGCCGCAGCCGCGCCAGGTTCGGATTGAGCCGGGCGTTCTTCAATAGCGATTTTGAACGGCAAGCGGTGATGTTTGGCGTAATACTCGCGGTCGGCTTCGATTTCTTCTTCGGGTTTCAGGCCTTCGCGCTTTTCAAAATAGCCGTACAACTGCGTGGAAAAGACGACTTCCAGCCCTTGCTTGGCGTATTTGTCGTGGAATTTCGAGATCGCCGGATAGCTGTTGCGGCAGGGAATGCACCAGTGCGCAGTGAATTGCAGCAGAGTGACGCGACCTCCGAAATCCAGTTGGTTGGCTTTACTGTCACTGTTGATCCATTGCAGGGCTTTGATTGCAGGCGCAGGTTGGCCGATTTGCGCATACCGTTTGATCGCCTGATCTAACCATTGAACGGCGTTCGGCGTGCCAGCCAATTCAACCGAAGCGGCTTTCAGAATTTCGATGGCTTTGTCGGCTTGGCCGCGATTGGCGTGAACAAGCGCGATGCTTTGATAGGCGCTGGATTTCTGATTGGCCAGCCGTTTTTGATCTTCGGCGGGCGATTTGTTGATCAGCGCAACGATCTTTTCGTGATGCTCCAGGTTCTTGGCATCCATGTCCGCGTAGCTGTAATAACCGCCGATGCGACCATGAGCGACAAGCTGATGGCGAATCGCCACACCGGGCAACGCGTCCAGTTGCGCAACGAAATTTTCCGCTTGCCGCAGCACTTCGTCGTTGATGTCCTTAACGCTCAAAGCAGCGTTCACGCCTCCGATCAGTGCTTCGGCGCGTTCGTCCGTGGTCAGCGTTGTCGAAGCCAATCGCCGCTTAACCACCGCAATCGCCAGGTCAGGCTGGCGAGCCGAAATGTATAACTGGGTCAGCGCCATCAAATCGCTTTCTTTGACCGAATCCGGAGTGAACTTGGCCGCGTACTTTTGTGCCAGCGCCAAGGCATCGGCTTGGTACTGGCGATAGTTCGGCTTTTCTCCGGCTTTTCGGGCGACTTCGGCTTGCAAGCGCGGATAATTTTGGACTGCCGACACGCATTCGGCGGGTGTTTGCGGTTCAGGAATTTGGGCGTTGGCTGATGCGACTGCGAAAAGAGTAAAGAGCGAAAAGAGAATCCATTTGCGCATAGTTGTCCTCGCTTGTGAGCAAAGCTGTGAGTCTGGTTATTCGCTTTTGAGTTTCACGAATTCACCAATGCGGGCAATGGCTTGGCGGCCTTCAGTCAGCATCGGGTAAAAATAATGCCAGACGTGAATCATGTCAGGCCAGATTTCCAAGTGCGTTTCGACACCGCTGGCTTTGGCAACAGCGTCCAGCTTGATGGAATCGTCGTAAAATGGTTCTGCTGCGCCGACTTGAATCAGCAGCGGCGGCAAGCCCGTTAAATCTCCAAAGATCGGCGAGGCCAAAGGATGTCGCAGATCCATTTCTTTCATATAAAGTTCGGCATATCCGGCCAGCCGGTCGCGCGTGGCGATGGCTTCGGCGTTGGCGGTGTAACTTGCGCCGGATACCGTCAAATCAACCCAAGGCGAAATACAAACGCCAGCGGCAGGCAGCGGCAATCCTGCATCGCGCAGACTGAGCATTGTCGCAATGGTCAGTCCCCCGCCAGCGGAATCTCCGGCAATGACAATGCGATTTGGCGCAAAACCTTGATCCAGCAACCAACGATATGTGGCGACAGAATCTTCGACGGCGGCAGGGAAGGGATGCTCCGGCGCCAAGCGGTAATCGAGAGCAAATGCTGCGGAATTCGTCGCTTCGCTGAGCGCGGCAACCAGATGCCTGTGCGAACGCGGCGAACAGAAAATGTACGCTCCGCCGTGCAGGTACAACAGGACAGAATCAGTTCTGACGCTTTGGGCTTTGACCCATTCGCCTTTGAAGTCCGCCGTTGTAACGGGTTCGACACTCAAGCCTTCGGGCAAAGGAAACTGGTCGCCCGCCTCATCGTCAATGCGGCGGCGGTCGGCGATCGGAAGCGTTTTGGTTTCGGCCTGGCTGGCAAGCAATGCCAGTAAGTTTTGAAGTTCTGTGTTCATCAAATTGAAAACAGAAACGGCGGATGAGCAGAAGTTGATTGCACATCCGCCGCCTGCAATAAAAAACAAGCTGCCTGCTTGTTTACAAGCAAATTAAAAGATCAGCTTCAATCCGAATTGAATGCGGCGCGGATCGAAGGCGGATTGGAAGCTGAGCGGTTGGCCCAGTTCGCTGTTGCGGTCGCGGCGGCCTTCCAGCCGGACGGTTCCGGCATTGTAATCCGGTTCGGTCAGTTTGCCTGTGGCGTCAACCGTGGCCGGAATGATGTCGCGGACAGAAGAAAAATTCGTTCGGTTGAACAAATTGACTCCTTCCACCAGGAACTCCAGCCGCGCGGCGCTGTCAGCTTTGAAACGAAACGCTTTGGTGATTCGCATGTCAAAGCTGCGGAAGTTTGGCCCGATGCCGGTATTGCGGCCGATGTAGAAAATGCGATCATTGAAATTTCGGGTATCGGCGTTGATATCCGTGCCAGTGACGATGTTAAACGGAATGCCACTGCGGACGAAAACGATTGGGCTGACCGTAATGTCACGCGTGACGGGGTCTTTCCACGGAGTGCGAAACACGCCGCTGAAGATAAAGTTGTGGCGAATGTCGAACGTGGACAGGCCACGTTCCAAAAACAGTCGCGTCGGGAACGGCGCGTAAAACTGCGAACCGAAGTCCGTCACATCATCAATAGCCTTGCTCCAGGTGTAACTACCCTGGAACGAGAAATTGTTGTTGAACCGTTTGGTCGTTGAAACGGTCATTCCGTGATAGATCGAATTGCCGCGCGAAGTGTACCGGGTTAACTGAGTGATCGTTGGATCAATGGCCTGATACAACGGGCCAAACAATGCCTGATTGCGCGTTTGCAGCGCTGTCGCGTTGGCTGCGGTAGGGGTGCAACCTGGAGTGCCTGCTTCGCAGTAATTCGTTGGAACGGGTTGTTGCAGGTTGACGCCTCGATACATTTGATAGGCGACTTCGACGCTCAGGTCATTGTAAATCTGGCGCTGAAGCCCCAGGTTGGCCTGGACAGAGTAATTGGCTTTGTAATTCGGGTCCAATTCGAAAACCACACGGCCAGTGGATTTTGGCCCGGTTGAAATTCCCAGGGCCGCCAGATCGTTGGCGTCAATTGCACCGAACGGCAGTTTGCCTTTCGCCGCGCCAGCCGCCCAGATTGCCGCTGGAGTTTGCGTCGCCGGGAATGCAGGAGAGCGAAAAACCTGGTTGATGTAATTTCCGCTGTCGTTCAGGACATTGGTCAGGTACGCGATCTGGTAATACACCGGCGAATAGAACAGTCCGCCGCCGCCGCGCAAAATGGTCTTTTTGTCGCCGGTCACATCCAGGGAAAAACCGACGCGCGGCGAAACATAATGGCCGATGGGAATCGGTTTTGGTTCGCCGTCATAATCGTAACGAATGCCCAGATCCAGGGATAACCGTTGGTTGACCCGCCACGAATCCTGAACGAAGAATCCCGCGAAATGGACCCAGTCCGTCCAGGTCGCCTTGTTAAAGCCCTGGCGATACAAGAAGGGCAGGCCGAAGTTGAAACTTTGCAATGCGCTCAACTGCGTTCCCGCCAGCAATGTGTTCAGCGTTGTTGAATTGGCGCAATCCGTTGCAGGGCGATTGTTAATCGTGCAAACGGCTCCGGCCAACAATGCCTGATCCGTGGCCGAAGGCAGCAAGGCGGGCACCACCGCAAGCACAGGATAAACGCCGCTGGAAAACGTCCATTCACCATTGAACCACAGTTCATTTGTCACGCGGTAATTCACAGGCCTGTATGACCCGCCGAATTTGACCGAGTGGTTGCCCTTGATCCAGGTCATGACGTCTTCCCATTGGAAACGATCCTGATAAGTTTCAAACGGCGTTGTGAAAGGACGGTTGAAATCGCCTACGCCGGTAATGCGTAACGCCGAAGTGTTTGGCGTAATCGGCGCCGTGACTGCGGAACCGTTCGGCGAAAATTGCACGCGGAATTGATTCACCAGCGATCCGCCGAAGTTGTGCGTCCAGGCAGCCAGCCCTGTGTAATCGCGCACAGTCAGATTCGTTGTGTAGCTCTGGGATTCAAATGTATCGGTGGTCAACTGACTGTTGAAATTGTGCGCCAGTGAAAAGCGCAGGCTGAGGGTGTCGCTTTGACCGATGTTCAGGTCAATGCGCGAAATCCAGTTATTCAACCGGTAAGGGGCGTTGATGATGCCATCGTTTGCGCGCAACAGGCCAAAACCACGGGTGTTGGTTGCGGCGCTGGTCGTCAGCGCGCCGCGCAACGTGGCCGCGATGCGTTGCAGATTGGCGTCAGGCAACCCCGCAATCCGCGTGAGCAGGGTATTTTGCGGACCCGTTGGTTGCGCCTGTGCATTGGTCGAAAAACTGCGGAATCGCGGCAAGTCCAGTTTTTGCCGCTCGTAGTTGGTAAAGAAAAACAGTTTGTTTTTGACAATTGGACCGCCCAATGTAAAGCCAGGATAAACCTGTTGCTGGAAAGCGCGTTGATTCTGGAACGCTGTGGGAATGAACCGTTCTTTGGCAGAAGTTTTATCCGAACGGAAGTACATGTAGGCGCTTCCGTGAAAATCGTTTGTGCCTGATTTGGTCACAACATTAACCGCTGTGCCTGCCGTGAAGCCAAACTCTGCATTGAACGAATTGCGATTGACCTGAAATTCCTGCACGGCTTCGGGGCTGATGCCAAATCGAACCTGGCCGCTGCCATATTCATTTTCGCCGCCGTCAACGGTGATCAGGTTATTTCGACCGTTGCTGCCGCCGATGGAAAACCCTGAACTGCCGAATGTAAATCGCGTGCCACCCTGAACGCGCGGCGCACTGGAACTGGAAACGCCCGGCAAGGTGAACACATACGAAGTGAAATCGCGCCCGATGTTCGGAAGGTTTTCAATCTGGCGATTTTCAATTGTGTTTGATTGTTGGGTTCGCTCGACTTCAATCAACGGCGCTGATGTCGTGACGGTCACTTCGTTCGTCACCTTCGAAATCTCGAGCTTGATAGAATAGTTCGCCGTCTGGCCGACTGTTAGCTGCGAATCCTTGATCAGGTACTGGGAAAACCCCTGGGCTTTGACGGTGATTTCGTACAACCCCGGCCGCAATGCCAGAATTTGAAACTCTCCGTCGGCGTTGGTCGTGTCGGAGCGCATTGTGCCCTGGTCTATATTCTTCGCCGTCACCGTGGCACCGGCGATGGCTGCACCCTGTTGATCTGTAACTGTTCCTTTGACGGTGGCCGATGAGACATCAGCCTGACCAAAAGCAAAAATCGTAGCGGCGCACGTCAAAGCGACTGCAGCCATGAAGCGCAAAAATGATTGACCCATATCGTCCTCCTGTAGCTGGTAAAGTTTGTATTGACGGATTGGATTGAAACCTGTTCTGCAAAGCCCAAAAGCGCGTTAGTTTGTTTTTTTATCGCTTGGTTGAATGTTGAGAAACGTCCTGCAAAGCGCCTTTACTACGCGGAGTGATAACAAACGCAAAATAGTCTTGCGCGAATTGAAAAGCAAGCAATTAGAGGAGCCAGGATTACGACGGTAAACCGTGCGATTTCCGGCCTTTGGCAGGCAGATAAACGGCCAGTGCGCAGGCCAGCAAAAACAGCACGGAGCCGATCAAACTGGCTTCGAATTTGAAGACATTTTCAACGGTTGGCGGAGGAATAAAGCAGGAAGCTGTTGCCACACCGATTGCCGCCAGCCCCAGTAAGCTGAGCAAGTTTCGCTGGCGATTGGTCCCAGCATTCAGTTTTCGCCAGGCCAGCAATAGATACACATACGTCACCATCACCAGCACAATGGACCCGCTCAACAAGGCGACGTAGGCGTCTTTCAGCGTGGCTCCCCAGGTATTGATGAAAATCAGGACGGTGGCAATCAGCGCTTGCGCCAGCAAGGCGACGTAGGGAGTTCCAAAACGCGGGTGGACCGCGCCAAAGGCTTTGGGCAAATACCGGTCAATGCCGATGGCAAAGGGCACGCGCGCCGGAGCCGCCAGCCAGGCGGCTCCGCAACCCAACAAACCGATCAGCTCAATCAGCACGACCAACGCCGCCATCCAGGCAAGGTTTCCTGTTGGCGAAAAGATGGAATTGATCGCTTGCAGATGACCGTAAATCGGACTCGGATCAGTGACGCCCAGAGAGGCTACGGTGGCAAAGGTCAGCAGATAGCAAAATGCTACCGCTGTTCCGCCGACTTTTAAGGAACGCGAAATTTCGCGCTGTGGCGTTTCCGCTTCGTCGCTCATTGCCGAACCCAGATCAAGCCCGACCAGCGCGTTCATTACGAACGGCCACAACGCCAGCGAAGGCCAAAAACTCAAAGCCGTTGCGTTTGAAGCCGTGGTTTGTCCAGTGGTGAGCTTCCAAACTGCTGCTGCCAGAATCGCAATGGCCGTTCCCAGCCGTCCGAATGCGCCGATGTTTTGCAGCCATTTGCCCTGCCCAAGTCCGAAAATGTGCAGCGCTGCCGACAGCCACAACGCAGCGCCAGCAATCAGTGTCACCGCCACAGGATTTTTATCCAGCCACGCCGTGCTTTCGCCGCCCAGCAACGCGGCCACGGCGACAACAGCCAGAAACACTGGTGGGACATACAAAAACGTGTTGACCCAATAACACCAGCCGCAAACGAAACCATGAAAATCCCCGAGTGCCATTCGCGTCCAGGCGTACACGCCGCCTTCGCGCGGATGGCTGGCGGAAAGATCGCTGATCGCCAGCGCGTACGGCAGCAGAAATGTGAAAAGCGCCGCTGCCCAAACGGCCAACCCGAACCAACCCAGCGGCAGGCTTTGCGCCAAGGTGCTGGGCGTGTAAACGGCGACAATGTTCAGCAGGATCAGATCGCGCAACCTCAGTGAGCGTTTCAGTTTGGCAGGCGAAGAAGCGGGGAGAGTGGCCGATGAAAAGCTCATTGGTTGCGTTCGTAAGCCAGAATGAAAAACGGCGTGTTGTCGAAATTTGCGCCCTGCCGGTTCGGCGAATCAAAGCGTTTCACCAGGTGATAATTTTCCGTGATCCAGCGCATCAGCTCCCGATTGTAATCGGCGCCGAAAACGCGATCGCGGAACTCCGAAGTGATCAAATTGGCAACCAACACAAGCGGAACCTGGCGTGACCTGATTCGTTCGATGGCGTCAAACTCTTTCTCGTCGGTCAAAAAACCTGGGTGAACGATTTCTTCTCGCAGAGGATAAGGCCGCGCCGCCATAAAATTGATTGTTGTTGCCACGGGCAAGGCCATGACATATTCGCCGGGCTTGGTTCGCTCTTCGGCAAAACGAATTGCCGCCTCGAGCGGCTCACCGATTTCGGGTAAGGTAATAAAACTCCCCCGCGCCGAACTGACTTCAAACGTATTGATTTTGCGAAAGCGCCGGGCGGAATTGACTCCTAATCCGATTACCAGCACTGCAATCAAACAAACGGCCACACGGCTGACATTCAATCGCACCTGTGGCGTAGCCAGAAAGACAGGCGCAGCGCGGAACAGGAAATACAGAAACACCAAAATCAGCGTCGGAATAAAAAAGGGCGTGTACGGGCCGGTGGTCGTAACGTTCAGCAATGCCCGCAAAATTGAAAACAGGCTGAACACAGTCAGCGCCAGCAAAATTCGCTGTTCAGTCGAAACGGTGCGGCCGCTTCGCCACGCTTTCCAGATTCGCCAACCAATGATGCTGATGACCACTGGCAACGCGAAAATTGCCGAAGCAAAGGGCGTCACATCGTCCGGCACTTTCAGAAACTTGATCGCGGCTTCTCGCAAAATGGCGCTGATTAACAAAACCAGTGCGCTCAGCCGCAACGATTGCAGCCAATTTTGTCGCCGGAACGACAACGCTGAACCAACCAGCGCGCTGGCGCCGGCCCACACGCCAAAAACGGCAATGCCGGTCAGCGAAAACCACAACGAAGTCGGCAGCTTCGCCAGCCCGCTGATGTGCCGATTGAAGTACACCAATTGCGGCGGCATGTTGGTAAACAGCACGTGGTTGTCGTTCAGCAAAACGGAAAGCGGCGTTCGAGTCAGAATAAAACCGTAACTCGCGGCAAAAATAACAATAACCGGCAGGATGAAATTCAGCGCTTCGCGTCCTAACGCTTTGCGGTCGGCCAGGCTTTCTGTCAGTAACACAACAGCCGCCGCTGTCCAGGCAGCCAACGCAATTTCCGGTTTGGAAATCAATGCCAGCCCCGCAAAGATTCCCGACCAAATCATCATCTTCGATTGTCGCGTTTGCACAAATTTGACTGTGCAAACCAGCGAAGACAACGAAAACAAAAATCCATACAGCGCGGCATAGGCATACGGCTGAATATAATTGGCCGTGGATTTGATCGCGCAGATCACCAGCACCAGTCCGGTGACGGCGGCCGATTCCCAAACCGACATCAACTGCCGTGACAGCCAGTAAATCATCAACAGGATCAGAACCGCGCAAATGGCTCCGCTGACTTTCAGCGTTCCCAATTGAACGCCGAAAATTTTGTAAAGCAGGGCATTGAAGTGAGGAGCGAAGGGGCCGTACAGGAATTGCACATCGGAATATAAATGCTCGCCGGCCAGAATGCGCGTGGGCAGATTCATTTCCCGTCCGTGATCCAGCAAGGGTTGTGTCCATCGTTGCCAGGAAACTGCCAGCATGACGGCAAACAGCACAGCCAACGCCAACAAGGCAAACCGATCTTTGCGCTCAAACCCCTGCGTCACGTTTTCAGTGTGTGGTTTTTCTGATTGATCCATTGATTGATTGTTGAACCGCGCTTGGTTTGGAAAAGCAGGCGGGATTATAGAAACCGTTTCCGTCAGGCGCAATCGCCAACCAGAATGCTGACTGGCAAAAGCGGCTGTGCTAATCTGCGCCGCGTCTTTTGTTCAACTTAATTTCTCCCACGAAGGCACACGAAGTAGCACGAAGCCGATAAGAGAATTACTTCTATAAATACATTTCCTTCGTGTTTTTTCGTGTGACTTCGTGGGGAAAAGCTACGGAGGATTCGGTTGTGATTGTTCAGTTTAATGAATACGATTTTCTCAAACGCGCGATGGCTGTGTATGGCAATCAGGAAGCCGTGGTTTCCGGCGATTTGAGGTTTACCTACAATCAGCTTGGCGAACGCGTCAACCGCTGGGTGAATTTGATGCGGAGCCTGGGAGTTCAGCAAGGCGAACGCATCGCCATCATTTCGCAAAACGATCATCGGTTGATGGATGGATTTTTTGGCGCTCCGCTGATGGGCGCGGTGTACATGCCGATCAACTTTCGGCTGATTGCCGACGATTTCAACTACATCCTGAACCACGCCGAAGCCAAAATCCTGATTGTCGAAGACTGGCTGGTTCCGACCATCGAATCCATTCGCGGCGAACTGAAAACCGTCCAGCAGTTCATCACCTTTTCCAACGGCGGAACGATTCCATCAAGCTGGCAAAATTACGACACGCTGCTGGCGATGGCTTCGGCGGAAGCGCCTGTACATGCCGAAGTGGATGAAAACGACATTGCCACGATTTTGTACACTTCCGGCACAACGGGCCGACCGAAAGGCGTCATGTCCACGCATCGCAATCTGTACGTCAACGCGATGAACTCGATCATCGAATTCGGCCTGAAACCCGAAGATGTTTACTTCCACACGCTGGCGCAGTTTCACTGCAACGGCTGGGGCTTGCCGTATGCAGTCACAGGCGTCGGAGCCAAACACGTCATCGTCAAAAAATACGAACCGGCCAGCTTTTTTGACCTGGCCACGCGCGAAGGCATGACCTTCGCCTGCATGCCGCCGATCATGATCAATCTGGCACTGAATCATCCGATGACCGATGAACAGCGCGCAGCCTTGCCACGTGAAGGTGTTCGCGTCGCCACAGCAGGTTCGGCTCCGCCAATGGCTTCGATCAAAGGAATGCAGGAACAATTTGGTTGGCAGGTGATTCAGATTTATGGCTTAACGGAAACCTCGCCCTTCCTGACCGTCAGCAAAGTTAAGCCTCACATGCGCGATTGGCCGACCGAAGAAAAGTACCGCGTCCAAACGCGCACTGGCTACACAATGCTCGGCGTGGAAACGCGCGTGGTGGATGAAGAAGGCAACGACGTTCCGCCTGACAATCAAACCGTCGGCGAAATCATCGCTCGCAGCAACGTGGTGATGAAAGGCTACTGGCGGCAACCCGAAGCCACCGATGCCGTCATCGTTGACGGATGGTTTCACACCGGCGATATGGCGACGATGGACGCCGAAGGAATGGTTGAAATCGTAGACCGCAAAAAAGACCTGATCATTTCCGGCGGCGAAAACATTTCTTCCATCGAAGTCGAAGGCATGCTCTACAAACATCCGAAAGTGCTGGAAGCCGCCTGCATCGCCATCCCGGACGAAAAATGGGGCGAAGTTCCCGCAGCCCTTGTCGTATTCAAACCCGGCCAATCCGCCACCGAAGAAGAAATCATCCAGTTTTGCCGAGAGAACCTGGCGCATTACAAATGCCCGAAATCCGTCAGCTTCATTGACGCGCTGCCACGCACGGCGACCGGCAAGATTCAGAAGAATCTGCTCCGCGATAAGTTTTGGCAGGGAAAAGGGAAGCGTGTCGGCTGATAAGAAAGGAAGTTGCTTATGGATGAGCAGGACAAAAGTGATATGACTTTCGACGAAATTCTCGCCCCGATTCGCCAGCAAGTTGAGGGGAGTGGGATCAGTGATGAAGAGCTTGATGAACTCTTTATGCAGGCTCGGCGCGACTTTTATCTGGAACAGAAGGAAGCGCATTGAGCACGATTATCTCCGTCAACAATCTGCAAAAAAGCTACGGCGAAGCGGCGGCGCTGCGAGGCATCAGCTTTGAGGTTTCCGTTTCAGAGCTGACAGTCATCATCGGTCCGTCGGGCTGCGGCAAATCTACGTTGCTGCGTTGCCTGAACGGGTTGGAGTTGTTCGATAGCGGCAGCGTCCGCATCGGCCAGCATGAATTGAAGATGAACGGCGCTTCGCATCATCACCTGCCCTCCCATCTGAATGCCCAGCTTCGTCATTTGCGCGAAGACGTTGGAATGGTGTTTCAAAGTTTCAATCTGTTTCCGCATCTGACCGTGCTGGAAAATGCCGTGCTGGCGCCGACTGTCGTCAAAAAGGTTTCCCGGCAGGAAGCGGAAGAGCAAGCGCGAACCTTGCTGACCAAAGTTGGGTTGAAAGATCGGATGGATTATTACCCTTCGCAGCTTTCCGGTGGCCAGCAGCAACGAGCCGCCATTGCGCGCGCGCTGGCGATGTCTCCGAAAGTGATGCTGTATGACGAACCGACTTCGGCGCTTGATCCTTCATTGGTCGGCGAAGTCCTGAGCATCATGCGCCAACTTGATGACGAAGGAATGACGCAGGTGGTCGTGACGCACGAAATGAAATTCGCCAGCGATGTGGCCGACAAGGTGCTGGTTTTGAGCGAAGGCGAATTGATCGAAACCGATTCACCCGACGTGATTTTCACTTCGCCGCGCGATGAACGGACGCGCGAGTTTTTGCGGAGATACCTGTGATGAAAAGATTTTGGCTACAGAGCCACAAAGCCACAGAAGAAAGTAATAAGCTTGGATTGTTGCTCCGCTCGTTTCCCGCGTTTGCGGAAATCAAAAAATCAGAATTGCATCTACGTGAGTCCGCCGCGTCAGCGGCGTTTGAATTTAGCCGTGGGTTTCCAACCCACGGTAAGCTTAGGTTTTTGTTCCTCGTCGCGTCAGCGACGATTGAATTCAGTTGTCGCTACGCGACAAGAAATTTGTTGTTGCGTTACCCGGCGTTGAAACGCCGGGCTAAAGTCAGCCGCCGCTCTGCGGCGAAGAGTGAGACAAGTAGCAACTGGTTAGAACAAGTGGGAACCGCATTCAGAGTTGTCGTTCTGTGCCTCTGTGTCTCTGCGGCTTTTTGTGTTTCAGGCCAGGCCCAAGACCTGCGCTGGGGCGGTGATGCCGAAGGCGGCGCGCCGTACCTGTTGCCTGATCCGAAAAATCCTCGCCGCATCATCGGCTTTGAAATTGATTTGATGGATGCGCTGGGCAAACAGCTCAAACGCAAATCCGTCTTCGTTCAAAACCAGTGGGATGGGCTGATTCCGGGATTGCAGCGCGGCAGTTACGACTTGGCGGTCAATGGCATTGAAATCACAGACGACCGAAAAGAGCAGGTCAACTTTTCGATCCCGTACTACATTTGCGGAGAACAGCTCAGCGTTCGCGCCACGGAAAATTCGATTAACTCAATTGCCGACCTGAAGGGCAAAACTGTCGGCACGCTGAAATTTTCCTTGGCACATCGGCTGCTGGAAGAAGCCAAAAAGGAGTTTGCCCAACAAAATCCTGCAAGCACGCTGGAAATTCGCAGCTACGAAAACCAGAACAATCCTTACGACGATTTGACCAACGGACGCCTCGAGGCCGTGCTGATGGATTGGCCGATTGCCGTCTATTACAGCAATCCGAATCCGAAATTGAAGTTAGTGGGCGCGTCCATCGGCGAGATGCAATACGGTATCGCTGTTCGCAAAGACGATGCGGAGTTGTTGAAGCAGGTCAATGAAGCCTTGCTGGCGCTCGTCAAATCCGGCGAACTGAAAGCGATTTACGAAAAGTGGGGCATCTGGAACGAAGAAACCGACAAGCTGTTTGCCAAGCTCAGCCAGCCGGAACAGAAAAGCGACGCGCTGGCCGAATTCACGCAAACGGTTTCGGCCAAGCTGACCTGGCGCGAACGGCTGAAACGGTACTGGGGATATTTGCCAGCGCTGCTATTCGTCGGCGCGCCGATGACGTTGCTGATTTCCGTTTTGGGGATGGCGTTGGCGGTTGCATTCGGGTTGGCGCTGGCGTTGGTGAATTTGTACGCGCCGAAGCCGCTGGCCTGGCTGGCGCGCGCTTATGTCGAATTGTTTCGCGGAACGCCGCTGCTGATTCAGTTGTACCTGATCTTTTACGGCTTGCCGAACATCGGGATTCGGCTGTCGCCGATTGTCGCGGCGGTTGTCGGGTTGGGGTTGAATTACGCCGCATACGAAGCCGAAAACTATCGCGCAGGCATTCAGGCTATCCCGCGCGGCCAGATGGAAGCAGCGCTCAGTTTGGGGATGACGCGCTGGCAATCGCTTCGGCACGTCATCGTCCCACAAGCCATGCGGTTGGTTATCCCTCCGGTGACGAATGATTTCATCGCGTTGTTCAAGGATTCTTCCATCGTCTCGGTCATTACAATGGTCGAGTTGACGAAGGTTTACGGCCAGTTGGCAGCAACGTATTACGATTATATCGGCGCGGGAATTCTGACGGCGGCGATCTACTTTTTGATGGGCTTGCCATTTGTGCGGCTTGCGCGTTGGGCTGAAAACCGTTTGGCGACCGATAAACGAGTTGTGACAACCACGAAAAAACGCTGGCTTGGCGTCGGAGCCAAGCCAGCATGATGTTTCTGAATCAATGCCCAGTGGAACGATTCAACGGCGAGTCCTACCAATCGGCTGGGCGCGGACTGGGGGAGGAGGCCGGTCTCCCGTGCCGCCAACAACCGATCTTTCAGGTTTGACCAACCGCCAGTCAAAGACGATTTCCCACCTTGAAACTCCCTGCAAAAACAAACGCCCGGTTTGTCTGGCCAGTTTATCCGTTCCGTCCGCTTCGATTCCGAAGATTTGCGGATACGCCTGAAGCGGGCTTTCAGGCTCAATCGGCAAACGTTCCGGCGCGCTCCATCCATCGGGGTTGGCAATGTCCGGATTGAAGCTAATGTAAAAACCTTCCGTTCCCCAGCCGCCGCCAATGGCGTGATTCAGCAGCATCGCATATTGGTCCAGATAGGCGTTGTAATGAATTGCGGGGCCCCAATAAGCATCCAGATTTGATTCATGCCAACTGACAAGCGGCGGATAAATTGGCGACAGCAATCCTCCCAAAGCCGGTTCAGTCCATTCGCCTTGATACCAATTCAGCACTTTGCCGGCAGGATGGAACCGATCCTCATACCGTAAACGGGCAATGCCAATGCCTTGTTGTGTGAAATCAGGGCTGTAGGCTGTGAAGTAAAAATAAAAACACCGCGTCGCTTGATCAAAGATGACCGAAAAATCTCCGGTTCCGCCAGTGAAATACCTGTTTCCGGTGTCGCAGTTGAAGTAGCCCTCCGGCGCGGCAATGACGATTCCCTGGTCGTCCCAGGTTTTTCCGTCGTCATACGAAATCATCTGCCGTATGCGCGGCGCGCCAAGCGAGATAATTTCGCAACCGGTGGTGAATTCATTGTGAAGCCAGCCGAACATGGTTCCATCCGCATCACGATACACGCCTTCCATCCACAAACCGCCTTCGATTTCCTGACGTTCATGGATGGTGATCGGTTCCGAAGGAGTCAGGTGAAAAAGATCGGTTCCCGAACTGCGAAAAGGAAAAGACAGGGAATTGAATAGAATCAGATTTCCATTGGCATCCCGCTCAGCGGGCGAATTCCCGTCAATATTCCAGGGATACGGCGGCACAATCACGCCCGGCATTCGCAACTCCGGCGCTTCGCGGAGCGAGAACGAGGGTGAGGTTTGTCCGTAAAGGATTGAGGAAATAGCAATGTTGAGGGAAATTGCAGCGATGATGATCAGGCAAGCGCTCCGTCCTCCTAGCATCAAGCGATTCGTTGGCTTCATAGAAAGGCTTCTCCATTCTCTTAATAGAGAAAGTTTGAGGGTCGTTGTGAAACGGCCTCAGGTTTTAAGAGCAAAGTGAATTTGGCTTTTCCCAGGCAGAGTGCTTAAGGGGAAGCGCCTGCTGGTTTTTAGGACGACAGAGGTAAGTGAATAGTCACTTTAATCAATTGTTTGGCAAAAAAAGAAAAAGCGGCGAAGCAGATGCGGTAAAAATAGTTCGCCGCTTATGATGCACGAATGGCTAAATTGTGATGATTTCGACTGACGGAGTGACGGCAACTTTTGGAATCAACGCAGGCCAATAAGCGATCACTTCTTCAACCTTTGGCCGTCCGCCGCCGAAACCCGTCACGGTTGGTGGGCCTGAAAGCGCCAGCGGGGCGATCTCTTTGGTAAAGCGATCAACGGCATTTTTGTCTTTTGAGCGAACTCCGACACGCAGCATGACTTCTGCAATATCCGGGGAAGGTTCGCCGCCTAAACCTTCATGCGTCGCGTTGACGCCAATGTATTGCGACAGCATTTCGTCAAACTTCAGGCCAATGGATTCCAATCGTTTTCGCAGCGTGAAGTCCGCCACTTTGGCTTTTTGGTAAGCATCCGGCCAAGCGTAAATCAATCCACCGGCAGCTTTGAATCCGTCGGCAAAACTGATCGAAACTTTGTAACTGTCGGTCGCCGGTTTTCCGGTGATGCCGGAAACGCGGACTCGGTTTTCGCCGTCGGCTGCCAAATTGATCGAAGTGAAATCGGCGATGCAATCCGGCGTGATGTAATTGTGCGGATCGCCCATTTCATACATCAATTGTTCGGTGACGGTGGCAAGGCTGACTCGTCCGCCTGTGTTCGGGTGTTTGGTGACAACAAAGCTGCCGTCTTCGCTGGCTTCGACAATCGGGTAGCCGATGTTCCAGAAGTCCGGAATGGATTGCCAATCCACCTGATGGTTGCCGCCAGTGGCTTGCGCGCCGCATTCGATGATGTGACCGGCGATGGTTCCGGCCGACAAATGATTCCAGTCATCCAGCTTCCAGCCGAATTCGTGAATCATTGGCCCAAGCGTCAAACCCGTATCCGTGCAACGACCGGTGACGACGATCTGCGCGCCAGC
>CAZMXG010000158.1:0-18964 GCA_964570175.1 uncultured Heliomicrobium sp. | reverse complement strand
TCAACCCGAACGCGGCGTCCAGCGCAGGAGCCTTCAACCAGGGCCATAACCTGCACCACCTGACGCTCAACAACCAGATGATCTACATCATCCCTGTCTTCCCGCCAAGCTGTTAAAAGCTGGAAGAAAGGGTTAGTTCAAAAAGCCGGATCGGTAGGCTTCATTGGCAACAGTGAGGCAACTGTTCCGGCTTTTGTGATTTAAAAGACAGGAACTCGTTAATTTAGAGTGTTTGGCAAGCTTTTTCTTCAATACGTTTCCGCAACCCAAGCCGCTGCCTTGACACACCTAATCAGGTTACGTATTCTTCGCGTTCGCTTTTTTCACGCTGAAACACGGAGATTATATCTATGTCTACTTACTTTCCGAGTGGCAAAGGACTGGAGCAGTATCGCAACTGGCATCTAATTGATGCTAGCGGAATGACTGTTGGTCGGTTGGCGAGTGAAGTTGCTCGCTTGCTGATGGGCAAACACAAACCCAGCTATACTCCTTTCCTTGATACGGGCGATCACGTGATCGTCATCAATGCCGCTAAAGTTATTTTCAAAGGGAACAAAACCAACGATAAAGTTTATCGGCATCACACTGGTTTTCCTGGTGGTTTGAAAGAAGTTAAGGCGAAAGACCTGTTGGCAAACAATCCCACGCGTCTGGTTGAATTGGCAATCAAAGGAATGTTGCCGAAAACCAAGTTGGGCCGTGCGATGGGTGCCAAACTGAAGGTTTACGCCGGAGCCGAGCACCCGCATGGGGCGCAAAAGCCAGCTTCGCTCAAGCTGTCAGTTTAAGTTAAAAGCCAGAATGCCCAATACCAACCTGCCAACTCATCTCAATCTACCTCACGAAGCATCGAGAGAGTTGGCAATTCAAAAATCAGGAGCGATTTAAAACGTGGCTGAGATTCAGTATTACGGAACTGGCCGTCGCAAGAGTGCGACCGCTCGTGTTTACCTGAGGCCAGGAACCGGCAATGTCAAAGTTAATCGCAAAGCGATTGACACTTACTTCAAGAACGAAACGCAGCGAATGATTATTCGCCAGCCGTTGCAGATGACCGATACGCTCAGCAAATTTGACGTGTTGGTCAATGTTGCAGGCGGGGGTTCTGCCGGACAGGCAGGCGCGGTTCGTCATGGCATTGCTCGAGCGCTGATTGAGTTTAATGGCGAACTTCGCAAGAAACTCAAGAAAGCCGGCTTGTTGACGCGCGACCCGCGCGCCAAAGAGCGTAAGAAGTATGGCCAGAAGGGCGCACGCAAGCGATTCCAGTTCTCGAAACGATAATTCTCGGTGATTGGTATTGGCGATTGGTGGTTGGCACAAAAATGCCAACCACCTGATCTTCAGTCTCATCACCAAATCCATTGCCTTCTTCTTCGTTGGTTGCTGCAAGCTATCGAACCGGGGAGAGCGAAGAAGGCGAGTACACAAACCAATCTCGTGGAGGTCTAATTGGCTACAGTTACAATGAAAGAGTTGCTCGAAGCTGGCGTACATTTCGGGCACCAGGTGCGCCGATGGAATCCGAAAATGAAAGAATACATTTTCGGCGAGCGCAATGGCATTTACATTATTGACCTGCAAAAAACGCAGCGGATGATTAAAGAAGCGATCCGGTTTATTTCCAGTCTCGCAGGCGAAGGAACCAACAAAACGATCCTTTTTGTCGGCACTAAGCGACAAGCCCAAGACGCCATCAAGGAAGAAGCGCTTCGCTGCAATCAGTTCTACGTCAACCAGCGATGGCTGGGCGGCTTGCTCACCAACTTCCAGACAATTCAGAAATCAATCAAGCGCTACAAAGAGATCGAAGCGATGCAGGCAGATGGCCGTATCGAACAGTACGCCAAGAAAGAGCGGCTGGAAATCGAACGTGAGCGCCTGGCGCTGGAAAAGAACCTGTCAGGTATCAAAGATATGCGCCGACTTCCTGACGCTATTTTCATTATTGACACCAATAAAGAAGAAATCGCCGTCAAGGAAGCCAACAGGTTGAACATCCCAGTGGTCGCGATTGTGGACACGAACTGTTCACCAGAAGGTGTTGATTACGTCATTCCCGGGAACGACGACGCGCTACGCGCAGTTCGCCTGTTTGCTTCGCGTATGGCGGACGCGATTCTGGAAGGCCAGCAACTCGCTCAGCAGAAAGAAGCTGAAGAAGCGGCTGCGGCTGCCGAACAAGCCAAAATCAGCGGCGTCACTGTTGATATTCAGCAACGCCAGCAAAGAGACAGAGGCGAACGAGGCGAGCGCGGAGACCGTGGCGGTCGTGGACGTGATCGCGATCGTGGTGGACGCGGAGAACGTGGCGGTCGTGGCAGAGGCGGCGACAGAGGCCCTGGAGGCCCACGTCAGGCAATGGCAGCGGCAGCAGTAGCGGCGACACCGTCACCGGCTCCTGAAGCTGTAGAGCCCCCCGCCGCTCCCCCGGTTGAACCAGCAGTGGAAGCGCCTGCGCCCCCTGTTCAGGAAGCCAGCGCTGCGGAATCGGCATAGACCTGATTCTCAAACCGTTTTTGATTTGATACGACGGCGCAGCCACTTCTTACAAAGCGCGGCTGCGCCGTTTTTATGAAGACAGACATAATTTCAACTGACTAGAGGTTTTTATGGCAATTACCGCAGAAATGGTTAAAACCCTGCGCGAAAAAACTGGCGCAGGAATGATGGAATGCAAAAAAGCGTTGACCGAAGCCGATGGCAACGAAGAGCAAGCGATTGAAATTCTGCGCAAGGCAGGTTTAGCCAGCGCCAAAAAACGCGAAGGCCGCATTGCAGCTGAAGGCGCAGTTGGCTCCTACATTCACATGGGCGGAAAAGTTGGCGTGCTGGTTGAAGTCAATTGCGAAACTGATTTCGTTGCGCGCGGCGAGGATTTTCAGCGCTTTGTCAAAGACCTGGCCATGCACATTTGCGCTTCCGAGCCGCAGTTTGTCAGCAAGGAAGAAGTTTCGGCTGATGTGATCGAAAAGGAAAAAGAGATTGCTCGCGGACAGGCATTGGCCGATCCGAAAAACGCCAATAAGCCAGAACAGATCATAGAAAAGATGATTCAAGGCCGGTTGGACAAATTTTTCACCGAAGCCGTTTTGCTGGAGCAGCCGTTCGTCAAAGATCAGACTGTGACGATTGCTGAACTGCTGACGCAATTGACTGCCAAAACTGGTGAAAAATGCAGCATTCGCCGCTTCGCTCGTTACAAAATGGGCGAGGGCTTGGAAAAACGCGCTGACGATTTCGCTAGCGAAGTCGCTGCAATGACAAAGTAAGTTAATTTTACAGGTAGTCGGTGATTGGTCGTTGAAAAAAACACCAATCCCCGACTACTTAATCACCGACCACCTAATCAACGTGTCAGATTCAAACAACCAAATTCAACCTGCCTACGGGCGCGTTCTGCTTAAACTGAGCGGCGAAGCGTTGATGGGCGAAAACGGCTACGGCATTGACCCGAAAGTAGTCATTCGAATCGCGCAGGAAGTGAAAGACGTTCACGAACTAGGCGTGGAGATCGCGTTGGTGGTGGGGGGCGGCAACATTTTTCGCGGTTTGTCGGCCAGTGCAATGGGCATTGACCGCGCTTCGGCAGATTACATGGGAATGCTGGCGACGGTGATGAACGCGATTGCCTTGCAGGACGGATTGGAAAAGGTTGGCGTGTTTACCCGGGTTGTATCGGCAATTGAAATGCGCGAGGTTGCCGAACCGTTTATTCGACGCCGCGCCGTTCGCCATCTGGAAAAAGGCCGCGTCGTAATCTTTGCCGCCGGAACCGGCAATCCCTATTTCACCACCGATTCGGCAGCGGCGCTGCGCGCGTTGGAAGTAAAAGCCGACGTGCTGATGAAGGCAACAGGAGTTGGCGGAATCTACACTGCCGATCCCCGCAAAGATGCGAACGCCGTCAAGATTGAAGAGCTGAGTTATATGCGCGTGTTGCAGGATGAACTGGCGGTCATGGACGCTTCGGCAATTTCGCTGTGCAAAGACAACCGGCTGCCCATTCTGGTTTTTAACATGAACGAACACGGCAACATCAAACGCGCGGTGATGGGCGAGCGAATCGGCTCCATCATCAGGCCAGACGATGAAATCAAATCAAAGTAGTGTATCAACAGAGTAAAGACGAGTGACAAGCAATGGATTTGTCACTCGTCTTTGTTTTAGCAAGCTTGGGCAAGCGTTAAGACTGCCGCTTGCGACATGGGAGAAAAACTATGGCAACAGCAGAGATCATCAAAGAAGCAAAATCGCGGATGGACAAAAGCATCGAAGATTTCAAACATAAGTTGACAACAGTTCGCACCGGGCGAGCTTCCGTCAACCTTCTCGATGGTGTCACGATTGAGTATTACGGCACCCCCACGCCGCTCAATCAGGTGGCAACGATCAATGCTCCCGAAGGTTCGCTGCTGACCGTTCAACCGTTCGACCCTTCGCTGGTCAACGACATTGATAAGGCAATTCGCGCTTCCGACCTGGGCTTGAACCCATCCAACGACGGCAAACTGGTCAGAGTGCCGATTCCACCATTGACGGAAGAACGCCGCAAACTCATGGTCAAAGGCACTCATGAAATGGCCGAAGAGCACAAAACCTCCATTCGCGGCGTTCGACGCGATGCAAACGACAAGCTGAAAAAAGCGCTTAAAGACAAACTGATTTCTGAAGACGACGAGAAACGCAGCCTGGACGAAGTTCAAAAGCTGACGGATCAAGCCATCGCCAAAATCGGCGAACTGCTGGATCACAAAGAAAAAGAAATCATGAAAGTCTGACGCGTTTTGGTTCTGGAACGGATACGCCAAAAGGTCAGGAGGCTTCTCAGCTTCCTGACCTTTTGCTTTTCCGACCGAACATTTCTGCGATGTTACGGTTCGACTTTATAAACTTTGCCATTCCAGACAACCACCACTCGTTCGCCTAACGCGAAACATTCAGCCAGCTTCGATTCTTTGCCAATCAGATCAAAGAATTCGTTCGAACCAAATTTCAGCGTGACGATTGGCAGCTTGTTTTCGGCTTTGAAATCGCTGTCGGTCCAAACCCCATCGCGCAGGTAAAAAGTCTTACCTGACACTTGGCGCATCACATCCGAGTTTGGCTTGCTCGACGAATCGGCAATCTTTTCCGCGCCCTTGAGCACTTCTTTCTGCTTACTCAACGTAACTGCGCCCTGGCCAGAGGCATCCATCGGCACGGACATTGCTGTCTGTGGTGTACGACCACGAGAAGGTTGTTGTTGAAAGCCCTCCTTATCGCTTCTGCCTTGAACTGTGACTGTTTCGCTACGTTCAAACTGCCTATTGCCTGCAATGTTCATTCCCGGTTCCAGGACCAAATAAGATGTGTACGGCGTGACAATGCCATAGCGGGTTCCGAGTTCGACAATTTCGTCTCGCAATTCTTTTGATTCGCCGTTTGCTCGAATTTGATCCAGCAGATAGCCTACGCGACGCATGGCCCATAGATTTGCCAGAAATTCATTTTTGGTTTGTTTTTCCGGAAATGATAGATCTTCGTAAACAAAGTGGCGGTTTTCTCCATTGACGTTTCCAAGCAGTGACAGACGATGGCTTTTTGCATTCTCTTTGTAACGGCCAACCAGCACCAACTGCGATCCGTGAAACAAATCCGGCAACTTGCGTGGATAAATCAAGTCCGTGTCCAGTCCTGCCCAATCAATTGAAACATTGCTCAGCACCGGATGATTGACCTTGGCGAAAAAGTTCGACACCTTTACTTCCAAATCTTCATTCGGTTCGATGTAAGCAACTGCCCCGCTGTTTTCGTTCGCCAAGCCGTCCAGCAAAATAGTATTCACGTCGTACCCGACTCCGAAGGTAAACAACCGTATTTGATTCTTGTTCGCTTGCCGGACGTTTTCCAGAATTCGTTTGGGCTGAGTTTCTCCGACTGTCGGCTGCCCATCAGTCAGCAGCACGATCATTCGCGCACGGTCGCTTTGCTCAACCCGCTTGAAGGCTGCCATCAACGCATCGTTGATGTTTGTGCCGCCAACCGGTTTCATTCGATCAATGAACTGGCGCGCCTGCCGCTTGCCGTCTTCGTCGCCCGCAAGCGGACGCTCGCTGAGCAAATGATCTTCTCCGGCAAAAGAAACGATGTTAAAGCGGTCGCGGGCATCAAGCGTGTTTACGCCATAACGAAGCGCCGCCTTTGCCTTTTCCATTTTTCCTTCATCGCTCATCGAACCGGATGTATCAACGACAAAGACAATGTCTTTGGCAACCACGTTCCGCTCATCCAGTTTTGCCTTTGGCGAGACCAACAGCAGGAAATAACCGTCCTTTCCAGGCTCGCGATGCGTTAGCAGCGAAACGCCAAAATCCTGTTCAGACAAATTGTAGAAAAGCTGAAAATCTGGTTGCGCGGCGTTTGAAAGAGCTTCGAAACTGATCTTCGCTCGCCGTTCGCCATCGCGTTTGACTTCAATGTCATGCGAAGGCGAGTAAATGCCTTTGATCGGCACATTCGAGCTAATTTCAATTTGCGCAGAAATATTGCCTGGAGCTTGGCGCGACTGCTGGGTAGAAGGTTCACGGTCCATTCCTCTGGGAACCGGAACCGGTCGAGGAGGTTGCGGGATAAAACCGTTCGCTTTCCATCCTGTGCCAAGCGGATACCGATAAGCAACGGTTCCGCTTTCGCCGGTCAAAATCTGGCTGTAGCTGAGCTCTATCTTCTTATCGCTGTTTGGCTGGATCGGAAATATGCTCGCTTGAAACAAATTCTTGCCTACGTATTCCAGCAAGGCAGGATCACGCCGCGAACGGACAATGTTGTCATAAATGCGCCGGGCTTCTTCTTTTGAACGAACTTCACCAACCAATCGTTTGTCGCCGTCCCACATTGCAAACTCTGTAATGGAAACGTTGTCGGGCAGTGGAAAAAAGTAAACACCTTCCAGAACAAAAGGCGTGTCGTTTTCAAAAACCTGTTCAACGTGGGTAACCGCGACTTGATCGGTAATCTTGGTTGTGAACTTGATGCTTTTGACCTTCAACGGCTGCTGAGGAACTTGTGGCGGCTGCGGACAGCGCGGAATTGGACGCTCGCAAGGTCTGGGAAAAACAATTCCCTGCGCTTGGGCAGCAATGGAAATTAACGCCATCACAAGCAAAGAAGCTAAAATTTTTTGTGGCTGAAAGCTGAACTTCATAACTCCTCCATGGTTTGACGCACGCTGATGGGTCTTTACTGAGACAGGGGGGCCTGAGCTTGGGCCGTCTGCAGAACGACTGTTTCTGATCCCTCTTGCAATGGGCTGTTAAGGCACTTCCATTTCTAATCTCCACAAGCTATGATCCGCATACGTCGCCCTAATAAAGACTCAAACGTAAGACAAGAAATGATTTCCAGCTACGTGTATGCAAAATTTTCACACGCTCTTTTTTGAGTGTATGGTTTTCAGTAATTTTGAGAATCATACCTTAACTCTTTGTTGCAAGCTTTTCTTGTAAAACGTTCATAGAACATACCCTTAGTACACTACCGCTGTTGCTGGCATTGTATTTGCTAAGCTGAATGTGACAATTAGTCACGACATTTTGCGGTAATTTCAAAACTCCAATTTCACAGGGGGGATAAAGAACAATGAAAAAGACTTTGATTGGTTTGCTGTTGTGCGGATTAGTTACTGCCATGAGCGGGCTCGCTTTGGCTCAGGACAAAAATGACCAGAGCCAGATTCTGAAAGTGCCTGCCGGAACAAAGAAAAAACTTTCTGGTGTAATTCTGAATCGTGAAGCGGACAACATCACTCTCCGCGACCAAACCGGCGGCGATTACATTATTGCTTTGACAGGCAGTACGAAAGTCGAAGAGAAAAAAGGCAATCCGTTCCGTGGATCGAAAAAATATGCTGTCACCCAATTACAGCAAGGCTTGAATGTTGAAATCGAAGGTCGCGGCGATTCAGACGGAAAGCTGGTTGCGGAAAAAATCAAATTCAAAGACGATGCGCTGGTTATGGCAACGACTGTGAATACTCGCATGAAACCAGTTGAAGCCAACGTTGACGCGCAAGGGAAACGAATTGACCAGGTCGAAACCAATGCTCAACGTATTGCCGGCCAAATTGATGAATTGGCAGCCGTTTCAAACGCTGCTCGCGGCGGAGCCAAAGCGGCTCAGGACACTGCCGATGCAGCAGTTGCAGGCGTCGAAGCGACCAACAGACGAATTGATTCGTTGGTTTCCAGCCTGGACGATTACGAAGAAAGGCCTGTTGTTTTTGTTAATTTCAAAGTGAATAGCTACAAGCTTTCTCCGGAAGCGATGCAGACGTTGGACGAGGTTGCCAACCAAGCCAAGGTTCAAAAGGCCTTTTTGATCGAAATTACGGGCTTTGCATCTGCCGATGGCAAAGCTGATCTGAACAAAAAGCTGAGCCAAAATCGGGCGGAAGCTGTCGTTCAATATTTGGCTGACAATCATATGATTCCATTGCGCCGGATTATTACGCCACACGGTTACGGCACCCTGAATCCTGTGGAAGACAATGCGACCCGCGAAGGCCGTGAAAAAAACCGCAGGGTTGAAGTCAGATTGCTGGTTAACAAGGCAGTCAATGCGCCACCGCCACCGGTCGAAGTTCGCAAAACCAGCTCTACCGGATCCGGGCAATAAGCTGACAGCAAGCCGAGTTTGATTACTAAGAATTGATGTCGTGGCAACGAGTGGTGGCGGCATTCGGTCGCTTACCACTCGTTTTTATTTGCGGGTGAAAATTTCAGAAGAGAAAGGGAGGGTAGCGTGATGAGAAGCCAGGAACGTTTTCTGAAAACTCTGCTCTTATTGTTTATTGGCATTTTGTTGGGATTGCCAGGATTGATTACTGTTCGAGTTTCAGGCCAGGAAAAAACTCAGACTTCCGGTCAGACGCAATCCAAACCACAACCCCAGCCGACCGGGCAAACTGAGCGCCCTAGGCGTGTTTCGGATGCCACAAAATCTGATGCAACCAAGGCTGAACCGTCAAAGGACGGAACAGCCAAAACCAAAGAAGCCAACCCCTCTACGAGTTCGCCAACTTCAACGACGACCAGCGTTAAACCGGCGGAAAATCAACAACAACCAGCTTCTGGCCAGGACCAGCAACCGCCAAAAAAACAGCCCCCTGTAAAACAACCCGATCCTGAACCGGAAACGATTCGCATTAGCTCGCGCCTGGTTACGGTCCCGGTGTCTGTAACAGACGCCAATGGTAATCCGATTCGCAATTTGACTGCCGAAGATTTTGTACTTGAAGAAGATGGCGTCGCGCAGCCAGTACAGACGATGGGGGAACCCGGCAAAACACCACTTGAAATGGTGCTGCTTTTTGATGTGTCGCGCAGCATTCGGAATCGCTTTGATTTCGAGCGTGAAGCTGCCAGCCGCTTTGTTCATCAGGTTCTTAAACAAGGGGATGGCATTTCGATCTTCGCTATCGGCACGACCCCCAAATTGGCAGTCGCCCGCACCGATAATGTCGAAAAAGCGGTCACGGGCGCTTTGGGCATTCAGCCGACAGAAGACTCAACGGCTTTTTATGACACGATCGTCAAGGCGGCGCAGCACATCAATGATTCGTCCAATCCGGAAGTCCGCAGAGTCATGGTGGTTCTTTCCGATGGTGAAGACACCAACAGCGTGCGCTTTAAGTTAGGAGACGCATTGACCGAACTACAACGATCTGAATGCTTATTTTATTCCATCAACCCGAGCGGTCCTTCAATCTTTCTAAACCGGATCAGTGTTAAAGGGCAGGACGGCATGTTCAAGCTGGCAACGGATACCGGCGGAATGGCTTTTCTGCCGGACAAGATCGAAGACTTGACGCAGGTGTTCAATCAAATTGCTGCGGAACTTCAGGCGCAATACCTGCTGGGTTATTATTCCAGCAATGAAACCAACGACGGAAAGTTCAGACGGATCAAAGTCAAAGCAGCGAAAAATGCCGACCTCCGCATTCGCGCACGAAATGGGTATTTCGCTCCGAAAGAATAGTAATTTTCATGGAGAGCCTTGGCAGACTTAATAAGCCACAAGGCTCTCTTTTACTGCCCACCCGCCTTGTTCCTGTCCAATCGAATAGCAACCCGGTTCCCTCTCAATTCCTGTCCCAAAGTACTCAACGACCACCTGCAATTCAAAGCGAGGACTCAAGTTGACTTTCTTTTTAGCCAACTAGCGCTCCAAAGTGAATCTGTGTAGAATGCCTCACTGCTTGGTTGAGAGCGCGATCGAAAGCAGGGAATAGAAGTTGCGGAAGAAGCGGGGCAATCAATGAAATTCGCAGCTTCGACAATCGTGGAACAAATTAGTGGAAGCAATAAATATACGGAAAGTTCAAGAGTTTTCGCTTCAGCGGAGGCCAATGCAGCTATGATTCGATGTTATCACTGCGGCACTGACAATCTGGATGGCTCTGAATACTGTGATGAGTGCGGGACAAAGCTTTCTGCGGCAGGCGCAGCGAAGCCTTCATTCGCACCACCGCCATCTTTTCAATCTCAAATGGCAACCAGCGTGACGCCGCAATCTCCGATTCCGCCGCCGCCGTCGTTTACTCGTGACACAGTAACGCCGAAACCTGCAACGCCTTACACGCCGCCGCCGCCGCCAGTTCCACAATACGTTCAACCTCCAACACAAGCTCCGATACCGCCTCCTTCTCCGGCGGCAGTTCCCCAGACAAGCGCACCTGCTCCGCCAATTCCTGTCAGTACAAGCGTAGCTCCGTTAAGCCAAACAGCGACATTTAACGGACCGACTGGCAGCTTGCGCGGCAATCCGTATAGTCCGGATAGCGGCAAACAATCGGCCATGAGCGCCTCTGCTCCTCCGGTTGCGGAAGCTCCGGCGGTGCGGGCGAAACTGATAATTCTGCGAGGGGGGAAAATCGGGAAGGAATTTCCAATTGTTGGGGTTGATACTTTGATTGGACGATGGGACGCCGATGGCGGCATCTTTCCGGACGTGGATTTGGATCAGGATGATCCTGAAGCAAAGGTGTCTCGCCGCCATGCGCGGATTCAATTTTTGAACAACCAGTATTTGATTGAAGATATGGGCAGCACAAACGGCACATTTATTAACCGTGGGCCACGGTTGTTGCCTGGCATCAAACAGCCTTTGAACAACGGCGATGAAATCATTGTCGGGAAAACGTTTTTGAAGTTTGTCTTGAATTAGTCAAACAACCACCTGCCGATCGCGCAGATTGCGACGATGGCGATGAGCCACAGATGCTGAAAGCGACGAATGATTTAACGAGCCGACTCTCAGATACGTGTGATCAATCAGATTGGCAGGCTTCATCACAATTTGAGTTATGGCATTTTGTCCCGAATGTGGAGCAAAAACCACAGCCGGTGACCCATACTGTGGCGAATGTGGCGCCTGGCAAGATTCACCGAGTAATCACACGGTCGCACCGGCCAGCCCGGCGCGCACCGGAGTTATAAGTATGACCGCTTCCGGTAATACACCAACAGGAATTCAACTCGCATCCGGCACGTTGCTGGTGGAGCGTTACAAGATTGTCCGGCGCATTGGCGGCGGTGGCATGGGTTCTGTTTATCTGGCGGAAGACCAAAATCTGGCCAACCGCCCTGTCGCAGTGAAAGAGATGATCGAAATGTTCGCAGATGAATCTTCGCGGGTGAAAGCCATCGAAGATTTCAAACGCGAATCCGAATTGCTGGCCAAACTCGATCACCCTTCCATCCCAACCATCTACCAATACTTTTTCGACTCTGAACGTGGCCGTTACTATTTGGTAATGAAGTACATTGATGGCGGCGATCTGGCCGCATGGCAGCGGGCAGCGGGCGGAAAAGTGGACGAACTAACGGTAACGAAATGGGCGATTGATGCTTGCGATGTGCTTGAATACATCCACTCGCAGAATCCACCGATCATTTACCGCGACCTGAAACCGGCGAATCTGATGATTGATGGCCGAACGAATCGGATCATGTTGGTGGATTTTGGAATCGCGCGTTTCGTCTCTCCCACGCAAAAAGGCGTGACAGCCATCGGCACCATGGGTTATGCCCCCCCGGAATTGTTTGCCGGAAATGTCCAGAAAACCTCGGACATTTACTCGCTCGGCGCAACCATGTTCCATTTACTGACCGGACAAGACCCGCAGGATAATCCACTGCTGATTTTTGATTTCTCCAAAAACCCAAAACCGCGCCAGATCAATCCAGCGATCACGCCGGAAATGGAAGAGATGATTTGCCGCTCGGTCGAACATAAACCAGAAAGTCGTTTTCCATCGGCTAAGGAGTTTGGCAAAGAGTTGCAAATGCATCTGCGGCTTATGCAAGAAGGCCGTCGCGGAGCAGTCGGAGTAGCCAATCTTTACGAAACCGCGCAAAGTTTTGGCCCGGTGAACACCTGCGTCAATTGCGCGCACGAACTGGCGACAGACGATGTTTTCTGCGCCTATTGCGGCACACGTCAGCCGACCAAAAAGACCACTGCCAAGTTGATTGTCATGGGAACCAGCGAAATGAGCGCACAATTCCCGCTCAACATCGAAGGCGAAAGTCTGATTGGCCGGGTGGATCCCAATCGGGGCATCAGGCCGGAAGTGGATCTGTCGAAATACGATCCTTCCGCACGAGTTTCGCGACGACATGCCCGTATCGTCGCTCAAGGCGCCAAGTTCTACATTGAAGATCTGGGCAGCGCCAACGGTACAATCGTTAATGGCTCACTGAAGCTTTCACAAGGCAAGCCGCACATGCTGATCAGCGGCGATGAACTCAAGCTCGGCGAAACAACGCTCAAGTTCGTTGTGTCGTAACACAAACTGCTTCCGGAGCTTTCTGAGTTCTGACAAGATTCATTGTTATGGCAAACCCCAAACATGGTGACGAGGCGGACCTGCCAAGTCTTCCCAGCTTAAATGCGCGCTGTAGCGCTTTTTTGCTGGATTACATTTTGACGCTCTTCCCTCTTTCGATGACTCTGGCTCTGGCTTTTTTCGTCAAGCGCAAGCTGATGGAGCCGGAGGTTGGCGGTTTCTTCCAATACGTCGGCTATGCACTGGTCATCGGCGTTATCTTTTTCAATTGGGTGTACAGCTATGTTCGATACGACGGCCAGAGCTTTGGGAAGCGTTTCGTCGGATTGCGCGTGATAAGGGCGGATGGCCAGCCGATGAATTATCAAACCGCCTTGATACGCTTGCTCGTGTACCTGATTTCGATGCTTTGTGCCGGACTGGGCTTTTTATGGATGCTTTGGGACGAAAATCAGCGCGGCTTGCACGATAAAATTGCGAAAACCCTGGTCATTAAGGAATGACCAGATTACTTTCTCTGCGAAGTATTGTCATATGAAGTACGGCTTGCCCGACTGTCTACAGCAGTCAGCCAAGCAGCAATTTTGAACCAGTAGTTTGAAAACTCGCCAACTCCCACCGCGAAATTACGCTCTTCTAGCGGGCGTAACTGGCGTTACCGGCGTGTTTTCTGAGGAAATCAGGCTATGACCATGAATTACTGTGGTAGATGCGGAGCGGCCAATGGCACTGCTGCGCGTTATTGCCGTCAATGTGGGGCAGAATTACATAATCAGGCGGCGGTTTCTTCTTCTTCCACTCCGCTCAATGTGGAATTTTCTGCGCGTAGCGCATCCAAAGAACTTCGCAGCGCGAAACTGGAAAGCTTCGCGCCCGTGGCGCCAGATAAACAAGATAAAGCGGAGACAGGAAAGTTGACCCAGCCCGCCCCGAAACCCAGAGAAACTTCGGCGCAGTCGGCGGCTGCAACGCCGCAAGCAAAAGACAACGAAAGTAACGACCCTAAATCAATCAGTGAATCGCTGAAACGCCTTCGTGCTTCAGGTCCATTGCTGGTGGAAGCGGTCAAAAAAAAGCAGGATCGCATCAATCAAATTATCTCAGAATCCATCGAAGGCAGGAATGAAGTGAAAAGTGACAGCAAATCAGGTCACTTAAACCAGCCCAAACCGGCAGTGCCCGCAGTTCAGACTCAAATTGCGCCCGCTGCCAAAACACAATTCGCGTCGGTTTTTCCATCACAAAACACTTCCGTATCTCACCGCAAAGCGACAGGATCGTTAATGCCGTCAGCTTCGACTCGTGGAGCAGAAACGAACGGTAGCGGCCAACTTCCGCCGCAAGGCCCGTCCTCGGTTCTGGCGCAGGCTTCGGGCCTGGAAAAGAATCCAAACCTGGGATCGAAACTGCGCATAAGCTTGATCGCGGCGCTGGTTGTGATTGCCGCCAGCGGATACTTTCTACTTCGGGATCGCCTGTCGGCTCCATCTCGTTTGCTGGGGGCAGGAAGAAACCTCAAAAGCGTAGATGAACAAAGTTCTGATCTGGTCAAGCTTGCGCAACGCGACCGCGAACAAGGTCACTACGACACCGCCATCGGTTATTTCCAAAATGCGCTGGTTTTGACCCCGAACAATCTGGAAACTCGATTTTTGCTGGCGCAGACCCAATTAAGCGCAAAACAGACCGATGACGCACTGCGGAATTACAGCGCAATCTTGCGCGCGGTCCCGGAACATCTGGAAGCGCGGTTGCAAATTGCTGAAATACACCGCTCCAACGGAAATTGGGCAGCAGCTCTACCGGAATACAAACGCGTCATTGCTTTTGACCAGACAACGCCACAAGCCGCGTTCGCGCTGGAAGCAATTGAAACGTATTTGGGAAGCAAAAATGCGCCTGAAGCTGCTCCGGTGCGGCGAAGCACGTCTGTCGCCACCAGAAGGCCGGTTGACCTGCCGCAAGAAGGAGTGAAAGCCGACATTTCCCTTTCATCGCCGCTTATGTCTTCCGTTGCGGGCATCAAACCTCCGGTTGCGAATCGTCCGGAGGAAAAACCTGATCCGCGGTTGGTGGCTGATGGGCACAAAAAACTGGGATTGCGGTATTACAACGTGCGCGAATATCCCGCCGCGATTAAAGAATTTCTTTCGGCGTATCGGCTGAATTCCGAAGACAAAGACCTGCTGTATTTCATCGGCTCCTGCTATTACGGGTTGGAGCAATTCGCGCTGGCACACGATTACTTCAAACGCGTAGACGGCGGAAATTACGTTGGCGTATCTCAATCCAATGCGGCGCGAACTGAAAAAGCTGCCAAAGAGGAATACAAACGCCGCCAGTTGATGAAAGGCGACCAGCTCAACCAGGTTAAGGTTGACCCAAATCAGAAAACCAAAGGAACTCTGAACGGGCTGGAATAAATCCGGATTGAGGGGTGGAGAGATCAAGGAGGAAAGACGCCTTGTTCGCCCTCTCTCCTACGCTTCATTCCTCCTTCTCTCGCTCAAGTTCAATTCCCTATGCCACGATTAATCGTTCGCTCCACACCATCACACGGCGATTCAGTTGTCGAGTTGAACCGGTTAAGAACCACTATTGGCCGCTCGGCACGTAACGATTTGTGTGTCGAAGACCCGTTTGCGTCGCGATTGCATGCTGAAATTCGTCGCCGGGGAGATTCTTTCTGGATCAGCGATTTAGGCAGCGCCAATGGAACGCTGATTAATGGAAAACGGCTGACGTCGCAATTACAGCTCAATGATCGCGACATCGTGCGAATCGGCGAGACAGAGATTGAATACTCCGAGCGCGCCGATACGGCTCCGGCTCGATCCAGAACCAGCATTTTATTTTCCGACAGCAGCTTTGCTCCCACGCCGGAAGCAACCATTGTCGCTGGCGCGCGCAATTCTGCAGCCAACCTGCTTTCGTCAATTGAAAGCGCACAACGGTCTTCAATTGCGCCCCCTCCGGACATCACGCAAATTCAAACGTTTGTGCCTGACAAGTCCAAACCTGTTCCGCAGGAGGACATGCTAAGTCTTATTAGCCGCGTCAGCCTGACTTTGCTGTCCCCACTTTCGCTGGACGATACGTTGCAGCAAATGCTGGAGTGCGTGTTTGAAGTTCTGTCGGCGGATCGCGGGTATGTCATGTTGCTTGAACAGCCTGACAATAATCCTAAATCCGAACCCGAATTGGTTTGCCGCGCGATCAAGGCGAGAATGCACATGAACACAGCGCAGCAGAATGTTCAGATCAGCCACTCGATCACGGAGCAAGTTCTGAAACAATGCACTTCCGTTTTGACGTTTGACGCGCAGCAGGATCCGCGGTTTCAGGAACGGCAATCCATAGTGCTCGGCGGCGTGCGATCCGTGATGGCAGTGCCCTTGGCGGTCGCCAATCGTGTTTCGGGGATGGTTTACGTTGACAGTCCGTATCAAACCAATCGCTTTACAGAGCGTGACTTGCAATTGCTGACTTTGATTGCGGGTGTAGCGGCAATCCGGGTTGAAAATGTTCGTTTGTTGGAAGTTCAACAGGAGCAGAAACGTTTGGCCAACGAACTTGCCGTGGCCAGTGAAATCCAGCTTCGGCTTCATCCGGCGTCGCCGCCTGCGATTGAAGGTTACGAAATGATCGGCGTCAGCTTTCCCTGTTACGAAGTCGGCGGTGATTATTTCGACTTCATTGAAAAGCGTGACGGAAGACTGGTGGTTGCGCTTGGGGACGTTTCCGGCAAAGGAACCGGAGCCGCGCTGTTGATGTCTTCAGTTCACGCAGCGGTTCGCGCCCAGGCGACAACGCGCTTATCAGCCAGCGAAATCGTAGGCGAAATCAACCAGTACATTTACGATAACACGCCTTCCAATCGGTTCGTCACGATGTTTTACAGCGAGCTTGATCCGCGAACACATCAACTGACTTACATCAATGCCGGCCATAACTCGCCACTGCTGGTGCGAGCCAACGGAGAGGTGACAAGTCTGGACATCGGTGGTTTTCCGGTCGGTATTACCCCCTTTTGCGACTACCGCGAAGGCTGGGCCGAATTCGGACCGGGTGATGTGCTGGTGATTTACTCGGACGGTGTTACGGAAAGCCTGAACGAAGAAGGCGAAGAATTTGGCGAATCACGCCTGATCGAAATCGTTCAGCGAAACCGCGGCCGTACGTCAGCCGGATTGCGTGATCGAATAGATGAGGCTTTGGCTAAATTCGGCGGCAAAGCCAAGACCGTGGACGACCTCACCTTGGTTATCGTCAAACGCAAAAACCTGGAAGAATAATTTTCGATTTTGAATTTTGAATTTTGCACTTCTACTGAATTCAAAATCCAAAACCCAAAATTCAAAATTGACCCTCAATGGCCGCGCTGCAATACTTCATCCTGGTGCCTTTGCTCTCCCTGCTGCCGTGTGCGTTGTGGCTTTGGTATTTTTCCAGCCGCAGCCGCTACAAACGGCTGTCGGGCAAAGTTTTAGGGCTGACCTTCCTGTTCGGCGCGCTGGTGACGCTCCCTGCGCTTACCTTTAATCAAATTGGCAAACTGTCTTTGTTCGCTTTGGTGGGAGAAACCCATCTTTCCCAATTGCTGCTGTTTATCTTGATTGTCGGGCCAGTTGAAGAAGGCTTGAAACTGCTGGCAGTGTATTTTTATGCGTATCGTCGCCCGGAATTCGATGAGTCACTGGACGGCGTAATTTACGGCGCAGCCGCTGCCCTGGGATTTGCAGCCGTCGAAAACGTATTTTACTTGGCGCAAAACGATCCGATGTTGGTGCTGCTGAGAGGCCCGCTATCTAACCCCGGACATGCTCTGTTTTCAGCCATCTGGGGAATGAGCTTGAGCCGATCCAAAGCCAAGCCAAATTTATTCAGCCAGCGATTCCCGGTCATTATTCAAGGCTGGCTTTACGCTTCGTTGCTTCATTCGCTGTTTGATGTCTTGCTAGCGGCGGCTTCGCGCGTCAGCTTGTTGTTTTTCGGCGTGCTGGTCGCGCAAATGATTGCGCTGTTTTTCTGGGTGCGCTCGCGGATCAAATTTCACAGCGATACTTCGCCGCACCGCGAAGGCACACTATTGTTGCCGACCCGCCGTTACTGCAACGAATGCGGCTCCAAGGGCACTGCGGGAATGCGATGCCCAAAATGCAGCGCCTTCATTCCGGAATCGGAAGAACTGGAGCTGTGCCCGATTTGCACAACGCTGCAACGGCCTGGAGCAAAGTTCTGCGCGCGTTGTGGAGCGAACATCAAGCTGCCTGCTAAAGAAAACCTCGATACTCGCCCGCATTTCGTCGCGGTTTCGCCTGAAGGCGAAGAGCGCATCGCTTACATTTTAAATTCCAACGAAATCCTGATTGGGCGCACACTCAATAATTCCTTTGTCATCGAACATCCTTCGGTTTCCAAACGCCACGCCCGCATCGTCGCCGAGGCTGATGAATACTCCCTTTTTGACCTGGGCAGCAGCAACGGAACTTTTGTTGACGGCAAGCGGGTCAGCGAAACAAAGCTGGAAGATGGCTGCGAAGTTCGTTTTGGCCGCGCACACTTCATTTACCGATCTCAAGTCATTTACGAAAACGACTAATTTTCCTCATCTGCATAACGAAACTTTCATTCGCTCGCCGACGTTTGTTTCTCTGATAACGTCAGTTTTACTCAACAGGAGAGCTTACGATGGAAGAAAAATTCATCACCAAACATCCTGATCCCACCAAACACGGCGTCAACATCAGCAAAACAAAATACGATCAAATTCGCGCAGAAATCATTTCCCTGCTGAAAGCCAATGGCGAAATGCCCGCAATGGATTTGTACCCGGCGCTGAACCAAAAGCTGAAAGGCAGCTTTGAAGGCTCCATCTCCTGGTACGTCGTCTCAGTCAAACTCGACCTGGAAGCGCGAAACATCATCGAACGCGTTCCGAAATCCAAACCTCATCGAATCCGTCTGAAATAAAAGCTACCAATCCATCTCCTGTAAATTGCGCCCAGCTCGATAATAGTTTTCTGCCAAAATCTATGCTTCATTTCCTGGCCGAACTTTTCCTGAATGTTGTTGTTGACAACACTGTAGACATATTTTAGTGGTGTCTGAAATGAAAAGGGTCGTTTGGCA
>CAZMXG010000157.1:11119-19054 GCA_964570175.1 uncultured Heliomicrobium sp. | reverse complement strand
TACGCACTGACATCCACTCACCTGGTCGTTGATGTCTCCGGCAGCTTCGCACCGTGAACTTGCGACTGATCTTCTGACTTGTTGCAACGAAATAAAACAGGGCGCTTTATTCGCGCCCTGTTTTATTGTTAATCCTTTGATTCTGTATTCTTTGCCCCATTCTTCTTCCAAAATTGCCTTTCGCTTCCAAATCAATTTTCTGGACCTACGTGTTGTCTGACAGGGTAATACTTCTCAAAAAGCCGGACATGACGGCAGAAAATGTAGGACAATCGTGCACAAACATGCTATAAGGCTCCGCGTAAACTTGATTCCGATAGTTGTAAATTTTCAAAGTAAAGTAAATGCAGTGAATTTACCGTTTTGTTGGTGGCATGTCCTGAATTGTTTACTGATTCTCTCCGTAGACTTTGCAGCCCATAACCTTTGAGGTTTCGTGAATCACGTTGGAAACAGTCCCCAAATTTGTTCTCCGACCCCACCGGACTAATGAAGTCCATCAATGGTATTGAGCGCGATCGCCTCGAACCAGGCACAGAACCCAAACTTACCCACAATGGACCAACGCACACAAATATTTGAGTGCGTTGATGTTGAATGGATAGATCATTCAGTAAGAAACCGTAGCCCAAAATATACAAAAAGAGCCTTGGCTCTGCTGGTGCCGACGACTATATCTCCCGGAGGTTTTTTTGATAATGAGCAAGCGCTTCTATGTCCGCGCAGGAATCGCATTCGTGTTATTCGCACTGGCAACATTTGTCTTTAGCTATTACCGCAGCCAGGTGATGGCCAGTTCGGCTTCAACCTCATCAACCCCCACGTTGAAATCGGATCAGAAACAAACTGATACCTTATGTGACGCAAGCTTTGCGGAACAAATCTTTATAAGATATTCGGCGGCAGAACTTCTCTCTCCTTCTCTTCTGTTTGGCGGCAAGGGCAGTCCCAAAGTCATTTTCGCAGGCTGTTCATCGCCGAGTTTTGCAGGGGCTCCGACCTCGCCGGAAACTGTGGGCGATAACCCACACTACGTTGCCGTGGGCTATCTCAACGCTGATACCCACCTGGACATCATTTCCACTGACTATGATGCAGATTCGATCACGGTCCTTTTAGGAGATAGCACAGGGAATTTCACCATTTTTGGCTTGCCCATTCCTGTGGGAGACCAACCCGTGACAGCCGAAATCGGCGATTATAACAATGATGGCAAGCTAGACGTTGCCGTGTGTAACCAGCTTTCTGACAATGTCAGCATTTTGCTGGGAAATGGCAATGGCACGTTTGCCGCAGCAGGCCCGCCAATTACTGTGGGAGACGCTCCGCGCACCATCGTAAAAGGATTCTTTAACGCCGATTCAAATTTGGACCTTGTCACGACCAACGGCGGATCAAACAACCTGACAATTTTGCTTGGCAATGGGAACGGCACATTCAGCACTTCGACTCTTGCCGGCGGCTTTGCCCCTTTTCATGCTGTCGTCGGAAACCTGAACGGAGATTCCAACTCCGATCTGGCGGTGGCCAATTTGGGAGGCGGCACGGTATCCATTTTTTTGGGCAATGGCACCGGCGGATTCACCCAATTCGGCTCAGAAATTTCCGTGGGTTCGTTTAGCTCTTACATCGCAATGGGTCTATACAACGGCGATTCCAACCTGGACCTGGCAGTCTGCAATCGCTTGAGCAACAACGTGGTCGTGCTCTTAGGCAATGGAAGTGGCGGGTTTAGCCAAGCGCCAGGATCACCTTATGCCGTGGGATCTGCGCCCATGGCAGTCGCCACCGGGGACCTGAACCTGGACGGAATTCTGGATCTTGCCATTTCCAATGAAAACAGCGCTAACACCACAATCCTGCTTGGCAATGGCAATGGCGGATTCGGCGCGCCCACGCCTGTCAACAAAGGGCTGTTGCCAACACACGTGGCGCTGGCGGACTTTAACGAAGACAGCAAATTGGACATTGCCACCTCAGACGGCGGAAGCGACACCATCACGATTCTGCTCAATACTTGCACGTCCTGTCCGTCAATCACGGTTAGCCCGGCGACAATTTCATCTGGAACTGTAGGATCAAGCTTCAGCGAAACATTTTCCGCCAGCGGAGGATTTTCGCCCTATACGTTTTCATTGACGGGGACATTGCCCAACGGATTGACCTTTAATACGGCGACGCTTTCCGGCACGCCAACGCAAAGCGGCAGTTTCCCGATCACAATCAATGCAATGGATAGCAACAGTTGCATCGGCAGCCGCAATTACACGCTGGTTGTCAATTGCCAGACGATTACCATTGACCAAACCACGATCCCATCGGGCGTTGCTGGAAGCCCCTATAGCCAGACCTTTACGCAAACTGGAGGCAACGGAACCACAACCTTCAGTGTGACCGGCACACTTCCCAATGGAATTGCATTATCCGGCGCAACCCTTTCCGGCACGCCGACGCAAACGGGCAATTACCCGATCACGATCACCGCAACCGATGCGAACGGTTGCACCGGCAGCCGGGCTTATACGCTGTCCGTCAATTGCCAAAGCATCACAGTCAATCCAGCGACGATTTCCTCCGGATCGGCTGGAACTCCCTATTCACAAACCTTCACACAGACTGGCGGAATTGGCACAACCACATTTGCCTTAACCGGCACGCTTCCCACCGGAATGACATTTTCCGGCGGGGCATTGTCAGGAACGCCCACGCAAACCGGCAGTTTCCCCATCACTGTCACGGCAACTGATGCCAATGGCTGCACTGGCAATCGCAATTACACGCTGATTATCAATTGCCAAACCAACATCACAGTCAATCCGGCAACGATTTCTTCCGGAACGGCAGGAACCGCCTATTCGCAAACCTTCACGCAGACCGGCGGAATTGGCACCACCACGTTTGCATTGACCGGCACGCTTCCCGCCGGAATGACCTTTTCCGGCGCGGCGTTATCGGGAACACCGACACAAACCGGCAGCTTCCCCATCACGGTAACTGCGACCGATTCCAATGGCTGCACTGGCAGCCGTGGCTATACGCTGGTCATCAATTGCCAAACCATTACGGTGAATCCAGCGAGTATTCCAGCAGGAACAGTCAGCACCGTTTATACACAAACTTTTACCCACAGCGGCGGCATTGGAACCACGACGTTCGCGTTGACCGGCACGCTTCCCACCGGTCTGAGCTTTTCCGGCGCGACGCTTTCGGGAACGCCCACACAAACCGGTAGTTTCCCGATCACCGTCACAGCGACGGATGCCAACGGCTGTACAGGCAGCCGAAATTACACTTTGGTGATCAATTGCCAGAACATCATCGTCAATCCCGCAACGATTGTGGACGGAACGGTAAATGCGGTTTATAGCCAATCGTTCACGCAGACCGGCGGAGTTGGAACGACGACCTTTGCCCTGACAGGCACATTGCCAACCGGGTTAACGTTTTCCGGCGCGACGCTTTCCGGCACGCCGACGCAACGGGGCAGCTTCCCGATTACCGTCACGGCAACGGATTCCAACGGATGCACCGGCAGTCGCGGCTACACGCTGGTCATCAATTGCCAAACCATCACTGTGAATCCCGCGAGCATTTCTTCGGGAACCGCTGGAACGGCATACACACAAACTTTCACACAGTCTGGCGGAGTTGGAACAACCACGTTTGCGCTGACCGGCACACTGCCAACCGGGCTGACGTTTTCCGGCGCGACGCTTTCGGGAACGCCGACACAGACCGGCAGCTTCCCGATCACGGTCACGGCAACGGACGCCAACGGCTGCACTGGAAGCCGCAATTACACGCTGGTCATCAATTGCCAAACCATCACCGTCAACCCGGCAACTCTTTCCAACGGAACGGCTGGAACCGCCTACACGCAAACCTTCACGCATAGCGGAGGAATTGGAACCACGACATTCGCTTTGACCGGCACGCTTCCCACCGGAATGACGTTTTCCGGCGCGACGCTTTCCGGCACGCCCACGCAAACCGGGAGCTTCCCGATCACGGTTACGGCCACGGATGCCAACGGATGCACAGGCAGCAGAAACTATACGTTGGTCATCAACTGCCAAAGCATCACGGTGAACCCGACGACGATTTCGACGGGAACCGTGAATTCGGCGTATAGCCAAACGTTCACACACGCTGGCGGCATCGGCACAACAACATTTGGCCTGACAGGCACATTGCCCAACGGATTGACGTTTGCGGGCGCAACCCTGTCGGGAACGCCCACACAAAGCGGCAGCTTCCCAATTACCGTTACCGCAACGGATGCCAATGGCTGCAATGGCAGTCGTGGATATACGCTGGTCATCAACTGCCAGAGCATCACTGTTGATCCGGCGACAATCGCGACAGGAACCGTCAATTCAGTGTATAGCCAATCGTTCACGCAAACCGGCGGCGTAGGCACAACGACCTTTGCGTTGACTGGAACCTTGCCGACCGGACTGACGTTTGCGAGCGCGACGCTTTCAGGAACGCCAACCCAGCGCGGCAATTTTCCCATCACTGTGACGGCAACCGACGCCAACGGCTGTACTGGAAGCCGTAATTACACGCTGGTCATCAATTGCCAAACCATCACTGTGAATCCGGAAACGATTGTCTCCGGAACCGCAAACGCAGCATACAGCCAAAGTTTCACGCAAACGGGAGGCGTCGGCACAACGACCTTTAGCATCACCGGCACGCTTCCAACCGGGCTGAGTCTGTCCGGTGCAACGCTTTCCGGCACGCCGACGCAAACCGGCAGTTTCCCGATCACCGTCATCGCCACAGACGCCAACGGATGTACTGGCAGCCGCAGCTACACGCTGGTCATCAATTGCCAGACGATTTCGGTGACACCAACCAGCATTCCCGCTGGAACGGCTGGCGCGGTGTACAGCCAGACCTTTTCGCACTTGGGAGGAATTGGCACGGTCACGTTCGGCCAGTCGGGCAAGCTCCCGACCGGCATGACATTTACTGGCGCGACGCTTTCCGGAACGCCGACGCAAATCGGCAGTTTCCCGATTACGATTACCGCAACCGACGCCAATGGCTGCACCGGGTCGCGGAATTACACCTTGGTGATTAACTGCCAGAGCATCACGGTCAATCCAACGACGATTCCAGCCGGATCAGTCGGCACGGTGTACAGCCAAGGGTTTACGCAAACCGGCGGGATTGGCACAACCGGCTTTTCGCTGACGGGCACGCTGCCGACCGGGTTGACCTTCTCCGGCGCGACGCTTTCCGGAACACCAACACAATCCGGCAGCTTCCCGATTACTGTCACGGCGACGGATTCCAACGGCTGCACCGGATCGCGCAATTACACGCTGGTCATCAACTGCCAGACGCTGACGGTCAATCCGGCGGCGATTTCCACAGGAACCGTCAACGCGGTTTATACCCAAACCTTCACGCAAACCGGCGGAGTCGGCACAGTCACGTTCTCGCTGACCGGCGCATTGCCAACCGGACTGACCTTTAGCGGCGCAACGCTTTCCGGCACACCGACGCAAGCGGGTAGTTTCCCGATCACGGTGACAGCAACCGATTCCAACAACTGCACCGGCTCGCGCGGCTACACGCTGGTCATCAACTGCCAGACGATTTCCGTTCTTCCGGCGACAATTCCGGCAGGAACCGCGGGCAGCACCTACAGCCAGACCTTCACGGCCAACAATGGCATCGGCACAGTCACGTTCTCGCAGAATGGCAAACTTCCGGCAGGACTGAGCTTCACTAGCGCAACGTTGTCTGGCACGCCGACGCAAATCGGCAGCTATCCGATTTCCATCACCGCCACTGACGCCAACAATTGCAGCACGACGCGCAATTACACGCTGGTCATCAATTGCCAAACCATCACCGTCAATCCAGCGACGATTCCGAGCGGAACAGTCGGCGCGGCGTACAGTCAAACCTTCACACAAACCGGCGGCATTGGGACGACGACGTTTGCCTTGACCGGCACATTGCCAACCGGATTAACATTTTCCGGCGCAACGCTTTCCGGCACGCCAACGCAATCCGGAAGTTTTCCGATTACGGTTACCGCAACGGATTCCAACGGTTGCACCGGCAACCGCAATTACACGTTGACCATCTGCGCTTCGATTACAGTCAATCCGGCGACGATTCCGTCCGGCTTGACCGGATCGCCTTACACGCAAACTTTCACACAAACCGGCGGAGTGGGCAGCACGACGTTCAGCCTGACCGGGACGCTTCCGACAGGAATGAGTTTCACCAGCCCGATTCTTTCCGGCACGCCGACGCAGGCCGGCAGCTTCCCCATCACCGTCACCGCGACCGATTCCAACGGCTGTATCGGTTCGCGCAACTACACGTTGATCGTCTGCGCCACCATCACCATCAATCCGGCGACGATTCCGGCGGGGACGGCAGGCACGGCTTACTCGCAGACATTCACCCAAACCGGCGGTGTCGGTACAACGACCTTCGGTCTGACGGGGACGCTGCCGACCGGAATCACCTTCTCTGGCGCGACGCTTTCGGGCACGCCAACGCAAACCGGCAGCTTTCCAATCACCGTTTCGGCAACCGATTCCAATGGATGCACCGGCAGCCGCAATTACACTTTGGTGATTAACTGCCAAAGCATCACCGTAAACCCGGCGACGATTCCATCCGGAACGGCAGGCACGGCATACAGTCAAACCTTCACACAAACCGGCGGCATCGGCACAACGACTTTTAGCCGGACTGGAACGCTGCCTACCGGAATGACCTTTAGCGGCGCGACGCTTTCGGGAACGCCGACACAAACCGGCAGCTTCCCGATCACGATCACCGCGACCGATGCCAATGGATGCACGGGCAGTCGCAATTACACGCTGGTCATCAACTGCCAGAGCATCACGGTCAATCCGACGACGATTCCGGCGGGATCAGTCAGCACCGCTTATAGCCAAACCTTTACGCAAACCGGCGGCATTGGCACAACAGGCTTTTCGCTGACGGGCACGCTGCCGACCGGGTTGACCTTCTCCGGCGCGACGCTTTCCGGCACGCCAACACAATCCGGCAGCTTCCCGATCACCGTCACGGCGACGGATTCCAATGGCTGCACCGGTAGTCGCGGCTACACGCTGGTCATCAACTGCCAGACGATTTCTGTTCTTCCGGCAACAATTCCGGCGGGAACCGCAGGGAGTGTGTACAGCCAAACCTTCACCTCGAATGGCGGAGTCGGCACGGTTACGTTTTCACAGAACGGCAAACTTCCGGCGGGGCTGACTTTCACGGGAGCAACGCTTTCCGGTACGCCGACACAAACCGGAAGCTTCCCGATTTCCATCACGGCAACAGACGCCAACAATTGCAGTTCGACGCGCAATTACACTTTAGTCATCAATTGCCAAACCATCACTGTTAATCCGACGGCAATTCCAGGCGGGATGGTGGGCACAGCGTATAGCCAAACTTTCACGCAAACGGGCGGGATTGGAACAACGACATTTGCCTTGACTGGAACATTGCCGACAGGATTGTCTTTCACAGGAGCAACACTTTCCGGCACTCCGACACAGGCTGGTAATTTCCCCATCACCGTCACGGCGACCGACGCCAATGGCTGCACAGGATCGCGCAATTACACGCTGGTGGTTTGCGCCTCGATCACCGTCAATCCGGCGACGATTCCAGGTGGTTTGACCGGATCGCCTTACACGCAAACCTTCACACAAACGGGCGGAGTGGGCAGCACGACGTTCAGCCTGACCGGGACGCTTCCGACAGGAATGAGCTTCACCAGCCCGATTCTTTCGGGCACGCCGACGCAAGCTGGCAGCTTCCCGATTACCGTTACCGCGACCGATTCCAATGGCTGCATCGGTTCGCGCAACTACACGCTGGTGGTTTGCGCCACAATCACCGTCAATCCGGCGACGATTCCATCTGGAACGGCAGGCA
>CAZMXG010000157.1:0-11019 GCA_964570175.1 uncultured Heliomicrobium sp. | reverse complement strand
GTTTGCGCCACAATCACCGTCAATCCGGCGACGATTCCATCTGGAACGGCAGGCACGGCCTACAGTCAAACCTTCACCCAAACGGGCGGCGTCGGCACAACAACGTTTTCACGCACAGGCACATTGCCAACTGGCATGACCTTTACCGGAGCGACGCTTTCCGGCACACCGACGCAAACCGGCAGCTTCCCAATTACGATTTCCGCGACGGATTCCAACGGATGCACCGGCAGCCGCAATTACACGCTGGTCATTAACTGTCAGGGCATCACTGTTAATCCGGCGACGATTCCGGCGGGGACGGCAGGCACGGCCTACAGTCAAACCTTCACACAAACCGGTGGCATCGGCACAACGGGCTTCTCACTGACGGGCACGCTGCCAACCGGATTGACGTTTTCCGGCGCGACGCTTTCGGGAACGCCGACACAATCCGGCAGCTTCCCGATTACCGTCACGGCGACGGATTCCAACGGCTGCACCGGAAGCCGCAATTACACGTTGGTCATCAATTGCCAATCGCTGACGGTAAACCCCGCGACGATTTCTGGCGGAACTGTCAACGCAGTGTATAGCCAAACCTTTACGCAGACCGGAGGAGTCGGCACAGTCACGTTCTCGCTTACCGGCGCATTGCCAACCGGGCTGACCTTTAGCGGCGCAACGCTTTCCGGCACACCGACGCAGGCGGGTAGTTTCCCGATCACGGTGACAGCAACCGATTCCAACAACTGCACCGGCTCGCGCGGCTACACGCTGGTCATCAACTGCCAGACGATTTCAGTTCTTCCGGCGACAATTCCGGCTGGGACGGCGGGCAGTGTGTACAGCCAAACTTTCACGGCCAGCAATGGTGTTGGGACAGTCACGTTTTCACAGAATGGCAAACTTCCGGCGGGAATCACTTTCACAGGAGCAACGCTTTCCGGCACGCCGACGCAAACCGGCAGCTTCCCGATTTCCATTACGGCGACTGATGCCAATAATTGCAGCACAACGCGCAATTACACGCTGGTCATCAATTGCCAGACCTCCACGGTCAACCCGGCAACGATTCCGGCGGCAACGGCAGGCACGGTTTACAGCCAGACGTTTACGCAAACTGGTGGCCTTGGTACAACGACATTCAGTTTGACCGGAATACTGCCCACTGGCCTGACGTTTTCCGGCGGGACGCTTTCGGGAACGCCAACGCAAACCGGCAGTTTTCCAATCACCGTCACCGCAACAGATGCCAACGGTTGCACCGGCAGCCGCAATTACACGCTGGTCATCAACTGCCAGACCATTACGGTCAATCCAGCGACGATTCCGGCTGGAACAGCGAATACGGCGTACAACCAGGTGTTCACGCAAAGCGGTGGCATTGGAACCGTCAATTTCAGTTTAACTGGCGCTTTGCCTTCAGGCTTGACGTTTGCAGGCGCAACGTTGTCCGGCACACCGACGCAAACCGGCAGCTTCCCAATCACCGTCACCGCGACAGATGCCAACGGTTGCACCGGCAGCCGCAGTTACACGCTGCTGATCAACTGCCAGGGATTCACCATCAACCCGGCGGCTCTTCCTGCGGGAACGCTTGGCACGGCGTACAACCACACCCTGACGCAAACCGGCGGCGTCGGAGCCGTCACGTACAATCTGACCGGAACATTGCCGACTGGAATCACGTTTGTGGGCGCAACGTTTTCCGGAACGCCGACGCAACCGGGAAGCTTCCCGATTACTGTGACGGCGACGGATTCCAATTCCTGTACCAGCAGCCGCAATTACACGCTGGTCATTAACTGCCAGACAATCACAGTTAATCCGGCTTCCATTTTGGAGGGAACCGCTGGCGCGGCCTACAGCCAGAGCCTCACGCAAACTGGTGGCATTGGAACGACAACGCTCAGTCTGTCAGGAAACCTGCCAACCGGATTGACGTTTGCAGCAGGAGCGCTGTCCGGAACGCCCACGCAAACCGGCAGCTTCCCGATTACCGTCACGGCAACCGATTCCAACGGCTGCACCGGGTCGCGGAATTACACCCTGGTGATTAACTGCCAAAGCATTACGGTCAATCCGGCAACGATTCCAACGGGCACAGCAGGCACTGCGTATAGTCAGGGCTTCACCCAACTGGGCGGGATCGGAACGACAGCATTGAGTTTGACAGGTAAATTGCCAACGGGGCTGAACTTCGCTGGCGGAACGCTGTCCGGAACGCCGACGCAAACCGGCAGCTTCCCGATTACGGTGACCGCAACCGATTCCAATGGCTGCACCGGCAGCCGCAATTACACGCTGATCATCAACTGTCCCGGCGTAACAGTGAATCCGGCCACTTTGCCCAACGGATTTGTCGGCATCAGTTATGGCACGCAAACCCTGACGGCAACTGGCGGAATCGGCTCTTACACGTTCTCGGTCAGTGCAGGCAGTTTGCCACCTGGCATTACACTGACCGGCGCCACGCTGTCCGGAACGCCAACTTCCGGAGGCACGTTCAACTTCACAATTCAGGCAGCGGACGGCAATGGTTGTGTGGGAACGCGCGCTTATTCGGTGATCATTTCCGGCGGCCCGAAAGGCACCGGTTTGCAGTTTTATCCGTTGCCTGCCCCGGTTCGTTTGCTAGACACACGAACAGGCGCAACTGGATGCTTCACGCCCGGCGCGCAAATTTCCGGTGGCACTTCATTGACGCAAGCAGCGGCGGGGTCGTGTTCAATTCCGGCGACGGCGCTGGCAGTCACCGGCAACATCACGACGGTACAATCTGGCGGGGGCTTCCTGACGATTTACCCCAGCGACACCACTCGACCATTAGTCGCCAATTCCAACTTCGCGGCCAATGAGATTTTGAACAACGTCTTCACGGTCGGCCTAGGAGCCGCGGACGGCGCGTTCAAAATTTACGTCACGACAAACACGCACGTAGTTGTAGACATTACGGGGTATTACGCTCCGCCGGGCGCAGGCGGCCTGTATTACCACAAGCTGCCGAGTCCGATTCGGCTGCTGGAAACGCGGAAAGGGCAACCCGGATGCTTTACGCCCGGAACTCCACTGCCCGCCAACACAGAAACCTTGCAGCAAGGCACGACAACTTGCGGCGGTGTGACGATTCCCAGTTCGGCAGTGGCGTTATATGGTAACGCGACGACGGTTGGGCCAGCATCGAATGGTTTCCTGACCTTCTTCCCGGCCAATGCTTCGCGGCCATTAATAGCCAGCGGAAATTACCAGTCAGGGCAAACGCTGAACTCGCCATTTATCGTTGGACTGTCCTCAGCAGGCCAGTTCAAGATTTACACCGTCGCACAAACCAACCTGGTGGTGGATGTGCATGGGTATTTCAGCGGCGAGGCAAACGATGTGAATGGCCAGGGATTGCTGTTCACTCCGTTGGCTGCGCCCGTGCGATTGCTGGATACGCGAACGACAGGGCAGTCCGGCTGCTTTACGCCCGCCGCTCCGCTGCAGGCAGGCGTCGAACAATTTCAACTGGCGCGCGGAACCTGCACCATTGGCGCTTCGGCCCAAGCCATCGTTGGCAACGCGACAGTCGTCAACAATCCGTCGAACGGCTTCCTGACACTGTGGCCGAGCGACGCCACACGACCGCTGGTCGCTTCATCGAACTGGGTGGCCAACAAAGTCTTCAACCGATTCTTTATGGTCAGTCTGGGAGCAGGCGACGGCAAGTTCGGAATGTATGCCAGTAGCGGAACTGATCTGGTGGTGGACGTGTCGGGGTATTTCGCTCCGTAACCAACCGGTTCCGCGAAAACCGGAAAAACCAAAAGCCGTAGATTCAACACTCGTTTGGGCGTTGAATCTGCGGCTTTCACATTACCGCTCTTGCAAACGCAGGAACGAAGCAAGGTCACCAAAAAAAAAGCGGTTTCAGTTTATGGCTGCAAAGAAGCTTGTTTTGCTACCCTGGCGGCCTCCACAGCGTTCGCCACTTTTTCAAAGTAAGCGTTTGCGTCCCCGTAGGTATGCACAGTCGCTTTGAACTTGTCTATCAGCGCTTGCTTGGTTGCGGCGCTGCCATCGGACAGTTCGATCTCCGCTTTAAGCGCCACATGCAGGAAGCCGATGATGTTTCCGCGTTCCGGCAACGGTTCAGAATCCGGATGGGTTTTGCGCGGGCCGGTGGGCGCAACCGTTTCAGCCGCAACAGGCGCGGCAATCAGCGATTCAGCGGCAACGTCGCCGGTTATCGAAGAGCCGGAAATCGTGTTTGGCGTGATAGCAATCGGCGTGTTTGTTCTGGGCGAACTGATGGTTTCGAAAAGGTTCACAAAATTGTTTGCCCCCGCGTCCCTGTTCGTCAGCGAACTCATACTCCAAATGTGCTCCAACGTTGCCAGAACCGATGTGTGGTCATACAACTGTTTGGAGATGACTCCTTTGACAGTAAGAGGAGAAATCACCACAGCCGGGACGCGCACTCCGTACCGCGAGAAATCGAAGCCGTGCGTGTTCAAACCGGCTGTTTGAGTGTCGCCGGGAGGAGTGGCTGCGGGAGGCGCGACGTGATCGTAATAGCCGCCATGTTCGTCGTAAGTGATGATCAATACGCTGGTCCACCAGTACGGCGAAGTGCGAATCGCGTCATAAGTGGCAGCAATCAATTTATCTCCGGCTGTCAGCGAATCTGTGGGATGTTGCGAAGAACCTCCACTGAAATCCCCATCCGCGTCACCGTAATTCGGTTCGATCCATGTGAATTGATACGGATATGCTCGCTGTAAATCCGCAGCCAATCCAAACACGGTAGTTGCACCGCTTTGGCTGTCAACGTACAGGTGGTAGAAGGGATTTACATCCGTAATCTGGACATTATGCAATCCGGCAACGATCGGGAATTTCCCGGTAACGTGCGGATGGCCAGGCACGAAAGTATTATCGAAATCGTTATACAAACGATAGTTATGGCCGGAGTTTTTCAAGAGATCAAAAATCGAACCGTGTTGATACGTGAATCCACTGACCGTTTCCCAATCGAGAATTTGGCTGGATGACGGGCTGTCATCCAGCCCTGCTGAAGACCCACCCATGGCAAAAAGCCGATTGGGCCAGGTTGGTCCCGGCATGGAAGAAAACCAGTTGTCGCAAAGCACGAAATTCTGCGCCAGTGTGTAAAGATTGGGAATCTGCGTTGCTGGATTACAACAATGCATCACGTCTCCCAAAGCGGAAGAACTCGCCCCTTCAGCGGCATAGTCCGCCACAAATCCTGAATTATTGATTGCCGGATATGGCCCTGTCGGAAAAGGATTGTGCGTATTCTGGCCGCACAACTGCGTCAGCGTGTTCATAAACTCATGCCCTGGCCCAAGCGGCATTGGATCCACGGCGCTTTCAGCCACGTGGTATGTTGTATTTTGATATGTATTCGATTCATTCCCGGTCAGCTTGTTGGTATTGGCGGAATTGTAACTGCTGTAACCGAACAGATGATCGAAGGAATGATTCTCCAGCATAAGCATAAAGACATTCGTAATCAGCGGTTCGGTGCCGGTCTTGGGACTAATGGACTGCAGTTTGGTTACTCCCGTGGTGCAGCCGCCGGAGGGTAAGTTTATGTGGAATGTGCTGGTGTCAATAACAAGAGTAATATTTTGATTGGCATCGTCACTTTCCAACATGCATTCCTTTGAAGGGGCCAGCAACGAGCCGGTAGTTACATAAATACCGGCATTACTTCCAGTCGTAATTGAAGCGCTGCAGTACCAGTAATCAAAACCCGTACCTACGCCGGTTTCAAAATTAACGACCAGCGGCACAGTTGTCGTCTGTCCCTGCGCAATAAACCAGTTACCGACATCCGGTTTATTGCTGGAATATCTGTGGGACAACTGGAAGAAGCCAGATCCTCCCATGTTGTTCTTCAGATAGATATTCGCAGTATGTTTTGTTGACATAGTTTTCTCCTTAATGACAGTTGAAGTTTATGAATCATTATTGCTGCACACTCTATGCGTTGTGATTCTGGTTAGCGGACAGTCAGGTAAGGCGCGTAATACATGCGCTCATCAAAATTGCTGAAGAAAGCAATGGCTTGATCCAACGTTCCTTTCAGCAGTTTGATTTCGCCTTTTTCGATGGCTTGTTTTAGCGCGGTCAGGAAGGGCGGATCGCCCACAGGTTTTTCGCCTTTTTGCGCCGTCTCAAATTTGATCTTCAGATGAGCGTTTTCGGCGGTCAGCAAATTCCGCAACGCCATGCGAGTCATTTGAATAACGACTTGCGCGTCGTTCCAATCTTGTTTCGGGTCTTTGGCCGCCAGATGATCGCTTTCTGACCAGGGGCTGATGACCCAAAACTGTGAAACAGCTTTTCGCAGATTGAGAACATAACGCTGCGTGCCTTCGCTTTCGTAACCGGGGGTGGGCGGGAATTCAAAACCTACTGACATAAGGGGCGCAGTTTGGCTCTTGTCGGAATTCAGCCGCATCGTCCATGAATTGACCCAGGCTCCGGGCGGCAACGCGGCTTGAATGTCAGGCGAAGTCAGCCCGCCCAGGATCGCCGGAAAATGTTTGCCGGTGGGCAGACTCAATTCCATTGCCGAAGTCAGAAACCAGTTGCGCCAATTCGGATCGGTCGAGGTAATGCCATAATCGTGGTATTCCGCCGGATCGGTTGTGGTGGGTTGCCCCAGTTTCAACAAGGCTGTGGCTTTTAATTGCCTGGCTTCGCGGTCGTCGTGATTGATGCGAATCAGGTTGGTCAACAATTCCGCAGCCCATTGCCATTCAGCTTTGTCCTGTTTGCTGTCGCCAAGCTGGATGGCACTTTTCGCCTCCGCCAGAATCTTGTCTCGCCCGCCCATCATTTTGACAGTGCGCGCTGCCAGGTCTTTCGGAGCGTTCGGCATCAAACCGGTTGGGTCGGCTTCGTACCAACCGACGTAACCGAAATACAATTCGCGGACGGCTTGGGGAACCGAACCGTAAAACGGCGTCAGGTAATCCAGCGGATTCATATCCGATGAAGGCATGGCCGGGCGCAATTTTTCCAAATCGTTAATCAGATAATCCGGCAACTTGATCATGTCAGCCATTTCCGGCGGCGTGTGGCCTTGGTTCATGCGGCGCACGGATTGGTCGTGCGTGAACTGAATCGCGTCGCGGAAATTTTTCAGCAACAGTTGGACGTTGTCGTTGCCGCAAAGCGGAACGCCGTGCGATGGAACCATGCAATACGCGTTGAACTTGCGAAGCTGGTCTACACTGCGAAACCAGGTTGCGGGATTGCGATAGCTGGTTCCGCGCAAGCTGTACAAATTTGGAAAGGATGGCCCTTGAATGACTTCGGCGGATAGCAACAGACCTTCACCGCCCCAGTCTTTGCTTGGCGCTGCGCCTGTTTTGTTTTGCACGTTCGGCAAGAACACCGCCAGTTCGTCGTTGGTTTCGCTGGGCACATAAACCAACTTCATTTTGATTTTGCCAGCCGTCACCAACAATTCATTGGTGAACGTCCGCGAAGGCATGCGAAACCCCGGCCCCGGATTTCCTTTGTTGACTTGCGGGCCTATGCCGTCGTTGACCGGGCCGTTCGGCAAAATGCTGCCGTACATATACGCCGAGCGCGGATTGATGATGTTGCCCGCGACTGTTCCGGTAATGACGACGCTTTCAACGATGTTTTCCTGCCCAATCACCTCAACGCATTTTGAAGTTGTCGTCAGCGACCCATCCTGTCCTTGTGTTTTGGAAGTGACGGGTGGGCAAGGTGGCCGGTCAGCGGCTTTCAAATACCCCTCGACGCCACCGGTGTGGTCAATGTGGTTGTGTGTGTAAATCAATGCCTTGAATGGCAACTTGTTGCCATACTTGAACCCGTATTTCTGGCTAATCGCATTTAGCACCGGACGGAACTGATTATTGATGACGTTGGTCGCCGTTTCCTGGTCTCCCAAAGTGTCAACGATGACGATTCCGCCATCGCTCAAGTCAACCAGCATGATGCTGTTGGCCAAATCGTATCCGACGGCGCTAAACGCCAGGTAGCCCAGATTCTTCGGAAAATGATCCTTCGATTTTGGGTCTTGCTGCAGGTTGTAAACCGTTGGTTTGAAGAAGTTCGAATGTGCTTCCAGCCGAGGGCTGTTTTTGACCTTGCCCTCCGGTGGTTGCGTTTGAGCCTGAGCCGTTTGCCCGCACAGCAACAGCAGGCAACAAATGGAAAGGGCAATTCCGGAAAGGGAGATTGAATCTTTACGTTGCATAAAACTCCTTGAAATGGGGAGAGAAGAAGTTCCTGACAAACGTATTGAAAAAGGCCTGGCGCGGGCATGAACGCCCGGCTGCTTTTCAAGCTACGCGCATAATTCGAAAAGCAGCTTCGCCATCAATGGCTTGCCACAAATTGTCGGTTGGTTCTGAGGAGGTCTGATTGGCGCGGTTCAATGCGACCGCGTTCTTTTTCGATATGGTACTGGTGATGGCGTTGGTAACTGAAATCCAGTCGTCACCAAGCCAGTCAGTGTGTCTTATACCAATCCCAAGGATAGGTGGTCAATCTGTGAATCACAATTTTTCGAGAAAAACTTCTTCAAATTTCACAGATTCTCGCAAATTTTCTAAGTTCAGGCTTGTTCGTAAGCCTGTTTTAGCCAGCCAATCAAATCTTTATCCACGTCTTTGGCGTTTTCGACGCGAACGCGATGACTGACCATCGCGTTGAAACTCCCGGAAGCTTCAAGCTTTCCTGCTGGCGGAACGCCTTTCAAATTGATGCCGACATCCAAGCGCGTTTTGGTCGTCGGCTGAATCAAGGCGAACTGTTTGTTGCGGCGCAAACTGACGTAGGTTTTCTTCGGCGAGATTTCGACATCGCTGCCGAATTTGCCGATGGCTTTGATCAGCGCATCATAAATCGGCTTCAGGCCAGCCTTTTCGGCTGCGTATTGCGCGGCCACAGGATCGTCCGCCGCCGCCTTCCCTTCTTCGCTTTGGCCTTTCAGAGTGTGCGCCACCAGATTGGCGTAGCCGTGTCCGAGCTCATGTTCCGTTTTCAGGAACTTGACGATTTCGCCGTGCTTTTCCAACTTCGAGGCTTTGGCGATTTTCACCCACTCCTCCAGCGACTTGCCGGTCTTTTCCTTCAAGTTCTGAATCATTGTCTGAATCGCTTGATCTATTTTGTCTGCCATCAAAATTCTCCTGATTGGTTTTCTGCTGCCTTGATCCAGCCTCGACAATTGCTGGCACCGCATAAGCATTCAAAATTCCACGGCGACGCCGGCAGCGGGTGCGCCAGATAATCGAAAGTGAGTTCTTCGTCCGCAGCGATGTCACGAACTGCCACCAACATTCCGGCATCATTGAACCGGCCGTTCGGATCGCAGGAATGATTGGTCAGATGCATCGGCATGACTTCCTGCGACCAGTAATCAAAAGGATAAATCTCTTCGCCTGTAACGTATGCTCTGGTCGTAAATAAAGCTTTATGTTTGTGCGTCGAAAATTCAACAATGCGGAATTCTTCAAACCCAGGCAGTGTCATTGCTAACCACCTTGTTGGCGCGTCCTCTCTTCTTCTTCCATCTTTTTCCGCAAGCTCAAAGGCCGCATATCCGTCCACACTTCTTCGATGTATGCCAGACATTCGCCTTTGGTTCCGGATTTTCCTGCTTCCTTCCAACCCAAAGGCAGCTCTCTGTGATCCGGCCAGATGGAATATTGCTCTTCGTGGTTTACAACCACTTTGTAAATCGTTGTGTCTTCCTCTTCATCGTGGCGATTCATATCAATTTCCTTCTCAAAAATGATTACTTCATGACCACCAAACCCGTTGCTGTTTTGTTGATGCGCGCAGCCATCATCCGCACCAGTTCGGCATTCGTGAACGGTTGCCAGCCGTGCGGTTTCATCGGTCGCCCGTATTCAAACACGGCTTCGGCTTTCGGTCTGTCGGCGGCTTTCAAGAAATCTTCGAGCTGATAGACCGCCAGATTCAGATAGTAGTTGTCCATGTCGCCGCAGTACACGTGAATCTTGCCGACAAGGTCCGGGCCGATCTTCGACCAGTTCTTTTCCAGGTTGTAGCGCAAGTCGTAGCCGTTGTCGCGCATGTACAGCGCGACCTCTTTATCAATCTTGCCCGTCAGCCGATCCCAGATTGGACGTGGATAACCGTCTTTGCCGACTGGCCCGTAAGCGGCATCCCACGCGGCAATCTGTTGGCCTGAACGAACATTGCTGCCAAGTACGGCTTCCAGACGGCTCATTTCCCGCATTGTCAGTGTCACCTGCCCATCGGCGTTTCTGGAAAGCGGACGAATCATCTTGCTCCAGTCGCCGTTCGGAACTTCAAAGGCGTTATCGTCTTCGTAAACGTTCGACATCTGGTAGCGACGAAAATCCACAGGGTCTGGATACAGCGACCACACACCATTGAAAAACTTTGGATGGAAAATCTGCAACGCCAATGACTCCCAACCACCTGTTGAACCGCCCGTCAGAACACGCGCCTGCGGATCGGCAAAGAGCCTGAACTTTTCTTCCAGATACGGAATCAGTTCCTGGGTTAACGCATCGCCATAAGGCCCGTTGTTCGCCGAATTCACCGCATAAGAATCGTCGTAATACGGCGTCGGATGTTGAAAGGTGACGGCCACCATGCGCGGGAAGTTGTCGGACATCCAGGCCTGCGAAAATTCATAGCCGGGTTCGCGCGCGCTACGCGCCAGACGAGCTTTTCGCTGTTCGGCGCTTTCAGGTGTAGCGGGTGGCTGCGTGGTAAATCCAAATGGCGGATTGAGCCCGAAATGTCCCTGAATATAAATTGCCGGATATTTCTGGCTGGTGTTTTGATTGAAGCCTTTCGGCAGCAGCAGCGTCGCCCCCAGATAAACCGGACGCCCCCAAATCTCCGAAAGGCTTCAATCAAAAAATCGGAAGAGCACACGTCTGAACTCCAGTCACATTGAGGAATCTGGTATGGCGGCTTGGGCTTGAATAGAGGGGGGGGGGGGGGGGGGGGGGGGGGGGGGGGGGGGGGGGGGGGGGGGGG
>CAZMXG010000156.1:0-19119 GCA_964570175.1 uncultured Heliomicrobium sp. | reverse complement strand
AGCATAACAATTCGCGGCGAAGGGAGTCACCTACTTCATCTCATCATTTGTCATTTTTCAGTTGTCATTTTTCATTGCCGGGCGTGACGCCAACGTTCAATGACAAATAGAAAATCACAAATGATAAATGGAAAATAAAACGGAGACTGACATGCGAACCCAGGTTGGCATCGTAGGAGCAGGCCCCGCCGGATTGTTGCTGGCCCACTTGCTGCGTCTACAAGGCATTGAATCCATCGTCATTGAAACTCGCAGCCGCGAATATGTCGAAAGCCGTATTCGCGCAGGGGTGCTGGAACAAGGCACGGTGGACACGCTGAACGAATCCGGCATTGCGGAGCGGATGAACAAGCTGGGATTGGTTCACCACGGCATTGAACTGAGCTTTAATGGCCGCCGCCATCGCATCAACCTGCGCGAACTGACCGGCGGGCGTTCGATTACAGTTTACGGCCAGACCGAAGTCGTCAAAGATCTGATCAAGGTTCGGCTGGATGCGGGCGCGCCGCTCTATTTTGAAGTCACGGAAACCGGCATTTGCGATTTCGACGGCCACGCGCCGACGATTCGCTTTCGACACAACGGTGAAGCTCAGGAAATCCGCTGTGATTTCATTGCGGGCTGTGACGGGTTTCATGGCATTTGCCGCCCGGCGATTCCGGTAGAACGCTTGCAGATTTTTGAGCGGACGTACCCGTTCGGCTGGTTGGGAATTCTGGCTGAATCCGCGCCGCCTTCGAAGGAATTGATTTATTGCCATCATGAACGCGGCTTTGCGTTGTTCAGCATGCGCACGCCGGAAATTACGCGGCTTTACCTGCAATGTGCGCCGGATGACAGCTTGGCAAGCTGGAGCGATGAACGCATCTGGCAGGAACTTTCCACGCGGCTCGATTCCGGCGGCGACATTGAATTGAAAGAAGGTCGAATTCTGCAAAAAAGTATTACGCCAATGCGCAGCTTTGTGGCCGAGCCAATGCAATTCGGTAGATTGTTTCTGGCGGGTGATGCCGCGCATATTGTGCCGCCAACCGGCGCGAAAGGAATGAATCTGGCGATTGCGGATGTGCGCGTGCTGGCGCGCGGCTTCGCGGCGTTTTACCGTACGGGCAAAACTGAGCTGCTTGATGCGTATTCTGAAACGTGTTTGCGCCGCGTTTGGCGCGCTGAGCATTTTTCGTGGTGGATGACTTCCCTTCTTCATCGGTTTCCAGACGCCACGCCCTTTCAACGACGGTTGCAACTTTCGGAATTGACCTATACCACGCACTCAAATGCTGCGGCGGCCACCTTGGCAGAAAATTATGCTGGATTGCCTTTTGACGTTTGAATCAAAAACAATCCGAATAGAATTCGAAAAAAGGAGAGATTTTTCTGTGAATCCCAAAATCAATGTTGGCGTGGTTGGAGTCGGGCGCATGGGTTTGGTCTATGCCGAGGACCTGGCTTATCGCGTCCCGCAGGCCAACTTGGTTGCCGCTTCGGATGTTAATCCAGCCATCGAAATTAACGCCAAAGCGCTCGGCGTGAGCAACTGGTATCCCAACTATCAAGACCTGATTGATGACAAATCCGTTGACGCCGTTGTTATCATCACACCAACCAGCAGCCATCGCGACATCATCGTCGCGGCAGCAAAAGCGGGCAAAGCCATCTTTTGCGAAAAGCCGCTTTCCATCTCACTGGACGAAGCGCGCGAGATTCAGCAGGTCATAGATTCGACCGGTGTGTTCTTTCACATGGGATTTATGCGACGATTTGATCGCGGATACCGCGCGGCGAAAGAAAAGATCGAACAAGGTGAGATCGGCACGCCTGTGTTGTTCAAAGCGTCTTCGCGCGATCCTTTCCGGCCCAGCCTGGAATACCTGGACCCGCGCCACAGCGGCGGAATCATGATTGATATGGGCATTCACGACATTGACCTGGCGCGTTGGATGATGGGCGAAATCGCCAGTGTGTACACTGTCGGCGGCGTGCTGGCGTATCCCGAAGTCAACGAAGTCGGCGACATTGACAATGCCGTCGTCACGCTCACTTTCGAAAACGGAGCGCTGGGCGTGATTGATGTCAGCCGCAGCGGCGTGTATGGGTACGACATTCGCGCGGAGATTCTGGGAACGAAAGGCACGCTCAAAGTCGGTTATCTGCGTGAAACGCCAGTGACGGTGTTGAACAAAGAAGGCGTCACGCACGATGTGGTGCCCTACTTTATGGAGCGGTTCGAGCGCGCCTACATTGACCAATTGCAGAACTTTATCGAGCATTTTTCCCTGGGCAAGCCTCCTTCGATCACCTGCGCCGATGGCGTGGCGGATCTGGAAGTCGCTTATGCCGCAACTCTTTCTTACAAGGAAAAGCGTCCGATCACCTTAACGAAGGCATAATAAGAGCCAAACAAAAACATAACGATAGAAAAATAAAATCGTCGGCAGCACAGGCGTCCTGCCTGTGCTGCCGACGGCTGAGCTGGGAATCGCAACGCATTATTACAGCTTACCAAACGGCAGTCTGAATCCATCAACCTGATCGTCAACCCCTAGGAGGACAAAGCTATGGAAGGAAGAAAGCCTCTGTTTACACTGTTATTTGTGTTGTTGTGCTGTTGCCAGTTCACCGCCTTCGGGCAACAGGAGACAGCAACCATCACGGGCGAAGTGCGAGACACAACCGGTGCAGCCGTCGCCGGAGCGCAAATCGTCATCACTAACACGGAAACCGGCGTCACGTTCCGAGGCGAAACCAACGACAATGGCGTCTATACCGTGCCCAGCCTGAAACCCGGCCCCTACTCAATCACAGTCGAAAAAGCGGGCTTCAAAAAGATTGTGCGCAGCGGCATCACGCTGCAGGTCAATCAGACAGCGCGCGCCGATATTGCCTTGCAAATTGGCGAGGTGACCCAGACCGTTGAAATTGTCGCGGCGGCCACCTTGCTGGAAACTGAAACCTCTGCGCGTGGTTCGGTGATTGATCAAAAAAAGATCGTCGAACTGCCGCTGAATGGTCGTGATTACAACCAACTCGCCTTGCTTTCGCCGGGCGTGTTGCCAACCACGCCGCGTCTGGCCAGTGTCAATTTCAAAGGCGCGATCAACGTCAATGGCAACCGAACGTTCAACAACGTATTCCTGCTGGATGGTGTGGATAACATTTCGTACTCCAATTCGTTCCGCGGCGAAAACGTGCAACTTGTGCAGCCTTCCATCGAAGCCTTGCAAGAGTTCAAGATACAAACCAACGCCTATTCCGCTGAGTTTGGGCGCAGTTCCGGCGCGGTCATCAATGCCACAATCAAATCCGGCACGAATGCAATTCGCGGAGCCGTCTATGAATTCCTGCGCAACGATGTGCTGGATGCAAACAACTTCTTTTCGAATGCGTTGGGTTCGCCGAAACCCCGAAGGCAGCGCAATCAGTTCGGCGCGGCAGTCGGTGGGCCGCTGGTCAAAAACCGCACGTTCTGGTTTGGCGATTATGAAGGCTTGCGTGACCGCGAAGGCGTGCCGCGCGTGCGTCTGGTGCCAACGGCTGCAGAAAAAGCCGGATTATTCAGTTCGGCTGTCGTTGATCCTTTTGCTACAGGACGACCTGAATTCAGCAAGAATGCAGCAGGCCAGTGGGTGATTCCTTCTTCTCGCTGGGACCCGGTTGGTACTGCCATCGTCAAACTAATTCCTGATCCTAACGTGCCGAACTCGACGATTTACGCTTCGACGCCGGTGACCCGCACGCGGCAGGATCAATTCGACGTGCGCGTGGATCACCAGTTCGCCAGCAACATCACCCTTTTCGGCCGCTATAGTTTCGTGGACACCAACACGTTCCGCCCTGCCCCGCTGCCAGGCTTAGGTGAAGGCTCGTTTAACGACGCGTTTGGCGCAAACTTGAATCGTTCGCAAGGATTGGCGCTTGGGCTAACGTGGACGGTTTCGCCATCGCTGGTCGGCGATTTTCGTTTCGGCTGGGCACGCGGAAACTACTTCACCAACCCGCCAAACTTCGGCACGGATGGCGCGGCGGCAATTGGCCTGAAGAATGTGCCGAACGATCCATCCATCGTGGGCGGTGTTCCGAAGGTCAACATCCAAGGCTTTGACGCCGTAGGCCGTCACACTTCGACGCCGCAATTTCAGACACCGCGCTCATGGAATCCGCGCGCCAGTTTTAGTTGGAATCGCGGGCTTCACCTCATCAAATTTGGCGGCGAATTCCTGCACGCCCAGACAAAGATCAACGACCTGAACGCGACCATCGGGCGAATGAACTTCGAGAATCGCTTCACCAATCGCGCTGTCGGCGATTTGCTGTTGGGGTTGCCATCGCAATTGGCGCTGACCAGCTTTACGGTCATGGATCAGGGACAGGACATGCAGTTCTATTTCATTCAGGACGATTACAAGGTCACGTCGAAGCTGACCTTGAATATGGGGCTGCGTTACGAATTCGCTACGCCACCGCGGGAAAGAGAAAACCGTTTCGCCAACTTCGACCCGGTAACCGGGAAAGATGTGTTTGCGAAAGACGGTGGCATTTTCGAACGGGCGTTGATTCATCCGGATCGAAACAACTTTGCGCCTCGGTTCGGTTTCGCTTATTCGCCGACTTCGCGCTGGGTGGTTCGCGGCGCGTACGGTATTTTTTACAATCACACCGTTCGCCAAGGGCGCGAAGGTTTGCTCGGGTTCAACCCGCCGTTCCTGGTGGACAACCTGTTGCAGACCAGCGTAACCGGTGCGGCGGCTGTGGCTACGGCAGCGCCGTTCCGGCTGGTCAACGGATATCCGGCGGGGTTGCTTGATCCCACTTCGCTTGCGCCAACCATCTCGCGGCGCGCGCAAGATCCCAATCAGCGAACGGCATACATTCAGCAATACAACTTTGGCATTCAATATGAATTGCTGAAGAACTTGCTGCTGGATGTCGCTTACGTCGGCAACAAAGGAACGAAGCTGAACGGATTCCGCAATCTGAACCAACGCGCTGTCATTACTAACGCGAACGGATCGCAATCCGCGGGCAACCGGCCTTATCCGGCGTTTGGCGATATTCAATGGATGGAAAATCGCGTCGGCGCGACTTACAACTCGTTGCAGACGCGGTTGGAGAAACGCTTTTCCGGCGGGCTGACGGCTTTGGTCAGCTACACGTGGGGCAAGGCGTTGACCGGCTCGCCGGATCATATCTCGACCAGCGGCGGTGGAGCAGGCTTTGACACCGGCACCTTCCGCGAACCCCAGGACGGCAACAACACGCGGGCAGATCGCGGTCTGGCGGAGTTCGATGTCAAACAACGATTCGTTGCCAGTTACGTGTGGGAAATTCCTTTCGGTCGCGGTCGCCGCTTCGGCAACAATGCGAATACAGTCGCTGATCTGTTGCTTGGTGGTTGGCAGGTGACAGGCATTCACGTACTACAAGGTGGACTTGGTTTAACGGCAACGTTGGGCGGATCGAGCGTCCTGAACATCGGCGGCGAGCGCCGCGCGCGTCCAAACTTGATCGGCAATCCGGAATTGCCCGAAGATCAACGCACGCTGAATCGCTGGTTCAATACGGATGCGTTTCAGGCGGCGTTCAATCCTTCGCCGCAGGCGTTTGGCACTGCCGGTGTTGGCATCATGCGCGGTCCGGGAGTCGTCAATTTCGACTTTACCTTTGCGAAGAACTTCAACATCACGGAGCGGCGCTACTTCCAGTTCCGCACCGAATTATTCAACGCATTCAATCATGCGAATTTCGGCCCGCCGAACATTGCGCGCGATTCCAGTGGCTTCGGGCAAATCCTGACCGCCGCCAACGCGCGGATTATTCAATTTGGGCTGAAGTTCTATTTCTAAACTGTCATGAGCGGCAGCGTGTCGGATTTATTGCGAACCGACTCGCTGCCTTTCTACCGATTACTGAACTGTCCATTTCTTTTGCACCATGCCGACAATTCTATTGCTTCGCGCGGCAAGACTGAGCGCTTGCTGTTTGGTGTTTTTGCTGACGATAACCAGTTCGCAGAATCCCAGCCGCGCGCAAGGTGATTCTGCTGAAACCCATCACCAACGCGGCGTCGAGTTCCACAATCGTCGTTGCCTGGATGACGCCAGCCGCGAATATGCCCGCGCACTCGAACTCGATCCTCCGCGTGATCTGACGGCAGAAGAATGGCAGATTGTTCGCCGGTTCGCACCGCGCATTTACACGACGCCGACTGAATTCTTCCCGCTCAAAGATTTCGCAGTCATTTTGCACCCCAGCGCACGGCAGATCGCTTATCACCTCTTCTGGGAAGACGACATTGATTTCCCAGAAGACAACGATCCCGCCGATCACGAATTGATGTGGGTGCAGTATTCGGCCGACGGCAAATCCATCGAAAAAATTTGGACTTATTTTCACGGGCGCATCCTGGCAGGCAGCGAAGCGGCGCTTGCCGACGCTCGACAGAACGGCCAGCGCCCGCGTATCAACGCGCAGTGGGGCAAACACGGAACTTTGCTGGTTGGCTGGGAAACGATGACCATAACCGCAGACGCGGGCGATTCAGAGAAAAAGTATTATCCAACCGGCCAACCAATCACGCTGAAGCAATATAACGAAGGCACGTTCCGAAAACTTTCTGAAGAAGGCCGGCGACTGCCAAATCATCCGTTGGGCATTCGACTGGGTTGGCCGCTAAAGTTCAAAGGGACCTGGAATGATTTCACCAACTTCTCGCGATTGGTCGAACCTCTCGTGCTGCTCAACAAAAAGAAGATGGCCAAAGTCACACGGTGGAACAGCGCGACCATTAACCAGCATTTTCTCCACTACAACTTTCGGCCCAAAACCGAATGGCCGGGCGAAACGCTCAACACGCGAATCACCATTCAAAAGTCGGGTTCTGCAAACTTCATCCCACGCTCACACGAAGATTTCCAACTGCCTCCGAAATCAGTATTCGATAAAACGATGCCGCGTTATCCAAACGCCTGGTTTTATGTGGATGCGTCGCTGGCGTCTTCGTATGACACAGCAGTCAAACTGGTTACCGAAAACCTGCGCCAGGCGATGCGACTGCGCGAATACTATGGCCCGTTCGACAATCCGGAAGGCTGCGATTTCGAAGTGCGGCACGAACATCTGCAGCCGTGGGAAGTGCGCGCGCAACGTGCGCTGCAACATTCGCACTCATTTCACCTGCGCTATTACTACTCGGCGCTTGGGCGGCAGAAATTGGAGCAGGTGAAGTTGGGGGAGCGAACTTATTATCGTTTGGGAGCGAGCGTCCATTACGAAGTCGAACATACCAACCCAAACCATGCCGACGTCGAGGCTTGCCCGATCTGCGGACGCACAGGTGAATACGCGAATCTGAAAGGCAATCTGGTTGAGCTGGTGCATGACCCGCTCGGATTGGAACTGCTGTTGACCGGCAAAATCCGCGGCGAAACCGTGCGGTTTGAAGATTGGGAGCAACGCGAAGTGGGCAGCGTGGAAGGGTTGAAAGAAAAATTCGCGGTGCAGCAATTTTCTTTCCCGGCGCAAACTGGTGACAAAAACACATTACGAATCGGCGTGGTGGTGATTGCGCCGAAATAAAAAAGCATGTAGTTCCGCCTGATGGTCTTTGAAAAATAAATGCACTCGGATTGAGATAGCTTCGCCTTCTTGCCGCGTAGCGGCATTTTGAATTTAGCCGTGGGTGAAACCCACGGTACATAGGCAGAAGTTTTTCGCGTCGCGTCAGCGACGCCTGAATTCAACCGTCGCTAACGCGATGGAACAAATGCGGTTCTCGTTTCCGTGGGTTTCACCCACGGCTAAAATCACCTGCCGTTAACGCGGCGAAAGAGGAAGCAAACTTGAGTGTATTTATTTTTCAAAGAACATAAGGCGAGACGACGAACACCTTATGGAAAACAAGTTCGTTCTTCAGATGCAGGAGATTCGCAAGACCTTCCCCGGCGTCGTCGCGTTGGATAACGTCAGTTTCGACCTGCAGCGTGGCGAAGTTCATATCCTGCTCGGCGAAAATGGCGCGGGCAAATCCACGCTGATGAAAATCCTCAGCGGCGCTTATCAAAAAGACTCCGGGCAACTCTTGCTGAAGGGCCAGGCAGTCGAAATCAAAAATCCAAAGCACGCCATCGAACTCGGCATCGGCATCATTTACCAGGAATTGAATCTGGTTCCGCACTTATCGGCAGCGGAAAACATCTTTCTTGGCCGGGAACCTGTCCGCTTGCCCGGTCTGATTGACCAGAAAGCGATGAACCAATCGGCGCGCCGGCTTCTGACTGGCTTGGGCGTAAACATTGATCCGCGACGATTGGTCAAGGAACTCAGCATCGCCGAACAGCAAATGGTGGAAATCGCCAAAGCCATCTCGCTGGATGCGCGGATTCTGATTATGGACGAACCGACTTCAGCGCTGACTGAGCGCGAAATCACGGAGCTATTCACGCGCATTCGCAAGTTAAAAGCAGACGGCGTTTCGATCATTTACATTTCTCACCGGATGGAAGAGCTGTTTGAAATCGGCGACCGCGTAACGGTGCTGCGCGACGGAGCCGTCGTCGGAACGCGCAACATCGCTGATGTCACCAAGCCGGAACTGATCCGGATGATGGTCAATCGAGAATTAACTCAGCAGTTTCCCAAAGTCGCAGCGGCGCGCGGGAAAGAAGTGTTGCGCATCGAAGAATTGAATCGCTCGGACGAATTGATGAACATCAGCTTTTCGCTGTACGAAGGCGAGGTGCTGGGCATCGCCGGGTTGCTGGGTTCGGGTCGAACGGAATTGGCACGAGCAATCTTCGGGCTGGATAAACCCGACAGTGGCAGCATTCACGTCAAAGGCAAACTGCAAACGATCACTTCACCGCGTCAGGCGATCAATCTTGGTTTCGGCTTTTTGACCGAAGATCGCAAAACGCAGGGCTTGGTGTTGCCATTATCCGTGCAGGAAAACATCTGCTTGCCAAGCATTGAACGATTTTCGCAGTTAGGCATAGTCAGCGAACGTCAGGAAACCGAAGCGGCTGCGCAATACCAAAAAGACCTTCGCATCAAAACGCCCAGCCTTGGCCAGCGCGTGGTGAACTTAAGCGGCGGCAATCAGCAAAAAGTCGTGCTCAGCAAATGGCTCTGTTCGCACGCCGATATCCTGATCTTTGACGAACCGACGCGCGGCATTGATGTAGGATCGAAAGCCGAGACTTATCAATTGATGAATCAACTGGCGGCGTCAGGCGCAGCCATCCTGATGATTTCGTCAGACTTGCCGGAAGTGTTGGGCATGAGCGATCGCATTCTGGTTATGCATCAAGGCCGCATCAACGGAGAATTTTCAGCTGCCGAAGCGACGCAGGAAAAAATTCTGCACTGCGCGTTGGGAGAAAAACCGAATGAATCTTAAAACTTATGTTGCGCAGCACGCCAGGCAATTTGGGACCTTGTTCGGGCTGATCGTGCTCTGCGTAGTCATGTGGATTCTGACGCCTCATTTTCTGACCGTTTCAAACCTGCTAAACGTTGCCGAACAGACAGCGATTATAGCCATCATCGCCGCCGGAATGACCTTCGTCATCATCACCGCAGGCATTGATCTTTCGGTTGGTTCGGTGCTGGCGTTTTCCGGCGTCGTGATGGCCAGCTTGTTGCAGAAAGGCACGCCAACAGTTGTGGCGGTAGCGATTGGAATCGGCGTCGGGTTTAGCTGCGGCGTGCTTAATGGCCTGCTGATCTCCATCGGGCGCTTGCCTCCATTCATCGCAACCTTGGGCATGATGAGTGTAGCGCGCGGAGCGGCACTGCTGTTTACCGAAGGGCGACCGATTTCAGGCTTTTCCGACTCATTTCGCTATCTGGCGACCGGCAAACCCTTGGGCGCGCCGATGCCGGTTTTGGTGATGCTGGCCGTGTTCTTTGCGTCGTATTTTCTGCTGATGAAAACCAAGCTGGGCCGATACACCTACGCCGTCGGCGGCAACGAAGAAGCAACGATTCTTTCAGGCATTAACGTCCGGCTTTATAAAACGTTGATCTACGGAATTTGCGGAGGCTTGGCGGGATTGGCTGCAATTCTGCTGACCGCTCGGCTAAATTCGGCGCAGCCGATTGCCGGAATGATGTACGAACTCGACGCCATCGCCGCGACCGTCATCGGCGGAACCAGCCTGATGGGCGGCGAAGGCAACGTCTTCGGAACCTTGATCGGAGCGTTGATTATCGGAGTTCTGCGAAACGGGCTGACACTATTGAATATCAGTTCCTTCGCCCAGCAAATTATTATTGGCCTGGTCATCATCGTCGCCGTGCTGTTGGATATGGCACTGAAGAAAAGCAAACGATAACGATCAAATAGCAAATACGTTATTGCACGGTCGCTCCTCGTAAACTACCGATCATTCTGATAAACAACCGATTGCTCGCGGATTGTTAGCGTGCCAGCGTTATGGCAAACCAATCCAATTCCGGCTGATACTCCTTGGGTAATCAGGATCCTTTTGGTTCAATTTCATGTCATAGCGAATGTACTGCCCATCCTTGAAGAAATAGACTTTTTTACCTCCGTGTGGGCGTAAGTGGTTAGTAAAGACTGTGTCGAAATTACCGCCCCATACTTCAGGCCAGCTACCAGCGATCGGGTTAGGGTAACCTGGATCCGGGCGTTTGCTCTGAATGTCGAAACGGATGTACTCGCTGCCTTTAAAGAAGTAAATCTTGCCGTTATTCCAGACAACTGCGGCGTCAATCCCGTCAGGCCAAATCCCCGGCCAGTCCTCGGCGATGGGCTTGGGATAACCCACATCAGGGCTCCTGTCCGCTACAATGTCATACTGGATATATTCTCTACCCTTGAAGAAGAAGGCTTTCCTATCATCCCAAGGACTCATGATTATGGCGTCAACTCCCTCTGCCCAAATCCCCTGCCAGCTGCCAGCAATGGGCTTAGGGTACTCGAAGTCTATTCTGTCGGCCTTGACATCATATCGGTAGTATTCACCACCCCTAAAGAAGAGGTACTTCTCTTCGCTCCAGCGCACGCCGACCAGTTTGCCTGTGGAAGGCTGGCCTCCGATCGCGTTCTGCACGGTCGCCCCCGGCTCTTTGCTGGTGGCACCACTATAAAGATCTGCTCTAAGCCTACCCCCAAAGAACCACACAGCCATCAAAACTGCTAGCCCCCCAAAGACCAGCACCGCATTCATTTTCCATCTGCTCCAACCTGAGCGCGAATTTGCTGGCATCTGCCTGTCACTGACCGTAGCCGTCGAGCCGGAATCCAGCTCCCGTTGCAGCCGCTTCAGCTCTGCCCGCAAGTCCGAAGCCGTCTGGTGACGCATCTCTCGATCCTTCTCCAGCGCCCGGTTTATGATCCGTTCCAACTCTGCAGACACAGCCGGGTTGAGGCTGGCGAGCGGGACCGGCACATGGTGGAGGATCGCATCAAAGGCAGCAGCCGGGGTGTTACCTGTGAACGGCTTCACTCCAGCTATCATTTCATAAAGCACCACACCCAGACTGTAGATGTCTGTTCGTTGGTCTACCCCCTGCCCTAAGGCTTGCTCCGGAGACATATAGGCAACCGTACCCATAACCATCCCGGTGTTGGTTGTGATCATTTTCTGGCTTGAGGATTCGGGATCGGCAACGCTGACTTGCTCGGGCACCAGCATCTCGGTCAACTTCGCTAGCCCGAAGTCCAGTACCTTAATGTAACCGTCGCGTCGCACCATGATGTTCTCCGGCTTAATATCTCGATGCACGATTTTTGCTTCATGGGCAGCGGCAAGCGCGCTTGCTGCTTGAATCGCGACATCAAGTATCTCTGGCAGCTTCATTCGCGCTCCTATCCGGTGGCGGAGCGTCTGCCCTTCGATATATTCGGAGACGATGAACTGCCTGCCATCAACCTGGCCAATATCGTAAATGGTAAGGACGTTGGGATGATTGAGCGATGATGCGGTGCGCGCCTCGCGCTCGAAACGGGCGACTCGGTCAGGGTCTTGTGTAAACTGAGCCGGCAGCAGCTTGAGCGCCACCTTGCGGCTGAGCCGTTCATCTTGTGCGAGATAAACTTCGCCCATCCCCCCAGCGCCGAGCAACGAGAGCACCCGATAGTGACCGATCTGTTGCCCAATTAAAACCGAGGGTTGTTGTCCGGCGATGATCCTGGCTGCCACCTCCAGCGCTGGCAGCTCGATGAAGTTCTCTGCCTGCTGCTGATAGGCGAGAAGTGATTCGACCTGACGGCGCAGGCTAGGACTATCGGCGCAGGCTTGGTCGAGAAATGTTGCCCGCCTATCTGGTTCGAGTCGCAAGGCGTCAAGGCAAAGTTGGCCGACTTGTTGATAACGTTCCGGAGTCATTGTTCAACCAGCGATGGGAAGTGAGGAGTCAATTCGAAGGTACCTTCCGCGCACCTCAAACATTTTTTTGAGCAGCCGTATTGCCCAGTTCGTGGAGGAGCCAGAGTTTGGCCAGGCTCCAGTCGCGCTTCACCGCTCCTAGCGAAACCTTTAATACTTCAGCAATTTCTTCCAGGGTCAATCCACCGAAGAAGCGTAACTCAACCACACGGCTCTGACGCGGGTCGAGTGCCGCTAATTTATCCAAAGCAATATCGAGCGCCACCAGGTCGGGACTTGCCTCCTGCAGCACATCCGCCGCCTCGACGAGCGAGACAAAACATACTTTGCCGCCACGCTTGGCGTAGTTCTGCGCACGCGCGAAGTCCACCAGGATGTGCCGCATCAACTGCGCCGAGACTCCGAAGAAGTGGGCGCGGTTCTGCCAGCGCACGTTCTTCCAGTCCACCAGCCGCAGAAATGCCTCATTCACCAAGGCAGTGGTTTGCAGCAAGTGGCCCGGGCGCTCTTGTGCCATGTAGTGCTTAGCCAACCGGTGCAACTCCGCATGGACTAACGGGGCCAGCTTATCTAAAGCTGCATGATCCCCTTCACCCCAGGCCAACAGCAGTTGTGTGACTTCAGGCTCCGAGGGCTGTGCCATACAGCTTCCTCCTAAGATGGGATTGGACTTGTGAGCAGCAGAAATCTAGCACAGCCTTACGGAACTCTCTACTTGAATGGCAAAAAAAATCTGCGCCAGCGTTAGCCGTTTTCCCGACGCTTCCCGCCTTCTTAATTGATAGTGAGCAAAACTGATGTTCATTCGTGCAGCACAGGTATAGCTGCGCAGATGACAGCTACAAGTTACGGCTGCACCAAGTATGGCAGCCAACGTGCGAAACCGCCGCCATGAAGTCGGGCTTTACCGAATTCAACGCAAATCGGCAAAGTCATATTAGTGATATAGCGTCCTCAGCGCCCGGTTCGCTCAGCCAAAGCAGGTGCCAACAGTTTACCGCCGCGTGACGAATTCGGTACCGGCGGTTTATCAACCAACAATTAAAAAGGAGCATTGCTATGAAACGAACCCACACTCGTATCATTACCTCAATTTTCTTCGCCGCTTTATTTGTCCTGAGCTTGTGCTTGGTTAACCGCGAATCTGCCAGCGCGCAAGAAGGCCCGGCCAACCGCCCGGGCGCTCGCCACTGCACCAACGGCACAGCCAGCGGCACGTACGGCTATCGTATGAGCGGCCAGATCATCGGCGTCGGCCCAATCCTGGTTAACGGCCTGTTCACACACAATACACACGGCACGATCAGCGGGAACGTCTATCTGAACATCGCTGGCCAGACCATCCCAAACGCCAGTTGGAGCGATGGAACATTCCAGATCAAGGACGATTGCACTGGCAGTGGATCGTTCTTCGTTGCCGCTTTGAATCAACAAATCACCTACAACTTCATCGCCACTGATGGAGGCCGCCAGATTGATCTGCTCAATACGAACGCGGGCAACGCTTTTCACGGCGTAGGCCGACGCATCAGCCAGCACGGGCGTGCGCCGAGCTGCACCAACGGCACTGTTCTTGGCAGCTATGGTTACCGGCTCGAAGGCAGCCTGCCTGGCGTGCCGGTCTTCGTCGGCAGCGGCCTTGTGACTCACTCGCCGGGTGATGGCGTCACCGGTGTCATTACAGGTAAGGACACAAACGGATTAAACGGACAATTCGTGGCTCGTACCTTCCAGGGAACTTACAAACTCAATAGCAACTGCACTGGGACTGGCAGCTACACAGATTCGCTCAACAACACGATCAATTATGTCTTCGTCGCGCTGGACGGTGGCGAAGAGATTTATTTCCAAGGCATCAATCCTGGCGAAATCGTCAGCGGCGTGGCCAGACGAGTGCAGTGACATAGTCGAATGCTAGGACAAGAGTGAGGCCTTTGTTCGCATTCAGTGTATCCAACCGATCGGATGTTCAGGAAGAGGCCGACACATGCGAGAAGCTCGTCTTGCAATTGAAGGTGTACGCATAACTTACGGCACGGGACGCGCGGTGGTGCGCGCCCTCGACGGCGTATCGGCATCATTCCAACCCGGCGAATTGTCGCTCGTGATGGGACCATCAGGCAGCGGCAAAACGACATTGCTGACTGTGCTCGGTTGTCTATTGCGGCCTGACGTTGGGCAAGTTCATGTTAACGGTGTGTCTGTCACCAAGTTATCCGAGGAAGCGCGAGGGCGCATTCGGCGCAAACAGGTGGGTTATGTATTTCAAGCCTTTCGGCTATTCCGTTCGCTGTCAGCGTTGGAAAACGTGCTTGTGACGCTTGAATTAGATGGGCAAACAGGGCGCGGGGCAAAAGACAAGGCGAGGCAGGCGCTAGAAAAAGTCGGGTTGCCTGACAAATGGCGGCTAAGGCCAGACGAATTAAGCGGCGGCGAAAAACAACGCGTAGCTGTAGCTCGCGCTTTAGTGAACGATCCGACGATCATTCTGGCCGATGAACCTACAGCCTCCCTTGATAGTCAAGCGGGCGAACAAATAGCCACTCTGCTACACAAGCTGGCTGCTGAAGACAGACGTGCCGTGGTGGTGGTGAGCCACGATGCACGCTGGCTCTCGTTTTGCCATCGAGTCATTGAAATGCGCGATGGGCACATCGTCGTCGATCAGGAGCATCGTCCATGAGCTTGCGAAACGCTTTGGTCGGAAGATCAAAAACAATCTGGCTCTTATTTGGCGCGGGATTGATTTTTGTCCTCGGCGGGCTAACAGGGGGGCGGCGAATGGCTGTGCAGCCTACCGCGTCGCCCTCAGCCAACTCTTTTACAACACAACCGCAGGCGGGGCAGCCGCGCATTGCACTGGCTTGTCCCGGCCGCATCGAAGGTGCAAGCGAAGTCATCAACCTCGGCGCTGGCGAAAGCGGGTTGTTGCGTGAAGTGCGCGTGCGCGAAGGGCAGCAGGTTGCGGCGGGTGAAGTGCTAGCGTTACTGGATTGCGGCAACCTGGAAGCAGAGTTGCAGTCTGCTCGCGCCGAAGTTGAAGCCGCCGAGCAGGCGCGCATTCGCCTGGTGCGCGGCAGCCGTGATGAAGAGCGACGGCGTGCGCTGGATGAACAGGCGCGCGAACAAGCCGTACTGGAACAGGCGCGGTCTCAACATGCACGAATGTCCAGGCTGTTTGATTCGGGCGACATTTCGCGGGAGACGGTCGAAAAGACCAAACGCGATTTGGCCGTGGCCGACGCCTCAGTCAACGCGGCGGCGAACCGCGTCGCGCTGGTCAACGCATCAGCGCTCCCTGAAGAACTGGCTCGCGCCGACGCCGAAATCAAAGCCGCCGCCGAGCGGGTCAACGTCATCGGCGACCGGCTGAAAAAATGCGCCGTCCGGGCACCCATCAGCGGCGCAGTCCTGCGCGTTCACGTCGAAGCGGGGGAAGCGGTCAGCACGCTGTTTCCGCAACCCATCGTCAGCTTGGCGGACGCGTCGCGGCTGCGCGTCCGCGCCGAAGTGGACGAACGGGATTTAAGCCGCATCCATACAGGGCAGCGTGTTGCCATCACCGCTCCGGCCTTCGCTGGACGCGAATTCGGCGGCAATGTCACGCGCATCGGCACTCAGATGGGCCGCCAGCACGTGCGGACGGGCGACCCGGCGGAAAAGAGCGACCGCGATGTGCTGGAAGTCTTGATTGATTTGGACGAAGTAGACGCGCGGCTGGTAATCGGCCTGCGCGTGACGGTGCAGTTTCTTGCACGGTGAAGAAGTTATGAGATTGGCCTGGCGCAATTTGAGCTACGACCGACTGCGGTTTGCGGTGACGGTCATCGGCATCGTCTTCGCGATGTTCCTGATGGTTTATCAGGGGAGCTTGTTGGCGGGCTTCGTGCGCGCGTCGTCGCGGATGATCGAAGCGAGCGATGCCGACATCTGGATTGTGGCGCGCGGCGTGCCTTGCTTTGAGTACGCAGCGCAGCTGCCCGACCGTTTTCACTCGCTTGCACGTGGCGTCGCTGGAGTCGCAGAAGTTAACCGCGTGATCACTGGGGTCGCGACCTGGCAAGCGCCTTCGGGCGCCAAGCAGTTGGTCGTGCTGGTCGGGGCCGAACCCGGCGCTGGGCACGATTTTCCGCTGCCTCGGCTACGCCCGGAAGATGGCGGTGAAGCAATGACACCAGAGGCAGTCTTGATTGACAGCAGCAGCGCCGCCTCGCTCGAAGCCACAACTGCGCCCATCGAGGTCGAAATCAACCGGCGCCGCGCCCGCGTCGAGCGCCCCATCGAAGATTTCGGCACGTTCCTGGGCAGCCCTTACGTCTTCGCCTCTTATCCGGATACGGCCGATTACCTGAAGCTTGGCCGCGAAGAGACGATGGGTCTGCTAGTGCGCGTCACGCCGGGTTACGCAGTCGAAACGGTGCGGCGCGAACTGCAAGCGCGGCTGCCTGAAACAGACGTGTGGATGCGGGCGGAGTTCGCCGCGCGCTCGCGCAATTTCTGGCTCAATCAGACAGGTGCCGGTGGAGCCATCTCATTGGCCGGAATGCTGGGCTTTCTGGTTGGGTTGGTGGTCGTCTCACAGACGATCTACTCGACGACAATGGACAACCTGGAAGAGTTCGCCACGCTGAAGGCGCTGGGCGCACCTCGCCGTTACGTGCTGGGTGTTGTGCTGACGCAGGCATTGGTTAGTGGTGTCGTCGGTTCGACCATCGGGCTGGCTATAACGCTGCCGTTGTTGCGGCTGGCTCGGCAGAAAATCTCGTGGGTTTATACGCCATGGTGGTTGCTGGTGGGCGCAATCTGTTTGAGCTTGTTGATGTGCGCGTTGGCGTCTGTGGTTTCAATCAGAAAAGCATTAACAGTTGAACCGGCACGAGTTTTCCGCGCCTGAGTCCATAAAAGCTGTTCTGGTTAACTCAATTGGAAACCAGCCGCTCTGGAGATGAAGACAAAGTTAAGTAGGTCAAAATTATGCTTGTTGGCAGAAGAATCATTGTTACTGGGGCAAGTCGCGGAATCGGTCGTGAGATCGCAATTGAATGCGCGAAGAAAGGGGCTGTTGTCGGAGCCTGCTACTTTCACTCCGAAGCTGATGCAGAGGCGCTGCGGGAACTATATCCGAAGAATATCCATCTGCTTCGATTCGATATTCGCAACGGCGAGGCCGCGAAGCAGGCAATAGAAGGATTTGTAACTCAAGAAGGCGGCGTGGAAGGGTTGGTCAACAATGCTGGAATCGGCGGAAAGCCATCACTTCTCCTGCGTTGGTCGTACGAGCGGATACTCGACACGATTCAAGTAAATCTGGTGGGGCCGATTGTTTGCACGAAAGCAGTTATGCCTTATTTCTTGAAAAATAATTCCGGGGCCGTTGTTAACATCAGCTCGGTTTCTGCGACACGTCCTGGTAGCGGAGCAGCCCCATACGCGGCTTCAAAAGGAGGAATCGAGTCATTCACTTATGCGATTGCCAAGGAATACGGATCGAGAGGGATTCGGGCAAATGCGGTTCGATTGGGCGCGGTCCGGACAAAAATGATTGACGATCTGCCGCACGAAGCACAGCAGGCGATGCTGCAAGACATTTTTGTGAAAGACATCCCCGGCCCGGAGTGTATTGCCTGGCTCGTCGCGTCTCTGCTTTCGCCCGAACAGGCTGCGTACATCACGGGAAGTGTGTTGACTGTGGATGGCGGCTTCCTCGTCAAATAGAAGGGCCTTACGAGCAAAGGACAAGAAGATGAGAATCGAAGTGCTTGGCCAGGATAGCTTTAACGACTCAACGTTGTTTTCGGAACTACTTCGATTGCTCGCCCCCAGCTTTGAAGAACCGGCCTTAGTGTTGCAAAGGGCAATGGAAAAAAGCTCGCGGCTATATCTGGGGAAAGATGCCACTGGAAGTATTGTCAGCTTTTTCTTTTGCGATTTTGGCTCGCATTTAATTGTGGCAGGCATCCCAATGCCAAGCCTGTACTTGGGGTTAAGTGGCACGCACCAGAAATTGAAAGGGACAGGAACTACCTTGCCTCTTTACAGCCTGTGCCTTGCAGACGCCGCCGATTGGGAATCTCGCATCGAAAAGAAACTTTGGATTTGGGGAGCTACTGCTAATACAGCGGTGTTGAGGGTGGCGTACAAGTATCTGGCTTCGGTCAGCCCAAGGCTGGATGGCACGTTCTCGCCAGAATCCGAGGTGCTCGCACAAGCCCTCCGTGAACATCTAAAGGTGTCAACGTTACGGTCCGACCACCCGTTTCTTCTTCGCCAGGCGTTCAACGGCTATCGGCACACTGAAACAGAGGCAGGACGCATGCAGCAAGCAAATCGCGAAGACGAGTTTCTACTTGTCCGCGAACTAGACATTCGCAATTGCGAAGCCGTTCTCTTCGTAGGGCAAATAGGCGACAAGCTACCTCTGTTTCATACAAGAACCCAAGTGGAGATTGTACAGCCGAAGGTGAATCCAGCGGCTCCTTGCTATCCAGCAGGACGCCTCGCCATACATTCAGTTTGTTGAGCAGTGAAAAACTCAGTTTCTGACAAATTGCAAAACTACAACACTTCATAATTGGAGAAAAACTAAGATGCAGAATACGCTTATGGAAACGTACGAACAGCTTATGATTCCCGCCCGCCAGCGATTTGAGACCAGTTCCAGTTTGGCAACTCTTCTTGAAGAGGACATTGATCCAAACTACTTTGAATTATTTCTCGTACCTTATGTGTGACTCTTTATTTATCCAACTGGAACCAATCCGTCCAAATCAAG
>CAZMXG010000155.1:0-19233 GCA_964570175.1 uncultured Heliomicrobium sp. | reverse complement strand
CGCACGTCCGGTGGTGTGGGAGGACGGGAGCCGTGAGGCTCCCTCCTACCCGATTATAACAAAATCCAACGTAGTCGCGGTGAAATGACCTTCCCCTAAAATGGCCATAGTGGTCTTATCGCGCGTCGCGCGCGTCCCAAAAAGTTCAAATTGAAATTGTGCCGTTGAGTGTAGTCATCAGCTTGTTCATCACGAACCACCTGTGGCGGGTGGCTCAGCGGAAACCTCATTGGCGAAACGGCCATTTTGCTGAAACGGCTGTTTCGTTTGGTGTGCGTGGCTTCAGTGCCGAAGCCAATATTTGAAATCAGGTTTGTTCGCGGCAAGGCGGTCAAGCCATTCTGTTGCCAGCAGGCATACGTCCATTGATGATCCCAGGTATCAATCTGGCGATCGTAAACTGATTGAAAGGATGCCTGCCAAAATTTAACCGCCGCGTTGTCTTGAAGAAGCTGTACCAGCCAACCGTCTTTTCGCATCTGCGGCCAATTGGTGATTTTCACATCGTAATGCTGCCAAGCCCGCCGCCAAGTCGCCCATCCCCAAACGTGTGGATAGCGTGAAAAGTAATAACTGTGCTCAATCTGCCGATTGCCAAATTGAAAATTGTCGCCCGAAATTGCCATGACTCTTTCGTCATTGCGATAACGTTCCAAGAGTTCTTCACAGAAGCGAAAGAAACTCAGTTCTGGGACACAGTCATCCTCGAGAATGATCGCACGATCAAATTCATTAAAAACCAGATCAAGCCCGCTGGATACACGATCACGACAGCCAAGATTTTTGTCAGAGTAATGTCTGACAACACGGCACGGCCAGTCAACTTTTTCAGTCACAGCGCGGGCGGCGGCGCAGGCTTCAGCTTCGTCTTTCTTATTGGCTCTTGCTCCGTCAGCGATTACAACCAAAGTTGACGGTTGAGCCTGGCGAATGGCCTCAAAGACTTTTGCTGTCAGTTCCGGGCGTTTGAAGATAATTAACGCGACAGGCGCGGAGGTAGAGCAGGAACTCATGAAAACTGCGGACAAAACCTTTCGATTGAGACATTGAAGTAACTGAGGTTACGCGCTAAAGAAATGAGCATTGAACTGACATGGTTTTCGTCCCGTCAGGGACGGTTTGACAGTAGCCCGGCAGTTCACTGCCGGAAAAAACAGCAATGAGCCAGCGTCCTGTAGGGACGCTTGAACTTCCCGTGACTTAAGACTCAAGCGTCCCTACAGGACGCGGCTGGAAGTTCCGCCACCCGGCGATGAATCGCCGGGCTAATTTCAACTGTCCCTATCGGGACGAGGAATCTGTCAAACGCTTTGTAAGATTTGCTATTGCGTAACATCAGTGAAGTAAACCAAAGTTTAATCCATTGCTTCACTTCAGGCTATAGCTTAAGCTCGCGGCATCGTTCGAAATTATGAAAATCGTCATTGATGCCACAGCCGCAATCAGCGGCGGCAAGCTCTATCTGGAAAAATTGTTGCCCCAGTTTGCCGGGCTTCGTTCGGCCCACGAATTTATTGTTTTGCACGCTGGCGATTTAGATCGGCTCGCCGATGCGATTGATGATCCGCGATTCCAGTTTTTACGCGCAGAAATTCCTTTTCTGAAGGACGGGCAGTGGGCAGGCGCAAGCATTTTAAGAATGCTGTGGCGAAAATTTGTTTTGCCAATCCACCTTAGGCGGTTACAACCTGATTTACTCTTTTCAAATTCCGGCACGGTTCCTCTGGCAAAACCGGCAAAGACGCGAACCGTAATTGCGTTGCACAATTGCATGCCGCTCAATGCGGAATTGATAACTGAAGAGCGATCCTCAATGAAACGTTGGCGGCTGCAAATGCTGCGTCGGCAGATGTGGCAGGTGCTCAGCGCTTGCGATGGTTCGATTGCCTTCAGCGATGACACGCGGCGGCGGATTCGGGAAAGCTTTGGCGATTTGTTGCATACGCCAGCGGTGGTTCATCACGCGATTGACTGGGGCGAGGCAGAGCGGCAATCAGTTGTCAGCTTCGATGAATTGCAGCAACGCGGAATCAGGCAGCCATATCTGCTTTACGTTTCTCAGTTTCACCGTTACAAGAATGTGGTGCGATTGGTAGAAGCCTTTGCACCTGTCGCAGTAAATCATCCACAACTTCAATTGGTTTTGGTGGGAGCGGCGGCTGATGGCAGTTACTGGAACGAAGTCACTGAAAAAACAGCGGCTTTGGGTTTGACTGAACGTGTTATTCATTTACCTGCTTTGCCGCGCGAACAGTTGATCGCGTTGTATCGAGGCGCGCTTGGGTTTGTGCAACCTTCGCTAGCGGAAACCTGTTCATTTCCTTTGTTGGAAGCTTTGGCGCTAGGAATTCCGGCGGCAGTTGCCAATTCAACCGCGATGCCGGAAATGGCTGGCGAGGCGGCGATTTACTTCGATTCTCAAAACGTCAACGAGATGGCAGAGGCGATGGAGCGGCTGGTGTGGGATGAAGATTTGCGAGGAGAGCTTCGCCGGAAGGCGATTGCGCAGGCGGCGAAATTTACCTGGGAAGAAACCGCTCGGCAGACGCTGGCTGTCTTCGAACAAGTTGTAAATGGACGTTGATCTATGGAGACGGATTTCAAAAATACTTTTGCCGGTCGCCGGGTTTTGATTACCGGTGCGCTTGGATTCATCGGCTCAAATTTGGCGCGGCGGCTGGCGGCGCTTGGCGCTGAGGTTCTGGCGGTGGACAGTTTGATCCCGGAATATGGCGGCAATCTGTTTAACATCGCCGGCCTGGAAGACCGTGTGCAGGTAAACATCTCAGACGTGCGCGACGCGCATAGCATGCGGTATCTGGTTCAAGGGCGGGATTTTCTGTTTAATCTGGCCGGGCAAACCAGCCACATGGATTCGATGAACGATCCTGACGCCGATTTGGAGATCAATTGCCGCGCGCAGCTTTCGATCCTGGAAGCGTGCCGAAAATACAATCCGGGGATCAAAGTCGTCTTTGCTTCCACGCGGCAACTTTACGGAAAGCCGGATTATTTGCCTGTGGATGAAAAGCATCTGCTGCGCCCGGTGGATGTGAACGGCATCAACAAAATGGCGGGCGAGTGGTATCACATTCTGTACAACAATGTTTACGGCATTCGTTCGTGCGCGCTCAGACTGACGAATACCTACGGCCCGCGCATGCGAATCAAAGACGCGCGGCAAACATTTCTGGGTGTGTGGATTCGGCTGGCGGTTGAAGGAAAACCGTTTGAAGTTTGGGAAGGGCATCAACTTCGCGATTTCACTTTTGTGGACGACGCTTCAGAAGCGTTTTTGCTGGCGGCTGCAAATGAACGCTCGAATGGCGAGATTTTTAATTTGGGCGGCGAATCCGTTATCAGCTTGAAGGAGTTGGCGGATATGGTGGTCGAAGTGAATGGCGGCGGCGAATATCTGACGCGCAGCTATCCGGCAGAACGCAAACGGATTGATATTGGCGATTATTACGCGGATTTCGGGCGCATTCGTTCGACGCTGGGCTGGCAGCCGCGAACCGCATTGCGCGAAGGGTTGCGGCTAACGTTGGAATTTTACCGGGAGCATCTGGCAAAGTATTTGTAAGCAGGTGTTAGATGTCAGGTTGCAGGGGTTAGGTTTCGCATGAATCTTAACGTTCCACAAAGTGATCCAAAGGCGAGTTATCTGGCGCATCAACAAGAGATTGATGAAGCCATTCGGCAAACGCTCGACAGCGGCTGGTACATTTTGGGCAAGCAGGTTGCGGCGTTCGAGCAGGAGTTTGCGGCTTATATTGGCGTTGAACATTGTGTCGGAGTCGCAAACGGAACTGACGCAATTGTGCTGTCGTTGCGCGCTTGCGGAATTGGCGCGGGCGATGCCGTGATTACGGTTTCGCATACGGCGGTGGCGACGGTGGCGGCGATCGAATTGGCGGGGGCAAAGCCGCTGTTGGTGGATATTGATCCGGCGTCGTTCACGATCAGCCCGCAAGCCATCGAAGACGCGATGAAAACTTATCGTGGTTCGGAGAAGATCAAAGCGATTATCGCTGTTCACCTGTATGGGCATCCGGCTGAGATGAAGGCGATTACGGAACTGGCTCGGCGATTTGATCTGCGCGTCATTGAAGATTGCGCGCAGGCTCATGGCGCGAAAATCGGAGACCGGCGAGTTGGTTCCATCGGTGACATTGCAGCATTCAGTTTTTATCCAACGAAAAATCTCGGTGCGCTCGGCGATGGCGGAGCGGTTGTAACGAATGGTGATACGTTGGCAGAACGGCTGCGCTTGTTGCGGGAATACGGCTGGCGCGAACGTTACGTCAGCGAAATCGCCGGAATGAATTCGCGGCTGGATGAATTGCAGGCGGCTTTATTGCGCGTAAAGCTGAACTACCTGGACGCGGAAAATGAGCGGCGGCGGCAAGTCGCGCAAGTTTATGATGAAACGCTGACTGAGACTGCTTTGAGATTACCGAAAGTTTACGGCGACGTGCATCACGTTTATCATCAGTATGTGGTGCGGAGCAGCGAACGCGATGCGCTGAAAGCCAGATTGCGGGCGAAGGGAATAGGGATTTTGGTTCATTATCCTGTGCCTGTTCATCAGCAACCGGCTTACTGCAACCGAGGTATTGCGAAGACTCTGCCGGAAACCGAGCGAGCCGCAAGCGAAGTGTTGAGCTTGCCCATGTTTCCTCAATTGCGAGACGAAGAGGTTAGGCAAGTTTGTGATGCAATTCTGAACCGATAGCGCTGGCGAGACGCCTGCGCTCCCAGCAAGGAGAAGTTTGATGAATTCATTGATTCAACGTCCGCGACGCTTGCGCCGCACGGCTGCGATTCGGGAGATGGTGCGCGAAACGCGACTTGATCCCGCGAATTTGATATATCCGCTGTTTGCTTGCCCCGGCGAAGGCATTCGCAAAGAAATTAAATCCATGCCTGGCGTATTCAACTTGTCAGTGGATGAACTGGTCAAAGAGTGCGAAACCGCCAAGGCATTAGGTGTGCAATCCATTATCGTGTTTGGTTTGCCCGAACAAAAAGACGAACAGGGAAGCGATGCCTTTGCCGAAGACGGAATCACGCAGCGGGCAATTCGCGCCGTTAAACGCGAAGTCAAAGATTTGGTTGTGCTGGCGGACACTTGTTTGTGCGAATACACATCCCACGGGCATTGCGGCACGATTGAAAACAACGATGTGGCAAACGACCCGACGCTGGAAACTCTGGCCCGGACAGCCGTTAGCCAAGCGGAAGCCGGAGCCGACATTATTGCGCCTTCCGGAATGATGGATGGAATGGTGGCGGCTATTCGCGGCGGATTGGATACAGCAGGATTCAGTCAGATTCCGATTCTATCTTACGCTGTGAAATATGCTTCGGCATTTTACGGGCCTTTCCGCGAAGCCGCCGACAGTGCGCCGCAATTTGGCGACCGGCGCAGCTATCAAATGGACCCGCCCAATGTCCGAGAAGCCTTGCGTGAAGCCGAACTCGATGTCGAACAGGGCGCGGATATGTTGATGGTCAAACCTGCATTGGCTTATTTAGACGTAATTCGAGCCGTGCGCGAACGATTCAATTTGCCATTAGCGGCGTACCAGGTTTCGGGCGAATACGCGCAGATCAAAGCGGCTGGGCAATTGGGCTGGATAGATGAAGAGCGCGTGATGATGGAATCCATGATTGCGATTAAACGCGCAGGAGCGGATTTGATCCTTACCTACTTTGCCAAAGAAATTCTGAAAAAGTTGTAGATTTGAAGAAAAGTTTCTTGACGAAGTCTCAATTTAGAATTATTCTAGAAACTGAAATGGCGAGGTTACAAACACAAACAGTCGAAACAATGGTCACGTCTTACGGGTTAAAAATGACTCCGCAACGGCGTGCGATTGTCGAATATCTTCAATCTTCGCACCAACATCCAACTGCTGACGAAGTAATGAGTGCTGTCAACGAGAAGTTCCCGATGACTTCGCGGGCGACGGTCTATAACACCTTAAACTGGTTGAAAGGCTCAGGGTTGGTCAGGGAAGTCTATGAAGGGGGCTTGGTTCGCTACGATCCGAACGTAACTGACCATCACCATTTTGTTTGTCGTTTGTGTGGTAACGTCGAAGATATTGAATGTGACGCCGTTGGCTCCATTCAAGTATGCTCATTGCCTGGTAATCCAAAGATCGAAAATTATCAGGTGACTGTTCGTGGTATCTGCGGTAATTGCCTGCAGACCAGCTAATTGCACAACGAAAGCTCGTTGTGCTCTTTTTTTTGTCTTATCGCTTAGACTGAATCTTAAACTGGATAAAATAAAGGAGAACAATAAATGCTTACAATTGGAGACAAATTCCCAAATTTCAATTTGAAGGCCGCCGTCAGCCTGGAAAAGGGCAAAGAGTTTGCCGACATCAGCAACGAAAGTTATGCAGGCAAATGGAAAGTTGTGTTTTTCTGGCCGATGGATTTCACCTTCATCTGCCCGACTGAAATTGCGGAATTTGGCAAACGCAATCGCGATTTTGCCGATCGTGATGCTCAGGTTTTGGGCGCCAGCACCGATTCGCATTACGTGCATCTGGCTTGGAGAAACAGTCACCCCGATTTGAAAGACCTGCCGTTCCCGATGCTGGCCGACATCAAACGCGAGCTTTCCTCAGAACTCGGTATTCTGCATAAACAGGCTGGTGTGGCTTTGCGTGCGACATTCATCGTTGATCCGGAAGGAACCATTCGTTGGGTGAGCGTCAACGATTTGTCGGTTGGGCGTAACGTGGACGATACCTTGCGCGTGCTGGACGGATTGCAGAGCGGCGAACTTTGCCCCTGTGATTGGAAAAAAGGCGAAAAGACCTTGGGCAAAGCTGCCTAACTTTTCTGAAAATGGGTTGGAGCAGGTCGAAAAGCCTGCTCCGTCCACTTCAACTTGGGACTCAGGCAAGCAATAAAATTATCAGGAGAAAGAGGGAGGAAAAATATGAGCCAAATCGAAAAATTGCGGGACACTTTGCCCGACGCAGCGAAAGATACTCGATTGAATCTGCAATCGGTTCTTCAACAATCTTCATTGACGAATGAACAGTTGTGGGGAACCGCCGTGGCTTCTGCGATTGCCACGCGAAATTCCGAAGTCGCCCAGGCTGTTTTTGCCGATGCGAAAGACAAAGTCAGCGCAGAAGTGATTGAAGACGCGAAAGCCGCCGCTTCACTGATGGCGATGAACAATGTTTACTACCGCTTTCGGCACATGGTCGGCAAGGAAAGTTATTCAACCAAACCTGCGCGGTTGCGCATGAACTGGATTGGCAAACCGCTCGGCAGCAAAGTTGATTTTGAATTGTTCTGCCTGGCAGTTAGTGCGATCAATGGCTGCGAAATGTGCATACGTTCCCACGAAGAAGTGGTCGCCAACGGCGGTTTGGGCGAAGATCAAATCCATGACGCCGTTCGAATTGCGTCAGTAATTCAAGCGGCTGCGGTGTCGCTGGAAATCGCCGACCTTGGTTAACCAACCTCTGGCAATCAACGCCAACCAAACCCAGAAACACAATTTGGGCAACTGTCTGAAGAGTTGCTGCCAGTAGCAAGGCTTTGAAAGGACCAGTTTGCTTGCCAGGAAAAGTTACGCCGGGAATTGGCAAGCTGCGAATTCCCGGCGTTTCTGTGTTGGGTCAAAAGTGCAAAGAAGTCGGCTTATTTTTTAAGCTTGGCGAAAAACTTTTGTCTGGCCTTTGCCACTTTGGGCGCGACGACTCCAAGGCAATATGGTTGGTAAGGATTGTTGGCGAAATATTCCTGATGGTAGCCCTCTGCCGGATAGAAAACCGGAGCAGGCGTAATTTCCGTCACAATCGGATCAGGCCAGACGCCTTCGGCAGTCAGTTCGGCAATTACCTGTTCCGCAATCGCGCGTTGTTCTTCAGAATGATAGAAAATCGCCGAACGGTATTGCGATCCAACGTCACCTCCTTGCCGGTTGAGCGTCGTAGGATCATGAATCGTGAAGAAAACTTCCAGCAATTCCTTGAACGTCACAGCGGTTGGATCGAACGTAATTTGAACGACCTCAGCGTGGCCCGTATCTTCATAACAAACTTGTTTGTAGGTTGGGTTTAATGTGTGCCCGCCCATGTAACCTGATACGACGTTTTCAACGCCGCGCAATTCTGTAAAAACAGCTTCCAGGCACCAGAAACAGCCGCCTGCCAAAGTTGCAATCTCTTGGTTTGTTTCCATGGCCCGGAGTTTACCACGGTGCCTGCGTGAGTTCGCTGACAGTTCAAAAGTGAAGTTAGAGAAACGCAAAGTGCGCAACACCTCATTCGAAATTGAAATGTTGCATTGCGCACTTTATCTTGGATTTAGCGATACGCGTTTGATGTTGGTTCGGAAATTTCACTCACCGTTTCGGCGAACTGTCTCCGTTGACCTCGACCCTGCCACGCCTCAGCGTGTCGTGCCAAATCGGCCTGACTGACAATGCCAATTACCTGGTCATGGTTGTTGACGATGGGTAACCGGCGCACTTGATGACGCGCCATTTGCTGCAGACAATTTTCCAGATGATCATTTGCATGGCAGGCAAACGTTCTTGTTGTCATGCAATCTGCGACGATGGCGTGCCGAATATCCACACCACGCGCTACCAACCGCATCGCGATGTCGCGATCGGTGATCATTCCGACCAGCCGTCCATCGTTATTAACCACGGGCAGCGAACCACAATCACAATCACGCATCAGCCGTGCTGCGCGTCCCACCTGATCATAAGGCGTAACGGTGGTCACGTTAGCCGTCATCACGTGGCAGGCCCGCACATCTGCGTAAGAAGTGGGTCGGCTCCAGTCCTCGCCCTGACGCGATCGCCGTTCATCCTCGAATTCATCTCTACGACGCCGATGGTCGGCTTCTTCACCGCCGAACCATGAACGTACTTGATCGCCTGCACGGTCGAAGAAGCCACGATCACGATTGCCGTAATAATCTTGTTCCCAATTACGTCCGGAATTCACATCGGATCTATATCGGGCGCGTTCGTCTCGTGTTGAATAAGCTGTTGCCATTTTGAGTCCTCCTAGTTTTGATTTGGTTTCATTGATTCGTTGTCGTCTCAGCACAGGTTGAAAAATCATTGCGGCGTTACCCAGTGATTTCGATCTTGCGTCCAAGCCGTTCCTTGCGTTGTGGCGACGGCATTGAGATTTCAAGCACACCATCACGAAAACTGGCCTTTGCTTCTTCTGCATTGATACCTTCGGGCAACGGAATGGCGCGGAAGAAGCTTCCGTAACTACGCTCGCTGCGGTAAAAACCTTCGCGGTTTTCCTCGTGCTCCTGCTTTCGATCGCCACGAATGGTCAGCGTATTGTCAGTAACGTCCACTTTGACGTCATCTTTGCCCAATCCGGGTAAATCAGCCCGCACAATGAATTGCCCATCGCGTTCATGCACTTCAACTTGGGGAGACCATTTGCCTAAGCCTGACCCCTGTCGTGCAAGTGAATTCCTTCCGAACCCAAAGTCGCCGAATATTCGCTCCATTTCCTCGGCGAATCGGTTCATCATTGAAAATGGACTGAAAAACGAACTACTCAAGCTATATCTGGATGGATACCATTCGCGGCGTGCCAATCCAGGCTGTGAACTGGATTGCGTCCCGGCTGTATATAATCGTTGTCCACTCAGTTGGTCAGTTCGGGTTTCTTCTCGGCTTACTTTTGCTTTCGCTATAACAGTTTTACTCCTTTCTGAAAATCGAGGTGATGAAGTTATCTGATGGATTCGGTCTTTTCCGCTTTGTTGTCTCGGCAAAAATAGTGCCAGATGAGATCGCCAAATTAGTGAGAAGGAGCTGTCTTCAAAATAAACGTATGGCGCAAAAACTGGCCATAAGGGGCAGCAAATGCCTGTTTAGAGCAAAAGGAAGTCGTTCCTGCGAATCAACCAAAATCATTTATGGTGTATCAGCACAAGGCATCTGTTTGGCGAACGTACACGCTTATTACACAGAGTTCACGGTGATTCGAAATCAGCCGCCAGGAAAACCTGAGAAATAAAAGCTAAATCAAGAAATCGTTCTGATCTGCACGAGGCTGTACTGCGGGAATACCATTTGCTTTCGCCATATCAAGCGACTCCCACAGGCAAATACCTGGCTTAAGTGGAAGTCGTTCTCGAAATGACCGATTTTCTCGAAAGGATGTATATGGACATAAAAGAGAAGAACGATGAATTACTGGCAGAAGCAAAACAAAGTGCCAGTTCGGACGGCTACCCCGCAGAGATGCTGTCAAAAATTCATCATCGCGCTTACCAAATTTGGCAGGAACGAGGCAACGACCCAGGCAGAGAACTGGAGGATTGGTTACAAGCGGAAGCCGAAATCAACGCTTCGCTTGGTACACCGGAACAAGATGCGCCAAGAAAAAATAAAAAGCCTCGTTATCGTCAACAGGCAGCCGCAGGTTGAAAGTTAAGTGATACAGCTTGTAAGTTTTCTAAACGGAACCAAAACAATCAGCGATTGAATTCAAACAATGAAAATTTGGCCGGGAAACCCTTACCCTTTGGGCGCAAAATGGGATGGCGCGGGCGTCAACTTTGCAATCTTTTCTGAGAATGCGACGGCGGTAGAGCTTTGTTTGTTTGCAAACGATGGACAGCAGGCAAACGTAATTCGCATTCGGGAACAGACGAATCATGTTTGGCATTGCTACCTGCCCGAAGTGCGGCCCGGACAGCTTTATGGGTATCGTGTTCACGGCCCTTACGAACCACAGGCCGGTCATCGCTTTAATCCCGCCAAGCTTTTACTTGATCCTTACGCAAAGGCAATCAACGGAGATGTGCAGTGGGATGATGCTCTGTTTGGCTACGGAATTGGAAACGAGGCAGGAGATTTGTCGCGCGACGATCGCGACAGCGCGCCATTTTTGCCAAAGTGCGTTGTGGTGGATGACAGCTTTGAATGGAGCGGCGACCAGTTGCTTCGGACTCCCTGGGACCGCACGCTGATCTATGAACTGCACGTCAAGGGATTTACCCAACGTCATCCGCAAATTCCTGAAAACCTGTGCGGAACGTACGCAGGCCTGGCGCATCCCGCCGCGATTGAGTATTTGCAAATGCTTGGAATTACCGCCGTTGAATTGTTGCCAACCCATCAATTTACCCATGACCGCCATTTGCTGGATCGCGGACTGCGGAATTACTGGGGCTACAACTCCATAGGATATTTCGCACCACATAGCCTTTATTCCAGTAGCGGCTGCGCTGGGCAGCAGGTGATTGAGTTCAAGCACATGGTCAAAGCACTGCACGGTGCCGGGATCGAAGTCATTCTGGACGTGGTGTACAACCATACCGGCGAAGGCAGTGAATTGGGGCCGACGCTCAGTTTTCGCGGGATAGACAATCAATCCTATTACCGCTTGTCTCCGGAAGATCCGCGCTACTACATGGACTTTACCGGTTGCGGCAACACGCTCAACCTGACACACCCTAATGTGTTGCAATTGTTAATGGACAGTCTGCGATTCTGGGTAGAGCAAATGCACGTGGATGGGTTTCGTTTTGACCTGGCTTCAACCCTTGCACGCAAACTTTACGAAGTGGACAAGCTCAGCGCTTTCTTCGGCATTCTGCATCAAGACCCTGTTTTGTCTCAGGTCAAACTGATCGCCGAGCCTTGGGATGTAGGGCCGGGCGGTTATCAAGTTGGCCAGTTTCCAGTTCAATGGGCCGAATGGAATGGCATTTACCGCGACACCGTGCGGCGGTTTTGGAAAGACGATGGCGGTCTGGTTTCAAACCTTGCGTACCGGCTTACGGGCAGCAGTGACTTATACGAAGATGGCGGCCGCAGGCCACACGCCAGCATCAACTTTATTACGGCGCACGACGGCTTCACACTGGCCGATCTGGTCAGTTACAACGAAAAACACAATGAAGCCAATGGCGACGAAAACCGCGATGGGCACGACGATAATTTAAGTTGGAACTGCGGCGTTGAAGGACCGACTGACGACCCGGATATTTTGTCTTTGCGCGCGCGCCAACAACGAAATTTCCTTGCTACACTTTTGCTGTCACAAGGCGTTCCGATGCTTCAGGCCGGAGATGAACTGGGCCGCACCCAGCAGGGAAACAACAACACATACTGCCAGGACAATGAACTTTCCTGGCTTGACTGGGATCTGGATGAGCCGAAAAAGCAATTGCGTGACTTTACGCGTCTTGTCATTCGACTTTTTCATGAACAGCCGGTGCTGCGCCGCCGGAAGTTTTTCCAGGGCCGCAAGATTCGCGGGTCAGAAGTCGCTGATCTTGCCTGGTTCCGCACAGATGGCGAAATGAGCGATGAAGATTGGGACGATCCTTTGCGGGCTTGCTTGGGCGTTCGGCTGGCGGGTGACGCTATTGATGAAGTGGATCGGCGCGGCAATCCAATCAAGGGCGATACACTTCTGCTGCTGTTGAATGGGCATCACGAGCCGCATCAGTTCACATTGCCCGCGCACCGGGAAGGCGTCGAATGGGAATTGCTGCTTGATACCCGTTACGGGCAAGGGCTTCCTGACCAATCCCTACAGTTCAAGGGCGGAGACGCATATCCAATGGAGTCCCGTTCGCTGGTGCTATTGGCGCAGCGAACAAAATAATCAATGCTGTCGGTCTATGAAGAACACAGGTGTAAGTCGCCAAATGCATGTTGGAGCCGAATTAGCGCCGCAAGGTGGTGTCCATTTCCGTGTTTGGGCGCCGCATCGTCGCACGGTTGAGGTCGTCATTGACGACAAGGCACAGTCGCAGTCCTTTGAATTGCAGCCGGAAGCCGACGGGTACTTTTCAGGCTTGGTTTCGGGTGCAGACACTGGAACGCGATATCGGTTCCGGCTGGATGGGAGTGAAAAACTGCTTCCTGATCCCGCATCGCGCTTTCAGCCCGATGGACCGCACGGACCGTCGGAAGTGATCAATCCGCATCAATTCCAATGGAATGACGCCGAATGGCAAGGCGTCGGAATTCAAGGCCAGGTCATTTACGAATTGCATCTGGGGACGTTTACGCCCGAGGGCACGTATGCCACTGCGATGCGCGAGCTTCAGGAACTGGCCGACTTGGGCATAACGGTCATCGAACTGATGCCGGTTGCAGAATTTCCAGGCAAATTCGGTTGGGGGTATGACGGCGTAAACCTGTTTGCCCCGGCGCGAATTTATGGCACGCCGGACGACTTGCGCCGCTTTATAGATCGCGCCCACGCTGTCGGCCTGGGTGTGATCCTGGATGTCGTTTATAACCATCTTGGCCCAGATGGGAATTATCTGTCGGAGTTCGCTCCCGATTACTTCAGCAAAAAACATAAAACCGACTGGGGAGAAGCGATCAATTTCGACGGCGAAAACAACGCGCCTGTCCGTGAATATTATTTGGCCAATGCCACTTACTGGATGGAAGAGTTTCACTTTGATGGATATAGATTCGATGCCACGCAGAATATCTATGACGACTCTGCGGATCACATTCTGGCGGCAATTGCGCGCACGGTGCGCGCCGCAGCAAAAGGCCGCGAAACCATCTTGGTTGGCGAAAACGAACCGCAGCACGTCAAGCTGGTTCAGTCGCCGGACCGCGGCGGTTACGGCTTGGACGCGTTGTGGAATGATGACTTTCACCACAGCGCGATGGTCGCATTGACCGGGCGCAATGAAGCCTATTACACGGATTATCTGGGCAAGCCGCAGGAGTTCATTTCCGCTGCCAAATATGGGTATTTGTATCAGGGCCAATGGTATCGCTGGCAGTTGCGGCGCCGCGGAACGTCGGATTTAAGCCTGCCGCCCACGGCGTATGTCACCTTCATTCAGAATCACGACCAAATTGCGAATTCAGGCAGGGGCGAACGTTGCCACGCGCTGACCAGTCCTGGCAGGTATCGTGCGATGACAGCCCTGACCTTGTTGTCGCCTGGAACGCCCATGCTATTTCAAGGGCAGGAATATGCGGCATCGCAGCCTTTTTATTATTTCGCTGATCACGAACCGGCCTTGGCAAAGCTGATCTATGCCGGACGCAACAAAGAGCTGTCTCAGTTCCGGAGCCTTGCGACGCCCGAAGCGCAGGCTTCTCTATGTGATCCGGCAGACCCGCAAACTTTCCATCAGTGCAAGCTGGATTTCACAGAGCGGGAACGCAATCAAGGCATTTACCAAATGCACCGTGATTTGCTGAATTTGCGGCGCAATGATAGGGCCTTTCATGCGCAGCGTCGCAGCGGAGTGGACGGTGCCGTGTTGGATGATGAGGCGTTTGTTCTGCGTTTTTTCGGCGGCGGTGCTGACGATTCCAATCCGCTCGATGACCGGTTGCTGATCGTCAATTTAGGAAGAGACCTGATTTTGAATCCTGCGCCGGAACCATTACTGGCTCCACCGATTGACTATGGATGGAAAGTGTTGTGGTCGAGCGAAAATCCGCGCTATGGAGGGCTAGGAACAGGCCCGCTGGAAACAACGGAAAACTGGTTGATCCCAGGTCACGCAGCCATTGTGTTGCGCCCGACACATTACACGGAACTGGCGGAGGAATCGTTGGCGCATCCGAATGCAAGCAATCCCCCGGAGGAGGAAACGCATGAAGGCAAGGACGATTGAACGTCGCCTGGCTTGGCCCGGCAAGAAACAGGTTGACGAATTCCTGACACAGGAATGGCTGGTGACAAATGGACTGGGCGGGTATGCGTCCGGAACGCTTGCCGGAGCGCCAACGCGGCGATTTCATGGTTTGCTCATTGCTTCTTTGCCTGCACCGTTTGGGCGGACGATGATGCTCAACCATTTGAATGAAGAAGTGAAACTTGCCGACGAAACAACATTTCAGCTAAGTGGGGAGGAACAAACTGATGGCATTAAATTGCCGGGCGCGACCTATCTAGCCGAATTCCGGCTGGAAGCGGGATTGCCTGTCTGGCGCTATGAATTTGGCGAGATCGTGCTGGAAAAACGGGTCTTTATGCCACACGGACAAAATACCACCTATCTCAGCTACAGGTTGCTGGCTGGTCAACCCGTGCGTCTGAGGCTGCGCCCTTACATTTATTTTCGACCGCACGAAGGGTTTATCAGTGAAGCTCTGCCCGACGATCCTTATGTTTTGACCATTGTTGGCGAACGTTGTGAAATTTCCGCGCGGATGGCCGGACAGCTTGGTTGGCATGGAGATGGCGCAAAAATCAATCCGCCCGCGCTGAAGCTGAAACTTGATGGCGAGAAAGCAGCAATGACGCTGGACCGCGGGCTGCTGAAAGACATTTTTTACCGCATTGAAGCCAAGCGGGGTTATGACTCACACGGACTTTTGTGGAGTCCGGGGTATTTCACTGCCGAACTTTCTGACAGGGAAACGACGCTGGTTGCCTCCACCGAAGAGTGGGCGACTGTGCAGGCGTTGACGCCATCCGCTGCGTTAAATGCCGAACGCACACGACGAGCGCGGTTGTTGCTTGCCGCTGCGCCCGAAGCGCGAGAAGGCCTGGGAGCGGAACTGGTGCTCGCAGCGGATCAATTCGTGATTACTCCGGCCGGACGCTTGGAAGAAGCGGCTCGCGCACGCGCTGCTGGTGACGAAGTCCGTACGGTGATCGCCGGTTACCACTGGTTTACCGATTGGGGGCGCGACACGATGATCTCACTGGAGGGGTTGACGCTCACGACGGGCCGCTACGCTGAAGCGGGCTGGATTTTGCGCACCTTCGCGCATTATGTCCGCGAAGGGTTGATCCCAAACATGTTTCCTGAAGGCGAGCGCGAAGGGTTGTATCACACTGCCGACGCAACGCTGTGGTTTTTTCATGCGCTAGATCGGTATTTGCAGGTTACCGCCGACCGCGAAACATTGCGCGAAGTGCTGCCAACCTTGCAGAGCATCATTGCCTTTCACTTGAAAGGCACACGCTTTGGCATTGGTGTGGACCCGCGCGACGGGCTGTTAAAACAGGGCGAGCAAGGATATCAACTGACGTGGATGGACGCGAAAGTGGATGATTGGGTGGTTACGCCGCGCCGCGGCAAGGCAGTGGAAATCAATGCGCTTTGGTACAACGCGCTGCGTTTGTTGGAAAGCTGGCTGAATGAAGAAGGCGAACAACAATCTGGACAGCAGGTTTCTGATTACGCGGAACATGCGCGCCGCTCATTCAACGAACGGTTTTGGTATGCCCAGGAGAATTACCTTTACGATGTGATTGATGGCGAAGATGGCAACGATACAGCCTGTCGCCCAAACCAAATCCTCTCTTTCGCGCTCGCTCACCCCATCCTGAACCACGAACGATGGCAGTCGGTATTGAATGTAGTGGGCGAAAGATTGCTGACGCCGGTCGGCCTGCGGTCGCTTGCGCCGGGTCACTCGGATTACAGGCCAAAGTATGACGGTGATCTTCGCTCTCGTGATGCGGCATATCATCAAGGCACAGTTTGGGGGTGGCTGATCGGTCCTTTCATTGACGCATGGCTGCGGGTTCACCCGGAAGATGCACAAGGAAAACGAAAACTGCTCGCGGGGTTTGAACCGCATTTGAATGAAGCATGCATTGGCTCCATCAGCGAAATCTTCGATGCCGAAGCTCCTTACACCCCACGCGGTTGCGCTGCACAGGCGTGGAGCGTCGCGGAAGTGTTGCGGTGTTGGGTCAAAACCAGCTAGCCGGAAACCTGTTCAGGCGAAATTTCCGCTTGTTTGCTTGCCTTGGCACGCATGCGAAACCACTTGCGAATTCCCAAGGCACTTCCCACAACCGTAATGGCGATTAAGCCATAAATAAAGTATTCAACATAATCCGATCTCAAATAACGAAGCAGGCGTCGTCCAAAATAGAGGGCCAGCAATGCTTCGGCGGTGAAGCGGATAATTCGCCCGGCTAGGACAGCCAGCATCATTCTCTGGCGAGAACACTGAAAAGCGGAAGCTGCCGCCATGACAGCGGTGAAAGGGAAAGGCGGTGGCAGGATGGACGCAAAAAACACTGCCCAGGCTCCGCGCTTTTCCACTCTTCTTTTCAGCTTTTCCAAAGGCCTTGCGCCAACAAATTTCTTCAGTCCCTCTTCTCCGGCTTTTCGCATGATCAGGTCAACAAGAGCGACGCCCACAAGCGATCCGAAAGACGCGGCAAGGGGATATGTTATCCATTTCCACGACCCTCTGCCGTCGCTAACCAGTGCGATCAGTAACAAGTCATTGCTAAGTGGCAGAAATAAGAAAGAGGAATCTCCCGCAGCGAGCAAGAACAGACCCAGCGCACCCAGTTTGCGAAAGAAGCCGTATAGCGTAACACCGAGAAAGTAGGGGATGGCAAAGGTCAGAAATTCACCTCTCATATTTCTGCCCAAAGAGTTGGATCAGGTTGATCTGAAAATCCATGGATTGAAGTAAAGGCATAATTACGAAAAGAAAAAACAGTTACGATCCTTCTTCATAACTCGCTTCGATTTAGGATTTTATTGTCTCGCAGGCATGTAATTGCCGCAATCACCTCATGTTCTGTTCCGTGACAAGATTTTCTGAAATCGTTCGGCCTATCGTTTGCAGCACCCCAGGTTTCAAATTACTGCAAATGCTATGGCAACAGTCTGGAGGCACTGTATGAAAAAGATGGCCTTTCTATTTGCGTTTCTGCTGCTGATTCTTTCGCACATGTCGCCGAACAGTCAGGTGTTGCTTCCGTCTGTGACAAGTGACGCAAACGCTGTGAACGCTTGTGCTGTGATAGCACCATCTGACAAGGTTGCTGCGGGTAGCGCGTTAAACTGCGACATTGAATCAATGCACGATACAGGCAGTGGTGGGGCATGGTTGTGGCCTTCTTTTTTGAGTTTCAGATTTGAGCGGCTGGTCAATAGACTTGCTGGATTCTGAAGCTTACTCTCTGCCCACATGACCAAAAGTCAAGACAAGTTAAAGATTGGTTGCTGCGGCTTTCGCCTGCCTCAAGCTGAATACCAGCAACTCCTTTCAGTCGTAGAAGTTCAGCACACGTTTTATCAGCCTCCACAAATTGCGACGCTGATACGCTGGCGCAAAGATGCTCCTGCAAATTTTGAATTCACATTGAAGGCTTGGCAGTTAATCACCCACGAGTCGCGTAGCCCAACCTATAAACGGTTGTGGCGAAAATTAACGGCATCCGAAATGGCTGACGCGGGTTTTTTCAAACCCACTGCCATTGTCAAAGAAGCGTGGGAAGTTACATTGGCTTGCGCGCAAGCGCTCAACGCAAAGCAGGTTTTATTTCAATGCCCAGCCAGGTTTACGCCGACAGCTGAGCATGTCGCCAATCTGGAAAAGTTTTTCGCTACTGTTGAGCGTGGCGGGCTGAATTTCTGTTGGGAGCCACGCGGAGAATGGAGTCAGGAACTGATTGGCGATTTATGCAAGCGGTTTGATCTTTGTCATGTCGTAGACCCATTTGCGGCAAAAACAGTAACGCCTGCGAAATGCTATTTTCGGCTGCATGGGCGAAAAGGTTGGCGTTACAGATATGAAGACTCTGAATTGGAGGAATTGCTGGAGCTTCTACCGCCTCGAAAAATCTCTTACGTGTTTTTCAATAATATAGGAATGATTGAGGATGCGGTGCGGTTTCAAGCCTTGTCCCGGGAAGAGTAAAGGAGACAGAATTACATCAAATTGAATGAGGTTGGTTTCTGGCGTCCTCTTTCAGCTTCCCGCTTTGATCTGGCGGGCAGGGGCAGAGTCCTTTCGTGGCGGTTGTTGAAAGCAAGTAAAGTCAGGCTGGGGAAAGGGCGAAAAAGAAAAAACGCGCCGATAACTCTTTCGCTATCGACGCGCTTTTCTATATTTATGCCGAAGGGGGGACTCGAACCCCCACGGGTCGCCCCATACGCCCCTCAAACGTACGTGTCTACCAATTCCACCACTTCGGCATAAGGGAAACTGTAACGGTGCTGTGGCCTATTTCTTGGCCGGAGATGCCGCAGGCGAAGCCGCCGGGCTTTGTGCAGCAGCCGGACTGGCCGAAGCCACCGGGCTGGCCGACGCCGCAGGCGAAGCCGATGCCGCCGGAGCAGGCGCGGAACCGGTCGAAGTTTGCACCGGAGCAGCAGAGCTGTCACGGACAACCGAACTCGGTCCGTTTAGTCCCGGCAACGAGAACAACAACGCCAGGAACATAAAGATCATCGCGGCGATGATGGTCGCTTTTTCAAGCGGCTTCTGCGGTCCTCGGGGAC
>CAZMXG010000154.1:0-19497 GCA_964570175.1 uncultured Heliomicrobium sp. | reverse complement strand
TTGCAGTCAGGCAAATGTAGCTGTCTGCCACCTCGCAACTTTCAGACACAAAAAACAGGTGAACAAACGCGGTTAATACTAAATGGGTGTTGGTAATGTTAATTCGCGTATTCTGTGTATTTCCGCTAGTCGCACCGGAAGTGTAGACATTGTAAACAAGGACGCTTCCGGCTTTTTGGTCACTCATCTCTGACCTGGCAGGGAACAGGTTCCCGGGACCGACAGCAGGGCAGGTTACTGTCCGACAGGCAGAAAACACCAGCGCAGGACCTCCATTGAACGTAACGGAATTGTTGGCACAAACCTGCGAGCCGGTGGTCGCAAGATCGTTGACCTGCGTCAGGTAGGTAATGACTGCCGTTTGTCCGGGAGCCAGAGCTCCCATGAAGGTCATACCGACGTTTGTCACATTACAAGTTCCAAGGTTGGTGGTGCAGGAGCCGGGGATGCCGACCAGATTGGTGAACGTTGTGGTGTCGGCGACGTTCTGATTGACGTTGCCGTTATTGCTGATGTTCAACGTCACGGTCACTGTATTGCCGGGGCCAGTGCAAGCCAGCGGGTCTGAAGCCGCACCGGTGACTCTGTTGACGGTAATCTGGAAGGAGCATGACGCTGAATTATTCGAAGCGTCATTGACCGTGCAGGTTACGGTCGTCACGCCAACAGCGAACGAAGCACCTGAAGCAGGGCTACAAGTCGGCGCGCCGATGCCTGGACAGTTATCGCTGACAGTCGGCGCTGGATAAGTCACAATTGCCGAATTGCCAGTCGTGCCGACGAATATATTCGCCGGGCAGGCGATTGTTGGAGGTTGCGTATCATTGACTCTGACGGTGAAGCTGCAGCTTGGCCCATCAGCCGTTGTGCATGTAACGGTCGTCAAACCCACAGGAAAGAAACTGCCTGAGGTCGGTGAGCACATAACGCCGCCGCATCCACCATTAACTGTCGGGGAAAAGGGGACAGTCGCTCCGCATTGGTTGGGCGCGTTGCTGACTGTGATGTTGGCCGGACAAACGATCGAACAGGCTCCGACATTTGCTCTGAAGAAAATCGGATCATGGTTGGCGGTGGTTCTGCCAAACGGAACTCCGCTGCCCGTGAAGGTTCCATAGAATACATTGCCAACCGCCTTCATTTGCTGGTAATCGCCCAGCACGCGCTGTCTGGGATCGGAATTATCCGCAGCCGAAGACAGGAATGTTTCCAGAACGTTATCCGTAAAGGCTCCACCCTGATTTGTACTGATGGCCAGGTGCGCCGTGAATTGAGGGAATCCGGAATTCATTCCATCATAAGTGTCATACAACACGCCCAGCACGCCGTTGGCTGCAACTGCAACTGAAGGCAAAGCCGCCTGAACTTGTCCTGTCAGGAAGGTTTCTGCGCCGATGGTCAGTCCGCCCATTCCGTTGCTGGTCAGGCGGCGAAATGCCAGCCGATTGTTTCCCGTGCCACTATCACGGTTTCCGTAAACGTAATAAACATCGCCATTGGTGGGATCCACCGTGGCGTGTAAAACTCCGCCGAGCAAAGCATTGACCGTTCCGAATTTTGGAGTGGGCTGATTGCTGTCAGCAGTCGCCACAATGACTCCCGTCGGATTGCCGTTCAAGCCCCAGGTTGCTCCCGCGTCCGTGGATCGGTTGATCATGTAATTGATTCTTCGCGAGCCGTCGCCGTTCGTTTGAACAAGTTGTTGGAACAAGCTGTAAACGGCTCCGGAATTCGGATCCACTGCCAGCCGGTGGCCGGGATTGATAGTGCCGGTTGGCCCAAAGCCCGCAACATTATCTGTTGTGAAGTTTGGCGGATTCGAGCCTGCCGCAACGGCTACGCGCATGCCTCGCGGACTGATGGTGAAGTCGTCGTAAGCCACATAAACATTGTCCTGGCTTGCCGTGGTTGGATCGCGGTTTACTAACAGCCAAGGCTGATCGGTATTGCCAGCCGCAACAGAATTCGTGCGCTGCGCTACGCCCATTGAAAGCAACCACCCCCAAGCCGCAGAGCTGACAGGGTTCGTTGTCGTTCCGCTGTAAACATCGGTCGGTGTAAATGACAGAAAGGTTCCAGACATACGATTGCCACGCCCATAATCAACCGCCTGATCGCAGGGGCATCCGGTTGTGCCATTCCCCGCACCCGGCGGTTGAGGCACTGTAAATTGTTTTGTCCAGGTATTTCCTCCATCTGTTGAATGCCAGATGGGCGTGTTGGCTCCCCAACTGCCGGAAAAGGCTGTAATCACAATTTCGTTGGGATTCAGCGGATTAATGGCAATGGAAGGTTCGCCGTCGTTGAAGGTATCGGTATTCTGCAAATTCGGATTGGTGTTGCTCACCACGGTATCAACCACTGTAATGGTCGGAATCAAGCTGGGGCGGGGAATGCGATCCTGGGCAATTACCGTGCGTGTATATTGCCGCAAGTCAGGCGGCGCGCTTTTCGTGGATTCATCCCCTTGGATTGCTGCTTCTTCTTCCTCTTCTTCGCCATATAACTCGGCAGCCGCTTCCGCGACAGTCGGATTGCCTTTCAGCATCCATGCCGATCCAACCAGCAGGACAAAGACAATAGCCGAAATCATCAGACAAATTCTTGTGTTAAGCCAGAACCTCCTGGCAGAGGGCGTGTGTTTGTGCGGACGATTCATGTTGTTCTCCTATTTTTAGAGGCAGGTCGTGAACGACGAAACTTTGTTTGCCAATTGCAATGGGACAGAGACGGCTGAAGCCTCAACCAAACCTTCCTTCAAACGCCAACACGGAGACTATTAAGTGCCGCAGTTAGTGAGGGAACCGAAGCAGCCCTGTCAAAGGTCTCTGAATTACTGCCTCCGACAACTGGAGAATGCCGCTTCCAAAAGAACGGACCGTGTCGAACAGGTTCCACTGCCGACGTGGGGTGATTGATGTTTACGAATGAGTGGGAAACAGAATGTTGATAAATGTAAGAGCGTTCTTTACCAACTGCTTATTTGTGAGAATCATTCACCAACGAGGCGCGATAGTAGGGAAAAGCACTGTGCAAGTCAATGTCAGGAAAGAGGTTGGGATATTTTACCAGCCAGCGTGGTCTGGAAACACTTTTCCTGAAATCCTCTGCGATAGCGGTCAAGCGTCTTGCCTATTTGATGCGCAGAGGCGGCCCCATTCTCTTTACGTTTACTTTGAAAGAGAGAATGGTCGCTTCGCTTTGCGGGCAGAGTTTTTCCCGGATTTGAAATTCATACTTTCCCACATCGCCCGGTTGCGGAGAAAGAACCAGCAATGCCATTTGATGAGTAAAGGGCTCTTCGCTGCCTGTCTTTTTGAATTCCCGCCGGAATGTTTGCCCAAGAGTCACGAAGGAAGGTTTGGGCAAAGGCGCTTCGTAACCAACAGTCTCAATGCAGCCTCCGCTGAGTGAGGGAAAAATGGTGTTGAGGGTAATCACCAGACTATCTCCTTCTTCTACGTCATACACTTCCTTTTCCGGAAAGATGTGCGGAGGGTTGAAGTCTTGCTGCAAAATAGGACTGGTGTTGTCAGGGGGGCTGACGGTTAGGTGTGGCAGATGAATGACGCCAGTCGAAGCTAGAAAGCTCAATGCCAGAATAGAGAAAACGGTTTTTGTTGAGAAATGCATGTTGTACCTCCTTGATTTCCGCAATGAACACGATGCGATCTCTATCTGCTTTGATCTTAACAGCCAGGAGGAAAAACCGGAACGACGCTGGTAACGGTTGTTAAAAGCTTTAGTACATACAGCGATTTTCTATTGGGGGCCAGGCTTTAGCGTTGAGTTCGTTCTTTCGCTTTTTGCCGTGCTTTTTGCAGCGCATCGAAGATTTCCGCAGGTTCCGGCTGTTTGGTTTCAGGTTCGTTTTTCGGCTTTTCGACGGCATCCGCTTGAATCGCGTTGGCTGGCGCGAGTGCAGGATTGTTTATTATCGGTTTGGAAAGTTTGGGTGTTTGTTTTGGCCTAAATCTTTGCAACAACGGCCAAGCGTGAGCCGTCACTAGGCCTGTGTGGCGCTCCAATACTTCGATCAATAGCACGGCAATCGCAATCAGTAACAGGTATGGCGCAAGCTCGATCAATCGTGGTTGGCGGGGCAGATCTTTCCAGACGCCGGAAAGTTCCAGCCGCTCCTTGCCGCCCGTCGCGTTGGCCAATCGAGCCAGTGCGGTTTGGCCTTCGTCAACTTCCACTGGTTTGAATTCCGGCGAGTAGGGAAGTGTTACAGGTGAGAGCGTCAGCGGTTGAGCGCCGGGAACTTCAACCGTTGAAAGTGCCGTTTCACTACCATTGAGCGGAATACTTACTTCCAGCGTATCAGCGTCGGCCCAGCGCATTTCGGCTTTTTCGGAAGCGGGAGCCGAGCCAGGTTTTCCGCGCAGCGTTGTCACTTTGGGCAGGGAAGAATCGCTCCCTACCGGTCGCGGTAAGGAATCGGCGGCGTTGTCTCGATCTGGATCAAGATGAAGCTGAATGACGCTAATGCCATTTTTGACTTGTTGCGTGATCAGCTTATTGCCCGGCAGATTGGATGTATCGCCGGCAGTCCAACGGGCCAGGCTGGTGAAAAAGTCTCCGGCATTGCTCCAACCGGAAATCGGCCCTGTGTAATCGCCATCCGCTTCGCCTGTGTAAGCCATCACGCGACCGCTTCCGGCTTGCCAAGACGCCACAACTGGCGCGTTGTATTCATCAATTGTGATCGTCGCCAAATTGGCTTTTGGCCGCAAGTAGCAAAGGTTGTAACCGCCGATGGCTGGCAGGCTGCTGAATTGTTTGCCAGTCAATGTGACTAATCCGCCGGTAGTTTGAATGGGAGTCAGCGCTTCCAAAAACGTGCTGCGGGCGACGACGATGGTGTCTTGCGCAAACAAGCGGGGCAATTCTTCGGCGCTTTCGGTGAAGTAAATTTGCCCGTTTCCGCGTTTGGCAATGTCGCGTAGTAATTCAGCGTCGCTATCAGTTTCTTTACCTAAGCCGATGACGCTGACAGTGATTCCGGCTTGTTCGCACTGTTGCAGCAATTCCCGATAAGCACCCGGCTCTTCGGAGTCGGCTGCGTCGGCGAACAGGATGATGTGGCGAGTTCCGGCTTTGGCTTTCAGCAGCATGTCGGCTGCCGTTGAAAGGGCTTCATAAACAAAGATGCCGCCACCGCCAACGTCCACCATCAAAATGTCGCGGCGAATTTTCGCGGCGTTGCCTTCGACGGGTTTTACGTCGGCAATAATGTGCGAAGAGCTGTCCACGGCGACCACGCCGAATTCATCCGTCGGCCCAAGCAAATCCAGCACCTGCACGGCTGCCAGATTCGCCAAATCCATTTTGACGCGTCCGCCCGCCACGGGCGCAGACATACTGCCCGAACGATCCATCGCCACCACAATCGCCAGCGAAAGTTTGCGATGCTCTTGCCGAAGTTCCATCGAAACCGGCAGCAAAGGTTCAAGCGGCGATTTGAAATATCCGCCCGAGCCGTAAGAGTTTTTGCCGCCGGTCATCATCAAACCAGCGCCGGTTTCTTTTACCCAGGCGGACAGGGCTTCCATTCCGCGTTCGGTGATTTTGTTGGCGGAAACATTTTCAAGCACAATGCCGGAAAAGCCCGCCAATGTGTCGAGCGACCAATCAGCGTCTTCCGGCTTTTGCGTTTTCGCGTTCAATCCGCCGCCGTTCAGCAATCTTGCCAAGCCGGAATTTTCTGCTGAGGTGATGATCAACAATGGACGCGGCCCTTGAATGCCGACCAGCACTTTTGCCGAGTCGTTTTCAGGAATTGGGTCGCCACTGCTGCCGGTAATTTTGATCGAATAGCGCTGTGCGCCAGGCGCTTCCGCTAAGTCTCTGAAAGTCAGGCGATTCAATCCGGCAGTGACGTTTGTTTTGCCAGCAGCCAAAATCTGTCCGCCGCGCAGCATTTCAAAACTGACTTCCTGCGACGAAGGCGACTTCACCCAGGCCGTCAGCATAAAGGCTTCGCCGGGCGTGACCGTGACAGGCGCATCAATTTGCGCGATGGCTAAGTCCCCCGCAACAGAGCGCTGCAACGAGCGGAAATCAATCGCTACGCCGCGCGAAGCCGCTCGCGCCGCAGCGTCTGCAGGGTCTTTGCCCGTCCAGCGTCCATCGGAAATCACAAGAATTTTTCCCGGCGCGTCTGCCGGAATCAGCGACAATGCTTTTTCGACAGCTTCGTTCAGATTGGAAGCGTCGGCTTCAATGCGATTGGTAAAGCCTGCAAACGCGCCAGTTTGCGGGGAACGTTCGATGGTGGAGTTCTGGCCAAATGAAATCACTGCCAACCGGTCATCGCTGCTCATTGCGCGTTGAATTAGTTCTATGGATTCACGTTCGGCGGCCTCGGCATTTGCTGGCATCGAAAGGCTGCGGTCAGCGACAACAACCACGGTTCCGGCTCGGCTGGGAAGTCTGACGGCCAAACCGCTCAGCGCCAGCAAAATCAGCGACAACAGCGCCAGACGCGCATATCGCAGAAATTTGGAAGCCGGTTTCCAAATCCACCACGCCGCAGCCAAAGGGATTGCCAAAATCAGCCAGATTGGATTGAGCAGAGTAATCATTATGAAGCTTGGCGAATCATTAGGTGCCAATCGCCATTGGTCAAGCAACGGCGGCCAATGGCGCAAAACTTTTGCGGATTGTTGGTTATCGGTTTGGCCGTCTGAAATCCGCGTTGTAAACTTTGTTCGCATTGATGTCCAAACGGCGTCAACGTTCCTGGCGCTACTTCAAATACTTCAATAAGTTGGCAATCAACCATGAAAAAAACTGATTCACTTCCGATTCTTTCGCCTGAACCAATGTCGCGCCGTGAATTGATCTTCAAAGCCGGAGCCGGATTTTCCGGCTTGGCGCTGAGTTCCTTGTTAGACAAAGACGGCCTGCTAGCAGCAACGCCAGCGGCGACGCCAAATTCTTCCGACACAAATCCGCTGGCTCCGAAAGCATCGCACTTCAAGGCCAAAGCCAAGTCGGTCATCTTTCTGTTTATGTATGGTGGGCCGAGCCAGGTTGATTTATTTGATCCAAAACCCGCGTTGACGAAGAATCACGGCAAACCGCTGCCCGGCTTGGACAAGCTGGAAACCTTCAACAAGAACGGCAATTTGATGGCGTCGCCATACAAGTTCAAAAAGTACGGCCATGGCGGCGTAGACATTTCTGAACTGTATTCCAACCTGGGCAGCGTCGCCGATGAGTTGTGCGTACTGCGTTCGCTGTATTGCCTTAGCAATAACCATTCGCCCGCGATCTTTCAGATGAACAGCGGCAACATTCGTCCCGGCAATCCAAGCTTGGGTTCGTGGGTGACGTATGGCCTGGGAACGGAGAATCAAAACCTGCCCGCTTATATCGTCATGTACGATTGGCGCGGTGGCCCGATTGGCGGTGCGCCGAATTGGTCGTCAGGCTTTATGCCTGCTGCGTTCCAGGGAACCTCGTTCCGTCCGGGCGCAACGCCGATTGTTGACCTGAATCCGCCGAAGTGGGTTGATCCGCATTTGCAGCGACAGGAAGTGGACTTCATTCAAAAGCTGAATCAGGAACATCGTGAGCTTCGCGCAAAAAACAGCGATTTGGATGCGCGCATTGCTTCGTACGAACTGGCTTTTCAGATGCAGTCGCACGCGCCTGAAGCTGTTGACTTGGGCAAAGAATCTGAAGCGACCAAGAAGCTGTATGGCATCGGCGAAAAACACACGGACTTTTTTGGCAAACAGTGTTTAACGGCTCGGCGACTGGTGGAGCGCGGTGTGCGCTTCATTCAGCTTTACCACGGCGGAGGCCATCAACAGGAATCCTGGGACGCGCATTTCGGCATTGACGAAAACCACCGGCTGCATTGCGCCGAAACAGACATTCCGATGACCGGTTTGATCAAAGACCTGAAAGCGCGCGGCTTGCTGGATTCGACGCTCATCGTCTGGGGCGGAGAATTTGGCCGTATGCCCATGTCGCAATCCGGCATCGGGCGCGATCACAACCATTACGGCTTCTGCATGTGGATGGCTGGCGGCGGCGTCAAAGGCGGCCAGATGATCGGCGAAACCGATGAATTTGGTTTGAAGGCGGCTGTCGAACCTTACTCGGTTCATGATTTACACGCGACGATCCTGCACGCCATGGGCTTGGAGCATCGCAAACTGACTTACTATTACGGCGGGCGTGAACAACGGCTGACGAACTTTGGCGGCGATCCAATTTTGAAGGTTTTTGCATAAAGAGCACGTTGATTTTCGATTCGATCGTCTAATAACAAGCTGAGTAGTAGTTTGTGTTGTAAGGATGGGTACTGGGACTAAAAGAAATAAGCCTTGCTGGTGTGGCTCTGGGCTAAAGTATAAAGATTGCCATTTGGATCGTGAGCAAATGCCGATCCCTACCTTTCAGGAAAAATTGACTGGGTTAAGAAATGCGTACGGAAAGAAATATTGCCTCCATCCCAAAGCTGGAGCCGAGTGTAAAAGAGATATAGTTAAGGCGCATTCACTTCAAAGGTCGGGAAGTCTAAAAGCGATTGCAGTTAATGGCCACGTTTACACACTTGATCCAGGTGATGCCGAGTTGATGAAAACAGGAATGGTGTCGCCACGACTAATTGGGATACGGGAGGCATCAACTTTCACCGGATTCTGCAACTATCACGACACTAAAACATTTGAGCCTGTCGAAAATCGCCCGATTGTAGGCAGCTTGGATCAAATTTTCCTTCTTAGTTATAGGGCTTTGTGTCGTGAATTGTTTATGAAGCGGGCAAGGGTTGATCACCTAAAACTTGCTAGGGAGTTTGATAAAGGAGCTAGCTTCTCCAAACAATTGTGGTGGCAAAACTTGGTTTCAATATGGGAAAGAGGAGAGGCTTCCAGCCTGAAGCATTTAGAAAATTACAAACAACGCTATGATCTCGCCTTAGTCACTGAAGATTTTTCTGACCTACAGTATTACGTCGTTAACATCTCAGACGTACCCGACTTCGTATGCAGTGGTTGCGTGCTTCCTGATTTCGACTTTCAAGGAGAAATATTACAAAAACTGACTAATTTAGATGAAACCCCACTTTTAATTACTTCATCAATCGTTGTAACAAATACAGGGGGAGCAGTCATTTTTAGTTGGATCGGATCAAATCCTCCAGGTGAAAAGCTAATGAAAACTCTAGACGAGCTTTCAGACAAGGCAATCTGCCAAGCCATCGTCAGATTTGGTTTTGAATATGTAGAAAATATATTCATGTCACCGTTGTGGTGGGAAGCATTGAGTAGCGATACGAAGCAGGCTCTTATGCTTCGACAAATTTCCGAAATAAGACCTGATTTTCCAAGGAAGTCGAACTGCCTACTTGATGATGGAATGAAAAACGTCAATTGGAAGGTAATTGAGCGGAAGACAAATATTGTTTTGAACAGTCAATAAACAAACATAATGCCAGCCAAAGATCTCTATCACGACACAGTTATTGACGCGCTTATTGCGGATGGGTGGACCATCACGGACGATCCGTTGCAAATTCGCTACAAGAAACGTGATCTGTACGTTGATCTAGGAGCGGAGCGCAGTCCCGTAGCGGCTGAGAAAGAAGGGCGAAGGATTGCGGTCGAGATCAAAAGCTTTCTGAACAAATCGCAGGTCGAAGCTTTGCAGGAAGCCTTAGGCCAATTCCTGATGTATCGTGAAATCTTGGCGGAAATCGAAACCGAAAGAGTCTTATACTTGGCTGTGCCCAAACATATCCATGAAGGCATTCTGTCTGAACCGCTTGGTCGGCTAATGATTGAGCGGTCGCAGTTACGATTGCTGGTGTTTTCAGTAAAAGAAGAGAGGATTCTCAAATGGATAAACTGAACCGCTATCGTGAAATCATCAAACAAGTGCTTGAGCTTTATGCCAGTTGGTCAAAGCGCAAGCCGGGCGTCGACGTTGTAAGCGAAGTTATTGCAGACGCAGAGCACGATCATTACGAATTACTGCACGTCGGCTGGGAAAATGAGTGCCGTGTGCATTATGCCGCTCTCCACCTGGACATCATCAACGGCAAAATCTGGATTCAATACGACGGTACCAACCGACCTGTTGCTGATGCTTTGCTTGAAGCTGGCGTGCCAAGCGAAGACATCGTGCTCGCCTTTCATCCGCCCGAAGTTCGTCAATACACTGAGTTTGCCGCTGCTTAAACGATGAAGAATATGACTGAAAACAACTCGAAACTATCACGCAGAGACTTGATCTTTCGCGCTGGTGCTGGCTTTTCTGGTTTGGCATTAGCTTCATTGCTGGACAAGGACGGATTGCTGGCGGCGGAGCCGGGACAGCAGCGCGTCAACCCTTTGGCACCGAAGGAATCGCATTTCAAAGGCAAAGCCAAGTCCGTCATCTTCCTGTTTATGTACGGCGGTGTTAGCCACGTAGACACTTTCGATCCGAAGCCAGAGCTGACCAAAAATCACGGCAAGCCGATGAACAAAGGGAAGGTGGATGTCTTTTTCGGCAATCCCGGCAACTTAATGGCTTCGCCGTACAAGTTCAAAAAGCATGGGCAATCGGGCATTGAAGTTTCGGAGCTTTATCCGCACGTCGCGCAAAAGGTTGATGACCTGTGTTTGGTTCGTTCGGTCTACACCACCAGCAACAATCATTCGCCCGCGATCTTTCAGATGAACAGCGGCAATATGCTGCCGGGGAATCCAAGTCTTGGTTCCTGGGTGACGTATGGACTGGGCAGCGAAAACGAAAACTTGCCGAGTTACATTGTGATGTACGACTGGCGAGGCGGCCCGATTGGCGGCGCGCCGAACTGGTCTTCGGGCTTTATGCCAGCGGCGTATCAGGGCACGTCGTTTCGTTCCGGTGGAACTCCGATCGCGGATCTGAATCCGCCGAAGTGGGTTGATCCGCATTTGCAGCGGCAGGAAATAGATTTTGTTCAGAAACTGAATCAGTCGCATCAGACCACGCATCCGGGCAATTCTGATTTGGATGCTCGCATTGCTTCTTACGAATTGGCTTTCCAGATGCAGACGCACGCGCCCGAAGCGATGGATTTGTCCAAGGAATCTGATGTCACCAAAAAGCTGTATGGCATCGGCGATAAGCCGACGGATTATTTTGGCAAACAGTGTTTGATCGCCCGGCGAATGGTTGAGCGCGGAGTGCGGTTCATTCAGTTGTATAGCGGCGGCGGCCATCAGCAAGAATCCTGGGACGCACATTACGGCTTGCATGAAAACCATTCGATGCACTGCGCCGAAACCGATAAACCGATGGCGGGATTAATCGCCGATCTGAAAGCGCGCGGTTTGCTGGATTCGACATTGATTGTTTGGGGCGGGGAATTCGGTCGCATGCCAATTTCGCAATCTGGCATTGGGCGCGATCACAACCCGCACGGTTTCACGATGTGGTTTGCCGGAGGCGGCATCAAAGGCGGTCAGGTGATTGGGGCGACAGATGAATTTGGCTACAAGGCAGAAGTCGAGCCGTATTCAGTTCACGATCTGCACGCGACGATTCTGCACGCCATGGGACTCGATCATCGCAAGCTGACGTATTATTACGGAGGGCGCGAACAACGGCTGACGAACTTCGGCGGTGATCCGGTGCTGAAAATGTTTGCTTGAAAAAGCAGTCGAGGAGGCAACGCAAAAGGGCGACTGTGACCGGCAGTCGCCCTTTTGCGTTGATTCAGCCAGGCTGTTTTCGCCTTCAACGTTCGGCTTGCAACCGAACGTAACTTAAAATCCAGGCTAGATGGCCATAACGCGCAAAATACATTTTCTTGCCTGTCAGGTTCATTTCCACGGCAACTGCGCGAAGTATTTCAGCACCGGCAATCAGGTTTTTTGGTGTGAATGTGTTGCGCACCGATTCGACCTCACGTTCGGCTTCCTGTCGCAAAGCAGCATTGGTAATCCGCGAAAGATCGGGATTCAGTAATGCTTCGGGGTCTGTGAGCGCTCGGTTGTGAAAGCTGATGATGTCGTTTGCCGTCAATGGCGTGAACGAATGCCTGTCTTCGGGGTGAAGCAAAGTCGCCAATGCCCAAACGATTCCACCCGAAAGATACACTTTGCGACGATTGAGCAAGCCGGGTTTTCTGGCGATTTCGGACCGCAACGGCGAGCGAATCCATTCATTGGTCAAAGCGCTGGCAGAACTGGCAAAGGCTTTGTAGTCGGCAGATTCGCCTGCTGCTTTGTTGATCTCATTAGTGAACGTGACAGTTCCTTTGGTGATTCCCCAGGTGACATAGTCATACGTTGGGTTGCCGAAGGGAAGCTGGCGCATTTGCTGGTAACCGCCTTTGCTGTTTCCGCTGCCAACGTCAATTAAGACAGAAATGCTGCGGTTGTCATACCACTTCTGCCCGGCTTTGTATCGTTTCGGAATTGCGCCTGCGATGGTCAGTTGAACTTCGGTATCCACATCCAGAAACGATGGCGTCTGCCCGGTCCGCTTGACGATTTCTGAAGATAAATCCTGCGGGTTGTTTCCAACGACACCACTGCTGACCACAATGTGGATGTTTTCTGTCGGGATTCGATATTCCCCTTTTAGCCGTTGATAAAATTGCTGGATGGCGTTTGCCGTGTCGCGGATCGCTTCGGGAGTGAAAAGGCCATTTTTGGTTTGCATCAACGTGGTGTTGATGATTTCGGCATAAACGACTTTGACGCTGTAGTTGTCCGATTCGCCAGTGATGCGCAACCCGATGGCTTTGATTCCTTTTGAGCCAACCTCAATTCCGCCGTGCAATTCGTCGGCGGTCTGGAATACGCTTTTCGCGTGAATGGGCAGTCCAAGTGCGAACAAGGCAACCAGCACAAACACTGACGCCCGTAGCGATGCTGTAGATTTCATACGGGGGAAAATCATCGCGTAATTCACTGTACCGGATTGGCGGTTTGCGGTGTGATTCAGGAAAATCACATTCAACTTTCTGATTTCAATCTCTTTCTAAGAATGCCGACCACATAAACAAGCGCTCCAAAAACCAGGACTGTTGCCAATGACAAGGCGACGGGAACTGCAGAAGAAGCGACTGATTTACTAGTTTGAGATTTATTCACCTGGCCGGATCCGCTTGATCCGGTTGCTGCTGCATCGGTCGCCATAGAAGCGAGTTTTGTGGTTACAGGTGTTGGCGTAACGGCAGCAATCGTTGATGGAGTGAGAACCGGACTTGGAGCTGGTGTAACAGTTGGTGTGGGTTGTGTTTTTGATGCGGTTTGGCGTGAAGCGGAGCGGCCTGATCGCCCTTGATTACTTCCTTCTTCACGCGCACCGGGAAAAGCGTCTTCAGGGCCATACGTGGCAAGTGATTTTTTCTTTTCAGGCGATAAACCCGGCTGTCTTTGACCTTGCTGTCCTTGAGTCCTTTGAGTTTGACGCGGCGTTTCGACAAACGTTATTTGCCCGACAGCGATCTGTGCGAGGGAAACAGCCGCGAAAATTGTCGACAAAGCCAGTATGGAAGGATAAATCTTCATTGCGAACCTTTGGAGCGCCCGTTGTGAAGATGACCTATGACCGAAAATAAGTAATCAGAGTCATAATCAAAACAATCAGCGCGCCAGCCAATGCTACGACAATACCAGCCGTTAACGCTATGGCTTTTCGGTCTTTTTTCACATTTTTGACGACTTCTTCGACCTGCGCCTGAGATTCGGCAAGTTTGCTGGAGTAAGACTCCGCCACTTCCCGGGCTTTTTGTTCGGCTTGGGCGCGCATTTCCGTTTCGCGGCGAACGGCTTCTTCCGCCTGACGCCGTTGCTCTTCGATTTCGCGCGCCCGAATTTCCATTTCGCGGGCTTTGGCTTCGGCTTCGGCTTTGCGGCGCTCGGCTTCCTGGCGTTCAAGCTCGGCGATTTGGGCCAATCGTTCGGCTTCAGCGCGCGCCCTCGCCTCGGTTTCAATTCTTAGTTTCGCGGTTTCGATTTCTTGGCGATGGTGTTCCGATTCTTCTGTAGAAATTTGTGCCTGGTTCAGTTGATGTGTGACGCGCTTTTCGATTTCCTGCGCTTTCTGTTCGGCCTGTCTGCGCAATTCAATTTCTTTGCGCGCTGCCTCCTCTGCCAGACGGCTGCGCTCTTCCGCTTCGAGAGCTTTGGCTTCGGCCTGTATCAACGCTGCGCGAATCTGCTCATTGGAGTTTTGGACAGGAAGCGCTCCGGCACTTTGCATAGCAGCTCCGCAATAGCCACATGTGACTCTGGAAGTCGCCACTTCGCATTGAAGCGATGGGCAATAATGCTTTCTGGGTGTGGAGCGCGGGAATTGGTGACAGCCCACACAGGCAGGTTGTGGAGCTCCCCATTCCAGCACGGCGTGGTGTTTTCGCAGTGTAGGGTCATCATAATCCACCATTGTCACAGAGCAATGGTCGCAACTGTACGCTCGCGGATTGAGCGAGCTGAGACAAAACACGCATTCTTTTAATGATACGTCAGGCCGGTCTTTGTCCCAGGCGATAAACGTCTGGCAATTACAGCAATAAATCCAGGGACCTTCGGCGGGGAAATTGTTGCTCAGTGTGTGTGCTTGTGGAGTTTCGCGGCAAATCACAGACCGGCTGGTGCGCGGCATGGGAAAGTTTGCTTGATGTTTAAGGCAGTGAATTTTGACGATGTCAGCTAGCATTTTTTTAGGAGACAGGGGAAAGGAGCTGGGAGATAGGCGGCTTGCGATTGCCAACTCCTATCTCCTAAGCCCCAACCCCAATTAGGCTTTGGCCGCAGCAGCCAGCACGGCACGTTTGACGTAAACACGGGCCAGATGGCGGCGATAATCACCGGAAGCATGAATGTCTTCCATTGCGTCGTCTGCATCGGAATCGGCGCTTGCCGAGGCGGTATTTACAACGGACTCATCCAGTGCGATGCCGCGCAGGGCGTCTTCGACGGATTTGGCGCGGAAGGCTTTGGGCGCAAGACCTGTTATGCCGATGCTGATGTCTTCGCATTTGCCACCAGTCACTTTCAACTGGGCAGCGACACCAACAAGGGCGAATCCGGATGCCGATTGAGGCACTTTCAAGTAAACAGCCGCCGCCGGCTGAGCCGGTTTGGCAATGCGAATTTCCGTAACGATTTCATCCGATTCGATGGCGCTGGTCATCAAATCCAGAAAGAAATCAGCCACTTTAATCGTTCTGGTGCCTTTGCTGGAGCGGGCGACAATTTCAGCATCAAGCGCCAGAATGGCCGCAGGCCAGTCCGCTGCCGGATCAGCGTGGGTCAGGCTGCCGCCAATAGTTCCCCGATTGCGAACTTGCTGATCGCCAATTTGCGCGGCTGTCTCGCCAAGCAGCGGGCAATGGATTTTGATGTCAGCGTTGGCAGCAATTTCCCCATGCGTGGCATTGGCTCCGATACTGATGGTCGGGCCGCCAGCATTGATCGCTTTCAGCTCGGCAATGCGCCCGATGTCAATAATGACACCGGGCGAAGCCAGACGAAGTTTCAACACTGGAATCAGGCTATGCCCGCCCGAAAGGATTTTGGCGTTTTCGCCATGCTGATCCATCAATCGCAACGCTTCTTCAATCGTCGTCGGAGCGAAGTATTCAAAGTTTGCAGGAATCATTGCTTCTCCGTTTTTACTTTAGGCTTTGATCGCTTGTTTGATCAGTTCGGCCATTCCAAACTTTTTGTCCTTGTTGAAAAACGCCGGATTTGGCGTCCAGTATGGATCCTGGCTCAGGAACGAATGGCTGTCACCAAGCAGCAGACCAATAAAGACTTCTGCGACAATGCGTCCGCCAACCGGGCCCAGCAACAACGGCGTCTTGTCGTTTTTGAATGCCTGTTGAGCTTCCGCAAGAATATACACCCACAGCGGAGCCTGTCCACGGAATGACCTGCCGAAATCTGTAATGGGCCGGTTTTCTGGCGAATCTTCCTCCGTTGCTTTGCCGATCAAAAGCTTGTGATCCGGAATTGGCCTGATGCCCATTGCTCGCGCGACGTCCTGGCCAGACGGCAAGCCCAGCCGCAAACCGCGAAGCAGATTTCGTTGGGCTAAAGAAGGAATCCCCGGCGCTTCAGTTGCCGGAAGTTTTCCGAGCGGATCAACCAGCGACGTGTCAATTTTGTAAGCCGGTTGGACGCGATTGATCCCAAGCTTTGGCGGCTTGTTGCCCATGTCGAAATACAAGCTCCAATCAATTGCCCAAACGCTGGGAAATTCGCGAAATCCATTCAGGCTTTCCTCGCTGTCCAATTGGGTAAAGATTGAAAAACGTCCGTCCTGTTTGGGGCCTTGAGTCAGCAATGTTGTGTTCAAGCGATATTGCGGGCGAATCATGGAATGGCCAAAACGATAGGCCGCGACGGAAAATTCAACCGGCATAAAAGGCTGGTTGCGAAACTTGTAAAAGCGCAAGTCGGGTCTTACGTCCCAAATGGATTTCTTGGCTTTCAGGTGCGGCAGAATGCTGTTCACCATATCCCATCCGACAATCGCTGGCAGAAAGTCATAGACAACCACCCATTGATAATGCCAGCGAACCTGCCGTTGCACTTCTTCAAATGGGACATCATTGCCCAGAAAGTCCGCCATAAAGTTATGAAACCGCAGCATGGCCGCGTGCAACTGAGCCACGATTACGTTTTCGTCGTTGCGCGGATCGCCGATCAACGCGCGCGCACGGCCAGTGGCAGGATTCACTTCGGATTTGTGGCGGGGCAGGTCTCGCGTGTTTTGGTCAAAGCGTTCAGCCCCGGTCAGGCGGCGTCCGAGCTTAAAGTGTCTGCCGTCATCTTCATAAAGATACGGTTGATCGGCAGGGCCACGGCCATAAACGTTATCAAGATCGAAGCGCGGCGTACGGAAATTGACCAAGGAGTCGGGATCGTTTTGCCGTTGCAGGCTGCTGTTCGGATCAAATGTGATGTCGTGGTCAATAAACTGTCCAAGGTATGTGAACCCTGCGGAGATCACGCTGCTTTCTTCGGCATCCACTTCGGTTTCGGGCGTGACGTCTTCTTCGGGAACGGCGACTATCGCTGTCCCTAACGCTTCCAGTTCGGCGGTGGGAAACCTTGCCGATGGCAAAGTGCGAAACATTCGCCCGAATCGGCCTTCAAGAATTCGCGATTCCAAGGTTGAATCCAGGCCGCGAATCACGCCGTGAAAGTGTGGCCGGGGAGTCAGGTTTGGAGGTTCAGGATTATTTGCGACGGAAGTTTTTTGTTGGGGTTTTGCCATAACAAATCTCCTAAACGGCGGGTAATAACCAAAAGCCGTTTTGCTAACAGTTGCTGAGTTTAGTTATTCATCAAGCGCCAAAGCTTTTCTGGACGCAGCGGCAGATCAACGTGGGTAACGCCGAATGGCGCCAGCGCATCAATCACTGAATTGGCTGTCGCGGGAGTGGAGCCGATGGTGCCCGCCTCGCCAACGCCTTTTGCGCCGAGCGGGTTAACATCAGTTGGGGTAACGGTGTGATCCAGTTCAAAGTGCGGCAGTTGATGCGCTTTAGGAACGGCGTAATCCATCAATTCGCCGGTCAGCAGTTGACCGTTTTCATCGTAAACGACCTCTTCAAACAGCGCCTGCGCCATGCCTTGCGCAATGCCGCCGTGAACCTGGCCCTGCACGATCAAAGGGTTGATCTGATTGCCGCAATCGTCAACAGCGATGTAGCGCAGAATTTTGACTTCGCCTGTTTCGCGATCAACCTCAGAAACGCAGATGTGCGTGCCAGACGGAAAGGTGAAATTTTTCGGCTCGAAAAAGTGCGTGGCAGTCAGTCCCGGTTCGAAATCTTCGGGAACGTTATGCGGGATATAAGCCGCGAGAGCGACTTCCTTAATCGAAACCGATTTGTCGTTTGGCGCGCCGACAAACCTGCCGTCTTCAAAAGTCAGGCTGGCTTCGTCGGTTTGCAGCAAATGAGCGGCTAGAGTTTTTGCTTTGGCCACAACCTTTTCGGCCGCTTTGACCAGGGCGGCTCCGCCGACGGCCAAGCCCCGGCTACCAAAAGTTCCGATGCCGTATTGAACGATGGAGGTATCGCCGTGAATGACCAGGACGTCATTCATATCAATGCCAAGCATATCGCCTATGATTTGCGCGAACGCGGTTTCTTCGCCTTGTCCGTGCGGAGAAATTCCTGTTAGCACAGTAACTTTGCCAGTCGGTTCCACGCGGACCGTCGCGCTTTCCCAGCCTCCGGCAGGCAATGCAATCGAAGGCCCCATGGCGCAAATTTCCACGTACGTCGAAACGCCAATGCCAATCAGGCGGCCTTGCTTGCGGGCCTCTGCCTGTTCAGCGCGAAGCTTTTTGTAGTCGGCCATTGCCAGCGCTTTGTCGAGCGCTTTTTCGTAATCGCCCGTGTCATAAAACAAGCCGGTTGCCGTGGCGAATGGGAACTCATCGGGCTTCGGCATGTTCTTGCGCCGCAATTCGACCGGGTCCATGTCCAATTCGCGCGCGACGCAATCCATCATGCGTTCCACAAGATATGTCGCTTCGGGGCGACCAGCTCCGCGATAGGCATCGGTGGACATCTTGTTGGTGAAGACCCCAATGCAGTTCATTTGAATCGCCGGAATCTTGTAACAGCCCGACAGCATCAATCCGGTCAACGTTGGAATTGCCGGAGTCAGAAGTTGTAGATACGCACCCAGATCAGCCGTGACGTTGTAGCGAAGCCCAAGCAGCGTTCCATCGTTTTTGACGGCGATTTCGCAGGTGCCGACTTGCGCGCGTCCGTGAATGGTCGCTTGAAAATTTTCACGGCGAGATTCAATCCATTTCACAGGCTTGTTAAGCTGCATAGAAATCCAGCCGAGCAGCGCTTCTTCGGCGTAAACGTTCAGCTTGCAACCGAATCCGCCGCCGACTTCCGGAGTGATGACGCGCAGTCTGTTTTCGGCAATGCCGAGCATGATGGCTACCTGGGTCCGCATCAGATGCGGAATCTGTGTCGAAGACCACAACGTCATTTGTTCTTCACCGGGGAAGTATTGGGCCAGCACGCCGCGCGGTTCCATGGAAATCGGTGCCAGTCGCTGGTGATTCAATTTCTCTTTGACGATTTTGTCAGCCTGCGCGAAAGCAGCGTCAATATCGCCGGTTCCAGCTTGATGGGTAAACGCGATATTGGTTCCAAACTCTTCGTGGATGATCGGCGAATCGCTTTGAGCAGCCGCTTCCGCGTCGCTGATTACATCCAGCGCATCGTAATCCACTTCGATCAAATCGGCTGCATCACGCGCTTTGTATTTGTCGGTTGCGACAACAGCGGCAATCGGCTGGCCGACGAAAATTACTTTGCCCGTTGCCAGAACTGGATATTTCGGCACATTCAATCCCGGCAGCGCAGCCGCGCAAGGAACAAGGCCTACTTTGCCCGCAACATCCGCCCCGGTGTAAACGGCGACGACTCCCGGAGAACTTTTTGCGGCTTCTGTGCTGATAGAAACGATTTTGGCGTGAGCGTACTGGCTGCGATCGGACGGAACTCTT
>CAZMXG010000153.1:0-19609 GCA_964570175.1 uncultured Heliomicrobium sp. | reverse complement strand
TGTTGCCGGGACCGGAACACGCCAGCGGGTCTGTCAGCGAAGCGCCCAAGGTCAACCGATTAACCGTCACAGTGAAGCTGCAGCTTGGGCCAGCAGTCGTCGAACAAGTCACCGTCGTTGTGCCAACGTTAAACGTTGACCCGGATGCCGGGGTGCAGGTTACTGTCCCGCAGCTTCCAGTGGTCGTCGGAGCTGGATACGTAACGACTGCTGTCGTTCCCGCTGTCCACGCCACCTGATTCGCCGGACACGTGATCGTGCAAGGATTCATTGCCGTGACTGTGAAAGTGCAGCTTCCGGTCAGATTGGCTGCGTCAGTGGCCGTGCAGGTGACAGTCGTTGTGCCCGCTGGGAAGCTGGAGCCCGAAGCAGGTGAACAAACAACTGTTGCACCAGGACAATTGTCGTTCGCAGTTGGTGTTGTGTAGGTAACGACGCCCGCCGGAACGCCAGAAATGTTGGCTGGGCAAGTCACTGTTGGCGCTTGGTTATCAACGACCGTTACTGTGAACGTGCAAGCCGCCGTAAGGTTCGAAGCATCCGTCGCAGTGCAGGTAACGGTTGTCACACCCTTCTGGAACGTCGAGCCGGACGGAGGCACGCAGGCGGCTGTTGCTCCTGGGCAATTATCCGTCGGCGTAGGTGTCGTGTAGGTTGCTGTTGCCGAACACTGGCCAGAAGCGGTGTTGACCGTAATGTTCGCCGGGCAGGTGATCGCCGGAGAAGTGGTGTCGTTAACGGTCACGGTGAAGGTACAGGTCGAAGCTCCACTGTTGTTGCAGGTGACAGTTGTCGTTCCTTTGACAAAGGTCGAACCCGAAGCAGGGGTGCAGGTCACGGTGCATCCGGTCGAAACCGGGGTTGTGTAATTCACCACAGCCGTGCAAAGTCCCGGTGCGGTGCTGGTGGTGATGTTGGCGGGGCAGCTGATTGCCGGACATGGCTGACAGGCCGTCACGCTGACATCGTCAACCGCCAAGCCGCCGAATTGAACACTGCTATCGCTATCCAGGTGGAAGCGCAACTCGGAATTCAGACCAGCAAGACTGTCAGCACGCCGTGAAAAAACTCCCCAACCGTAACTTCCTCCAATGTTTTCCTGTGGATTTCCTGTGCCGGCAGAGGCGCTGATCGGCGTCGGGTCAAGCCAGTCATACAAGCGCACCGGAGTCGCCCCGCCAACCTGTTGGAAGTCCACAAACATATGGTCGAAATTGGCTGTTTCGATCTGATGGCGCATTGCCCAAGTCACAACCACCGGACCCGAAAAGCCAGCCAGGTTGATGTTCGGCGATAACAGGTCTTGGTTGCTGGAAGCGTTGTAAGTACCTGTCAGGTCAGTTTTCCAGCAATTCACACCGCTAAGGCAATTTGTAAAGGCAGCGACAGGATTGGCCGTTGTCGTTGCTGCTGTATTGGGAAGACCGAGTTGCCATTCGTCCTGCGTGCCAGAGTGTGTGAACCCAGCGGCACCGCTTTCAAAGTCCGTGCTGAATACTGTTGCACGCTTAAAGCCCGCCGGGCAGCTTGGCAGAGGTGGTTCCTCGCAAATCTTAATGCTCCACGAAGTTAGCGTGCCGCCGTTTGCCCCTGCCGTATCGTCGCGCAAGTCAAGCGTCCACGTTCCTCCGCCGTTTTCTCCGTAAAACGCAGCAAGCCGGAAGGCACCCGATGTGCTTGCGGTGCCAGCGGTGGAATTGTTTTCAGGTTTGAGCTGTGTCCCCTTGAAGGCTGTAAATGCCGGGGGGATACCGGCTTCGTCATCAAAGGTAACGTCCAACTGTTGTTGACCGCCTGTGGCAGCAGCACCAATGTCGGCAAATAAGCCGTTGTTATTGCCAGCAGGGGATCGCAAGTGGGCATCAATGTCTTGCATCAACGCATGGTTGAGCACAATAGATACATCAATATCCTCAATCCGTGGATTGCCCGGCACCGTAATGGTGGAACTGGTCAAGCCCGTGCCTGGTCCGATGGTTTGCGGCACATCAGTGCTTGTATACGTTGTGCAATTGACGCCCGTTTTCGCAGGTAGAACAGATACGCTCAGGGTGTAAGTCGCCGTCGGTCCACCGACAGCAGCCGAAGCAGAGTCAACGAAGGCGAAGTAAGTCCCGGCAGCCTTGACCGTCATAAAAAACGCTTCGGAGGGATTGTTTGGAACAGGAGTAACGTCTCCGGTTCCAGCGTCGTCCACGACCAGTATCTGATTGCCAGCATCGCCAAAGAGCGCAAAGCCAAGTCGGCCATTCCAAACTGTGCCATCACGTTCCGGATTCACGTCCAGGCTCAGGAATACCGTGTCGCCAGCGTTGAGGCTCAAGCTGTACCAGTCTTGTTCGGTTGCGGCAGCCGGATTCCGTGTGCCGCTGACCCAGCCGTTGGCAGGCAATGGGTTTGCAGTCGCTGGTGTGTCGTTTCCTTCTACTTCGGGTGTCGGCGTTCCACTCTGTATTTGAAACCACAGTTCGTAGGGACGTTCCGATGTTGTACCCGCGGTGAAGTCGTTGACTTTTAGATAATAGACTCCAGTCGAAGGGATCGTCGCACCAGCGATCGAAGAGGAGAGCGCTGCGAAACTGCCATTGTCATCGTCAAACTCAATCACAGTCGTGCCGTCAGAAGCGAGCAGTGTGAGCTGACTGTCAGTGCTGTTGCCCGCCGAAAACGAAGTCATCGTCGCAGCATAAAAGCGGTCACCAGCATTTGCTGTGAAGGAATAAAAGTCTATGTCCCCGTTCGGAAACAGATTCCCGATGATTTTTCCACTGGGGACGCCAATCGCCGTGGCCGTGGCTGTTGTGCCATTGGGCTCCGTTTCCGTAAGGCGGACAGCCGCTGCTGCCAAGCGAGTTGCATTGTTTGGTTTCGGCCCAACAGGGCCGGAAACTTGAATTACCGAAACTTCCGAAGGCGAATCAGGTTTCCCTTGCTGAACACCTTTGTCCTGCATCGCTGTTGGTGCGGCGTTCGGTATTGCCGATGCGGAGGTGGTTGCCGGTCGCTTAAAAGCGGAGCGGACAGCCTCAACTGCTTTGCCGGGCATCAGCAAAATGCCAATGAGCGGCAAGCAAACCAAAAGACCCAACAAAATGCGTGTGTGTTTGCGTGAAGTTCTCATGGATTACCTCGTGGTGAAACCTCGCTCCGCAGAATGGGAAAGCGAACCAAGCCCCTCGACGGCTGCTCGAAGTTCCAAACTATTGGATTGTGAGTTTTGGAAGCTCAGGAAGCTGGGTGACAAATTAAAACTGCGAGGTGGTCACTCCAGCGCCTTTGCTAATTTAAACGGATACTAAAGTAAGAATGCGTGCAGATTATAGGAAGCTGTAAGAAAAGGGTCAACCAAATGACTAGGAAAGCTGAATTTTTTTACTGGAATGCCAAGTCAGTCAAAGAAAAAGGCGAACAGTTACGCTGCTTTTACCTTTTGGGGTTTTCCGTTAAAGATAAACATTTGCAACATTTCTAGAAAAATAACCATTATCTAGAAAAGCACAGCCGTGTGCCGCCCGCGCTTTTCTAGATAATGGCGCACAACATCCATCTAGCGTTTGAAATCGTTGAAGTGAAGGATCGAATTGAACAGCATCCCGAACTCACCGTGATTCTGCCAGCGATAGCAAGGATTCGTCGCGAACAGAATCACGCGGCCTTTGCCGACCGGGACGTCCACGATGGCCGGACGGTTGCGCGTTTCCGTAATGCCGCGCGCCAAACCGCTCAGCACGTTTTTCTCGGTTCCGGGGAATCGCATCAACACCTGTTGGTTTCGGTCGCGTTCGGGAACGTTGAGCAGCGGTCCGTTGGCATAACGCACCGAAATGGTTTTGTTTGTGTAGCCGTAAAACAGCGGATGTTCCGGCTTCAGGATTTCGGCTTCGACAATCGGCCCCGGCGCATAAAACTGCGGCGAAGTCCGTCCGGCGTCAATCGTACGGGTCAGGCCGAATTCGGCAGGGAAGAAGCTGGCCGTTCCCAGCGTAACCACCAAACCGCCGGTATTGATGAACTTTTCAAACTCAGCAACTCCGGCCAAACCCATGCCGCCCGTAATGTCTTCTGATTCGCCGTACATACCTTGCGATTTGAACTGATCGGATTTGGTATACGCCAGCGGTTTGCGAACGGGATCGCGGTCGAACACCAACCGTTTGCCGCTGCCAGCCTGATTCGGAATCAGGATCATGTCGTACGCATCACGCAGATTACCTTGCTTGATGCGCTCTTTGTAAATCAGATCGTATTGCACGCCGAATTGATCAAGGGCGTGCCGCACCCAGCCGACTTCCTGCGTGCTGCCCCAGGTTGTGAACACTGCCAACCGGGGCAGATCAACTTCGTGCATCAAAACAGATGGTGCTGCGGTCAAGGACACCGCTTTCAACCCTAATTGTTCGATTGCAGCACGGCTTGCCTCGCTCGCCGGAACAATCAACGAACCCACTGGAACATCCACGTCACCAGCCTTAAAGCTGGCTTCGTTGGATTGCACCTTCGCACCTTTCAACCTGTATCGTAGCGAAATCAGATTGTTCGACCCGTGGTTAAGCACCGCGTAAACAACGGTTCCGCTGCCTTTAACTTCGCCTTTGACTACAAATTTATCAACAGGTTCGACCGGCGTGCTGAGCACCGCTTTATCGGCGATTTCAATGACAGGCGTGTGCACCATCATTCCCATCGTCCAGCCTGTGTCGTCATAGGTTCGCAAACTGGGATCAGGGAAATTCTGTTTTTCCAGCAGGATTTTCGCCAGCCGCCCGTAAGGTTGATCGCGTTTTACGACAAAAGACCCGGCGGGAAAGGTGCCTTCTTTCAGCTTCGCTTCTGCCGTCAATCGTCCGACTTCGATCCCTTGCAACCGCAGAGTGTTCACCAGGAACTCGACGCCGGTCATATTGTCCTGCGTCGGAATAATGAATCCGTAAGGCGCGTTGTTCTTGCCGTCTTCGATGGAATTGCGCGATTTTTTGTAGAAATTTTCCAGCACGATTTGCGGAAACTGGCTGGTCAGTTGCAGCGCTGACAGCACGCCGGTTTGCATGTAATTTGTGTTGTTGCGCAGCGACCATTCGACTTCTTTGTACGGCGGCATTGGGCGATACCATTCGCGCGAAGTCTGCCCCGCACCGCCAACGCTTTCCGGCGGAGCAACACGTCGTTTCATGGTGTTGGCTCCGCCGTTGCCGAAGGTTTCGTACATTCGAATCATTCCGTTGTGATTCGACGACATAAACGCCAGATAGCCTGGCGACCACATATCCACGAAGGCGTGCGTCCAGACGCCGGGCATGCCGTACTTGATCATCTGCGCCATTTCGAAGTTCGAAAACCACGGAAGTTCGCCGTACAAAATCGGATCAAGTCCCGGTTGCTGTGGAGCCTGTCCGCTGAAGGTGTACATAAACGGAACCGATTCGTGCAGGTCGTGCATAATTGGCGGATGCCATTGCAAGTACCAGTTCAGCAGGTTCCGCATCGTCACCTGCGAATAGTTAATGTCTCGATTGTTGTCGTGGAAAATGTATTTGCCCCAGTACGGCGGCCCGCCCATCGAATCGTTTTCATTGGCTTCGTCCAGTTTGTGGCGGTAATACCAGTCAACGTAGCGGTCGCGCCCGTCCGGATCGGCTGCCGGAGTGATAGAAACGATCACATTGTCGCGGATGGCGTTGAGGATTGCTGAATCTTCGACCGCCAGCCGGTAAGCCAGTTCCATCAGCATTTCCGGCGGACCGGTTTCCGCGCTGTGCAGCCCGCCGCTGAAATGATAGATCGGTTTGGCTTTGGCGATGACTTCCTGCGCTTGCGCTTCGTTGAGGTTACGCGGATCGGCCAGTTGCGCCAGATAGCCACGATAGGTTTCCAAGTTCTTGATCGTGTCTTCATTGGCGACAAACACGACCACGCATTCGCGGCCTTCGTCAGTTTGGCCAATGTTGATGACTTTTACCCGCGGCGAAGCCTTTTCCAGTGCGCGATAATAACGATAGCTATCTGCCGTTCGAGTCAGTTTTAGCGGTGTGCCGATGTGATACCCAAGCACATCTTTTGGAGTTGGAACCCCGGCCACCTTGGGCAGGTGATCAACCAGCGGGCTGATGAACTCCGGCTTGGTCGTCCATTCCTTGACGGATTTGGCGAACTCTTCGTCCATCTGCTGTTTGCTTTGCGCGAAAGCGGAAAAGGTAGCCGTAGCAGTTATGAGCAAGATCAACAGCAGACGACGAGTGGTGGGGTAGAGAGTAGTCATAAGCTTCCTTTTGTTTTACTGATACGAGTGTCAAAACCGTTATCGCAGAGGTGCAAAAGCACAGAAGAAACGCGGAGAAAAGCTCTGCAAAACTCTTGCTTCTGGGCGTTTCGGCGGTAAAGAGAATTTCTTGAATAAATTCGGTTAGGATGATGGTGCAATCAGCTTTCTTCAACTGCTGCGTATTTCAGAACTTCTTCCTGAGTTGTTTCTTTGGCATTCAATTCGGCCACCATTTTTCCACGCCGCATCACCAAAATTCGGTCAGCCATCCCCAGCAGTTCCGGCAAGTCTGAAGAAACCATGACGACGGCTGCGCCCGCTTCGGCAAGTTCATTGACCTCGCGGTAAATTTCCGAGCGAGCGGCAACATCAACTCCGCGCGTCGGTTCGTCCAGTAAAAAAACCTGGCTGTTGGCAAACAGCCAACGTGCCAATAGGGATTTTTGCTGATTGCCGCCGCTCAATCGGCCAACTGGTTTTGCAGGGGCAGGCGGGCGAATGTTCAATTTTTGAATGAAGTTTTGCGCTGTGGAGGTTTCCAGTTTGGCTTGTAGCCGCCCGCTTTTGACCAGGGCGCGCGTGTTGGCCAGTGTGATGTTTGTCGCCAGCGGCAGATTCAAACACAAACCGGTTCGTTTGCGATCTTCGGTCAGCAGGCTCAAACCCAGCGGGACAGATTTGCTGGGTTGCGAATACAGAATCTTTTCGCCGTTGAGTTCAATTTCGCCACTGGTTGCGTGCGTTGCGCCGAAAATCGCTTCGACCAATTCTGTGCGTCCTGCTCCCGCCAAGCCAGCGATGCCCACGACTTCACCGGCATGAGCATCAAAGCTGATGCCGTCGAATTTCGGAAGCAGCGTCAAATTGCGAACGCGCAGCTTCACTTCGCCAGTGCTGGCTTTGCGCGGTGGAAAGATTTCCTTTAGCTCGCGCCCGGCCATGTGCTTGATGACTTCATCGGTCGAAATGTCGCCCCACTGGCCTGAATAGACGGCTTTGCCATCGCGCAAAATCGTTACGCGGTCAGCGATTTCATCCAGCTCTTCCAATCGGTGAGAAATATAAATCACCGCCAGGCCTCGCTTTTTCAGATCGCGAATCAGCCGGAACAGTTCTTTTACCTCGCTGTCGGTCAGCGAAGAAGTCGGTTCATCCATCACGATCACGCGTTTGGCTTCGACAATCGCGCGGGTGATTTCGACTTGCTGGCGGTCGGCGGCGCTCAAACTGCCAACGCGCGCTTTTGGATTCAAATTAAAGCCGTAATCGCTGAGCAGCTTTTTGGCGCGTTCGTTCAATTCCCGGTCATTGATAAAGCCAAGCAAAGAAACTTTGAGCGGTTCGCGGCCTAGAAAGATGTTTTCGGCGACAGTCAGGTGCGGCGCAAGCGACAATTCCTGATAAATCATTGCGATGCCAGCGCTGAGCGCATCCGCCGGACGAGCAAATTTCACCGGCTGGCTGTCAATCAGAATTTCGCCCGCTTCAGGCTGGTGAACGCCAGCCAGAATTTTCATGAGCGTGGATTTGCCCGCGCCGTTTTCGCCGAGCAATGCCAGCACTTCACCGGCTTTGGCAGTGAGGCTGACGTCGGCCAGAACCGTATTGCCTGAAAATGATTTTGAGATGCCGCGCATTTCCAGCGCAGTAGTGGAAGCATTCATTTTGAATCGCCGTTTAATTGGTTGTAGGACGTCTCAGCCAACGAAAAACCAGCAAATGGCCGAACCAAGCGGCTTGCACCAGAAACGCCGGAAGCCAGACATATGGCCAGTAAGCCACGAACGTATTTGCCGGTTCGTTGAAAAACTGACGTAAATTCGTTGGGGTAGAAAGAATCGCCACTGTGACGATGTTGATCAGCAAGCCCAAGCCGACAAGGTTAAACAACCAGATTGCCCAACGCGGTGGCTGGCTTTTCAGTGCCCACAACCCAAGGGCCAGCCCCAGCAGGCCTGAAATGATGTCGAAATTCCGTCCCGAGTAGGTCATTTGAACAGGCGTGACACCCTCCTGGTACAACCGATGCAGCCACAGTTCCACGGGAATACGAAACGCCTGAAAGCCAATCAGCCAGCCGATGCTGAGGCCTTTTACCAGACGAGAGCCAATGGGTGAAAACGACAAAATCGCCGTTGCCAGCGTGAAGCCAAATGCCATCAGCACAAAGGGCGGTGGGCGGCGAGTGAATTCCATCAAAATGCCCGACTTGGAAATCAATGAAGAAGTCACCAACCACAGGAAGACGATCAAGACTGCGATACCCACCCAATAAAACTTTTCTGTGCTTGATTCGCCGCTGTCTCCACAGTTGCGGATTGCGACAATGAATGCGATGGCAAGTATGGCAACCAATGCAATAATTGTTGCGAAAGCGAGAAAAGAAGCTTGAGGCATAAATGCTCCGAAAGATTATTTGATCAGTCGCTGCATTTCAGGTGTATCCAGGTTGTCTTTGGTCAGCAGTTTGACGCCGGTATCAATGCGACGTTCAGGAGTTTTGCCCGCCAGTTTGTCCACGATGGTTTTGACGCCTTCATATCCCATCTTGTACGGGTCTTGCAGCACCAGGGAATCAATGCCGCCTTCTTTAATGCTGCGAACGAGATCCGGGCTGGAATCGAATCCGACCAGCGTGACTTTGCCAGCCAGATTGCGCTGGCGGATGGCGTTGACGGCTCCAACCGATGAAGTTTCATTCGAGGCGAAGATTCCGGCCAAATCGGGATTCGCCGTCAGGATGTCTTCGGCAACCGAAAGCGATTTTGTGGCGAGCGATTCACCGTAAAAGATGATCGGAATCAGGTTGATGCCCGGAAATTCTTTCAGGATTGTTTCGCGAAATCCGTCTTCTCGTTCGTCGGTCGAAACCGAACCTTTCTTAACGCCCAGGATGGCGACTTTGCCTTTGCCGCCCAGCTTTTCACCCATTCGCTTGGCTGCTTGCACGCCGCCTTGGCGGTTGTCCGTCGCAACGTATGAAACGTATTTTTCGGTCGAAATGCCGGAATCGAAAATTGTTACCGGAATGCCTTCCCGCTGCGCGCGTTCGGTAATCGGAACCAGCGAATCTCCGTGCGACGGCGCCAGCACAATGCCGTCCACGCGGCGATTGATCATGTCTTCGACAATGTTGATCTGGCCGGAAATGTCTGTTTCCGTTGCGGGGCCTTTCCAGACAATTTCAACATCCAATTCTTTTCCAGCGGCATCGGCTCCGGATTTGACGCTTTGCCAGAAGAAATGAGAAACGCCTTTAGGAATGACAGCGATTTTCTTTTTGCCGGAAGCGTTGTTGCCTGCGCCTTTGTTGCAAGCTGTGATGGCGAGAACGACGAAAAGGGAAAGGGCGACGATGATGGACAGTTTTGTTTTGTTCATACAGGTTGCAGGTTGCAGGTTGCAGGTTGCAGGTTTTAAGACAAGTGGAACTGCCATCTAAAACCTGGCATCTACCACCTACGAAAAGACCGCGACTCCTTTGATGAAATCAGTGCCGAAATGATCCTGCGCAAACCCGGCAGGCACATCGGCCAGCGAATGGTAGTGGTGCGTGATGATTTTTGAAACGTTGATTTTGCCGGAAGCGATCAGCTCCAGAGAGCGGCGATAGGTGCTGGGTCTGCCGTCGGAATCGAAGCCGCCCGATGCGCCGGTCGGCGCAATCAGCGTCGGTTCGATGAACTGAATGTTGTTCATGACACCCAAGTCCACGCCGTGGTGGCCATGACCGTACAGGACAACAGTTCCTTGTTTGCGAATCAGGCTGGGTATCTGTTTGAACAAAGGAGCGATTCCGGCGGATTCAATCAACAAGTTGATGCGCTCGCCTTTCGTCAAATCCTTGACGGCTTCGACCAAATCGGTTGCTGTCGGGTCAATTCCTGTCGCGCCAAACTTTTCCGCCAGCCGTCGGCGCTTTTCGCTCGGCTCACTGACAATCAGCAAACCTTCGAAACCGATTACATTTCGCAAGTACTGTGTAAACAGCAATCCGGCGGGACCGGCTCCGCAAACCAGAACGGATTTGATGGGGCGTTCGGCTTCTTTCTCCCCAGCGAACTGATACCGCGACTGCGTTTTCAGCACCGTGTTCATGGTATGGGTAATGCAGCCCAGCGGTTCGGTCATCGCGGCTTGTTCCATCGCCAGCGCGGTTTCAATTTTGACGGTATTGATTGCTGGCACCGAGACAAAATCCGCCAGTGCGCCTTGCAATCCGGTGATGCCGTGTTCGGCATAATTCGCGCACTGGTGCGAATCGCCTGTTTCGCAGTATTCGCAAAGTTCTGTTTTGTGATAGCTCAGGCAATTCCAGCCCTGATCCACAACCACCCAATCCCCAGCTTTCACGTCTTTCACAGCGCTGCCAACTTCTTCGACAATGCCGCAAAACTCGTGACCTAAAATCAGCGGTTCTTCTTCCAGAGGAACCAGTCGGCCAGAGGCATCCCTGCGGTAGTTGGCGTGACCTTCAAAGATGTGAAAATCAGTCCCGCACAAACCAACCGCGCCAACTCGCACCAGAACTTCGTTTGGTTGTGGAGTCGGCGTGGCAATTTCGCGAACTTCCATTTTGTGCGGCGCGCAAAGAGCCAAAGCTTTCATTGTCGTATTGCTCATGGAGTTATTGGTCTAAATCAGCGGTATCCAGCCGGTTTTCGCTTTGCAGAAGTTGAAAGCGTTCAATCGTTTCCTTGACGCCTTGCGCCAGCGGAGTATGCGGCACGTCGCCAAGCGCAGCGACAATTGCCGAATCGTCCAATGCCGAAGGCATCTTGATCCCATCTGCGGCAACGGTGATTAAGCCTTTGGCCGAAGGAATCAATTTTTCGATCTCTTCAACAACTGCTGCCACGCGAACAGTTTCGCCGTGCAGGTTGAACACATGTGCGCCTGTCAGTTCTGTTGTCGCCGAGCGAATGAACGCATCCGCACAATCGGCAGCGAAAAGAAAATCGGTTTCTCCGCCAAAACGGATATGAAACGGACGGCCAACGACGGCGGCTTTCATGGCTTTTGTCGGATCGGACGTCATTCCGAAATCCCGCCCAGGTCCATAAACCGTCAGCGGTCGAAGCCCGACGCTGCTGATCCCGTTATCCAGAAAGTACACGCGGGCATTGTCTTCGTTGCATTGTTTGAACGCACCGTAATGCGTCGTCATCCTTCCAGCCTGATTTTCGCTGACGGGATTGCCGTCTTCTGGTTCGCCAAAAACGGCTGCGGAGCTGGCATAAACGACCTGTTTGATTTTGCCGCCGGAATTCCTGGCCGCTTCAAACACGTTGACCGTGCCGACGACGTTGATCATTGCGCCCAGTCTGGGATTGGCTCGGCAAATCGGAACCTGAACTCCCGCCAGATGGATGATGTTGTTGATGTCGTTTTGCTCGACGGCTTTGGTCACGGCATCGCCGTCAGTGATGTCAGCTTCGATGACTTTTGCCTGCGCAATTTCGTCATCGTTCATAATCTGCCGCAGCCGGTGCGGGCTGGAGTTCAAATCAAAAATCGTTACGTTATGACCTTCGGCCAGGAGCCGTTTGACTACCCAAGCGCCGATAAAACCGTGCGCTCCTGTCACCAGGAAATTTGATTTCGACATTCGTGCTTTTGCCTTTTAGAGAAAGATTGCGGTCGGGAAGGCGGGCATCATAGCAATGATGCCGGGAATTGAAAACAAAACGCGGGACAAGTAAGCCGGTGTTACCGGAAGCTTTCGCCAATCAGTTTGGGCTTCAAATCTTCGTACAATTTGATGCTGCGTTCGATGATATTGATGGCGTCGAAACGTCCCATGAAACGTTCGACTTTGACCTGTTTGTTTTCCAGCGCCTTGTAATCTTCAAAGAACCGACGAACAGATTTCAGACGGTATTCCGGCAGTTCGGAAATGTCTTTGTAATCGCGGTATTCAGGGTCGTCCGCGTGAACGGCGATGATTTTGTCGTCTTCTTCGTTCTGGTCAACCATCTGCATTACGCCGATGGTTTTGGCGCGCATGATGCTCAAGGGGTATACGGGAACTTGGCCGAGCACCAGCACGTCCAGCGGATCGTTATCGTCGCAATACGTTCGCGGCAGAAAGCCGTAATTGGCTGGATAATGCACGGAACTAAACAGCACACGATCCACTTTCAGCAAGCCTGTGGCTTTATCCAGTTCGTATTTCACCTTCGAGCCAATGGGAATTTCAATGATGCAGCGGAACACTTCCGGAGCTTCATCGCCCAAATCAACATCGTGCCAGGGATTCATCTTGTAATCACTTTCCTTTGCTCAGGGCGCGCATTTGTTTTGGAGACATCAACCAGCGCAACAGTCCGGGGCCGCGAGGGGGCAGACTGGAAACTTCAACCAAACACAAAGAGCCTTTTTTGAATTCAATGTTGAGGTTGCGATTGCCTGCCATCAGGTAAGACGCCAGCTCTGATAGGTCGGGCATGTGGCCGACCAGCAACGCGCGATCGAACTGGTACGCGCCGAGTTCTAAAAAGATCTCCGCGTGGCCGCCTTCGCCCGTCGCAAAGGCTTTGCCGGGAGCCAGAGATTCAATGATTTTGACGCGATGCTGCAATTCCAAAATTTCGGCAACGGCTTCGGCGGTTTGGCGGCAGCGCAACAGCGGGCTGGTCAAGATCACGTTGAACTTCAATCCCAGCTCTTTAAGTCCAGCGGCGGCTTGTTTCATTTTCGCCCGGCCTTCAGGCGTCAGAGGGCGGTCAGCGTCATTGATAATTCCGCCGACACCCAAATCTGCAGCGATTGCGTGCCGCATCAAATAAAGTTCGATCAAGAGAATTTCCTCCACGGAAATGAAATATCCGGGGAATCGTTTTTCCCCGGACAGCAAAAATGAACGCTTTAGAACGCCGCGGCTCCGGCTTCTGCCACAGCGTGATCCTGCTCGCCTGACCCTCCGCTGACGCCAATTGCGCCAACCACTTCGCCATTCCGCTTCAACGGAATTCCACCCGCGAAGATCATAATCCGGCCATTGTTCGAAGCATGAATTCCGAAAAATTGCCCGCCAGATTGGCTGTGTTCCGCCAGGTCTTTCGTGGCAATGTCGAAGGCGCGCGAGGTGTAAGCTTTCTTGATGGAAATATCCACGCTGCCCAGCCAGGCTTTATCCATGCGAACGTGCGCAACCAAATTCCCACCGCCGTCTGCAACCGCAATATTCATCGGTTGACCAATTTCCGCAGCTTTCTTTTCCGCCGCGGCAATAACCCGGCGTGCATCTTCTAGCGTAACCATGACAATGACTCCTTAATTGATAGTGAATGCGTCCGACTGAAGCCAAGCGCTTCGTCTGAACAGGCGAGATGGTATGTCATCCGATTCAAATCCCAAAATCTCTCTACATTCCAAATCCTAAATGCGGCCCGGGATTGTTTAGCGCAGTTCGCAACGCAAGTTCCAGCACGGGGCGAATCTCCTCCGGTGCAATCACTGCATCCACAAAGCCGCGCGCGCCAGCGAATTTCGCATCAAGCTGCCGTTCGTATTCGGCGCGAACGCGGTCCATTTCCGCTTTCAGCTTTTCATCCGGTTCTTGTCCGGCGGCTTTCAGTTTTTCAAGCTGCGAGGCGAACAAAGCCATGACGGCAGATTCGCCTTCCATCACGGCCATACGTCCGGTCGGCAACGTGAAGATAAAATCCGGATCGAATCCTTGGCCAGCCATGGCGTAATATCCGGCTCCGCTGGCGTGGTTGATGGTCAACACGATCTTGGGAACCGTCGCCGTTGCCATCGCTTCGACGAATCGAGCACCCGCGCGAATGATGCCGGACTGTTCGGCTTCGACGCCGACCATAAAGCCCGACACGTCCTGAATAAACACCAGCGGCGTTCCGTGCCGGTTGCAGGTGTCTATGAAGTAAGCCGTCTTTTCCGCGCTTTCGGTATAGATGATTCCGCCAAATCGTGGCGGTTTTCCTGGAGAAGGAGGTGGCAGCAAGCCTCTGTTGTTGGCGATGATGCCAACCAATATGCCGCAGATTCGCGCGTGGCCGACAATCATTTCTTTGGCAAAGTCTGCCTGGAATTCATCGAAGCTGTCGCGATCAAAAATGCAGTTCAGCATTTCCCGCGCATCGTACGTTGCTCTGTGATCGCCTGGAAGGATGTCGTACAAATCGGCTGCCGGTCGTCCCGGAGATTGCAGTTCAGTGATATTGGCTTTGGGAGTTGGCGTCGGAAGCTCTGCGATCAGATCGCGAATCTTCCGCAAACATTCTTCGTCGTTTTTTGAACGGTAATGCGCGACCCCGGAAATGGAGTTATGCATTTTGGCGCCGCCCAAAGTTTCGCCATCCACTTTTTGGCCAATGGCTCCTTTGACCAGGTTGGGCGCTCCCAATCCCATAAATGAAGTTCCCTCGACCATCAAAATCACGTCGGAAAGTGCCGGAAGGTAGGCTCCACCTGCCACACATTGGCCCATAACTGCTGCAATCTGAGGAACTTTCAGGTAGCGCCGCATAATGGAGTTGTAAAAGAAAATCCGTGCCGCGCCGTATTGACCAGGAAAGACGCCATCCTGATACGGCAAATTCACTCCAGCAGAATCTACCAGATACACAATCGGCACGCGGCAGCGCATGGCAATTTCCTGTGCGCGCAACATTTTTTTGATCGTTTCCGGCCACCACGAACCGGCTTTGACGGTTGCATCGTTGGCGACAACGACGACTTCTCGCCCAGACACAATGCCAACACCTGTGACGACTCCGGCAGCCGGAGCCTGGCCAGAGTATTGATCATGCGCGATCAATAAGCCGACTTCCTGAAAATACGTGTTGGTATCCAGCAGCAACGAGATTCGTTCGCGCGCGGTCAGTTTTCCCTGGCTGTGCTGACGTTCGATCTTGTCTGTGCCGCCACCCTGCCGCAGTGTTTCTTCCAGCGCGCGGAGTTCGCTGATCAGCGATTCAAGATGTTTGCGGTTGGGATTGGATGCAGGTTGCTTCGCAGCGTCTCGTTTCATACGCCGATAGCTTCGCCAGCAGGGAAGGATAAGTCAACCAGCAAAACTGCCCGATTGCGAGAGAAGGCAAGAAATTTGATTGGGCAACCGCGAAGTCTAATGTGTTTACGGCAATTGTTGTAAATTATGGCCAAAGTTTGAGTTAAAGGCGGCGCGTCAATCCTGTATGTAGCAAAAAGAAAAGACCGGCAACCCATGCTGCTGGTCTTTATCTGGTTTCCAAATGGCGCTTGAAGTTGCGACATTCTTGCGTGGTTATTCGCGCTGATTGGCATTGGCAAGCGCTTTAGCGTTCGTTGCCTGTGCCGTTCTGGTTTGAGTCTGCAGGTTGCGACTGTAATCAAATATGTAATCTTTGTAGCAGCCGTGGCCCATACGCGTATAAAAATCGTAATCCTTCATTTCTTTGTACGCCTGCTCAATGTCCCATTTGTCCACTTCCATGCGGTAAACAGCGATCATCACGCCCGTGCGATGCCGTCCGCCTGCGCAATGAACGTAATAAGGGCCATTGGCTTCGTCGTTGACAATTGAAAGAAATCGCTGCGCGACATCTGCTTGCGGATAACCTTTCGGTTCCAGCGGCAAATTGACATAACGCAAGCCAGCTTGTTCCGCAGCCGCCTTGGCGCCGGATTCACTATCCAGCCGCAAATCCACAATGGTCTTGATCCCAAGTGCGACTAACTGGCGATATTCATCGCCTTCAGGTTGTCCACCTCTGTAAATGTGGTCATTGATTTTGCCGAAATTCTTGATAGTTACGGCGCTGCGACTTTTTCCTGATTCGTGCTTGTCCGCAGCTTTGTCCGCCGCACAAGCCAGAATTGGCGTTAGCAGGAAAATGGCCAAAAACGACCGCTGGATCCGTTGAGAAAATATATGTCTTTTCATGTTCATCCCTCTTGCTACGAATTGATGAAAGGCTCGCTTGGGATGCAAACCGCAACAAAGCTATTCTTTTTTTCCGTCAGCCACGTTTATCGTCCCGACTAACGAATGAGCCGGGATAAAGAATCAAACAAGCGTCTTCAGGTTCGACGTGCTTGGAGGAGTTCCTTCAAAGTTTTCTGCGGGGAATGCGGACATTCTACACTAAAAAGGTAAACAGAAGATAAATGAGCCGAATAAAATTTACGGCATTAAAAGCCCCAGCAATCTTTCAAAATTATTGAGATTATTTTTTCCATAACGCGCCTGTTAGCTCAGGTCTTTCTTGCACTTTTCCGCTGAGCAGACCCTCAATGACCAAGACCGAAAGATCGCGAAGTTCCAGGTAAGTTTCTCCATCAGGAGTTTGAAAGCTGCGCTCGGTTTCCAGCTTGCCGGGAATTTGTTTGGCTTGGGGAAATCGCTTGCGTGTGCGTTCGCTATAGGCGCGGAAAAATTCTTCGGCGTCTTTTGCCGTATCCCATTTGCTCAGATGCGCGAGTAGCAATTGGCCAGTTTTCGAGTTTTCGTAGAGCGTGGATTGATCACCAGCCCATCCGGCTGAAGCTGCGCGCGCATCTTTTTTGCCAATGAATTCGCTCAGGATGATGAAGTAGCCGAATTCGCCGTTTACTTCTGCATCAAGCCGCCGCCATCCATTGCCCAGCAGTTTGGAAATATCGGCCAATTCCACTTTGACCGGCATCTCTTTCGCAGCGTACTTTTCAAAATGGAGAATCTGCTCCGTGGATTGCGGCAAATCCGTAAAAGCTTGGGACACTCCGTCCCAACCACGTTTTTTCAGCATCTCTTGCACAAAGGCTGCGCCGTACACATAGGAAAAGATCAGCGATTCGCGCAATGCCGCCGGGGCCGACAGAAATACTTCCTGTTTGTCGCGCTCGGCTTGCGACACCGTTTGATCTGCCAACCCGGCAATGCTGGGCAATTTGGTGATGTCGCTGCCCATTTGTTTCAATTGATAGTTGTACATCAATGCGGTTGCGTCGCCTTCGATCAATGCATGAATCGCCGTTTCACGGTCGCCATCGCCATTCGGCCATTTTTCAAACCGGCGCAAATTGAAATGCTGATCTTGCAGCGCGTGCTGAAGCTCGTGAACCATGACAGGTTTTTGCTGATCCAGGTCGTTCCAGTCGGCAATGAACAGCTCTTTGGTTTTGGGGCGATAAAATCCCGCGACTTGTTCCGTCATCAGTCGAACCATGAATTCCCGATACTTGAAATCTTTCGGCACCAAACCATAAGCAATCAACACTTTGTTTGTGGTTTCGATTTCTTCAGGTGTGGTTTCTTCTTCAAAACCGCGAATGATTTCCTGCTCGATCTCAGCGCGAGACTTCGCCCCGCTTTTCACCGGCGAGAGGATTTTCAAGCCGCGCAGCTTGCTGACTTCTTCCAGCAACTGGCTGGTGGTTTCCAGAACTTTCGCCGTGTTGGCTACGGCAATATTGGGGTCAACAACTTTTCTTGCTGGTTGCTGGGCGACCAGCTTTATATGGGCCACGGACAGAAACAACAGACAAACGGCAAGAAAGATTCGTTTTGACATGCTTTATCCTTTCACGGTAAACAACTCGGCTTAAATCTCCGCAAGGGCGGTCAATGTACCATTGGGATGAATCAATTCAAAAAGGGTCATAAATGAGCGTTGAAAAGCATCATTGGAGCGAAACCCGGCTGCGTGTCAGGTACGCTGAAACCGATCAAGCGGGCGTCGTCTATCATTCCAACTATCTGATCTGGTTTGAAGTCGGTCGTGTGGAGCTGTGCCGCGATTACGGCTTCAATTACCGGGATATGGAAACCCAAGCCGACGCGTATCTGCCCGTGACGGAATGCCGCGTGAAGTATCGCGTTCCGGCCAAATACGACGACGAAATCGTCATTCGGTCAAAAGTTACTGAACTCCGCAGTCGCGCGATCAAATTTGCCTACGAAGTTCGCCGTGCTGGCGACGAAGCTTTGCTGGCTGAAGGCGAAACCCACCACATCGTCATGAACGGCGAGGGCCGCGCCAAAGCCTTTCCGCCGGAATACGCCGAATTGATGAAAGGCGGAAAAGTCTTGTTGGCTAACCAGGAGGCCGAATGAATTTCAAAAAACTTTCTTTGATTGTTTTCCTTGCTTTGGCGCTGACTTCGGGCTTTGCCGAACCCATTCGCCTTAATACTGTCGAATCGCTCAAAAACGGGCTGGCCGTGCAATTGTGGAGCTTCCGCAACGATTTCAAAAAAGACGTTCCCGGCACGCTGAAACGTGTGCGCGAACTTGGCTTCACAAACGTCGAACTGGCAGGCACTTACGGAATGACGGCACAGAAGTTCCGCGCTGAACTCGACAAAGCGGGTTTGAAAGCCGTCAGCATGCACATTGAACTGAAAACCGCACGCGGTAAGATTGACGAAGTGATCCGCGACGCAAAGGTCTTGGGGGTCCAGGAAGTCGGTGTACCCTGGATCAAATCTCCGTTCACCAAAGCGGATTGCCTGCAAACGATTGAAATCTTCAACCGAGCGGGCGAAAAGCTGGCGGCAAATGGCTTGCGCTTTTTCTACCACATTCACGGTTACGAATTTGTCCCGAACGAAGGCGGCACGGGAACCTTGTTCGACCTGATGATGGAAAAGACCAATCCGAAGTTTGTCAGCATGCAACTTGATACCTATCACGTCGCGTTTCCGGGCCAAGACCCAGTGAAGCTGATGCAAAAATATCCGGGCCGGTTTTCGTCACTGCACATGAAAGACATTCGCAAAGATGTGGTTGGCGATCACTCCGGCGATTTCCGGGAAAAAGATGCTGTGCCGATGGGACAGGGCAAGATCAACTGGCCGGAAGTGCTGAAGGCCTCCGAGAAAGAAGGCGTCAAGTGGTACATCCTGGAAGACGAAACCACACCAGTGTGGCAAAACGTTCAGAAAAGTTTGAAATATCTGGAAACGGTCAAGTAGAGAATGGGCGGTCCAGCTTGAGGAAATAAACTATGCCCAAAAAAGACATCGGGTTTCATACACATCGTGAAGCACTGGAATTCCGAAACAATGAACACCTGCAGCAACTCGCGGCGCTTTTTTCCAGCAAAGGAAATCCGACCAAAAAAGCTGCACTTGTCAGCTTGATTGAAAATGAAATGGCTGGCGAAAAGCTGCGTAGTGTGTACGACCGGCTTGATGAAATGCAGCGAAACGCCGTCAAAGAAGCCGTTTGGGATAAGGAGGGATGGTTTCGAGCGGATCGGTTTGGTGCGAAGTATGGTGGGATGCCAGTGTTTGCCAGTAAAGCCGAAAGCCGAAGATTCGGAGCATTTTATGACGGAATTCCGTCGTTGCTTTGCCTGTTTCTTTATAATCCGGACCGATACAACAATCCCTGGAGAGGCTGGATTCTGCCGCGAGATT
>CAZMXG010000152.1:0-19650 GCA_964570175.1 uncultured Heliomicrobium sp. | reverse complement strand
ATTCGCGCAGGATATGACGCGCGAAATGGGCAAAGTGCTGAAAGAGGCGCGCGGCGACGTCCAGGAAGCAATTGACATGACGTTTTATACGGCAGGCGAAGGTCGTCGCCTGCACGGGTACACGACGCCGTCGGAAATGCCGCATAAATTTGCGATGTGCGTGCGCCAACCGATTGGGATTGCTTCGCTGATTACGCCGTGGAATTTCCCGATGGCGATTCCATCGTGGAAGATGATGCCCGCGCTGATCTGCGGCAACACGCTGGTCATCAAACCTGCCGAAGACACGCCTCTTTCCACCATCAACCTGGTCAAAGCCGCCGAAGAAGCCGGCATTCCTCCAGGCGTTATCAATATTGTCATGGGATCCGGAGAAGAAACCGGCGCGCCCCTAACCACTCATAGAGACATCCGATTGGTTTCTTTCACCGGTTCGACCGAAACCGGACGCATTGTTTCTACCAACGCCGCGCAACACGGGAAGATCTGCTCGCTGGAAATGGGCGGCAAGAACGTGATTATGGTGATGGATGATGCAGATCTTGATCTGGCGGCAGAAGGCGCTGTCTGGGGAGCATTCGGAACTTCCGGCCAACGCTGCACCGCGTCTTCGCGCATGGTCGTTCACAAAAAGGTCTACAAAAAATTCGTCGAAAAGCTGGCCGAAAAAGCCAAGGGTTTGCGGGTCGGCAACGGGCTGAACAAAAACGTGGATATGGGTCCGGTCATCAATCAAGCCGCCGTTGACAAGATTCTGGGTTACATCGAAATCGGCAAAAATGAAGATGGCGCGACGCTTCATCTGGGCGGCAACCGATTGACCAAAGGTGATTTGAAACACGGCTTTTTCATTGAGCCTACGATTTTTACAGACGTGGCTGCGCAGATGCGGATCGCGCAGGAAGAAATTTTTGGCCCAGTTCTTAGCATTATTCCCTGCCGCGATTTGGATGAGGCCATCGAAATCAGCAATGGCGTAAAATATGGTTTGTCGGCTTCGATTTATACGCAAGATGTGAATCAGGCATTCACGGCAATGGAGCGCATTTACACGGGGATTTTTTACGTCAATTCGGCAACCATCGGAGCCGAAGTGCACTTGCCTTTCGGCGGAACCAAAGCGACCGGCAACGGTCACCGCGAAGGCGCAATGGCTTCGTCGCTGGACATTTTCTCGGAATGGAAAGCGGTTTACGTGGATTACAGTGGTAGATTGCAAAAAGCGCAAATTGACAATTGATGGCTTCAGCCATCCCAACTGCACAATCAAGAAAGGAACGATCAATGGCAGCAAAAAGTCCAATCACTCGTCAGGAATTTCGCGAAGGCGCGCAACCCGTCAAAGTTCTCATCAATGACATTCCGATGATGGCGGAGGTCAAAGAATTTTCCACCGGCTCGCTGGGGTGGTATCTGAACGGCAAAACACTCATTGATGTCGGCGGCAAACAGGTCAGCGTTCAAATCGGAATGAACCTGACCATCGTCGGAAGCAAGGATTTGCCAAAAGACGAATAACCCCATTACCAGGAGGCACCCCATGACCAAAGGCTGGAAGATCGGTCTAAGCATTCTCGCTGGATTTTTACTTGTGCTAACGCTGGGAGCTGGTGCTTGCATCTATTATTTTTCGCAGCTCACCGGACAAGTCAAAGAGGATCAAAAAGCAGCAGAAAGATTCGGTGAAAACGCCGATGAAGCATCCTGCTTGAAAGAAACTCTGGCACGCAGCAAGGACAAAAGCGCGATTACTGCCCTCGCATCGAATTCCGTTTTTCTCAGCACCTGCCTGCGAAAGAGCAGACCGACTCCAGGCTTTTGCAGCGATGTGCCTCCAACCGATGATAAGGAAAAAGCTCAGGCCTGGATGAAAACCAAATGCCGAGAACTGGGGCAAAGTGAACTTGCCTGCGGATCCATATTCGGAGTCATTATGGGGCACTGCCAAAACAGAGCTGCCGATCCTGTTCCAACCGCCGAGCCTGCACCAACCAACAAGGAGAAGAAAAAATGATTATCGGATTACCGAAAGAGATCAAAGACAACGAAAGCCGCGTCGGGCTGACCCCGGCGGGCGTGAAAACCTTGAGCGATTTTGGCCATACAGTACTGATTGAAAAGAGCGCTGGCATTGGTAGCGGTATCACCGACGACGAATTTCGCGCCGCCGGTGGCCAGATTGTTGATTCCGCCGACGAAGTTTGGCGGCGCGGCGATATGGTCGTAAAAGTGAAAGAACCGGTTGGCCCGGAATATCAGCGAATGCGCGAAGGCCAATTACTTTTTACCTATCTGCACCTCGCTCCAGACCCGAAACTCACGCAGGCAATGCTGGCCAGCAAAATTACCGGCGTGGCTTATGAAACCATTACCAATGAGGAAGGCCACTTGCCGCTGCTGACCCCTATGTCTGAAGTGGCTGGCCGCATGGCGGTGCAAGTTGGCGCGCATTACCTGCAAAAGCCTGAAGGTGGTCGCGGAGTGTTGATGGGTGGCGTTCCGGGTGTTCTGCCTGCCAAAACCGTCATCATTGGCGGCGGGGTTGTCGGCATCAATTCGATCAAAATGGCTGTCGGGCTTGGCGCAAACGTCACTGTGCTGGACAAAAACCTTGAGCGATTGCGCTATCTGGATGACATTTTCGGCGCACAGATCAAAACGCTGATGTCGAACGATTACAACGTCCAAGAATCCATCGCCAACGCCGATTTGGTGGTCGGAGCTGTGCTGATTCCGGGAGCTTCCGCACCGCACCTGGTTAAACGCGATATGCTGAAAACCATGCATAAAGGCGCTGTCATCGTGGACGTTGCCGTTGACCAGGGCGGTTGCATCGAAACCACGCATCCGACTACGCACAGCAATCCGACATATTACGTTGACGACGTTCTGCACTATTGCGTGGCCAACATGCCTGGCGCAGTTCCGCGCACTTCGACTTTTGCGCTGACGAATGCTACGTTGCCGTTTGCCGTCAAGCTGGCAAACAAAGGCTTCAAAGACGCTATTGCCAAAGATAACTATCTGAAGGCGGGCGTGAACACTTACGCGGGGCACATTACTTACGAAGCCGTGGCGGAGTCTCAGAATCTACCATTCAAATCAATTGACGAGCTTCTTTAATTAATGGCGAAAGGCATCAAAATCATAGAAGTAGAACCGGATTCGCTCGCGGCGGAACTTGAACTTGCCGCGGGCGATCGCGTTTGGACGATCAATGGCAAACGTGTGCGCGATGCGCTGGATTTCAAGTTTCTGACGGCTGGCGAGGAAGACTTGACGCTGGAAGTCATTAAAGCCGACGGCGAGGAATGGGAAGTCGAGGTCGAAAAAGACAACAGCGAAAGCTGGGGAATAGATTTCGAACCGATGATGCCGCGCCAATGCGGCAACGATTGCATCTTCTGTTTCATTCAACAAAATCCTGAAGGATCGCGGAAAAGCTTGTGGGTGCGCGACGAAGACATCCGGTTTTCGTTTATGTACGGCAATTACTCCACGCTCTCGACAATCACCAAGGCAGAAATTGAACGGGTTATCGAGCAGCGATTGTCTCCGCAATACGTGTCAGTTCACGCGACCGATCCGGAACTTCGCGCTTATCTGTTAGGCAATCCCAAACAGGTAGACATCATTGCCCAGATGAAGCATTTCATTGAACACGGCATCGAAATTCATGCTCAGGTGGTGCTTTGCCCGACCATCAATGATGGTCAGCATCTGGTCAAAACAATCTATGATTTGGCGGAATTACATCCTGGGATTGTTTCGACAGCGGTCGTTCCGCTGGGAATTACCGACAAACACAAATATCGCAATCGGTTAGTGGAAGTCACGGACGAGCTATGTTCGGAGATCATTGATCTAGTCACGCCGATTCAAAATGATTTGAAGAAGAAGCTGGGAACCGTCTTCGCGTTCCTGGGTGATGAGTTTTATATTCGCGCCGGGCGACCGATTCCGCCGAAATCACATTACAGAATCGTTCGCGGCAGTGAAGGCGACGATTACCCGCAAATCGAGGACGGCGTTGGAATGGTTCGCCAGTTTTTTGATGCGCACGCCAAACGGATGAAGCAGCTTGCCAAGATGCGCGAGCGTGGCCAGTTCTCTACAGTAAATGCCCAAAAAGTTTATGGCACTCTGGCAACGGGACTCATCTTTTACCCTATGCTGAAAGAAGCTGTTGACGAAATGAATCGTACGTTTGGAACCCGGCTGCATGTCGCACGTGTGGAAAACACCTTCTTTGGCAAGGGCGTGACAGTTGCCGGACTGCTTTCAGGCATGGACTATCTGAATGCGCGTGAACAGTTCAAAGGCGATTTCCTGATGCTGCCGCCTCACTGTTATCGCGAACACGACCAAAAGTTTCTGGATGGAATGACCGTAAGTGAATTGACAGCGGAGTTAGTCCTGCCCGTGAAGCGAAGCTGGAACGATGTTCTGGATCTTCACGAGCATCAGCATGATCATCGAACGATTCTTTCGCACGATTACGGAGCAGTCACGTCAATTTCTGTTTGAGTTGTTATGCAAGAAGGTACGCAATCAAAACTGATCGAAATGTATGAAGCGCGGGAAGCGATTTTGAATCGCATCAATTCGGACTTTGTTCGTCCGGATACCGACAGCGTAGCTTCCAGTGTGATTGATATTGATAAGTTTTTGCAGGCAACTGTCACCGAAGTGGGCCAGCGGCTGGAAGTGGATCGGTGTAATGTCATTACGCCTTCGTCGGACGGCGGATTCCGTGTCAGCCACGAATATCTTGGGAACAATAGCTTAACGCCAGGGCTTGGTTTGAATATCCCAAGTTCGCTTGTTCCTTTTGATACGATCAAACAGTACTTGCCCCGTGCCCGGCACTATTCGATTGATGATACCCAAACCGCCAACATTCCGCTTTGGGTACGTTCAACACTGCAACTAATCGGAACTCGGTCTGTGCTGGTTGCGCCGTTTGTCTACCGCGACAACCTGCTCGGCGTGATGGGGCTTCATTACTGCCAGGAACCACATCGCTGGACGGAAACCGAAATCAAACTGGTTGAATGGCTGGCGGGACAGGTTTCCGTCGGACTGCAATACACTCAGCTTTATCAGGAAAAAGAAAAAGAAATCGAAATCACGAAGTTGATGCTGGAAATTTCCAACGACATCAACACTCGAACTGATTTCAATGCAATCACAGACTTCGTTATTGATCGCGCGCTGGGCTTGCTCAAAGCCGATTATGGCTGCATCGCCATTTTGGATAATCAAGGCGAGCAACTTCATTTCGATGAACTAAAAGCCAGGCGCGGATTTGATTTAAGAAAATCCGTTGAGTCGAAATACCGCGAAGCACGTACCTTGCGTTTGCCAGATCATCCGGCAGTTTCAGAACTTCTCGATGAAGGACAGACGCTCAGACTGGAAGATTCTCGCACTTCGCCGTTGGCGCGTTACCTGTTCTCACAAGTTATCAAAGGCAAATCGGCATTGATTGCGCCGATCACCGTTAAAGAAAAAGTTCTGGGCATCATTGCTCTGGTCTGGGTGAACGAAACAGCGAAGTTTTCCGACTACGACGTCCAGGTGCTCAACGGCATTTCCAGCCAGATTGCCATCGCCCTGGAAAAGGATCGCCTGGCAGCCGAAGTGATTCGCCTGAAACGTGAATTGAACGATGCGCGTGCGGGTGAGCGAATCATTGGCTCGTCCTCCAAAATGCGCCGAGCTATCGAGATGGCTCTTTCGGTCGCGGACAGCCATACAACCGTCTTATTGCAGGGTGAGTCCGGAACAGGCAAGGAACTGATCGCCAGCCTGATCCAGTTCAATTCCCGTCGCGCCTCCCGCCCATTCGTCAAAATCAACTGTGGAGCAATTCCTCAGACGCTTCTTGAGACAGAACTCTTTGGTCACGAACGCGGGGCTTTTACAGACGCACGATCACGCCGCATTGGCCGCTTTGAAGAAGCCAATGGCGGCACTTTATTTTTAGACGAAATTGGCGAAATGAGTTTGGCGGCACAGGTGAGCTTACTGCGCGTTTTGCAGGACGGTGAATTTACTCGCGTTGGCGGCAATGAGGTCATCAAGACAGATGTGCGCGTTGTGGCAGCAACCAATAAAGACCTGGAAAAGGAAATTGAAGAAGGGCGGTTTCGCCGTGACTTATTTTACCGACTAAATGTTTACCCAATCGTTCTTCCTCCCTTGCGAGAACGTGCCGAAGACATTGAGCAGTTAGTCGCCTACTTTGTCGAACGGTATCAACAAAAAAGCGGCAAGCGTGTCACAGGCATTTCTGATCGGGCGCTGAGAGTTCTACAAAATTATCCTTGGCCAGGCAACGTTCGTGAGCTCGAAAATTGCGTTGAGCGTGCAGTAATTGTTGCTTCAGGAAGAATGGTTACTGAAAACGATTGGCCCGAAACAATCCGCGCACATTCAATTCCGGATCAAAATGCGGTGATACAGCTTTCAGTCCCGATGAAGATGGATGATGTCGAACGACTGATGATCAACCATACCCTGCTTTTCACCAATGGTGACAAAGCCAAAGCAGCAAGGTTATTAGGGATAGGCCGCAAAACCCTTTATCGAAAACTAGAGCAGTATAAAAGCTAAAAGGCGCGGAAATCCGCGCCTTTTAGCTTTTATACTGCTCTAGACGAAAGTCAGCGATTTAGTGTGTTTTCGCCGCCAATAACCGTTGATGATTGATTCTTCTTGTCATCTTTTCGGCTGATCAACAATTCACGATAGAAATCGTAAACATACTTTTTCATGTCCTTGTGCCCGAAACGGGTGTAAAAATCGTATTCCTTCATTTCATCGTAGGCGCGATCAATATCCCATCCTTGCACTTTCATTCGGAATACGGCGGTCATTGCGCCTGTTCTATGACGGCCACCAGCGCAATGGACATAAACAGGCTGATTGTTTTTGTCATTGACCAAAGAAAGAAACTTTTCTGCGGCGTCTGATGCGGGATAACTTTTATCGCTCATCGGCAGGTTGACATACCTCATGCCCAATTTTTCAACGACAGCTTTGGCATAGTCTTTCGGATCATCCCGCAAATCAATAATCGTTTTGATTCCTAGATTGGCCAACTCAGCATATTCATCCTCTTTTGGCTGAGCACCACGATAATACATATCTGTCACTTTGCCGAAGTTGCTTACTTCAACGTCTTCCCGGCTCGAGGATTTCTTACTGGATTTCTCACCAGAACTTGCAATACAAATTGCCGACATTGAGAGAATGGCAAAAAGCGCGATCGTTACGACCAATGCAAGCCGAGACTTTCTGCTGAAATTTCTAGTTACTGGCGAAATAAACTTTTGCAACTCGTTGAATATTTTCTCGCTGTTCATACTTTAGTCCTCTGATGAATACAGCAGCCGCCTTTGCTTATTATTGCTGGCGATCTTTAATTTCTAAGGCGATTAAACGTTGCTTTCACTACGGATGCAGTAAAAGTGTCAAGGGCGACGATTTGGATGATACTTGGACCTCTTAATGATGTCCAGCAAAATTCATTTTTCCGGAAAAATTCAATTTTTCGGAAAAGTTTAGGTAAATAGCTCAGGAATTGAGCTTATGGCTTGATCTTTTCTAGAGCTAGTGCCGCTGAGGCCTGTAGATAGGGGTCCGGCTGATGACGAGCTAGTTTAAGTGCTTCAATTACTTTTCCATCTTGACTATTTGCAATATAGCCCAAAGCGCGGGCAGACTCCCTGCGGACTTCAGCCGACTCGTCATGATCAAGCGCAGCGAGCAAAATCTCAATAGCCTCGCGATGGCCAATCTTACCGAGGCCTCGAGCCGCTTGGGCACGCATAAAAGCATCCTCTCCCTTGCCACGTTTTTTCATCACATCAATTAAAGCGTCAGCGACAGCAGGATCACTCATTTCGGCTAAGGCGTAAGCAGTCACAGCGCGTATGTCTTGTTTTTTATGGTTTAACCTTGGCAAGAGAGCTTCTACAACTTCAGGCGAACGATGAGAAGAGAGCGCCTGAATAATTGCTCTAGAGACTTCAACCTCGCGTTCAGTTTTTAAAGTTTTCAACAAAACAGAAACGAACCTGCTATCGCGGCTCAATCCCATTGCACGCGCAGCTAATGCTCGTAATACTGAAGAAGAATCATTCTGCAGGACATTTCCAAGAGAAGAAATCGTTTCCGATGTTGCGGCCATGTTCGTTGAAAGCATGGCACCCAAGTCAATTGCGGCTTCAAGCTTTTGTTCTTCATTTCCAGAGATCAACTGGTCAACAAGCTGCGCTTGCCGGGAATCCGCCACTCCCTGTATTAAAGCAGGATGTGCAAGCCCAACGATCCCGAGCAAACTTAGGCAAATTGCTCCGACAAAATTTCGAACTGGAGCTTTTTGACTTGTCAACGTGTGTATCTCCCCGCTTTGATTTCCGATTTTCTTCTTGCAGATTCCCACTCAAAAACCTGGCATGCTCGGCGGTTTTCATACGCAGAACTGAGCAGTAACAATAGCTCATCATCGGAATTGGGGCCATTTGGCCCTACTTTAGAGTCTTTCACTGTGACGCGTTCCGTATGCTTGAACTTATTCCTTTCCATCAACGAAAGATAAGCCAATACATTTCCGACTTCGATATCACTCAATTGTTGTAATTTATGAGACAGTTTTTCACGGTCGGTCAGTCGCTTGTTCATCACAACCTCCTTGGTAGGGGCAAGCAACTGAAAGTAGGAAGGTTCAGATCAACTCGCCCACCATTTTGTCACGCGCATTGGCGCGCTCAATTTCTCGATCATTTTTGGCAGTAAACCCTCTTGGTAGTTTATGCAAAGTTATTCAATTCTCTGATGCACACACAAGCAACAACCTTGGAGGAATCAGACATTGGAATAACCAGCATCTATCTTTGAAAAACCGGGTATGAAACGATCAACTGATGCAACGTGCAAATGATAGTACAGCATCTTTGCGCCGCGCAAGATGTTTACCCGGCAGCGGTTCCCCTTCCGCAGAGACAGATTGACGCAGCGCACCTGCCGATTTAATCTAACGGTGTCGCTTCGGCATCCCGTGTTTTCGTTAGCGCCCAACCGATTGAGACTCAATCGAATTTATTCACCGGCAAGGAGAAAAATCGCGATGAAATTGAAATTGCTGATTGTCGCCTGTTTTACGACAGCTATTTTTTTAACCGCTTCAGCCAGCTTGTTGCCAAGTGAGGCTGCTTTCCAAGCACAAAAACTTCCAGGCGACGATGTTGTCATTCCGTCAGTTGATGAAAAATGGGGGCAAGTCAAATTTACTCACCAGAAACATTATGGATATTCCGATTGTGTATTTTGCCATCATACCAATAACAAGACGATGACTGCCGATAGCTTCAAAGCAGGCAAAGATGGCAAAGTTCAATTGTGCGCCGATTGTCACGTACGCAAAGAAGGCGACGCCAAAACGCCTAAAAACAAAGATGGTGTTGAGCTATGGAGCAAAGAGGCGTATCACTTCAACTGCATTGAATGTCATCAAGGCGACATTCAACACAAGCCAAAAGACGCAACTCCTGCCAAAAAGCAGGGCGAAGGACCGACCAAGTGTGCCGAGTGCCACGAAAAGAAAGATTGATTTTTAGATGAATAAAGAAAAGTCACTTTATGCAATTATCGGGCTGTTGTTAGGCTTGATTATCGGTTACGCAGGAACAAATTCCTTAAACGGAGCTGCTCCAACTCCCGCTGCAAACAATTCAACACAATCAGCGTCCTTGCCACCTGATCACCCATCAACAGCACAGCAAGAAGGAGCGGAATCGGCTCCTGCAAATGCGCAAGCGGGAGGAGGCCAGGGTGATGTAATGGCCGCCATTGAACAGGCTCGCAAAGATCCAACAAATTTTGATGCTCAAATGAAGGCGGCTGAATTATTCAGACAAATCAACCGGCACGAAGGGGAATTGGAATTTTACGAGCGTGCAGTAAAGGTCAAACCAAACGATTTTAATTTGCTGACCAGATTTGGCGATGCCAATTTGGCGCTACAACGTTATGACGAAGCCACCAAACTCTATCAGCAGGCATTGAAATCCAACCCGCGCCACGAAGTGACGCTGCAAAATTTGGCACTGTCATTGGTTGAAAAAGGCGACAAGCCCGCGGCCGCATCCGTCATTAAACAGCTTGAGCAGATCAACCCAGGCAATTCAGCAATTGCGCAGCTTCGCGCTCGATTGCAATAATTGTTACCGTGAAGTTCAAAATTGTTCCCAGCACATTGGATGGTCGCAGGCAATTGCTGACCAGTTATTTGATAAACGATACGCTGGCAATTGATGCGGGCGCGCTTGCCATAGGCCTGACACCTGAAGAGCAACTAAAAGTGCGCTCCATCATCATCACGCACGCGCATTTAGACCACGTTTTTTCTTTGCCGTTGATGGTCACGGATTTGTTTGAAGAATTGAGCGAGCCAATCAATGTTTTCGCCACACCTTCGGATTTTGAGGCAATTCAAAACCATTTATTGACGGATCGGGTCTGGATTACCCTGGAAACAATGAAGAACTCCCGAACTAGCCTGATCAAATATCACCCAATTAAATCTGCAGAAAGTTTTTTTGCCAATGGTTTGCAAATCACGCCTATTCCGGTAACGCACAGCGTTTTGACGCATGGATTATTGGTTGAAGATGATCGCAGTGCCCTGCTCTTCACTTCCGATACCGGAGCAACCGAAAGAATCTGGGAAGCAGCAGAAAAGTGCGATAAGCTGCGAGCAGTTTTTATTGATCTATCGTTCCCAACCCGCCTGACTGATCTTGCGCGAGTGTCGTATCATCACTCGCCAACAACGCTGCTGGAAGAATTGCCCAAAATCAAACCCGGCGTGCCGGTTTTCGCGATTCACCTGAAGTCTTTTTATCGAGATCAGGTGGCGTCTGAAATTGCCGCGCTCAACAACCCTCGCATTCGGATTGCTGAAGTTGGGCGTGAATACGAGTTTTGAGATTATGCCGAACCTTTACGTTCAGACTCCTGCCAACAAAAATTTTACGTTTGAGATCAACCGGCCCGAAACCAGTATTGGCCGTGAATTGAAGAACGATCTGATCCTGGACGATCCGCGCGTTTCGCGCCTGCATGCAATTGTTCTTAAAACTGGCGCTGAGTGCATTTTGCGTGATTTGGGCAGTGGGAATGGCACCTTTATCAATGGACAGCGTATTCAGCCAAACTCAGATTTTAAGCTCAAAGAAGGTGACCAAATAAAACTGGGGTCTTGCACCCTGACCTTTCAAAAAGCCGATCCGCTGCGAACGCAACCTTCGGTGGACTCCTTCCGCGAAGTCATGCAGAAAACCCCAAACGATTTGCTGTCCGTGTCCGCGCTTCATAGCTTCAGCGCGTCGCAGGAAGTTCCAGCCATCGTTTATCGTCAGGAACTGGAAAAGAAAGAGCGTATTTTACGCTTATTTTACGACCTGAATTTGAAGCTCAGTTCAGTATTCTCGCTAGATGATATTTACAAGCAGGTCTTCGACATCTTGATGGAAGTAACGCCCGCTTCGCGCTGCTTCATTTTCCGAAGAACCGAGCAGGGTGATTTTCAGCAGGTGGCAGCGCGAATGCGCAAAGAGGGTGATATTGGAGAGCCATTGCCCATCAGCCAAACCGTGTTTGCCAAAGTGGCCAGCGAACGAGTGTCCGTGCTGCTGGAAGACGCCCAGCAAGATGCCGGAGATATGGCAGCAAAAAGCATTCTTTACAACCAGATACAATCGGTAATGGCAGCGCCTGTTGTGGGCCCGCGAGGGTTGCTGGGCATCATTTATGTTGACCGGCAGGACGATCTGGAAACTTTTTCGGCGGACGACCTGGACTTGCTCAACGCTGTCGCGGTGCATACCGGCATCGCGTTCAACACGGTTATCACTTACGAAAGGCTGCAAAAACAGTCCCAAGCTCGAGCCAGCTTTGAACGCTTTCTCCCCAGGCAAGTCGTGGATGAAATTTTGCGCTCGCCTGAACGCATCCGGCTCGGCGGGGTGCGCCAAAAAATCACGGCATTGTTTGCGGACGTTCGTAATTTCACAACACTTTCCGAAAACAGCACTCCTGAGATCATCGTTGGCCTTCTCAATCGTTATTTTTCAATGGTCAGCGAAATCATCTTCCGCCACGGTGGAACCCTGGACAAATATATCGGCGATGGGTTGATGGCAATGTTTGGCGCGCCTTACGTGACAGAACTGGACGCCATTCAAGCCGTTCGCGCCGCAGTCGAAATGCAGAAAGCGATGGTTGGTTTCACCGAGCAATTGGTAAGCGAAGGGCTTCCGGCGATTTCAATCGGCATCGGCATTAACACAGGCCCAGCCATTGTCGGCTACATCGGCTCTGAAACTCGCTTGGATTACACAGCGATTGGCGATACGGTCAACACAGCCGCCCGCTTGGAAAGCCTTGCCCAGCCTGGCCAAATCGTCATCAGCGAAAACACGATGCAGGTTTTGGACGAGAGCTTTATGTTGAATTCACTTGGCACGGAAAAGCTGAAAGGCAAAAACATTAACCTGAGAATCGCTGAGGTTGTTTGGAAGTAAAGCAGGGAGTCAGAAAGTTGAACTCCCTGCCATTTGCTACGGCCTTTTCTTTCTGACGGGAGTTTTTTCTGGTGCTGGTGGCGGAGCCAGCGCTTCAGGCGCAATTTGCTGCAATTGTTGCGTTGCCAAAGCCGATTCCTGGCTTTTGGCGTAATCTTTAACAATCACCAAAAACTGGGCGACCGCCTCATCTTTCTTTCCCATCTCCAATAAAAGCGTTGCACGCTTATACAAAGCCAGTGAAGTTTTATCGCCAGCCGGATTTATCTGGGCGACTTTTTCCAATTCGACCAGTGCTTCAGGCGTTTTCTTCTGGGCCAGCAGAATTTCTGCGATCCAGTATTGAGCATTATCCGCCAGTTCGGATCCTGGAAACGTTTCGACATACTGTTTGAATTCCGAAAGCGCCAGATCGAAATTGCCGCGCGAATAGTCGCTATAAGCCGCCGCAAACAACTGCTCGGCATTCCCCGGAGTCAGTTGCGTAAAAGTGGGCATTCTGGGAATGTCCTCAATCACTTTTTTGAGCGACGCAAATTGTTCCGACAACCGTTCCATTCGATTGTTCGTGGCTGTGATGCGTTCCCCCATGGATGAAATTTGCCCTGAAGTGTCGCCCGTATTGGTCGAAATCGCCGATTGCGCGCGACGAACGGCGGCGATATTGTCTCCCATCTGAACAATCAGTGTGTTCAGTTCGCCCATCGTTTTGTTAAACGTGTCCTGCATGCCCTGTGTCTGGCGCTGCAACAGGATCAATTCAGTCTTCAATTCTTCTATCTGCCCTGCCATCCGATCAATCTTATCTTTTTGCTCCTTGCTCTGCGCAGCAACACTTAGAGGCAAAGCAATCACGATCAGACAAACTAATAATCGGCTCTTTAATCTCTTGCACATAATTCACCCCTTCAAAACAACCAAGTCAGTGCTGATGAAACTACCGTCAGCACTGACTTTAACCTACTTTCTAACGTCTACTGACTGCTTTTACGGCTTATCGCCACCACGCAGGTAAATGAAATCTGCGCGACGGTCATTCGCCCACGATCCAACGATTCCGGCTTCTCCTTCGTCTTTGCCGGTCGCTTTTTCCGAACCGTAACTGACGGTTTCAATGCGTCCCGGGTCAACGCCAAGGCTGGCCAGGAAGTCTTTGACAGCGCGTGCCCGACGGTCGCCCAAGCCCAAATTGTATTCAGCCGTTCCGCGCGGATCACAGTTGCCCTCGATCTTGAAGATGATCGTGCGATTGTTTTCACGGTTGAGCCAATCGGCCAGCGTACGCAGTTTGCCTTGCTCGGAAGCCTTAATGTCCGCTTTATCCAGATCGAAGTAAACCGGCTTCATCACGCTGGCAAATTGATCGGTGATTGGACGATTCGTCGGTTTCGGCGTTTCGCTGGGAACCGTGCGTGCGCGCTCAGCAATTGGAGGCGGCGGCGGATCAGTCACGGTCACGCGAACGCTCGCCGTCGCGTTGCCGCCATCTCCCAGAGCTGTCGCGGTATACGTCGTGGAAACACGCGGGCTAACTTCGCGTTCGCCCGAGCCTGAAACTTCGCCAATTCCAGAGATGGTGACAATTTTAGAGTTAGTCGTTTCCCAACGCAGCTTGGTGTTTTGCCCGCGCTCAAGGGCGCTTTGATCGGCAGTCAGTTTGACCGTCGGTGCAGCGGCACGATTGGAATTCACGTTGACCGTTGCGCTCTCACGAGCTTCTTTCTTGCCACGTTTGGCGACAACTTCAAACTTGGTGGTTTCTTTGGGAATGACGCTCTTACCGCCGATTTTGTCCACCTTTTCGCCATTCAGGGTTACTTCCTTGGCATTTTTGGTTTCCCATTTGACCGTGACGGGTTCGCCCGAATTCACGTCGTTGCGCGAAACGGTCAGCTTGGCCGTCGGCGGCGCGCAAGCCGTAAACAAAGCTGCGATCGCAACAACGGCCGTCAGCAAAGTTAGCTGGTGTAATTTGCGAGTCATGACTGTCTTCTCCTTAATTTTGTTACTTCAATTGAAATTGATAACTACGAATGAACGCGAAAGAATACGTATGATATTCAATGCCTAAAGGTCACCGTATTCCTTCGTGTGCATTGGTAGTCGAAAACTTATTTCGACCAGGATGGCGATCTGCCGCCGGTTCGCGTTAACTGGCGCGGTTCGCTGCCGTCAATATGCATCGCCCAAATTTCCCAACGGCCGCTGCGGTTAGATTGAAACGCGATGTGGCGGCTGTCGGGCGACCAAGTTGGATTTTCGTTGCGGCCTTCGCGCGTCAGGCGCAGAACCTGGCCGGAAGCGACATCCGCCAGGTAAATGTGAAAGCCGCCTCCACCCCCGTCCCAGGTGAACGCGATAAACCGCCCATCCGGCGACCATGAGGGTGAATCCATCTGCCCACCCATCGAAAGCAGTGGGCGTTCATTCGCCCCGTCAGCACCAATGATGTAAATCTGTGGCGAGCCGCCACGGTCAGAAACAAAAGCAATCTCGCGCCCGGTTTTCGGATTCCAGCGCGGCGAAATGTTAACCGAGCGACCGCGCGTAATTTTCTTTGCACCCGAACCATCTTCGTTGGCAACGAACAATTCCATCGAATCGCCGTCCTTGCTGGAAGAGAAAGCGATCCGGCCATCTGGCGCGACCGACGGTGAAGTTGTTGTTCCTTTGAACTGGGTCGAACCAATAATTAAACCATCTACACCACGGATGACGACATTCGGAAATCCGCTGCGATAAGAAACATAAGCCAGCCGGTTACCGTCCGGTGACAGTGCTGGAAACAGCGCAATCGAACCGTCGCGGGTAAACTGCCGAGCGCCAAATCCGTCATAATCCATCATGGAAACTTCGCGATTGGCAATGAAGGCAATCTTGGATTGGGCGATTCCATCTTGCCCGGTCAATAGCTTGAAGATCTGATCTGCAAACTGATGAGCCATTTCGCGTCCGTCTCCAGCCAAACTTGCTGTCAGCAGTTGCGATTGCGTTTTGACATCGTAAAGAAAGCCCTGCGCGGTGTTCGGTCCTGTGATGCTGCCAAAGGCTACGTAATCGGATTTCACCGGATCGTTCGCCCATTCGTCATATTTCAGCGAAGCCGGGTCAGCAAGTTTCGTTTTTGGGTAAAGACTCTTCCCAACCAGGTTGGCGACACCGGCAAACTTCAAATCATTCCAGAGCACTTCGTTGAATGTGCTGGTCGCTGCATCAGCGCCGGAAGCGCGCGGCTGAAAATCTGCAACCGCCAATGAAGGGCCAGCCCCTGGTGTAACGATGATCGTGCCAATTTGTTTACGAAACTCTTCTTGCTGAGGCTGTTGCGCCATGATTTTTGGCAAGCTCAGCAAAACCAGCGCAACTGCAACCGGCAAAATCCACAAAACTCGTTTCATCAACTCTCCTGCTTATTTCGGATAGCGGAACCAGATTTCGGCAACCGCTTCTTGCGCGCCAAGTAAAAATCCATTTGGAAATTCTGGCAGCTTATTTGAAGCGATCACTGCGCGCTCGACCGCAAAATTGACCAAATCATTTGGGCTTCGTTTTTTGAAATAATTCGGCGCAACGCGCCCGCCAACCAGAGAAAGAATGCGGCCATCACGCGCGATCCGCAACTGCACAATTACGAACTGCGGAGTCGTATCGCTGCTCGCTGGTGGAGCGTAATTCCGGCTCAGGATCATCTGAATTCGCCGCCCATACTCAGAACCGCCGGGAACCCCGCTAGCTCCCAGATTCGCGCCGGAACCGACACCAACACCGTTGGTCAATTGCGGCATTGGCGACCCGAACGAACGTCCGACTTCAACGCTGTTGTTTGACGAACTTCCACGCAACGGCGTCGGCGAAACTACCTGCGAAGTTTGATTTGCCGTCGGACGATCTGTCGTCGCCGTTTTCTCCTCCGGCTTCTTTTTCACATCCGAAGGCAAAACTTCGGCGTTTGCTTCCGGCGTTTTTTCGGTTTTGACAATTTCGTTGTTGGCCGTGTTCGGCTCATCACCGACAAACGACACATTGCGCGGAAGCGTGAACCCAAGCTGATTGGCAGCGATTGTGCCGACTTCGATCACACCTTCACCGCCTTGCCCTTCGCCAGCAGCGACAATGGTTGTCGTCAATGAATTGCGAAAGAACCACACCAACGCCGCCAGCACAATCATGTGCAGCGATGCGGACAAAATTGCTCCCCAACGTTGGTCTTGTTTTACAAACAAAATCACTTCTTGGCCTGCGGCTCAGTTACCAAGCTGACGCTAGCTTGCGCGCGTTTGGCTTGATCCAGCACGAAGGCAATCACACGATACGGTGTTTCGCCGTCCCCGCGAAGATAGATCCGCCGGTCTTTTGAATTCGCCAGCCGGTCGTTTAACACCTGCGGCAGATCGTTGATATTCACCGCTTGACGTTCATTTTTGCCACTCAGATACACCGAACCTTCCTTGTCTACCGAAAGAATTAAAGCCTGCGGCGTGGCTTCGTTCGATTGCGCTTCGCGCGTTTTCGGCAGATTGACCTGAATGCCGGTTTGCAGAATCGGCGCCGTAACCATAAAGATCACCAGCAGTACCAGCATCACGTCCACCAGCGGCGTGACGTTGATTTCAGCCAGCGCGGTTTGCGTTCTTCCGTTGCGATTCGTAAAGGCCATATTTGAAATGATGAAGTAGGAATGCTGAAGGATGAATGTACATCTTGAGATGGTGACTTCATCATTCATCATTCAGAATTCATCCCTCCGATTCCCGCTCAATGAAATTCAACAGCCGAAGCGTAAAGCTATCCATTTCCGAAGCCATTATTTTGATCTGATTGACGTAATGGTTATAAGCCAGCACCGCAGGAACGGCGGCGGCAATCCCTGCCGCTGTGGCAACCAACGCCTCTGCAATGCCCGGAGCGACGGCCTGGATCGAAGCCGTTGTTGCCTGGCTCAGCCCTTGAAACGCGATGATGATTCCGACAACGGTACCGAACAATCCAATGAACGGAGCCGCACTAGCCGTCGAGGCTAACCAGCCAAGGCTTTTTTCCAGCCTTGTCGTTTCGTCAACCGCGGTGCTTTGCATTGCGCGCTGAACTGCTTCCAGGTTCAATCGGCCTTGTTTTTTTAACTCGGCATCTGCGGCAAAAAAAATCGCAGCCAGCGGGTTTTCGCGCAAAGTAACACTGCCAGCGTGCAGATCAGCCCAGCGGTTGCTATTCGCAAACAATTGCAGAAATTGTCCCGACTGTTGCTGAGCCAGTTTCGTCACGCGAGCCTTCGTAAAAATGATTGCCCAGGAAGCAATGGAGAAAACCAGAAGAACCAAAAGCACAAACTTCGCAATTGGGCTGGCGCGCAAGATCAGATCAAGTAGGCTGCTGTGTTGGGGTGCTTGTTCCTGCCAAAACCAAAATGCAGGTTGAAACGCAGGCAAAATATCGGAAGCGATCAACAAAATTCTCCTGAAAACGAGATTAACCAGCGACGAACTGTCGGTTATACCGACCGGGAAATTACTTCTAAGTTGCTGGTTTGAATGTTTTTCTCAGCGGAAGGCTATGCTAGCATGCGCCCATACTGGGTTCAAGAAACCATTCTAAACGGTGAGCTTTGAGTCAAAATCGCATTTGTTCAAAGGCTCGAAACTTTCCAATTAGGTACTCCGCCACTATCAATACGGACTCTTTGCCCAGCGCAAACAGGGTTTGAAATTGCAGTAACTTTCAATCCATCAACTTTGTCGCAAAGGAGAATCAACTATGTACCGACTGTTGAAAGTTGTTTTGGCTCTCGGCGTAATCGGCTGTTTTGTGTTCTCTGCCCAGCGCGTCGAGGCGATCCGATCCAATCAAAATACCAATCAGGCAAAATCCGATAAAGCCATGCGCGAATTTCACGGCGTCAAGCTGGGGATGAAACGCGAGGCAGTTCAGGCGGCAATGGCGGCCAAACCTGAAAACTCAACCGATGAGAGTGAAGATTACAAGCTTACCGGCGACGACGTGATGACCGTGCGCTACGAAAACGGAGAAGTCAAAGCAATCCAGCTAGCGTTTCTTGATGCCAAGAATGCCCCTGCCTGGAACGACGTGGTCGGCGACGCCGAAGTCAATGAATTGGCCAATGGAGCGAAGACCGCACGCAAGACCATGGATCAGGATAAATTCTGGGTTTCGATTTACAAAAGCCAGGACGGTTCGACCGTGCGCATCACCATCAGCCGCATTTAAAAAATATCAAAGCCGCAAAAAAACAGATGTTGTCTCTTTGCGGCTTTGATATTAAAAAAACCAGCAGCAGCGGCTAATAGCCCTTGCCGGCCAATTGAATTCGCACAATCGCACGCTGCAGTTTTAGCTCGGCACGGCGAAAATCAACGTCGTCGCCGACAGACTTCATGCGCTTTTCCGCTCGTTCGCGAGCGGCTTCGGCGCGCGCCAGATCAATTTCTTCCGGTCGTTCTGCAACGTCGGAAAGAACTGCGACGCCGTCTGCCTGAACTTCGACAAAGCCGCCGCTGACATGCAGTTGCTTGCTGGCAGTTCCCTGACGGTATGTCAGAACACCAGTCTTCAATTGCGAGATGAGTGCCGTGTGTTCTGGCAAAATGCCCAATTCACCATCCAGGCCCGGAACAACGACTTCATCCACCGATTCGCGCAATACCAATCGTTCGGGTGTGATTACTTCTAAAGTGAGTTTGTCAGCCATAAATTAGGAGTTTGGGGTTAGGAGATAGGAGTTGGGAGAACGAGCAATGAAGTCCTTTCACTTTGCCCAATTCCCGTCTCCTATCCACCATCTCCCGATTACATTTTCTTCGCCGCTTCCACGACTTCGTCAATCGTTCCCTTCATATAGAAGGCTTGTTCCGGAATGTCATCGTGTTTGCCATCCACGATTTCGCGGAAGCCACGGATTGTTTCCGCAATCGGAACCAGTGCGCCTTCAATGCCGGTGAACTGTGTCGCTACGTGGAAAGGCTGCGACAGGAACTTTTGAACTTTGCGCGCGCGAGAAACCGTCAACTTGTCTTCTTCCGACAATTCATCAATGCCGAGAATG
>CAZMXG010000151.1:0-19841 GCA_964570175.1 uncultured Heliomicrobium sp. | reverse complement strand
GGTGTACGTGTCAACCGCCGAAAGCGAATCGTCCAGAATCAGAATCTTCGGGCGGCGGATGACGGCGCGAGCAATTGCCGTTCGCTGTTTTTGCCCGCCGGAAAGCGTGATTCCTCGTTCGCCTAGAACCGTTTCGTACTTATCCGGAAAATCGCCTACATCTTCGGCCAGACTGGCGGCGTCGGCAGCCCATTCAATATCGCTCTCTTTTGATCCGTTGACGCCAAACCGGATGTTTTCAGCCAGGGTTTCGCTGAAGAGAAAGGTTTCCTGCGGCACGTAGCCAATGTTTTCGCGCAAAGCTTTGAGCGGAATTTCGCGAATCGGACGGTCATCAATCAACACCATTCCGGGTTCGGCCTCCAGCAGTCGCGGAACCAGATTCATCAAAGTTGATTTGCCGGAACCGGTTCGTCCAATGAAGGCGACCGCCTGTCCAGCTTCGATAACCAGATTGATATCTTGCAAAACGGGCGGAGAAATTGGCGAATATTGAAACGTCAGATTCCGAAATTCAATCTTGCCCCTAATTCCTATTTTCTTTCGTTCTTCTGCTCCTTCGCTTCCTCGGACATCGGCAATCGCTGGCTCAATCGCCATGATTTCGTGCATTCGCTTCAGGCTGGCGGTGCCGCGCTGAATCAGATTCGTCACGAATCCCATCGCGATCAATGGCCAGATCAATTGCTCCAGGTAAAGATTGAAGGCAGCAAACTCGCCCAGTGTCATTCTTCCCTGCGCCGTTTCGCGTCCGCCAACCAGAATGATGGCCGCGAATCCCAGGCCGATGAAAAACTGCATCAAGGGGCGAAACACTGCTGACAGCTTGACCAAGCTGATGTTGCGATCAACATATTCTTCATTCAGCCGCGCAAACTGGCGCTTTTCGGATTCTTCCTGGGCGTACGCGCGAATGACTCTAACTCCGGTCAGATTTTCCTGTGCGCGGGCAGTCATATCGGAAAAAAACTCCTGAATTTTCTCGAAACGAACGTGAATCTGATGGCCGAAGTATTTCACCGTCAACGAAACCAGCGGCATGGTCAGCAGCAAAATGATGGTCAGTTTTACACTGATGCTGAACATCAGCGGCAAAATGATCAGCACGCGAAACAACGTCTGTTCGCTGTACATAATTGCCGGGCCGACAATCTGGCGAACCGCGCCCAGGTCGTTGGTCGCTCGTGCCATTAAATCGCCGGTACGTTGTTGCTGAAAAAAGGTCAAAGGGAGTTTTTGCAGGTGGCCGTAAAAATCCTGGCGCAGGTCGTATTCGATGTGGCGAGACATGTTGATCAGCGTTCGCCGCTGAAAATACAAAAATATGCCGCTGATAATGCTGGTACCGACAATGATGGCGACAGATCGCCACAGCTTGTCGTAGCTCAAATCCCCAGCTTTCAATCCATCAATTGCCAAGCCGACATAACGCGGCACAAAAACTCCAAACGTTACCGAACCAAGCACAAACAAGGTTCCGGCCATCAATTGCCATCGATACTTTTTCAGATAAAACACCAGCCAGGCACGGCCTGTGGCGAATTGAATTTGATCGTTCACTCTTGTCTTCCTGCGTTGGCTCTTCCGGAATGCGAGCGTAAAGATCGCGCCACCAGTCCAATTCCTCCTGCCAGCAGCACCAGCATCAAGATCGTGTTGAACAAACTGGTTTCGCGGAAATAAATGTTCAGGTTTGTAATGATGCCCGCAAAAATAATCACCGTTCCGGCCACCGTCAGCAGCCAACCAACGACGGATCGTCCATTGAAAAACAGCATTCCAATGCCAATGATCAGCGGCACCAGCGACAACCCGAAAGCGTTGTATCCACCCAACTGCCAAAAGCCGCTGGTGACGGAAACCTGATTGGTCAGCAGATAGCCTCCGGCGACAGCCATTGCCAATCCAGCCAGGAACTCTCCCAACCCGCCAGGAGTGCCGCCTGCATTACGAAACCTTGGTTCACTTTCCATTCGCAATCCTTTGGTGATGAATTGATTCTTGATCGAAAACGAATCAGCATTCTACGTTTGACGCCAACGCGTCACAACCTTGCTTAACGGACAGCTTGCCGTGTAGCGTGCCGCTGCCATGAATCGCCAGAAAATCTTCAATCAACTTTGCGCCGAAGCTGCCGCTTGCGTCGCGTGCGAACGAATGCGTGAGCGGCTGGTGGTGCTAAGCCCTTTGAATGGATCGCTTTCGCCTGTACCATTCCAGCCCGCAAGTATTGATAACTGTTCGAACTTTAGAGCAGCAAAAGCGTGATTACCGAACGCTGCTTCAAGTAATGAAGGCTGAAGAACTCAATTCATCTGAGTTTTCCCGAACTGTGATGCTCTAACCAGATCGTGCCACCAAAAAAATTTCGCGACGAAGACGAATCTGCAACTTATTTTTCGCCTGTCATCATGTGGGGCGGTTATCGTGACCAAAAACCCTGCAACAATTCTTGAAAATGTCTTCAACGCTTCCCTGCCCCAAACGGTAGAGGGTTACGAAGCAAGCGAGACGCAAGCAGAAACCGGGCGAGATTATGGAATGGAACAATGTAGCGCTGATGGCTGACCAACTTCGATTTAATGATCGGACGGTGACGCACGCACCCGAAGCGCGTCCGCTTGATTCCCCGATGGGATCATTGATCGCGCGCGCCCAGCAGGGCGATTTAATGGCGTTTGACCAGATTATGGCTTTGCATCAGCAGCGCGTGGTCGGCATCGCCTGGCGAATGCTGGGCAATCAGGATGATGCGCTGGATGCGGCGCAGGACACGTTTCTGCGCGTTTACAAATTCATCGGCAAATTCGATCCCGCACAGGATTTTTCAGGCTGGCTATACCGAATTGCCGTCAACGTCTGTCACGATCTGGCCCGCAAGCGCGGGCGCGGCAATCCGGTATCGCTGGATGCCGAAATTGAAGCCGGCCGCTTCGTCGAACCCAGCCCTCACAATACTGAGAGTTCGGCGATGTTCGCGCAGGAAGGAAGGATAATCGCCCGCGCTCTGAAAACTTTGTCCGAAAAAGAGCGCGCGGCGATTGTCCTGCGCGATATGGAAGGTTTGACGACGGAAGAAGTCGCCAAATTTTTAGGCTCAACCCCCACAACTGTTAGGTCACAAGTCAGTTCGGCTCGCGCCAAGATCAAACTTTTCCGCGACCGCTGGCTGAAAAAGTCGGTTCAGAACCGGGATCGGTAGCGACCTGGTGGCCGTTTTAGCGAGGCCCCATTATGAGATGCGAACACTTTGAAAAATTGATTCCTTTGTACGTCGGCGGAGACCTGGAACCGCTGGAAGCGGACAGCGTGCGCCAACACCTCAACACTTGCGCGCATTGCCGTCAGTTGAACTCAGAATTTCAGGACAGCCAAAACTGGCTGACTGGATTTGCAGTACCCAAATTTGACGAAGCGTCCTTTGCCAATATGCGCGCCTCGGTCTTTCGCGAAATCGAGCGGCAGGAGAAGAGAGGGAGTTGGCCAGCCTGGATTGACTGGTTGCTGCCGAAATGGAGTCCGCGCCAAGGCTGGGGCCCAGGATTGATGCTGGCTTCGGCGACTGTGGCTGTAGCGATCACAACGGGTTTGGTTGCTGTGGTTTATCGCCAGCAAACGATTCCGGTGAAATCCGGCGGCGAAATCATTGCCAACAATGACAAGCAGGCTGACACAGGCAACATTAAACAATATGGCAGTGATTCAGTTGGCGTACCGGTTAGCAATCCGATCAGCGGCAAGCATCGTTCGCTTAGATCAAAGCGCGTGGATTCGCCGCTGCCGCCCGAAGCGTTCAACAATGGCGGCTTTTCAAATGCCTTGGAACCACCTGTGACTCCGGAAGAAACTGCGGAGCAAGTGGCGACGACCGCTCCTGCTGAGCAGGTGGCGGCGACTGTGCCTCAAGAACCGGTAGAAAAAGAAATGCTGCGGATCGAATTACAAACCGCAGACCCGAACATACGAATTATCTGGCTGACTCCGAAACCGGACAGCTCAGCGAGTACAAAAACGAAGTGAACACCAATTGACTGGAGAAGATCATGCTTACGAAAACGATAAAACTGTTATCCGTTCTACTGTTTATCTGCCTGGCCAGCCAGCTTTCGCTGGCCCAACAGCAAGGCAATCAACCGGCTTCGAACCCGCAGCCGCAACCGCAATACGTGGATTTCACCGGCTTCAAAGGCAAAGTACTGGAAGTGAAAAATCGCGACCCCCGTTCCCTGGTTTCGCTTCTTGCTCCGCTGGGCAGCGGATTCAAAGGCGCGGAACTAAGAGCAAACTCCGAATTCAAGACCATCACGGTCCGCGATTTCCCGGAAAACATTGCCACGATTGAAGAAGCGCTCAAGCGTATGGATGTGCCGCTGCCCGCCAAAGCGGCGGAGCCACCAAAGCCGGATGTAGAAATTTATGGATATGTCTTGATTGCTTCTCAGGGCGATGGAGTCACGAGTGATTATCCGAAGGCAATCGAAGACGTGGTCAAGCAGCTTCAAACCAATTTGGCTTTCAAAAACTATCGGCTGCTGACTTCCATCGTTCAGCGGACAAGATTGGGCGGCAATGTGACCAGTGCGGGAACTGCGGTGCTTGCAGACAAATCAGTAGCTGCAAACTACGAGTTTCTAATTGGTAGAGTTGTTTCGGAAAATGAGATTGGCGATGTGTCACCAATTGTTCTCAGTAACATAAATTTGAATATTAGCGGACAGAATTCGTCGGAAGGGCAAAACCCCGGCAGCGCTCGCCTAAACACCAGCTTGAAACTGAAAGATGGCGAAAAAGTCGTCGTTGGCACCGCCAGCTTGAAAGACAAAGCGCTGGTCCTAGTTCTGACTACCAAAATTTTGAAATAACGATTTACCTCCACAACCAAACACACCACTAAGGGCGGATTCACACTCCGCCCTTTTTCGTTTTGGCCTCAAGCCATAAAGCCAAGATTGATGCGATTGAATCGGTTGATGTTCGGCACCACTTCCTGCATTTCGCTGGCTCCCACGCCAAACCACAGCGCCAACGTCGAAGCGTATTCATCCGAAGCAATCGTCGGAATCCAGCGCCCATCGCTGGTGTCATCCGGACCGCCGATTTGATGAACCGGAATGCGTCCGTAAATCTCGCCGCCTTTGACCGCGCCGCCCATCACAAATTGATGATTGCCCCAGCCGTGGTCAGAGCCTTTGCCGTTGGATTTGTACGTGCGCCCAAAATCCGATTGCGTAAAGGTCGTCACCTTGTCCGCAATGCCAAGTTCCGCTGTTGCGTCATAGAAAGCTTTCATTGCCTGGCTGAGCTGCCGCAGCAAAGTCGCTTGCGTTGTTGGCTGTTCGCCGTGGGTGTCGAAGCCTTGCAGATCGCAGAAGAAAATTTGCCGCTTCACGCCCAACTCGCCGCGAACGGAAATCAGTTTGGCGACCATTTTTAACTGCGCCGCCAGATCGTTTTCAGCGGGAAACGTCGTGGTGATTTGTGGTGCGCGTTGCAAAATGCCGGAAATTTTCTTTTCGTTTTCGATGGCTCGCTTGAAGGTTTCGCTGTACGTCTTGTCGAACAGGTTAGCGTACTGCGCATCCAGCATTGTTTTGGTGACATTGGTTTCTGGATTGCCCCAGGCTTCGTTGTAATACCAAAGCGAAATCACGCCCGACGGGTAAATCATGTACGGAAACACCTGGCTGCCGACTTGGTACAAATTGCTTCCGGCCAGTGAAATGGACATTGAAACCTGCGCGTTGGGGTTTTGCCCGTTGACGGCGTCAGCCAGGCGGCCTCCCCAACCCGTTCGCGGAATTTGATCCGCCCAGGACGTATGCCAATGCGCCTGTTGGTCGGCGTGCGAAAACAACTGGGGCGGCAGCGGAACCGATTCGCTCCGAAACTGATCGCGCGTCGTTGGCGCCAACAGAATTCCGGTGTTGGCGACGACGGCCAGTTTCTTTTGACCAAACAACGTTTGCATTTCCGGCCAACTGGGATGAAAGCCCCATTGGCGTCCGTCGGTCGTCGTAGGCGAAATGGGCAGCAATTGATTTTGCGGGATGGCCAAAGTTCGGCGTGCCGTGGAATACGCGTTGTAATCATTTTGGCTGCGCGGAATCAGCGTGTTGTCACCGTCATTGCCGCCGTACAAAAAGATGCAGATCAGCGCTTTGTAATCCGTTTGCATCGCCGTTGGCGAAGTCGCGGCAGCAATTCGATTCAACCCGCCTAGCACGGATGACGCGCTGAGCGTGCCCAGCGACGCGCATAAACTATTTTGCAGAAAGTTTCTTCGTTTCATGTCTTTCCTGGGAGCGCCGACGTCTCGTCGGCAGAAATCGTTCAAGCGAAACACCAGCGGGACGCGGGTGTTCCAATTACTTCTGAATCACGTAATCCGGCGAGGTCAGAATCAAATGCAACGCCATTGTCACGCGTTTAACCGGTTCGCTGGCGCTCATTCGCGACAGTTCACTGACCAGTTTCGTTTTCAGCGTTGCGGACATGCCGCCGGTCGTCATCATCAAATCCAGCCGGTCAACCAACTGCGTCGGATTCCCTGCCAGCGTTGCAAGTTCGGAATAATTCGGAATCAGCGGTTTCGATTGCTCCCACCGGAACCCGTCGCGGACGACGTAATGAAAGAAATCCGAAATGCCGATGACGGAAGTTTCGTTCGTGATCTGAAATTCGGGTGAATGCAATCCGGCGGAAGCGACGTGGCCAGGATGACTGTATGTTGGCTCGAAGAAGTTAAACACCGTTTGCGAACGCAAGGGGTTTTGGCCGATGGCGGATTCCGGGCTGTCCATCCAATAAATCGGGAAGGTTCCGCAGGTGCATGTGTAATTGCCAACGCGCAGCAAGTGCGCGAATCGCACCACCGGTTCGCGCATTTTACCGAAGCCCTGATTCGTCAACATATCCAGACTGCGCGCTTCGTAATCCGTCAAAATGGCGCGAACAACGGCTTTCATGTCGCCACGAACTCCGCTGCCGTTGTTGTTGAATTTTTGCGCGACTCGATAGACGTACGCTGGTGACGGATTGCTGGTGACCATTCGCTGGATCATTTGCCGCGCAATGAATGGCCCAACGTTGGGATGGTTGAAAATGTTATCCAACGCATCTTTCAAATCCTTTTCCGGCATTTGATTCGTGGGCAAGGTCACACCATTCAGCAATTTTTTCGAAAGCGTCGAATGATGATTCGGCCAAACCTGCATTGGCACGCGCCAGTAAGCCGTGCCGTTGCGCCAGGCGTTCGGATACAACCAGTTCTGTTCCGTCTTTGGAAACCAGCCGTAGCTCCAGCCGGTAAACACGTGCGCGAAGCCCTTGACCGTGTCGTTGTCATAGGTCGCTATCGGCAAGCCGTTGGCGTCCAGCATCAAGGTTCCGTCCGGATGCAGTTTGTACAAGCCCACGGAAAACAGTTGCAGGATTTCGCGGGCGTAATTTTCGTTCGGATTGCGGCCCGTCGCCAGGTCTTCTTTGTCGTTTTGCAAATGATCTAGGTAACGCCCCATTGCCGGACTTAAAGTCACATCGTCCAGCAACTGGCGAAAATTCCCAAACGCATTTTTGCCAAGCAAATCCAGATACCCGGCCATTGCAAACGGTTCGGAATCCAGGTTCGATTTGAACGACACGACCAGAATTTGCTGAAGCGCGAACACCACACGTTGCCGCAATTGATCTGGCGCAGTGACGGCCTGTTTCCAGAATGATTCCATCATTTCCTGCTGGTAATACTCCGTGCGTGTGCCGATGGTTGCGTCCAGGTAAGCCAGGTGCGCCGTTTGAGGTGCGGCAAATTGATCGTTCAGCCAGCCATCATAACCTCTTGTTTGCATTGCCGTGATGTCGGCATATTTCGGGCCGAAGGTCGCTTGCGTCAGAAAGCGTGAAGCGTCGCGCAAAGTCGGTGTTCCGCTTGGCAACGGTGGAGCAGCAGGAGGCGGCGTGAAGGTTTGCGAACCGTTAATCAGCCCGAAATGCCCGCGAATTTCTCCTGCCGGATACCGCGACGAATGAATGTTGATGTACAGCCTGCCGGTTTTCAGCGCGCTGATGATTTGCGGAACGGTCACTGCGCCCACGTTGGCGAACTGCCAAACAAACGATCCGTCCGCCTGGCGCGGCGAAGTGTCAAGGTCAAACAGGATGCCGCCGTTTTGTCCGGGATCCGCCGGGCCGTGAATGTGCGCGCTGGTTTCGGGCGTCGTCAGGTTGGCGTAGGTGAATTTCAACAAGCCGGATTTTTCATCGCCGCTGAGTTTGAACGTCGCGTAGCCTGAAGCCGGTGAAAAGGCGCTGCCTTCTGCCCGTAGCGAAGCCATGTACATCGTGTCGGCCAGCAAACCGGCTTTGAGCGCGACACGGACGACGTTTGACGCTTTGCCATCTACGCTGACGGCTACGTCAAATTCGCCGCCCGCCAGCGAACGCGGTATGCGAATGTTGAGTTGGTCAAGTCCTGCATATCCGCCTTGCGCGCCGGCGAAAGCGACTTCAGCCGCGACGCCTCCGATCGTGGCTGTGACTTTCGTCAAATCCGAACGATTGCGAAATCCTGTTCCGTACAAAATCAAAAAGACCTGATCGGTGGTGGGCCCAAGATCAATCTGTACCGGAACGAATTTACCTTGCTGGGAATCAAACCGGCCAATCGGTTCATAGCTTTGCAGGTTTCCGGATTTGATTCGCAAAGCTTGTCCCGCAGCCAATCCTTTTCCGCTGGTGTCTGCCGAAAACAAAGAAGGCGCAACGGCTGCAATCGGCGCGTTTCCAGTCGAAACCGCTGCGCCATTTTTGACCACGGTAATCAACGATGCGCCCACAGCCATTCCCGCTGGAAGCTGGAAATTGATCTGCGTCGGCGAAATGAAAAACAACGGCGCCAATCGCTCGACGTTCTGGCTGTCGCGCACTTTGACGCTGACGCCGCTGAGCGTTGTCGGCAAAGGAAGTGTGTTGGCGACGACAATCGAATCGGCCAAATTGACGCCGAACGCGACGACAATTTGTTCGGCGGCCAACACGTCGCCTTTGTAACTGGCGGCGGAAACGACGGTCAGCGAAGTCTGCATTCGACTGGCTTCTGTTTGCGCGGAAAACCAGGTTGCGAAAACAACAGCCACAGCCAGCGCCGCCAGCCGCGTTATGGGAAAGGAAAGTTCGGAGATTCTTTTTCTGCCAGGCATTTGCCATGCTCCTCTGGGTACAAAGCGAAGTTGAACGGGGTTCGGCTTATATAGAAAACTTGAGGGAGATAGAAGATCAATAAAACGATGGGATGACCGTTTTTTGTGAGGAGGAAATCAAAACTGTTTTGAGCAACGATCCTGATTTGGGCTGGCGGGATTATAGTCGGCTGGAATAGTCGTGCAACTCATTTTTTTGGCGGCTTGATAGTTTGGGTAAATCTGTACTTTGCGGCGAGCATGCATCCAAAGACCATTTCCCATGAACAAGCGCGAACGCGAAAAACTACGCCGCTGACTCCAATGAGCGAGCGGCGTAGTTCGGCAATAAGCTTCGCGTAGCCTTATGCCATTTCGGTTGTGTCTCCAGTTTTACTGGCAAATGGGCGGCGGATTTCCCAGTGCGTTGTTATCCTGAAGCACGAACGTCGGTCCCGTGACATTTGGCTTGAAGACTGCCTTTCCGCGATTGTTGGGCGCAATCACACAGCGATCCAACGACGCAGACAACCGTGCGCCATCGTTGAGCTTGATCAAGCATCCGGTACGACTGATTGTCCCGTGCCCGGTGAAGGTGAATCCGCCCACGCCGCAACGGATAAACCTGTATTCGCCGGTGAACGTGTTAAACAACAACGTGCCGTTGCCGCCTTCATCCTGAATGGAAACATCCCATACCGTTATTGTGAAGCTTGCTGTGCTCTTGGCGCCACCGGAATCAACTGCCGTGATCGTGACCACAGTCACACCGAGTGGGAAAACCGACCCGGATGGTTTGGAAAAAGTCAGAGTTACATCTGGGCAATTGTCAGTCACTATGGGCGCCGGGTAATTAACGATTGCTCCTGTGCTTCCCGGACTGGAGGCTACGGCGTTGAAACTCTGTGGCGGGATGATGACTGGCGGCGGGTTGGAAGCCGTTGTCGTTGCCGATGACATGTTATTGGATATCACTGGGTCTACTGTCGCCGTATTGGCGAAAAGTGAATTCCGAATGACTGTACCATCCGCCACTGAACAGTTTACTGTTGCCACCAATGTGATCGTCGCGGTTGTATTTGCCGCAATAGACGAAAAGCTGATCGTGCGATTGTTGCCGCTGCCGCCGCAAACACCGCCGCCGTCTGCCGCACAATTGACGAACGTCAGACTTGCGGGCAGGTTATCAGCGACCACCACGCCAAGCGCCGCTGCCGGACTTAAATTCGCCACACGGATGGTGAAAGTGACATTGGTGCCTGTGACTACCGAACTTGCTGAAACACTCTGGTTCAGTGAAATGTCAGCTTCAACGGATTGTGCCGCATCGGCGTCCGTCATCTCGACAACTTTGATACTGAAATTGTGTTCACCGTCATCGAAGTCTCCCGAATTCTGGAAATCGTATTTCAGGTTGCCCCAGTCATCGAACCCGTCTAACGTCCCCAATGTACCGTCGCCGTTGATATCCGCTTTCAGCGCCATATCTGTAACGTCTCCGTCACAGTTCCAATCAACCCCTCCCATACCCGGAGCGAGAGTGTCGGTGGTCGAGCCACCACATCTATATCGCGTGTTATCTCCGCCGTCGCTGATGCCAGCAGTCTCGTCAAGGTTATTTTCATCAAGGGTTGGCAACGCCAAGCGCGAATAATCCACCCGCGCCGTCAACGGACCCGATCCATCGGGATCAGTTGGCCCTATCCCCACCAACTGCACACCGTATCTCATAATGCTCAGATAATTGGGTTTGCGATTGATGCTGTCACCGCCACCATGTTGAAGATTGAGCGTGTGTCCCAGTTCATGCATCAATGTGCCTGCTTGTTGCTGCGGCGTGCCAACCCCACCCGTAAAAGTTCCCAGGGAAACCTGAAAATCATTCCCTGGAAGCTCGCCGCATCCGGAACTGCCATTAGTCGGAGCTTGCTGGTGCGTGAACAGAGCATATCGGTAGGAAAAGCGTCGGGGGTTGTTCGGCCCGAAATTGGCAGGATCGGCTTTCACCGTATCAAAATTCCCAATGCCTGGCCCCGGCGAAGCACAAAGATTGGGAATGTTGAGTGAGTTTTGGTGTGGTATCGCATTGCTAATGTCTATGTGCAGCGTGATTCCATTGATTCCATCCGGATTCGGGACCGGGGCATTTGCGAATGCCTGAATGACGGCGTTGACTGCGTCCCCATTCGGGCGATGGCTGTGCGTATCCCCAGGAGCACAATCTCCTCCGGGTTGGGTGCAGTCCATGAAATCAATCTCCAGGAAAACATCTTTGTGCAATGGATTGGCTCCCAGTGCCGGTAGATTGAGGTCAATTGTCCCGTTGCCGTCGGTATCAATTCCGAAGCGCTCCCAATCATCCCATAATCCATCACCGTCCGAATCAAAGTTTACGCGCACAATCGCAATCAGATCGTTGAAATCCATATCACCGCCATTCGGAAAATCCTCCCAATTCAATTGAAAGATTTGTCCGGGAAAATCCGTAGAGCGAATGGGAGTGATGCGAAGATGGTCGAAACCATCCGAATTGAGTGACGGATTACTCGACCAGGTGAACTCGCACTCCGGATCAGAATCGGTTTGCGCACAAAAGCTGAACCGGAAAATAGTTCCGGAAGCAAAGACTTGAATTCCCGACGTGGCTGAGTCGGAATCCAATTCGACGCGGCATCCACGCTGTGATTGCTTCTCGCTCAACAAATGCTGGCCGGTTAATCCGACTGCGGCTTCAAGTTTACAACCACTTATCAACCTCCCGGAACCATCGCGTGCGATTCCGGCACTCCCTGGTGAAACGATTGACATGGTGTTGCTGAATTGTGCATTGGAGGTTATCAGTTCAACACTTACCTTGCCAGATGCGCCAATCATCAAATCCGTTGCGGTTGTTGTTACAGTCATCAAACCAATTGTCAGAATCAGGAACGCAATGTTTATTGAACTTCTCTTCATAAGTCATCTCCTATGGTTGGAAGTAGCGTGATCTGCCAGATCACACTGTCAGGCTGTTGACAGACATTGCTGCACAAGTACGGCGATGAAGGATCACTGGCCGAGTGCAGTGTGGGATATTGGCCATGGTGCGTAATTACATGACTCGGTTTTCTCTGGTCAATTGAAGGCTGCCAGACAAAATCAGATTGGGCGGAGAAGCAACCATTCAACTTGTCGCCGCTCCCAGTGACTGCTTAGTGGAAAGGAGCGAACGGAAAGTGCTCTTAAATTATTCGGAGTAAAACGAAAGACCCCAGCAATAGCTGACGTTATGCCGCAGAACTTACGCCTGTGTTGTTTGAATCGCAATAGTTTAGATGCAAAGCCGCAATTTTTTGCCCAGTGAGATTTCGCTTTACATCAGGTAAGGCGGAATCTACGACTGAAACCCGCCACGATACTGTAAAAATTTTGAGGCAAGCTGTATAACCCCATTGCGCGAACATCGCGTCTAAATCCCAATCACACGTGAGGCTCCGTTCCATGAAACCAATGCTTGCTTCTGCGGCATTCAGGCTGCTGTTCATTTGTCTCTTTTTGACTGTTCTGCCAATAACTCTGCATGCTCAACCTGCGCAACCGCCTGCTGTGCCGCTTTGGCCAAATGGTGCGCCGGGGGCCAAAGGCTCTGCGCCTGAAGACATTCCCAGCATTCAGCTTTACCAGCCGCCTGCTGACAAAGCCAATGGCGCGGCCATCGTCGTTTGCCCTGGCGGAGGGTACGGCGCGCTGGCTTCGCACGAAGGCCATGATGTCGCCGTTTGGCTGAACAGCATTGGCGTCACTGCCGTGGTTTTGAAATACAGGCTGGGAAAATCCGGCTATCGTCATCCGGTGATGCTGCAAGACGCACAACGCGCCATTCGCACTACGCGCGCCAAAGCTGCCGAATGGAAAATTGATCCGAACCGCGTCGGGATCATGGGCTTTTCCGCCGGAGGCCATCTGACTTCGACTGCCGCCACGCATTTCGACGCGGGCGATGCGAACGCCAGCGACCCGATTGAAAAACAATCCAGCCGACCGGACGTGGCGATTCTGTGTTACGCCGTCATCACCATGACCGATCCGTTTACCCACGCGGGTTCGCGCAAAAATCTGCTGGGCGATACGCCTTCGCCGGAACTGATCAACTTGCTGTCGAACGAAAAACAGGTGACGGACAAAACTCCGCCGACGTTTATCTTCCACACCGAAGATGACAAAGGCGTACCGGTGGAAAACAGCCTGATGTTTGCCGCTGCGCTGCGCAAAGCCAAAGTTCCCTGCGAAATGCACATTTACGAAACCGGCCGCCACGGCGTTGGCCTGGCCAAGGACAACCCAGCCTTGAGCACCTGGCCGAAGCTGTTGGAAAACTGGCTGCGCGCCCGCAAATTCATCAATTAGCGTTATGACCAAATCAAAGCTTTTCTTTTTTGTACTCGTTGCCATTTGCATCGCCACTTCGACTTTGCCAACTTCTGCACAACGTCGAGGTCCGCAAGCTCCGGCATACAACTATCCGCCGCAATTGCTGGAAGAGATGAAGCGATTGCAGCAAGCCGCGCTGTCGGATGAATACGCGCTCAAACAAGTCGCCTATCTGTGCAACAACATCGGCCCGCGCCTCAGCGGTTCGCCGCAGGCAGCACGCTCGGTCGAATACGTCGCCGATGAACTGCGCAAACTCGGCCTTGAAGTGCGGCTGGAAAAGGTCATGGTTCCGCATTGGGTTCGTGGAATTGAAACCGGCGAACTGACACAGTTTCCAGGAATGGCTTCAGGAACAACGCAAAAAGTCGTGCTGACAGCATTGGGCGGCAGCGTGGCAACTCCCGCCGCAGGAATCACTGCGCCCGTGGTCGTCGTCAACAACTTCGACGAATTGACCGCACTGGGCGAAGCAAAGGTCAAAGGCAAGATCGTTTTGTTCAACGTCAAGTTTGACGATCAACTGGCCGCGCAAGGGAACGGGCTGGACGCTTACGGCCAAGCTGTGGCGTATCGCGGAGGCGGAGCTTCTGCGGCAGCCAAACTTGGCGCTGTGGCGGCGCTCAATCGTTCGGCGGGCGGCAAAGCGTACCGGTTGCCGCACACGGGCGGATTGCGCTACGCAGACGGCATCGCGCAAATTCCAGCCGCAGCAGTCGCCTATGAGGACGCCGAGATGATTGCTCACTTGGCCTCACAAGGCGAAGTGAAGCTGAAACTGGTGATGACGCCGCAAACTTTGCCGGATGCGGAAAGCGCCAACGTCATCGCCGATCTGAAAGGGTCGGAATTTCCTGATCAAGTCATCATCGTTTCCGGCCATCTGGATTCGTGGGATTTGGGGACCGGCGCGATTGACGATGCCGCCGGCGTCGCCGTCGCCATGCAGGTCGCCAATCTGTGCAAACAGTTGGGCCTGAAACCGAAACGAACGATTCGCGTCATCGCCTGGATGAACGAAGAAAACGGCGGTCGCGGCGGTCAGGCGTATTTCCAAAACCAAAAAGACAACCTGGCCAACCATATCGCCGCCATCGAAAGCGATCTTGGCGCTGGCCATCCAACCGGCTTTAACGCTTTCGTCAAACCACAGGCTGTGCCGATGCTGCAACCCATAGCAAATTTGTTGCAATCTTCTGGCGCTGGATTGTTGCGATTGGCCAGCGGACCCGTTGAAGCGGACATCAGCCCGCTGCAACGCGCGGGCGTGCCGGGCTTCGGGCCGATTCAGGACAACCGGACTTATTTCGATTATCACCACACGCCAGCCGACACGTTTGACAAGATCGTGCCGCGCGAACTGGCGGAAAACGCAGCCGTGATGGCGGTGCTGGCGTATGCAATCGCCACCCTGCCGGAACCGCTGCCCAGATAAAAAGCCGTTCAGAGTTCACGCTACAGCCTGCCGATAACCTTTACACGCTGAAGCGTGAACTCTGAACTCAAGGAGAAACCATGGAACAACCGATTCACGAAGAACTGGCCGGATTACTTTCACCAACTGAAGAAGTCTCTCGGCGAATGTTTGTCGTCACTTCGCTGACTGCCGGATTCGCTCTGGCGGTGCAACCGGTGCAGGCGCAAACGCAAATCACCACGGACACCAATGGCTTGGTCGCCGGGGAAGTCAAAATTCCTGTCAAAGACGGCGAGATTCCCGCGTATCGCGCGATGCCCGCCAAAGGCAAAAATTTCCCTGTCGCATTGGTCGTGCAGGAAATTTTCGGCGTTCACGAACACATCAAAGATATTTGCCGCCGATTCGCCAAAGCCGGATATCTGGCCATTGCGCCGGAAATGTACGCGCGCCAAGGCGACGTATCGAAATTGCAGATGAACCAGATCATGCCGATTGTCGCCAAAGTTCCGGACGCGCAAGTGATGGCGGATTTGGACGCCGCTGTCGCCTGGGCAAAGAAAAACAACGGCAACACCGCCAAGTTGGGCATCACGGGGTTTTGCTGGGGAGGCCGAATCGTTTGGCTGTATGCGGCGCACAATCCGGGGCTAAAAGCAGGCGTTGCCTGGTATGGCCGTCTGGTTCCGCCGCCGCCTGATCGCGCCAATCCGCTGCAACCAAAACACCCTGTCGAATTGGCCAAAGACTTAAAAGCGCCAGTCCTCGGTTTGTACGGCGGCAAAGACACAGGCATCCCGCTGGATACGGTTGAGCAAATGAAGAAGGCGATCAAGGACGCGGGCAAACCGTCAGAGATTATCGTTTATCCCGAAGCGCAGCATGGATTCCATGCCGATTATCGTCCGAGCTATAAAAAGGATGATGCGCAAGATGGCTGGGCAAAATTGTTGGCGTGGTTCAAAAAGAACGGCGCAGCTTAGGCTGAAAAAGAGTAGCCGCGGATCAACGCTGAAGAAAGCAGATTTTCTCTTTAGGCAAGATATTCATCTGCGTTCCTCAGCGTTAATCTGCGGCGTTACATTTGTTCTTTGGTGAACTGATTGTCTACCAATCGCCAAATGCCGCGTTCGTTTTTGTTTTGCAGTTCAACCGGCAACGCCGATTGCGGAAAGTTTTGGTAACTGACCGGGCGCGCAAAGCGGCTGATGGCTGCTGTGCCGACAGAAGTCGAACGCGAATCGGTCGTCGCCGGATACGGCCCGCCGTGATGCATTGAAGCGCAAACTTCAACGCCGGTTGGAAAACCATTGAAGATCAATCGGCCTACTTTGTTTTCCAGAATCGAAACCAGCCAGGCGAACTCCGCCAGATCGCTTTCCGTCCCGTGAATGGTCGCTGTCAGATGGCCTTCCAGATTGTTGGCGACTTTTTCGAGTTCTTCTTTTGATCCGCAACTGACCACGACCGTCGAAGGGCCAAAGACTTCTTCGCCCAGTTCCCGATGCTGCAAAAAATTCGCCGCGTCTGTGGTGAACATAGCCGCGCGCGCTTCTGTGCGGCTGAGTTCGGCAGTGTGATTGGATTGAACCTTGTTGACGCCTTCAATCGAACCAAGCTGCTTCACGCCCTGGTCATAGGCCGTCAGGATTCCCGGATACAGCATTGTGCCGCTGGGCGCGTCCGTAATTAATGCTCCAAGCTTGCTGGTGAACTTGCTGAAATCGTCTCCGCCCAAACCAATCGTCAACCCCGGATTGGTGCAAAACTGGCCAACCCCCATCGTGACGGAATTCTTCATTCCTTCGGCCAAGGCTTCACCGCGTTCGCTTAATGCTCCCGGCAAAACAAACACCGGATTGGTGCTGCCCATTTCGGCATACACTGGAATCGGATCAGGCCGCGCGGCAGCGACGTCAAACAATGCGCGGCCTCCGCGCAAACTGCCTGTGAAGCCAACGGCTTTGGTCAGCGGATGCTTGGCCAGTGCCGTGCCAACTTCGTGCCCACGGTCGTGCAGCATCGAAAAGACTCCGGCCGGCATTTGTGTTTTTTCAACGGCGGCGACAATCGCTCGCGCAACCAGTTCAGAAGTTCCCGGATGCGCCGGATGCGCTTTGACAACAACAGGGCAACCGGCAGCCAGCGCCGAAGCCGTATCGCCACCAGCGACAGAAAACGCCAACGGAAAATTGCTGGCGCCAAAAACCGCCACCGGGCCAAGCGGTGTCAGCATTCGGCGAATATCAGGTTTGGGCAGCGGCTGGCGATCCGGTTGCGCCAGATCAATGCGCGCTTCGACCCACGAACCTTCGTGGATGAGCGCGGCAAACATTTTCAACTGATTCATGGTCCGCCCGCGCTCACCCGTCAATCGTTCTTTGGGCAAAGCGGTTTCTGCATTTGCGCGCTCAATCAGCGCATCGCCAATTGCCAGAATTTCATCGGCAATGGCTTCCAGAAATTCCGCGCGCCGTTCAGCGGGAAGTTGCCGGTACACGTGAAACGCATTTTCGGCAGCCGACAAAGCCTGATTGACGTGGTCGGCGGAAGCCTCTTCAAACTGCGGTTCGATGTACGTGCCTTCCGCCGGAGCGTAGGCAGGAAATTTTTCGCCGTCAGCAGTGACAGCTTTGCCTGCGATGATGTTTTGTCCGTGTAGTTCCATTTCAAATGTCTTTCATGAGTCAGTACCGCGACCGGTAGGGAGCGAGTTTTCTTGATTGCCAGGTTCAAGCAATCACGCTTGCTACCGCGCGCGGTACTGACTCGTTAGCTTGCTTGCGTAACGAAATTGACCAATGTGCCAATGCCGTCAATTGTGATGCGGATTTCGTCCTTCGATTGCAGCGTAAATTCATCCGGCGGCACGACGCCCGTGCCGGTCAGCAAAAAACAGCCGTACGGGAAATCGTTGTCGCGGAACAGGTATTCCACCAGTTCTTCCGGCTTGCGCTTCAACTCTTTCAGCGAGGTCTGGCCGTGAAAAGCCGATTCCCCGTCTCGCAAAATATCCAGATGGATTTCGGTTGTAACCGGCAGCGGCTCATCGCTGAGCAGAATGCACGGCCCCAGCCCGCAGCTTTGCGAATACACTTTGGCCTGCGGCAGGTACAGCGGGTTTTCGCCTTCGATGTCGCGCGAACTCATGTCATTGCCGACGGTGTACCCGATGATTTGTCCCAGCGAATTGACGACCAGCGCCAATTCCGGTTCGGGCACATTCCATTTGGAATCTTTGCGAATGCGGACATTTTGATTGGTTCCGGCAACACGATTGGGCGTGGCTTTGAAAAACAATTCCGGTCGCGCAGCTTCGTACACGCGGTCGTAAAAACTGCCGCCGCCTGCATCTTTGGATTCTTCCATGCGCGCGGTGCGGCTGCGGAAATACGTCACTCCGGCAGCCCACACTTCCTGATGGCCAATTGGCGCCAGCACATCAGTTCGCGGATTGAAGTCCGGCAATCGTGATGCGCGCCGCGTCAAACTGGTCAGCACCGCCACGTGGTCTCCGCGATTGAGCAGCACATCCCAGTCAGTGTCTCCCAGGTGATAAAAAGCGCCGCGCTCTTCCAGCACCGGGCCGTTTTCAGTTTTGTAGAGTTTCATGTGAGTTTCCAGCAATCTGAATTTTAGAGAGATTTTGAAGAGGCGAGATAATCGCAACACCGTCGTGCGATTGCAAGACTGGTCTGGTATTCTTCGATCGCCAACCTCTCAAATCACTGACAGGAGAAACAGTTTTAATGAAGCGAAAATCCTTTGTAACGCTGCTCGGAATTTTGTTCAGCGTGTTGATTGCCCAGGCCCAAACACCGCGCGGAGTTGCGCCTGCGCCCAATCGCGCCGAAGGCGAAGGCCCGTTCCAACGGCTGATCATTCGCGGGGCGACGGTGATTGATGGAACTGGCGCACCGCCCGTCGGCCCGGTGGATATTGTCATCGAACAAAATCGCATCACGGAAGTTCGCAGCGTTGGGTACCCGAAAGTTCCCATTCGCGAAGGAATTCGCCCGCAAAACGCCGCCAAGGAAATTGATGCCAGCGGCATGTATGTGCTGCCCGGCTTTGTGGATTGCCACGGCCACATTGGCGGCGTGGCGCAGGGAACTTCGGCGGAATACGTTTACAAACTCTGGATGGCGCACGGCGTGACGACAGTGCGCGAACCGGGCAGCTTCAACGGCGTGGATTGGACTTTGCGCGAGCGCGAACGAAGCGCCAAAAACGAAATTACAGCGCCGCGCCTGTTTGCGTACGTTTCGCCAGGTGCAGGCTGGGACAAAGGCGCGCTGCGAACTCCTGAACTGGCGCGCGAATACGTTCGCTGGGCAAAAGAAAAAGGCGTGGATGGATTCAAAGTCATCGGCGACGGCCCGATTTACGATCCCGAAATCATGGCTGCATTTCTGGACGAGGCCAATAAGCTGCAACTCGGTTCGACAACTCACCTGAATCAGCTCGGCGTTGCCCGGTTGAACATGCTGCAAGCCGCTCGGTTGGGCATGCGTTCGATGGAGCATTGGTACGGCTTGCCGGAATCGCTGTTTGCCGACCGCACGGTTCAAGACTTCCCGCTGGATTACAACTACAACGACGAATCGCATCGCTTCGGTCAGGCGGGACGGTTGTGGAAGCAGGCGGCCCCACCGGGAAGCAAAAAGTGGAACGACGTTATGGACGAGCTTGTAAAGCTGAAATTCACGCTGGACCCAACCTTCACGATTTATGAAGCCAGCCGCGACCTGATGCGTTCGATGCGGGCCGAATGGCACGACCGGTTCACACTGCCTTCGCTGTGGAAGTTCTACACGCCCAGCCGCGAAATGAACGCCAAG
>CAZMXG010000150.1:0-20014 GCA_964570175.1 uncultured Heliomicrobium sp. | reverse complement strand
TTTGATGCGATCAGCCAATCGCCTTTGGCGTCTAGCCGCACGGCGCTGAAAGAAACCCGCTCCTTACCAGTCGCGGTACTGACTGGGTTGTCGGCGACTCGCTCCTTACCAGTCGCGGTACTGACTCCGGTAAGCTGGCGAGCTTCTTTGTCATCCACCGAAGCGGTGAAAAGGTTGCCGTCTTTGGCGTAGGCGTAATGCCGCCCGTCGCGCGACCACATCAGCGTGATGCCTTTGGTGGATTTGAGCAGCATGCGGGCTTCGCCTCCGGTGGCGGGTTTGGCCAGCACCTGATTCTCGCTGCCAAAGATCACGTCGTAATCGGTCTTCTTGGTGATGTCTTCCTGGTAAGTCAGCAGGGCTCCGTCTTCGCTGAGGTTGTAGCTGTTGAGTTTGGTTTGCGGGAGCAATTCGCGCGTCTCGGCTGATTTCAGGTCGTAGGCGGCCAATGAACGCACCGCCGCCATTCGCCGCAAATCTTCCCAAGCCAGAAACGGCTCTTTCGTTGAATGGACGACGACCGTGGCTTTAGTTTCGGCCAAGAAGCGTTCGCGCGCTTGCTTCTGCCATTCGTCCGGGCGCACCGCGATCAATAGTTGGTCGCCTGACGGCGTCCAGTTCAATTCAGAATTTTCCGCAACCGATTTGGCTGGAGGCAATTTGATGGGCTGAAATTTATTGCTGGCGCGCTCCCAGACCAGCGGCTCAAAGACATCGCCTTTCAATGCAAGCATCGCCAACCGGCTGCCGTCAGGCGACCATTTCAACTGGCGCACCTGACGTTTTTCAGCGAAGAGTTTTTGCGATTTGCCGGTTTGGGTATCAATGACCAAAACGTCTGAGCCCGATGGCGCCACATACGTCGGATCGCCGAAACGCGTGTTATCAATGCCGATGCGATCGCGCAAACTGGTGGACGTTGCAGCTACCCACCGCCCCTCGTCGCTGATATCGGCGACGCTGATGTTGGCCACATCCAGCAGATCGTCCACGGTGAATGATTGCTGATTTTGGGCTGTGGAAACGAACGACGGGATCAATGCCAGAGTGACAAGCCAAACAAATACGAACAAGCTGCGAGTGGATGGGCGGCGCATAACTGGTCTCCTGTGAAATGGCGGAAAGGGGGAAGCCTGAAGCGATGCTTCAGGCTCCTTACTATCGAAGTGCTATTTTGGGCGGCAGTTGGCTGGTTGTCTAGATTTGTGCGATACGGTTTTCTTTTTCTCCGTGCAGCTTAACGCCCACCGGAAACTTGCAACACACGCCCTTCCACCAGGAATGTTATTGAAGAATTCATCTCGCGCGAACGATAAACGCGCTGCGTCGCTTTCTGAAAATCTTCAGCTTTGGCTTTGGGAATATCCAGAAATTTTTGCGGGTTGCGATCCACCAGCGGGAACCAACTGCTCTGGACATGAATCATCACGCGATGGCCTTTGCGGAAGGTGTGATACACGTCCGGCATATCAAACTTGATCGAAGCCGGTTTGCCCGGAGTAAAGGCTTCCGGCTTTTCAAAGCTATTGCGGAATTTGCCGCGAAACGGTTCGCCGTGAACCAGTTGTTGGTAGCCGCCCATCTTCACAGAGTTCGAAGGAATGGGCTGGCCTGCGGGCGGCGCGGGTTGCGGGTAATCGCCGGGATACACGTCAATCACCTTTATGACAAAATCAGAATCCGTGCCCGTAGTCGAAACGTTCAGGTTCACTTTGATCGGCCCGGCGATAGTCAGGTCTTCGGCCAAAGGTTCCGTTTCGTAAACCAGCACGTCCGGTCGCTGCGCCGCAAAACGCTGATCTTCGGTCATGTAATCGCCCGTGAATCCCTGGTTAACGTATCCCAGGTGCGGCACCGGCCGGTTCGGATCGCTTACATATTCATCGTAGCCGTTGCCGTCGGCTGGCGCGCTGGTTGCCAATTTTCCGTTCGCTTGAAAGTACAGCGTCGCCGGTTTGGCGTCTTTCGGAGGCCAGGCAGGCAATCGCCGCCATTCGTTCAAGCCGGTCAGGAACATAAACGCTTCAGGCAATTCAATTTTCTTGTCTTTCAGGTGGCGCATGAAAAACTCGAACTGAATCTGTTCACGAAAAATCGCGCCTGTCTTTACGCCAAAATTCACGTTGCCGAGTTTGTCGCCGTCGCCTCTTCCCCAACCTCCGTGCGACCAAGGCCCCATCACCAAAAGGTTTTCCGTGTTTGGATTTTCTTTTTCGACAGCGCGGTAAATGTGAAACGGTCCCATTGGATCTTCGGCGTCAAACCATCCGCCGACGTTCAGCACAGCGCAATTGACGTTTTTCATAAACTTCCACAATGAACGTTTCTGCCAGAATTCGTCGTAGTTCGGATGGTCAATGATTTCCTGCCAGTAGGCCGCTTCGCCATCGAACATTTTCTGATTCCATTCGGACATTGGCGGTGGCAGTTTCAGGTAATAGTCATACCCATCCGGCGTGCCCATATCGAATCGGATGCGTTGCTGAGCGGGAATTTCCGAAGCGCCTTTGCGTGGACGAAAGCTGGCGTAAAAGCCGAAGTTCGCCGACAGCATGAAAGCTCCGTTGTGGTACACGTCGTCGTTGATGTAATAGTCCGCAGTCGGCGCTTGCGGTGAAGCGGCTTTCAGCGCCGGATGTGAATCAATCATGCTGGCTGCGACGTGAAATCCCGGCTGGGAAACGCCCACCATTCCAGCCTTGCCGTTGTTGTTCGGGACGTTTTTCAGCAACCATTCAATGGTGTCGTAAGCGTCCGTGCTCTCGTCAATGTCTCGGTTGCTGCGTTTGATGGGAACATGCGGGCGAACCTGCTGAAACTCGCCTTCGGACATGTAACGGCCGCGCGCATCCTGATAAACAAAGATGAATCCTTCTTTTTCAAAATGCTCCGATGGCCCAAGCGAATTTGGATACTTGTCCACGCCATACGGCGCGACGCTGTACGGGGTCCGCGTCAGCAGAAACGGATAGGGCCGCGAACTGTCTTTCGGCACATAAATCGAAGTGAACAACCGGACACCATCACGCATCGGAATCTGATATTCGAACTTCGTGTACCGCTCGCGCACCCGATCCGCGCCTGATATGGCTGGTGCTTGCGCCAAAACTGGCAAAGCCAAGAAAGCTAGCAAAAGAATTGTGTTCTTGCGTTTGATCAAATTCAACATGGTCCTTCCTTAGTCTGATTTTGACGTTGCCGATTTATCTGGGAAGTAACTGCTATTCTTTTTTAGCAGCAGGAACAATGAAGATACGAGTACTGCCACTATCGAAAAGCATAGAGGGCGAAACAACTTTGCTCCTAAGTCTGTTGAGATTAGCTGCGGGTCACCGATTCGAGAGATATTCGGATTTGCGGGGAAATAGTAAACGGGAACCGAATCGCCAACTCTCATTTCATAAAGACTTTTACCTATGAGATGGACACCGCCTGATCTTACAAACGTTTCTCCTCCAACCTGATATTCGTAACGAACTGTCTGATGCTGCTCCGGCTGGACGGCTATAATCTTTCCGATAGTCCTAACTGAACTGCTTTTCAGCTTTCGTAAATCGCCATCGCTCGCCCATTGGAAAGCAAAGAAAAGTAGGAAAACTGCAAGCCAAGAAATTATCAGCAGTCGCATAAGCCAATTGCCTATTAGTGATAATGCGTCCTTTAACGAAGCTGCTCCGCCAGCAAATTCAAAAACGTGCCGACATCCGTCACAACACCGACCGTCTGTGCGGAGCCCCGGTCGGACAGCTTGGTGACAACCGCCGGATTGATGTCCACGCAAACCATGCGCACCCACGACGGAGTCATATTCCCTGCCCCAATCGAATGAAGCATTGAAGACAAACAGATAACCATCTTCGCGCCTTCAATTTGCTTTGCGTACTCTTCCTGCGCCTGAACCAGATTCATTTCCGTGTCTGGCAAAGGACCGTCATCGCGGATCGAACCAGCCAGCACGAAAGGCACGTTGTTGTTTACGCATTCGTACATCACACCTTGTTTCAACACGCCGGCTTCGACTGCGCCGCGTATTGAACCGTACCGATTGACGGTATTGATCGCACGCATGTGGTTTTTATGGCCTTCTTCAATCGGATTGCCGTGCTCAAGGTCTACGCCCAGCGAAGTGCCGAAGAGTTGATGCTCGATGTCATGAACCGCAATGGCGTTTCCGGCCAGCAAGGCATCCGCAAACCCGTTGCGGATGATTTCACAGAATGCCTGTGTGCCTCCGGTGTGAATGACGACCGGCCCAGCAACAAAGACAATGCGGCCTCCATCGGCTTTCACCTGGCGCATGATCTGAGCGATTTTGCGAACCGCGGTTTCGGTGCGACGCTCTGAGGAAATGTCATTGGCCATAAACGCGAAGCCAAGCCGGTCGCGTTCCTTGAATTCCGGTTGGATGCGAATGCCGTGCGCCCCACAAACAATCTGATCGCCTTGCTTCACATCTCGGAGTTTGCGGCATTCGACCTTCGGAGTTAACCCGGTCGCTACCGCTCCCGGTACTGCGTTGCTGATAACAATGACGGCGTCCATCCGCTGTTTGCCGACTTCCAGCCAGGTGCCTTCCAGCCGGACAAAGGTCCGATGATTTGTGGTCGAGTAAAAATCATCCGGCACAACGCAGTCCATTGGCGCGGGCTTGAGCGTCACGTCATGAACCTGTTTTTGATAACAGCCAAGCTCAATCAGCTCTTCAAGTGTTTTGTTCAGAATCTCTTCGCTTGGCGCAATCACACGCAATTGCAGGTGCGAAAACTGTTCATTGGTGCGGCCAAGATTGAAATCCATTACTTCATACACCGCGCCGCATTCGATGACGCGATCCATGACCTTCGACAAAATCTGCGAATCAACCAGGTGGCCTTCGGCCTCTACGATTTCGGTGTATTTCATGGTGGAACTTGAAATTCAGGGATTTATGCTTTGAGTGTACTTGAACAGCCAATCTACCGAGTCAGGCACAATTAGTCCAGCAGCCAATCAGCGTTTTCTGTGCTGTTTATGCATGCTCAAGAATTGTCACCAAACAGCAGTTTTGTCTGGTCGCACGCCTGTATGATTGTTACAATCACCGCGTATTCACGCCTTTTTAGCACCCGGATTTGTGTAAAAAAGTTGGAGCTACATCCAAATTTATCATTTGGAGAAAGCACCAGAATACTTGCTTTTCCAGAGTTGAACCCATAGTCCTGATGTTTTAGGAGGAAGATATGTTGGTAGCTTCAGTTGTGAGTGGAAGCAGATTCCTGACAAAACCATTCATCGCATTTTTATCGTTAGTTGCCTGCTTCATGGTTACCACCCATCTACTTGAACGATCCGGTGCGGCAACACTGTTTGCCCAAGGCGCCCCAACCACGTTTACCATTACAGGCCTTGTTCGCGATAAGAGCAACCAGGGTGTCAGCGGTGTGCGAGTTTCCGTAACAGACGAAAATAACCTTCCCATTTACACAGGTTTTATTGATTCAAGTGGACGTTTTACAGTCAAGAATTTACGGCAAGGAAGACACGTTCTCCGCATTGAGACGACTGGAACGCCTTACGAAGAATATTCCCAGGCAATGGAACTTCAGTCGCTTCGTCAATTTGGTGGAAATGAAATCATCCCCGTAGACATCATTCTAAGGCCCCGAAGAGGAAACGAGCCTCCGTCTCGCGCAGGCTCGGTCTTTGTTCAGGAGGTGCCTAAAGCAGCGCGCAGTGAATACGAGCGCGGCGTAAATAGTTTGAAAAGCAATAAGCCAGATGCGGCAATTGCCTCACTGAAAAAAGCATTGGAAGTTTTTCCGGATTATTTCGACGCGCTGGAAGCCCTTGGAACGGAGTATGTAAAGATCAACCAGCACGAAACGGCGCTCCCGATCTTGATGCATGCCATAGAAATTAATAAGCGTGGGGCAAAAAGCCTGTATGCGCTTGGCGTCGCCTATCTCAGAGTCAATCAACTGACGCAAGCCACCGAAGCCTTGGAAAAAGCGGCGCAACTCGATTCCAATAACCCCAACACACAAATGATGCTCGGGCTGGCTTATGGCAACAATCATGCTCCAGAAAAATCCGAGGCTGCCTTCAGAAAAGCATTACAACTGGGTGGTCCGGCGGCGGCAGAAGCGCATTACTATTTAACCGGCTTGTACAACAAACAGGAGCAATACCGGAAAGCCTGGCAAGAGCTTGAGCTTTTCCTGAAAGAAGCCAAGGACCTGAAAGATCCGCAGCAGATCAAAGCCATGATCGCCACGCTGAAACAGAAAGAAAAAGCCCAAATTGCCGGAGCCGCCACCCCAAACACTTCTCTGTCTGCGCCGGTGAATGAACCCGCACCATCGCAATCTGTGGTAACGAGTTCGCCTGCAATAAGCCCTGTCGGTGCCAGCCCCAATGATTCAGGACCAGCCGTCGAACGCGCGACGCTCGAACCTGCCTCGCCTAAATCTGCTCCGATCCTGGCTCCACCAATTCCGGAACCCGTCGCCGTTCCGCCGCTTCCGGCTGAATACGTCGAATTATTAAACCAGACAATTGCCAATGGGCCGATTCTGCATAAGCAATTGCTTGAATACACATATCAATTGAAGAAAACGCACCGCGTGCTGAACGAGCGCGGCAATTCCACGCAAACGCAGGAGCAGGTTTACGAAGCATATCCAATTCGCGGGGAGCACGTGCTGATTTTGCTCAGCCGTGATGGCATAACCTCTAAAAGCTTGTCGGACGATCGAAAAAAAGCCGCGAAACAGCTAGAAGAAGCTGAGCGGAATAGCAAGGATGCTGCGGGAAACGGTCTTGAAAAAAGCATTAATGGGTACGTTTCTGCCGGCGTGACTGGTTCGCACCAGGGCAGAGCGGGCTATGTTTCCATTGACGTTTCGGCAATTCTGCAATCCTGTGAATTTTTCTCTCCGCGCAATGAAAAGATTGGGGATCGCGAAATGATTGTGCTCAATTATCGCCATCGTGTAGGAGCCAAGCTGGAACGAAAGCATGCGTACATAGCGGGATTAGTTGGCACCGTTTGGATTGACCAAGCTGATAAAGTTCTGACTCGATTAGAAGGATGGCCTGCGGCGGCGGCGGCATTTGATCTGGTTCAAACCACTGCCCCGCACGACGAAGCCGCTTTGATTTACCAACAAGCGCTGCAACCCGACGGAACATGGTTCCCAAGTTTTATTCGAATGAACGCAGGCGGCAGACCAAACCTGTTCGATGGGTTGAATTGGGATGTTGTTTTTGAATTTAGCAATTATCAGCGCTTTAACACCAGCGGAAGCGAAAAACTGGATGACCCGCAAAAACCGAAACCGTAGCACCCGTGCCCCCTTTTCCTCCAGTCATCCAGCTAATCAGGAAGGCAAGTTATGGCTATCGTTTTTTTGTTCAACCTTGCGCTTTCTTTCTATTCCTTCCAAAGTTTTGCTGTTCTGGGCACTGTCCGCGATCAAAGCGGACAGCCTGTGGGGGGTATCAGAGTCGCGGTCACTGACGATAATCTTCAACCAGTCCGAACACTGCTAATTGACGCGTCCGGGCGATTTACCGTCAGGGGGCTTCCACCGGGACGATACACTTTTCGTGTTGAAACCACAGGCACCTTGTTTGAAGAACAATCGCAAGTCCTTGAACTTTATTCAACAAGGCGGCGCGCAGGCAGCACGGAAACCTTTCCGATTGATTTTATTCTGCGGCTGAAAAAGTCCCAAACCACAGCTCCCGCCAACATCCTTTTCGCCCAGGAAGTTCCAAGCGCAGCCAAAGGGCACTATGAACGGGCGGCCAATTATCTGAAGAATGGAGATTCCCAACAGGCGACGGCATCGCTCAAGAAAGCGCTTGAGCTGTTTCCAACTTACTTCGACGCTCTTGAATTGCTGGGGACCGAATACGTCAAAAATGGTCAGTTTGATGATGCACTACCGATGTTGGCAAAGGCTCTGGAAGTAAATCGCAGAGCACACAAAAGCCTGTATGCTCTGGGAGTGGCTTATCTAAGGCTCAATCGTCCAAACGATGCGGTTGAATCGCTGAAAAAATCTGCCGAACTTGCTCCCAGCAATCCCAATGCACCGATGATGCTGGGACTGGCATATCGCCAACTTCAGGATTTCCAACATGCCGAGATTGCCTTCAAGAAAGCGTTACAACTTGGCGGTGTGGCAATGGCAGACGCACATTTTTATCTGGCAGGCCTGCACGAAAAGCGAGGGCAATATTCTGACGCCATCCGTGAACTGGAACTTTTTCTGAAAGAATCCAAGAACAACAATTCAGCACAGATCAAATCGCTGATTGAAAAATTGCGCGAAAAGGCGAAAGAGAAATCAAAGGAATGGAAACCGTAGTGCCCCCCGCTGAATTCCTCCATTTTCCACCACAAAAATCACATGACTGAATTGAAGCGATAGGCCTCTGGCAAAGGCAGCCAATTAACCGGGCGTGCAATTGGGTGTACGGGAAAGCAACAAGGAGAAGGCAGGCAGGTTTCAAAAACCAACTTACTCCAAGCAGGTTGGGAACTACACCGCCAAGCAGAATCGGCTGCGGAGTCTGTTGACTCGGCAGCCGATTCTATTTCCGTTAATCTCCGCTAGAAGAAGAGATTAGAAGAGGAAATGCACGCCCAAACGAATCTCACGAATTCCCTGATATTCGATAGGCAGGTTGTAGAACGGGCTACGCGGCAGCGAAGTGGCTCCCACTGCGGCAGTCGGATCCTTGATGTACAGCGAAGGATCGAAACCCGTAAAGAATTGCTGATCCGTCAATGGCGTACCTGAACCCGGGGCGCCAACCAAAAGGTTGCCTGTACGGTTGATGCGCACTTGGTAACGGACAGGAGCGGCCTGATTAAACAGGTTGATAACGTTGGCATCCAGCTTCAGTGACTTTCCTTCGGAAAGCTTGAACGTGTGCGCCAACAGTATGTCTGTCTGGGTCACAGCCGGTGTACGGCCCAAATCGTTGCGGCCATTGATGAAGACCGGGACGACCACAGCAAGTTCAGTGCTGCGCGGCGTACCGCTCTGGATGTATTGCGACAAGGACAAGGTCGTTTCGCCACCGCCCCATTTAATTGGATACGCGCCAAACATCTTGAAGACGTGCGGGCGATCGGTATTGAGCAGGCCAAAAACGTTATTGCCCTTCGAATCGAAGTTGCCATATGGCAGGTCAAATGCGCGGCTGACGTTCGGCTGTGAACGACCGTTTTCGTCAGAACTGGCCAAACCAGAATAGTTACCCCACAGACGGCTGTAGGTATATGACAGGTTGTAGCTCAAGCCTTTGAACCAGCTATCGTTCGACAACCGGCCATCCAGACGGAACTCAACGCCGTCGTAGTTGCGAATCGCTTTCGGGTTCAAATACTGACCAGATTTCAAATTGAGTTTGACACCATTCAGCGAACTAATGCTGGTGCTACGCAGTCCATAACCGGGGTTGCCGATTACGTAGACTTCGCTCTCATCAGCATCGAAGATACCGATGTCTTCAATCGGATAGAGCAAGCGGTTACGCGTGTAACGCACTGAAGCCACCATGTTTCCTGCAAGCTGGTGCTCAGAAGCCACGGAAATGGCGCGGGAATAGGTAGCATGAATGTCGGGATCAATCCCATCCAATTCGCCCTGGGCGTTGACCGGGACCGAGCGGTTGTCAAAACTGATGATTTTCACACCAGCGGCACCAGGATTCTGTTTGTTCAGCGAACTGAGCTTGGTTGGGTCGTCTAGCTGGTAAACATGTGACCACCAATAATCACCGCCAAACGAGCTACGCGCCAATTCATACTTCAACGTATCGTAGAAGTGGCCATAGCTGGCGCTGATTTTCCACTTGGAATTGCCAAGCACATCCCAGGCACCACCAAAACGCGGTGCCAATTTATCGCCCCAGCCAAAACGGATCGGGTTCGGAATCGGAGCGCCGTTGGCAGCAGTCTTGGTGAAAGGAGGCAGGAATTCGTTTTCCACACGCAAACCAGCGTTGATAGTCACGCGCGGGTGAATCTGCCATTGATCCTGGAAGTAGAAGCCCTGGTTGCGGCTGTTTGCGCCATTGTTATGACGAATGCCGTCTTGCCAGGTGTAATAGCCATAAGCGCCGCGGCGATTTTGGACCAAGGAACCGCGGTTGAAGGATTCACCCCAGTTGACGGTGAATTGTCCATTCGGAAAATCGTCAATCACAACGTTGGCAATGCGGTTCAGCGCATAGCCGCCTTTGAACGTGTGCTGCTGTCCAAAGAACCGTGCGATGTAGGTGCCATCCAAATAAACGTTGTGACGGCTCAAGGTGTCTTTAACCACCGTGAACGGGCTGGAAGTATTGGTGAAACCCGCCGCGCCAGCCAAGTTTGCCGGAACCGGCGGATTGGTTTGGAGCGAAGTGTTTGTGTTGTAAATAATTTGCGCAACAGTCGGCAGACCGTAGGTGTTACCTTTGTCGTTCGTGTACTTGTAACCGTAACGAGCGCTCACAATAAAGTTCGGCGTGACGGTATAAGTAAACGAGGCAGTGTAGGCTTGCGCAGGCGTGAAACCGCCCTGAACTGACTGATCCGTCAGGGGCTTCGCAACCTGCGGGTCAGCGCCCTTCAAAGTGCCTGTGACGCGAATTGGCGTCCAGATGTAGGAAGTGTTGATCTGAATTTTCTGTGTCGGAGCGTAATCGAGACGATTGATCGCATAGTGGCGCAGAATGCGGGTGGTGGTGGTTTCAGCACCGTTCGTGTACGCGATTGAACGCTCTGCGCGGCTTAGTTCCGGAAAATATCCGCTGAAAAAGTGCAGGCGCTCTTTCAGGATTGGTCCACTTATTGTGAAACCGGGGTAGAAAGTGCGATAGCCATCTTCTTTTTGACGGAAGAATTGGGCTGTCGTAACGGCTGCCGGATTACCGCGCCAGAATCCGCGACCGGCCGAGTTCAAAGCAGCACCCGTGAACATGATCGCGCCTTCACCGTGGAATTGATCGGCACCGCTTTTGGTCACAACGTTGACCACGCCGCCGGTTGCTCCACCGTATTCTGCTTCAAAACCACCGCTCTTGACTTGCACTTCGCGCACAAATTCGAACGGAATCGCGCTTTCACGACCCAGAGCAGCGTTACGAACGTTGGAAACTTCCACGCCGTCCAGAATGAACTGGTTTTCAGAACCGCTTCCGCCGTTAACCGAATATCCGCCGACGCCACCTGGCGGGTTGTTGCCGTTTGTTCCCGAACCGCCAAGGTAGCCTGCGCTTCCGGCACTGCCGGCGCGGGGGTCAAAAATGACGCCTGGGGCAGCCTGCAGCAGAGTGTTGAAGCTGCGGCCTTTCGGTGTGTTGTCAATAAACTTTTCGGTGATGTTGGTTGCCGATTTGCTGGAAGAAACGTCAATCGCTTCCGATGAAGCGCTGATCGTTACCGACTCGGTCACGTTACCAGCGGAAAGCGAAACATCCAAAGTTAACTCGCTACCCAGAACGAGGTTAATGTCTTCGTTTTTAATTGTTTTGAAGCCTGTCTGACTGACAGTAATGGAGTAAATACCTACCGGCAGTTTAGGAAACCTGTAACTGCCTTCTTTGTCGCTCGTTGTGTCCAGAGACCTTACCAAAGCGGGACTGGAAGCAGTTACTTTTGCACCAGGAATGGCAGCGCCTGTGGGGTCTTTGACCGTTCCTTTAATGGCTCCTGTATTCTCTTGGGCAAGTGCGAAAGACGCACTCGCGAGGAGAAGAACTGCTCCGAACAGAATAGTAAGGATTCTGTTTGCAGAAAGTTTTGATTTCATCTTGGATTTCTCCTACGTTGGGGTTGATAGCAAGCGCCGAAAATTCTAATTATCTCGTCGCCCTGCCACACACATAACTATTACATTCCTTAAGGAAATTTGTCCTCTTGGAATGCCATTGCCAAAATTATTGATTGCCTCAACTATTGAGACTATAAGTACAGCATTGAATTCAGAAAGTTAACTTGAAGTAAGTCATTTTGGAATTTGGCAATTGTCATTCCAGCAACAGCCAGCCCAATCCATCAAACCGTAAAGACCCGACGTGCAAAGGCTTACAAATATTCTTGATTGGAACTCAGCCATATAAAGTTCAAAAAAATGAATTTTCGTGCAGATTTTCGGATTGAAATGGCATTGAAAAAGGTCTGAAAAGTAATGACGAATTGAAAAGTTAGGGTGTTTTTTTGACTTTGGGTAAAAGTGTTATCGTTTTCTTGGAAACGTAAACAACCCCCTCTTAACCAACAAGCAAGGTCCCTAAATTGGCGCTGCAAGTTTCCAAATTATGAGTGGAACAAACAGAATCCTTTCCTTCTGGCAGGCGGCCGACAATGAGAAAGAATTTGGCGAACGGAAAGCAATTCAGAGGAGGGAAAAATAAGATCTGTCTCGGTAATTTTAGGCTCTCCAAACGAATCAAGCTCATTGGGGAGCAAGGAATGAACGTTGGTTATCGAATCGGGTCCTCACCGCCTCAATAACGATCCATCCCTTGCCCCTCATACGTGCAGGAAACTCAAGGGGCACCTATAAGCTTCCCACACGAACTCAACATTCCTTGATCGGAAACAGTTGTCAGCAAAGGCAATATAATCCTTGAAAGATCAGTGACAGATTTTAGTTTGAAAAACGACCAGCACCTGTTCCCGAATGTGGGCGCACATTAAGCTGAGTCAGGATTGGCTGTCAATCAGTTTGGGAGCAGGATGAAAAACCTCGGCGCATCATTACGGAGTCAACTGGTGAAGCATTCCAGCGCCATACCGTTCAATTTTTGCCTCGCCCAGCCCGTAAATGTTGGCAAGTTCCTCAAGAGTTTGTGGCCGCACAATTGCCAAATGCTCAAGCGTTTTATCCTGACAGATCATATAAGCAGGCACGCTTTCTGTGGCTGCCAGCCGCCGCCGCCAGTCTCTCAGGCGCTCTACAATCCGGCGCTCTTCGGAAGTCAACGGGCGCAAATCAATGGGCGGACGTTTGATTCTGGGATACGCCTGATTGTGTTGTGCAGGCTCATCTCTCGGCACAATGCGCGCGCGATGAAGCTCTTCCGCCAGCCGTCCTTTTGCATCCAGCCGTTCGGCCAGTTCCTGAAACACCTGCAAAGCAATCTGAGCATCCAGCGCGGCGTAATCCAGTTGTTCGCGGCTCAAGGGGCGTTTTCGCCAATTGCTGAGTTGGTAGGTTTTATCAAGCTTTAGTCCGAACAAATGCTCGGAAACCGACGCCAAGCTGAAGGACTTTAACCGCAGAGTCCGTCTGGACAGTTTCAAAGTGTCCACCATACCGGCAACTTCAAACCCCACTTGCCTTAGTACGCCATCGTCAAATCGGGCGTTATGCGCAGCCATCATTGCCGAAGGGTTTTCGATCAGCTCGCGGGTTTCAGCAAACCCTGCCGCAAGAGCATCGACCACGATAACTTCGCCGGTTGGCGAAGCCAGTTGCAACAGGCTTAACTGATTTTGCCGGGTCGAAAAATCCATGAATGTTTCTGTGTCCAATCCGATGATCGGCTGATTGGCAAAAGCAACCAATGCGGCGCGTACATCCACCGGATCAATCAGATATTCGTAAGGAAGTGCTTTCATTTTTGATGGGTCTTTCGTTCTTTTCCAGCTTTTCGCATAGCGTTACCGGCTGGCTTTAACTACGGGCATACTGACATCCGAAACTGGTTAAAGCAAGATTCCGCGATTGAATCTTCCAACCGCCGAACCCCAACTTTGCTGGCTGACTGATGGTTTCATTGAAGCCCCTCTCTCCCCGCAACAAAAAACTGATCCCTTATCAAAGCATCAGGTTTCACACGATTTTTTTGATGCTCGCCACCTGCGAAAACCACTGATTTGCCAGTCTCCCGCCGAACTTCATTACAAACCTTACAGTAGTAGCTTTCAGTAAGAACAACGAAATCTGCAGAAACTTCGCTTCTGCAAAAGTTCTGAACGCCTGACCAATCCTGCTGAGCGATAGAACGAAAAACGGAGGGAACGATGACAGAACGTGCCAGTACAATACTTGCTGTCCGCTATGGCCCTATCCTGTTGGCTATCTGCTTCATGAGCAGCCAACTTTCGGCTACTGAAACCAGCGTTCGAAATTTGTCGCGCTATCAACCGGGCGTTCGCAACAGCTCCGAGCGCCCGCTGAAACCGTCTCAGCTTTCAGCGTTGCTGGCTAGCTTGCGCCAGAAATCGGGGTTTCTGGATATGTATTTTGACGAACAAGGTTTTTTGCAGCTTGGCGACCGTACAAGGATTGCCGGCGGGTCAGGCATAGCGCGCGAGCTGATCGTTGCGGCAGTTGACCGCACCAAAGGAATTGATCTGGAAAATCACGACTTTTCAATGACGGTCGCGTTTGCGCGGCTGGCTAAGCCAGTCGAATACATCAGCAGGATGTCCGGGGCCAGACTGGAAGTTTTTCCTGTCGAAATAGATTTCAGTGATTTCACGCACCTGCGGGGCGATCGTGCGGTCATTGAGGCTTTCGACATTGGCTTTGTCGTTATGCATGAACTTGCACATGCGGCGTTGGGATTGCGCGATGCGCTGGTCAACAATCAGGAACCCGGCGAATGCGAAGAATACATCAATCTGATTCGTCGCGATCTGGGAATCCCCGAACGATTGAGCTACGTCGCCAAAACATTTGGCAGGCATCAATTTGCGTCTCAGAAACCCACACAACTGGCCGAACTGGTTTTCGCTTACAACGCAGGTGAAAACAGAGCCAAACCCAAACTGCTGAATTTGAACTGGGAAGCTGAGCGAGTGGGCGCGGTCAGACAGTCTGAATATAAACCGCAAACTCTTGCGCCAAGGTCACAAGCGGCAATTGCGCCGTAATCGCCTGTTCATTTTTTACGCGCATACAGGCGCATAACATCGCCCAGGTTCAGCCTGATTGTGCGGCCATCCAAATGAAATTTCCGGCTGATGGCCGACAACAGGCGAGCTGTCGGTTGGTGATAGCGGGCAATACGGCTGATGAACAATCGCATGCTCATCAGCTTGCCGACGTTACGCAATTCGACAACGTCAAAACCCGCCTCTTCACACAATCGCGTCAGCGTTTGAGGCGTAAAAAAGAAAATGTGGTCGGGAATGAACTGCCGCCAGCGCGTTCCAAGCAGCCGAAACCACAGGTTGGCAATGTTTGGCGTTTCAATCACCAACCATCCTCCGGTTTTGACGATCCGCTGAAGCTCTGCCATCTCGGCACGCGGGCTGGGAAAATGTTCGATGACGTGATAAAGCGCGGCAACGTCAAAGCTGCCATCGGCAAATCCGGCGTCGGCCAAAGCGCCATTGAAACATTGCAAACCACGTTGGCAGGCCATTCGGCTGCTGGCGGCATCCGCTTCCACCCCAAAGGCTTCAAACGAACCGCGCGCGGAAACTAGCATTTCTCCCGTTGAGCAGCCAACTTCCAGCAATCGCCCGGAAGCAACAAACCTTTTCAAATCGTTCAACCGTTCCTGTGCCATCAATTCCCGCCAGGGCTGTTCACCTTGTTCAACATGCGGTTCAACCAGCGAAAGTTCGCGCGCGCGTTCCGCCAGCCGAACCATTTCGGCAGTAACTTGTTCGCTGGCAGAATCTCTGGAAACAAATGCGGCAGGAGCGAGGGCGTTGGCGGAATCCTTTTTCACTGTTGAGCGAGCAAAACTGACGAAATACAAACCGCAACTTCGACAACAGACAAGCGGCCCATCCAGCCGGCAGGTCGAAAGAATAAAATCAGCTTCGGTTGCGCCACAAAGATCGCAAGACTGAGGCTTGAAAATTGGAGGTTGAGAGTTCGAACTCAAACGTCAGCGCCCTGCCTCGAAACTTTCCTGGTAAAGTTGCAATGTTTTTTCTGCCGCCGCTTGCCAGGTGAATTTTTTGGCTTGTTCAATTCCCTGCTCACGCAAACGTTTGCGCAAGCTTTGATCCTGGGTGATCGTCAAAAGTGCAGACTCAATCGAGCCTTGGTCAAGCGGATCAACCAGCAGCGCCGCGCCGCCCGTGACTTCCGGAAGGCTTGAAACGTTGCTGGTTACGACGGGCGTGCCGCACGCCATCGCTTCAACCGGCGGCAAACCAAAACCTTCAAAGAGAGAAGGGTAAACAAACGCTGTCGCCTGCCGATACAGTTTGGGCAAATCTGCGTCACTGACATAACCGGTCAAAATCACATCGTCAGCCCAGCGCTGCCGCCGGATCTCGGCAAAGATTTCATCCGCCAACCATAGCTTTCGCCCAACAATTACCAATTGAGGCGTAAAGTTTTGGTTTTCGCTTCTAAGCCGCGCGTATGCCCGAATCAATCGAATCAAATTCTTTCGCGGCTGCAAGCTGCCAACTGCCAGCAGAAAGTCGCGGTCAATGCCAAATTGCCGCCGAATTTCATTTGCTTCATTCTTGGTAAGTGCCGAAGTGAAATGGGATTCGACTCCGTTATAGGTAACAGCAACCTTTTCCGGCGCCAGACGATAAGTTCTTAGCAAATCCCACCGTGAATATTCCGAAACCGTGGCAATTCGGGCGGCTTTTTGCGCGGTGCGACGAACTGTCAGCTTCAACTGAAATGAACCTCGCCGTGTGAAGGTCTCCGGCATGTGCTCAAATGCCAGATCGTGAATCGTGGCAACTACCGGCACGGGACAAAACGGCGGCGCTGTATATTGCACATGCAGCACATCCACAGGATGCTGCCGCAACTCGTAAGACAGAAACACCGGCACGCGCACCAGCGGAGTAGGTTTTGGCAGCAATCGAATTTCGAAATTCGCATGACGCCGGATAAATCCATCCTGCCACTCTGCCGCAGCTTCCGCCTCGGCCAGGTAAATCGTATAGCGATTCTGGTCGTCCAGATTTGCCAACGCCCGGATCAATCCACGGATATAGGTTTCATTTCCACCTTGCTGCGCGCCAATGGCGTGCGCATCAATTCCAATGTGCATCAGTTATTTGTGTCGTACCGATTGAGATAAATCTGGTTGTCGTAATCCACGATGGCGATTCTGAGCTGTCGAAGCCATCCTTGCCGACCAAGCAAGTTACGACGCAGTCCAGGATATTTGGCGAAATAGACAAAGCTGGTAAACGCCAGGTCGCAAGTTTGAAGAAGAATCTCATGCCCGAATGCTTCGACGGGACCGCCAAGTGAATCTAGGGTAATCGGGATACCATCTTCCAAGGGCAATTCAAGCTTCAGGCCTATTTCGTGCTTAAAAAGGCAAACCTCCGATCCCGTGTCTACTTTGGCTGAAGTGCGGTAAACGCAACTGCCATAACGAAGAACTGTCGGCAACGTGATGCCAGGCTCATCGCTGGGATAGACATACTGGTCGGTGAAGTCGAATTGAGCAATCATCGGTCAAACTCAGCATTCACAAAAGGCCGTTCAGATTCTCGCTCTATGAACGTGACCATTGGCAAATAGGCACCATCGGCCATCGCCGCTGCATCAACGGCCTGAAAATCAACACCGTGTGCAATCAATCGGTCACCATCTAAAGCTACCCATTGATCTGGATACTCACGCCAGTGATCAGCAAGCCATCGCATCGTTTCTTTTTCACCAGGCACTGGAATTGGGTCAGCGAATTTGCCAAGCGGCTCTTTTTTTGAGGGCTGTTGATTTATCAGTTGTCGCAATCTTGCCTGTTCTCTCGCCGGTAAAGCGGTGATTTCTTCCAGGATTTTTTCGACAGTCGCTGTTGCCATCTTTTACCTCCAAAACTCTTTTACTTCCGGCTGGTCAGCTTATCCAGCGCAGCTTGCGCCGCGTCATAATACTCAAAGCGGCGTTCATCGGCTTTGAATGCGGCAGAGTGATAAATGCGGCGTCCATTGACGACTTTGGGGCGGTGCTTCATATGCAGCATTTCGTGATACATCACAAACTCGACCAGCAATTCCGGCACTTCCGCACTATCAAGCAATCGGCTGATGACAATGGTGTCGTGAACGTAGTCGTGATGGCCAAGTATCCGCTTGCTCTTGCGGGCGCTCCAGGTAAGCGTCACAGGCGGAAGCTCACTGTTGAAATAACGCCGATTGAGTCTCGCATAAAGTTGATCCAAGTTGAATTCGCGCCCGACGGAAGTGCCAATCTGCTTTCGACCACGCTGCCGTTTGGCCAAATCGGATTGCCGTTGGACTTCCGGATTATAGGCGTACTGGCGATACAGATTTTGATACTCGCTGCCGATACGTTTGTTAAATAACTTGCCGACCAGAATGAATGCCAGTGCGCGATGCACCTGTGACGGTGCGTCGCGCATGATGTCGGACAGCCGCACGTAAATCCTTTGATTCCGAATGCGAATCGTATGATTCAATCCTGCGAATTGATAATACGCAATATGAATTTCCGGCGGATCCGTGCGCCGGGTAATCTGACGAAAAGCATCCGTAAAGTGCATTTTCAACAAACTTTCGCCTGCTATCATAACCCACTACCTCAGAAACAGTCCCTGTGCCGCCGGATTCCCTTATCATAAAGACTTGAACCATTTGGGCGCTGAATTGGGAAGCCATCCGGAAGCATCGCCTGCCATGCTAGGGACTCAGCCAAGCCCACGTCAACCTTTTGTTCCATTTGGCTTTTGGGCTATTGCATTTTGGTGATGCAGTCGGGCTTCGTGGTATTCTCCGGGTATGCGGAGCAGAAAACCTGAAACGAGCCTTTTTCCTGAACTGGAAGCGCCGCCCAAAACGCGTGCGAATTCTGCTTCCACGGATACCACCGCACCGCTTGCAGAGCGTATGCGCCCAAGGACACTTGAAGAATTTGTTGGGCAGGAACATCTACTCGCTGCCGGTAAACTATTGCAACGATTGATTGAAGAGGATCGGCTTACTTCGTTGGTCTTCTGGGGACCGCCGGGCACGGGCAAAACCACGCTGGCACAAATCATCGCCCAACGTACGGCTTCAGACTTCGTTCCGTTCAGCGCCGTTACTGCCGGTATCAAGGAAATCAAACAAGTCATGGGCGAAGCCGCCGAGCTGAAAATCAAGCTTGGACGCCGGACAGTGCTGTTTGTGGATGAAATTCACCGCTTCAACCGAGCTCAGCAGGATGCTTTTCTGCCGTACGTCGAAAACGGAACGATCATTTTGATCGGCGCGACGACGGAAAACCCTTCGTTTGAAATCAATTCGGCACTGCTTTCGCGGCTAAAAGTTTTCGTTCTGAATCAACTGACAGAAGATGAAATCGTCAAAATTCTCCAGCAAGCTTTAACTGACGCCGAACGCGGTCTTGGCAAGCTGAACGCTGAAATCAGCGAAGAGCAATTGCAAAAACTGGCGAGCTTTACTGGCGGCGATGCTCGAACGGCGCTGAACACCCTGGAATTGGCCGCGCTCTCAGCGAAACCAGATGCTGAAAACCATCGCACGATCACCGAAGAAGATTTGCAGGAAGCTTTGCAACGCGCTTCGGCGCTGTACGACAAAACCGGCGAACAGCATTACAACCTGATTTCGGCTTTTATCAAATCCATTCGCAATTCCGACGCGGACGCAACGGTGTACTGGCTGGCGCGGATGCTTGAAGCGGGAGAAGATGCGATGTATGTCGCCCGTCGTATCGTCCATCACGCTTCCGAAGACATTGGCCTGGCCGACCCGCAAGCCTTGCCCATCTCTGTCGCCGCCATGCAGGCCACGCACTTGATCGGTATGCCCGAAGCGAAATACGCGTTGGCCGAAGCGGCCATTTATCTGGCACGCGCTCCCAAATCGAACAAGATCGCCATGGCTTATGAAACTGCCGCCACGGACGCTCGCGCAACGCAGGCAGAACCCGTTCCGCTGCATTTGCGAAATGCTCCGACTGGGCTGATGAAAGGCTTGGGCTACGGTAAGGAATACAAGTACGCTCACGATTACGAAAACGCGAAAACAGATATGATTTGTTTGCCTGAAAAGTTGAAAGGCAAAACCTATTATCAAGAGTAGTCGGGAGTTGGTAATCGGGAGTCGTCATACGAT
>CAZMXG010000149.1:0-20129 GCA_964570175.1 uncultured Heliomicrobium sp. | reverse complement strand
CGACCAAACTTTCACCGTGACGCAAAGCGGAATTTGTCCGGTAGTTACGGTCAACCCGGCGACGCTGATCAATGGAACTGTCGGCTCGCCGTACAGCCAAACGTTTACGGCATCAGGAGGAACCGGGCCCTACTCATTCGCTCGCGTCACTGGGACACTGCCTCCGGGGTTGACGTTGAATGGGAACAACGGCCTTTTGTCCGGCACACCCACGACCGCAGGCACGTTCAACTTCACAGTGGAAGCGACAGATCTCGTTGGTTGCACAGGCAATCGGGGATATTCGGTGGTCATTAACCCGGTGTGTCCCACCATCACGGTCAATCCGGCGACGGCTCCCAACGGGTTTGTCGGCACGGCGTACAGCCAAACCTTCACGGCTTCGGGGGGAACCGGGCCTTATACCTTCGCTCGCACCACCGGGACACTGCCTCCGGGATTGACGCTGAATGGGGCCACCGGCCTGTTGTCCGGCACGCCGACCACAGCGGGCACATATACCTTCGGGGTAGAGGCAACGGCCAGTAACGGTTGCACGGGCACGCGCGATTACACCGTCACGATCAGCGGCAGCGGATTGCAGTTTTTCACCCTGCCGACTCCGGTTCGGATTGTTGACACCCGACCCGGACAGGCGGCTTGTTCTATGCCGGGAAATCCGATTGCGGGCGGAACTTCGTTAACGCAGGCAGCAGCAGGCTTCTGCGGCATTCCGTCTGTTGCCAGAGCGGTTTTGGGAAATGTCACGGTGGTCACGCCTGCGGCGAATGGGTTTTTGACCATTTTTCCCAGCAGCGCCGGGCAACCGACGGCTGCAAATACAAATTTCATTTCGGGCGAGGTGTTGAACAACGTCTTCACTGTGGGGTTGGGAGCCGGCGATGGCGCGTTCAAGATTTTCGCTTCGACAACAGTGCATGTTGTGGTGGATGTGACGGGGTATTTCGCTCCGCCGCAACCCGCGCCAGCAAATGGGCTGTTCCTGCATATGCTTCCAACTCCCATTCGGTTGGAAGATACGCGCGTCGGGCAAACTGCCTGCATTACGCCGGGAACGCCCTTGCCGGGCGGAGTGGATACAATTCATCAGGGCACGACGACCTGCAATGGCGTTACGATTCCTTCAACGGCCAGGGCTGTTTTGGGCAATGTGACGGTCGTTCTTCCCGCCGCAAACGGGTTCATCACCGCGTTTCCAGCCGACGCGCCATCGCGCCCGCTGGCGGCCAGTGGCAATTATCGTGCAGGCGCAGTGCTCAATTCGCCGTTCACGGTCGGCTTGTCGCCATCGGGTCAATTCAAGCTTTACTCCGTCGCGACAACCGATGTGGTAATTGATGTGCTGGGCTATTACAGTCCCGACCTGGTAGACGTAAACGGAACCGGATTGCTGTTCACGCCGATTACTCCAACGCGATTGCAGGATACCCGACCAGGACAACCCGCTTGCTTCAATCTGGGCACGCCATTACCCAGCGGTGTGGATGTCACCCAAGCCGCTGCTGGTTCCTGCACCATCGCCAGCACAGCCAGAGCGGTTCTGGGCAACGTCACTGTTGTTCTGCCTCCGGCAAATGGGTTCATCACGTTCTGGCCGACCAATGTTCCCAGGCCGTTGATTGCGACCTCGAACTTCCAGACGGGCAGAAACTTCAACCGCTTTTTCACGGTCGGACTGGGGCCAGCCGACGGCGCATTCAAGATGTATTCGCTGGCAAGCCCCAACCTGGTGATAGACGTGTCAGGGTACTTCGCGCCGTAAAGACTAAGTAACAGTTATAGGCTCACAAACAAGGGGATTGAACTTTAGACCAGAGTTCAATCCCCCTATCTTTTTACAGCTTCAAGTTCAAAGATTTTTTGGTGGCGTGATAGGTCTCGCTTACGAATCCCGTTTGGTTAGGTGAAGGCTGAATGAGCTTTCCAACTTCAACCGGTGTTTTCGCCGGTGCGCCAAGGTTCGTCAACCGGAGGTTAAGCAATGAAACGCCTGAACCAAACCATCAAAGTCAGAATCGTCACTTTAATTCACTTCGATACGCTGTCACGCGCAATCGCCTTGTTCATCTTGGCTTGTTGTCTAGTCGGATCCACAACGGCACAAACATCCACCTTCACTTATCAAGGCTCGCTCAATGACGGCGGGTCGCCAGCCAATGGCGCGTACGATTTGCAATTCAAGCTGTTCGATGCGCTCACGGGCGGCACGCAGATCGGCTCGACGCTGACTGTCAACGATTTGACCGTGACGGGTGGTGTCTTCAGCACGGTATTGGACTTCAGTACGCTAGCCTTTCCTGGCGTGAGCCGCTTCCTGGAAATTTCCGTGCGTCCGGGCGCGAGCGCCGGAGCTTACACCACACTTACTCCACGTCAGCAAATCACCTCAACGCCTTATGCGATCCGAAGTCTGAGTACAGCGACGGCGGATACCGCGACAGTGGCGAACGGCTTGGCTTGTACTGGTTGCGTGACCAGCAGCCAGATCGGAAGCCTTCCTGCAGGCAACGCCAATTACATACAAAACACGAATTCGCAACAAGCGAGTGCCAACTTCAGCATCAGTGGCAATGGCACGGCTGGCGGAACACTTTCGGCCAACATCGTCAACGCAACCACGCAATTCAACATTGGCGGGACTTCAATTCTGAGCGCGGGCGGAACGCAAAACCTTTTTGCGGGCGTGGGGGCTGGGCAATTTAACACGGGAACCAACAATGCCTTTTTTGGGTTCAACGCAGGTGCAGCCAATTCTTCCGGGGGCAATAACTCATTTTTCGGACGCAATGCCGGATCAAGCAACAACACGGGCGGATCGAACGCTTTTTTCGGCTTCAGCGCCGGAGGAATCAATACCAGCGGCGGTAACAACAGTTTCTTTGGTCTGAACGCGGGGTCGAACAACACGGCCGGCAGCAGCAATACGGCCATCGGTTCGGGCGCGAATGTCGCGACAGGAACTCTCAACTTCGCCACGGCCATTGGAGCGGGCGCAACGGTTTCAGCCAGCAACACCGTGGTGATTGGGCGCAATCTGGATACGGTGCAGGTGCCCGGCTTGCTGGCAGGCAGCGGCGCAGGCTTAACAAGTCTGAATGCCGGTAACATCTCCGCGGGTACGCTGGCCACAGCGCGCGGCGGCACGGGATTGAGCGCAACAGGTGCGACTGGCAACTACCTGCGCAGCGACGGCACGAACTGGACAAGCTCCGCGTTGCAGGCAGGTGATATTCCCAACGGCAGTACGAACTACATCCAAAACAGAACCACGCCGCAAGCCAGCACAAATTTCAACATTAGTGGAAATGGAAGACTCGGAGGTGGTCTTACAGTGGATTCAGGAATTACAGGGGGGATTACTGGGTTAAATGGAACTGGTGTGATTGGTAATGGTTTTGTTGGTGTATTGGGCCAAACACTTGCTACTTTGGGATACGGTATTCAAGGCATCAATATGGATACTTCAAACCCAGCAGGAGATCGCACTGCCGTTTATGGACAGGCTGATCACCCTGCAAGCGGTATTGGCGTACTGGGGTCAGGAGTAACCGGCGTGCGTGGGACAAGCAGCTCTACGAATGGTTATGGAGTGTTTGGTTTGAACAGCAGTACAGGATATGCCGGTTACTTCAGCGGACGCGTGAACATTACAGGAACGCTATCCAAGGGGGGAGGTTCCTTCAAGATTGACCACCCGCTCGATCCTGAAAATAAATACCTTTACCACTCCTTCGTCGAATCCCCGGACATGATGAATATCTACAATGGCAACGTGACCACCGATGCCAATGCCGAAGCCGAAATCACGATGCCCGAATGGTTTGAATCGCTCAACCGGGATTTTCGTTATCAACTTACCTGCATCGGCACTTTCGCCCAGGCGATTGTTGCTGAGGAAATCAAAGGCAATCACTTCAAAATCAAAACTTCCTTGCCTAACGTGAAAGTTTCCTGGCAGGTGACCGGCATTCGGAAAGATGCCTGGGCAAATCAAAACCGCATCCCGGTTGAAGAGCTTAAGCCTGAGTTGGAGCGCGGTTCTTACCTGCACCCAGAGGCTTTCGGCAAAGCGGAAGAGAAAGGCGTCGAATGGACGCGCCACCCCGAAATGATGAAGCGGCAGAAGGAAGAGCGCGAACGTTTGTTGCGCGATCAAATAAACAAGCCGGACACCAAAGGCACTTCCGATCACAAATAGGTCGAATACGTGACGAGCGATTTCTTCTCGAAAACAGGAGGACAAGCTGATGAAAATCACAGTAAAGCCTTATAAATTGGTGTCACTCTTTATGCTGCTGATGATGTGCGGATTCACGATATACGCGAACCGGGCACAGTGGATACGCACACCTTTTGGAAACAGGGGCCTGGGCAATCAAGCGCAGGCAGTTAGCAACCCTGCGCCAGAAAAAAGCGCGGCGAATCCGGTAGTGCTTGAGCCTGCTCAAGCGGGCGGCGGTTTCGACATCGCCAAATCCGTCGTCGCCGCGGGCGGTGGCAACAGCACAGGCGGCAGCAATCAATTGACGGGAAGCATTGGCCAAAGCGCAGTAGGAATTTCCTCCGGCGGGAGTTTTTCCCTTTCCGGCGGGTTCTGGAATGGAAATGGCGGGTGCACGTTCGCGATCAATCTGACGAGCCAGAATTTTCCCGCGGCAGGGGGCAGCGGATCCGTCAGTGTTACTACGGGGGCGGCCTGCTCATGGACGGCAATCAGCAACGATGCCTGGATCGTGCTTGCCAATTTTGGTGGCACTGGTAACGGCTCAGTCGGATTTATGATCGCGGCCAACACCGGAGCGCAACGCACCGGAACGATCACCGTCGCCGGGCAGACTTTCACCGTCATGCAGGATGTGGCTGGTTGCCCGACAATCATCATCAGCCCGAACACCCTTCCCAATGGATTTGTCGGTGTCAGTTACCCAACGCAAAACTTCAGCGCCAGTGGTGGAACACCACCTTATTCGTTTTCCGTCATAGGGCCATTGCCGGGCGGGCTGACTTTGGTCGGCAACGTTTTGTCTGGCACGCCGACGACCAGCGGGAGTTTCCCATTCAGCATCAAGGCGACTGACTCGGGCGGTTGCATGGGCACACAGCCTTACACCATCGTCATCAGTGGCAACAGCACGAACGGGTTGATGTTTTATCCACTGGCTGCTCCGGTGCGGTTGCTGGATACGCGAGCCAATCAGACAGCTTGTACCGCGCCGGGAAGTCCAATTTCCGGCGGCAGTTCATTCTTGCAACCAGCCGGAGGCACTTGCGGGATTCCGGCTTCTGCCAAAGCTGTGACCGGAAATGTCACGGTTGTCTTGCCTGGCGCGAACGGATTTCTGACTATTTACCCCAGCGATGCCACGCCGCCAACGGCTGCCAATACGAATTTCGCTGCGGGAGATGTGCTGAATAACGTCTTTACAGCAGGCTTGGGCTCAACAGATGGAGCGTTCAAGATTTTTGCTTCAACAACGACGGAAGTCGTAGTTGATATCACCGGATATTACGCTCCGCCGGGAGCCGGCGGGCTGTATTTCCATCCGCTGCCGAAACCCATTCGCTTGCTGGAAACTCGTGCTTCCCAACCCGGATGCTTTACGCCGGGAACTCCATTGCCGGGCGGCGTAGATACAGCTCAGCAAGGAACGACAACTTGTGACAGCGTAACAATTCCGGCAACAGCAATGGCCTTGGTTGGCAATGCGACGACGGTTTTGCCTGCGGCGAACGGATTCGTCACTTTGTATCCCGCCGACGCGGTTACGCGCCCGCTGGCGGCTAGCGGAAATTACCGTTCGGGAACGGTTCTCAACTCGCCTTTCAATGTAGGGCTTTCGCCATCAGGACAATTCAAAATCTATACGGTAGCGACAACCGATCTGGTGATTGATGTGTTGGGCTATTTCAGTTCTGAAGCGTCCGATGTAAACGGAACGGGCTTGTTGTTTACTCCGGTGACTCCGGTCAGGTTGTTGGATACTAGAGTTGCTGCAACAGGAGCCTGCTTTTTACCAGGTGTTTCGCTGACAGGCGGAGATGAATTGATCCAGGCTGCGCGCAATACATGCACCATCGCCAGCACGGCTCAGGCCATTGTTGGCAACACCACGACTGTGCAGCCTGCGGCCAATGGCTTTCTGACCTTCTGGCCAAGCGACGCTCCCACCAGACCTCTAGCTTCAACGTCGAACTACCAAGGGCTAAAAAACTTCAACCGCTACTTTACTGTGGGTTTGGGAACGGACGGTGCTTTCAAAATGTACGCGTCGTCAACTACCAACCTGGTTGTTGATTTGTCGGGATACTTCGCGCCGTAATCGGGAGTTGATGACCAGTATTGGCAGAGTAATTGCCAAAAACAGAAAACGCCGGGAAGATCTTTGGGTCTTCCCGGCGTTTTCCAGTTTTGAATATTGTTTTGGCGTTAGACTTTTTCGCCGCGGGCGCGCATATCGGCCAGCACTTTCTCGATACCGAGCTTGTCAATCGTCTTGATGCCGCGCGGCGTGACGCGCAAGCGCACCCAACGGTTTTCGCTCGGGATAAAGAACCGGTGTGATTGCAAATTCGGTTCAAAGCGGCGCTTGGTGCGATTGTTAGCGTGCGAGACGTTATTACCTGACATCGGCTTCTTGCCGGTTACTTGACATACCTTAGCCATCGAATTGTCCTCCTACTAGAAAAACTGGAAAAATTGCATGTTTACGAAGTGACGGAAGATACACGACGGCACCGGAAAAAGCCAGCGATACGAATTTTTTTTGGATTCGTTGGGCATCTCCTATTGTTGGCTTGACAGTTTCACGTGCGGGATAGTTTGATAGCCATATGAGCGTACATTAGCCCGAAACGATACGAAAATGATTAAACGTGGCCTCCTCCTAATACTTTTGATTGTCGTGATTGCATTTGCCTATGTTCATTTTCAGGTACATGGCTACGACAATCGAATTATTACCAACCTGAACGAGTTGGATACCAGCCGCTGGTCAAAACCCCGCGTGGCCATCGTTTTTGGAGCCAGCGTTTACGGCAACGGCGATCTTTCTCCAATTCTGGAAGATCGCGTGGACACGGCGATTGAACTGTATCGAGCCCGAAAAGTGGATCGCATTCTGGTTTCAGGCGACAACCGGCACGCCAGTTACAATGAACCAAAAGCGATGCAGGAGTACCTGGTGACACACGCCGTTGCCCCACAGGATGTAATTGTGGATTATGCCGGACGGTCAACGTATGAAACCTGCATGCGCGCAAAAGATGTTTTTGGATTGCAGCGTGCGGTTCTGGTGTCACAGGGCTATCATTTGCCGCGCGCGCTGTATATTGCGAACAATCTTGGACTTGACGCTGTCGGGATGGCCGGAGATTTGCGGTTGAAACCTAAAGCGGATTATCAGAGTTTCCGCGAATGGGCGGCAGAAGTGAAAGCCTTCCTGAACCTGAAATACTTCCCCCCTGACGTGTTGCTCGGCGATATGAAGCCGATTAAGTAGAGACTTTCATACGGCATGGCACACGAATCACGAATGAACGAATTTTCCTGGCGTTCCCGAAGCGCTTCGCTGGGCCGGTTTAAGCGCGAAGTGTTCGACGTCTTGATCATTGGCGGCGGAATCACTGGCGCGGGATTGGCCCTGGACGCCACAGTGCGCGGATTGAAAACCGCACTGGTGGAAAAACGCGATTTTGCCGCCGGAACTTCCAGCCGCTCGACCAAGCTAATTCACGGCGGTTTGCGGTATTTGGAGCAATTTGATTTCGCGCTGGTCCACGAAGCCTTGCTGGAACGGTCTGTGATGACGCGCACCGCTCCCCACCTGACAGAAGCCTTTCCTTTTGTAATTCCCATTTATTCGGATCGTCGGCGAAATTACGATCATCCGCTGATGATGCGCGCCGGGTTGTTTTTGTATGACTTGCTGGCCGGACGTCACAATTTCGCGCGGCATCGGCGGCTTGGAAAAGAAGAAGCACTGAGGCTTGCGCCGCAGCTTGACCCCAAGGGATTGAAAGGCGCGTTTCTGTATTACGACGCGCGGACAAATGACGCCAGGCTGGTCATTGAAGTTATCAAAGCCGCCAATGAGCGCGATGCTGCCATCGCCAATTATTCGAAAGTGGAAAGCTTTTTACGCCAGGGAGACGGCAAAATTTCCGGCGCGCGTGTGGTGGATGAATTCACCGGCGAACAAATTGATCTTCGCGCCAATGTGACGATCAATGCCACGGGAATTTGGATGGAAGAAACGATTCGCTTGGACGGAAGCAACGGCAGCGGGCTTTCCAAGAAAGTGCGACCGGCGAAAGGCATTCACCTGACTGTTCCAGCCGACCGTTTACGTGTGGACGCCGCCTGGCTGATTCCTTCCTTGACCGGCCACCGATTTTATTTCGTTGTGCCTTGGCAGGATCGCGTCAATATTGGAACGACAGACACCGATTACGAAGGCGGCAAAGATTTTCCGCAAGCTCAACCGGAAGAAGTCGCTGAAATCCTGAATGCCATCAATTCTTATTTTCCGAGCGCGAATCTGGACACCACCGATGTCATTTCGGCCTGGGCAGGATTGCGCCCGCTGATCAGCGATGCCAATGCCAAAGACACCACGAAAGTGTCGCGCAAGGAAGAAATCATCGAAACTTCTGACGGGTTAATTTCCGTTGGGGGCGGCAAGTTGACGACGTATCGTTTGATGGCAGAGCAGGGAATTAACCTTGCCCTGAAACGGCTGGGCAAATCCAATGGAAAGGTCAGTACGACCGAATTTCCAATCAGCGGCGGGCAAATGAGCCGCCTGGATCTGGAACAAACCGCCCGGCAGATTGCAGGCCATTTCAATCTGCCGCTGGAAACCACCCGTCATCTGGCATTTAACTACGGATCGAATTTTGACGCGTTGGTACGCTTGATGTTGGATGACGAACAACTGCGCGAACGGCTGACGGATGAATTGCCTTTCGTCAAAGCTGAAGTTATTTACGCTGCCCGGCATGAAATGGCCGTGTGTTTGACGGATGTCTTGGCTCGGCGAATGCGCCTGGCAATGCTGGCGGGCAAGGCCTCGCTGGAATGTGCGCCGGTTGCCGCTGGGCTGATGGCAAAGGAATTGGGTTGGGATGATGCAGAAATCGGGCGGCAGCTTGATGGGTTTGCGACGGAGTTTCACCGGGAATACTCAGCTAGGACATGACGGCTTACCACGATTCCGCCAGCTTGCAAGATTGCAAACCGAAAACGCTGTTAATCATTTATTGCTATCGAGATTCATGAAAAGAACAATTTCTGAAGATGTCCGGCGCAAACTTCGAGAAGCTGCGACTGGAAAATGGGCGAAAGCCAATGCCAAAAGGCTTTATGTCCTGGAATCTTCCGTTCCCGCAGTTGTTGCGGCGCTGGATATAGGGAGTCTGAAGCGGAGAGCCGGTTCCGGCGTTACCTTGCGCGGCATTGCGTACTTTGTTGATAAGAGCCGGTTCAAATTGGATGAGGAAACTGCTGATTCTGTCGTTGTGAAGGTGCGCGGTTCCAAAAATTACACGGTCTTTTTTGACCTGGAACCAGATGGTGAAGTCTTCACGTCTTGTGACTGCCCGTATTCCGATTACGAAGACGAAATCATCTGCAAGCACAAAATTGCCGCTGCGCTTTATCTGAAAGACCTGTATTCCGACGGGACCGCAAAGAGAACTGTCATACAATCAAGTCCCTCTTCAGAAAGTGAGCCAGCGATTGAATTGGAAGATTTACGCTGGCGAGAAAATCTTGCGGCTTTGTTGCGCCGTGATTTGGTTCCGGCCAAGTCGCAAGCGATCGAGGCAATCCTTTTCTTCTCCTTCATCCGCCGAAATCATCGTTATGTTGTTCAGCCTGGCATTGTGGTGACTCATAGCATCCCGTCCGAACTGTATAAAGACAGAAGGGCGTTGCGGGAACACCTGCTCGACAATCGGGAACCACTGCGTCTGCAAACGTACCCGCTTTCGTCCCATCATCTGGATTCATATCAACTGGTGAACGCCGACCCGGCTCAGCAAATGCTGGTGTATCAGGCGGAATCTGCATTGCAAACAAGTTATTACAATTACAACTATGGATACGGATACAACGCAGAAACACGCGCCTGGGCTGGGCTGAGCGACGCGCTGACATTTCTGGGCAGCGAGCAGCAATTGATCAAACATCCGCTGGATGTGTTGTCTGGAAAGGCCCAGATCGAACTGGATTTGCAGCGGCGAGAAGACGGAATTCATCTATCGCCAGTGCTTGTGTTGGGGGATCGCGCAATCAGCCTGAAAGCAAATGGGCTGGAGGTTTTCAATCAATCGCCTCTTTGGTTGCGTGAAGGGCAGCAGATTTTTCAGGCCGGAATTGAGGAAAACAAATTCAATCTGTTGCGTCAGCAGAAGGACGTCATCATTCCCGCCGAAGCTGCTGACGAGTTTTTCCAGCGCAATTTTGCGGAAGTGAGCGCGGCGTATGAATTGCGCGGCGAAAATATGCTTGGCGAAACGCTGACCGATGTTCAACCGGTACCCAGGCTGTATCTGATTGAACACGCGAATGATGACGGCACGCACGAACTGCGCGCGCGAACGCGGTTTGCGTACAACGGATTGGATTGTATTGCAGCCAAAAAAGCGCCGCCCTTCAGCTACGCGCGCGATGTTGAAAACGACAAGGTGGTCAAAATCCATCGCCAAACCGAGTTTGAAAATCAGTGGTGGCAGCGGCTTGGTAAAGACGAATTCGGAATGAAGTGTGGCAACGTTCGCGAAGGCACGACGCAGGATGTTTTTGTGCTCAGAAAGAAAGTTCATCCTTTCGATTTTCTGAAAAACATGGTGCCGAAATTGGCTGAAGCGGGCGTTGAAATCTACGGCGAAGCGGAATTGACGCTGGCCAAAATCAATCGCGCGCGTCCGACAATTTCATTCAACATCACTTCCGGCATTGACTGGTTTGATGTTCAGGCGGTGATCAATTTCGGTGATCTGGAAGTTTCGCTGGCCGAAATCCGCAAATCGCTGCGCAAGAAAGAACGCTTCATCAAATTGGCGGATGGTTCCATCGGCGAAATTCCCGACGAGTGGCTGGAAAAATACAAACACCTGTTCGGCCTGAGCGAAGCCAAAGAAGACGGCCTTCGTGTCGCACGTCATCACGTGACGATGTTGGATCAATTGCTGACCGACAGCGAACAGGTAACGACGGACAAAGGCTTTGAAAAGGCACGCGAATGGCTGAAAAACTTTCAAGGGATAGAAACCAAATCGCTGCCCGAAAACTTCCACGGCGAATTGCGGCCTTATCAAAAAGCCGGATTCGACTGGCTGCATTTCCTGCGTGAATCGCGGTTTGGCGGATGCTTGGCCGACGACATGGGAACCGGCAAAACCATTCAGACGCTGTGTTTTCTGCAATCGGTCAAGGAAGCTTATGAAACGCGCAACCAGCGCAAACGCAAAAAAGAACCCCGAGCCGCACATTTGCTGGTTGTTCCGCGTTCGCTGGTGACGAACTGGATACGTGAAGCCGAAAAGTTCGCGCCGGGCTTGCGGATTCTGGATTTCGCCCACGCTGAACGCGCGGCAGACATACGTGAATTCGACGATTATGATGTGGTGCTGACGACATACGGTATTTTGCTCCGCGAAATCGAACGGTTGATAGAATACGAATTCGACACAGCGATTCTGGACGAAGCACAGGCCATTAAAAATCCGGTTTCGGAATCAGCCAAAGCCGCGCGGCTGATCAAATCCAAATACAAATTGACGCTGACCGGAACACCGGTGGAAAACAACACGCTGGAATTGTGGTCGCAATTCGCCTTTCTGAATCCGGGGTTGCTGGGTTCGGCGGATTACTTCCGCCAGGATTTCGCCGGCCCCATCGAACGCGAGCAAAACGCACAGGCAACCACCACGTTACGACGACTGGTGTATCCGTTCATTTTGCGAAGGACAAAAGACCAAGTTGCGCTTGACCTGCCGCCGCGCAGCGAAAAGATTTTGTGGAACGAAATGGAACCTGCCCAGCGCAAGGTGTACAACGAAACACGCGACGAATATCGCGCCAAAATCCTGAAGCTGATTGAAGATAAAGGCGTCAAAGATGCGCGGTTCCGCATTCTGGAGGGACTGTTGCGACTGCGCCAAATTTGCAATCACCCGAAACTGATGCAGCCGGGTTATAGAGGCGGTTCGGCGAAGCTCGACACCTTGCTGGAAACTGTGGAAACGCTTCGCGCTGAGGGTCACAAGGCGCTGATCTTTTCACAGTTCGTGAAGATGCTGAAACTGATTGAAGCTCAACTGAAGAAAGCGAAAATTCCTTACAGCTACTTGGATGGTTCGACCGTCAATCGGCAGGCGCGGGTGGATGAGTTTCAGTCAAACGACAACATTCCGATCTTTCTGATCAGCCTGAAAGCTGGCGGCGTTGGCTTGAATTTGACGGCGGCGGATTACGTCATCCACGTAGACCCGTGGTGGAACCCGGCGGTTGAAATGCAGGCCAGCGATCGCGCGCATCGCATTGGCCAGAACAAGCCCGTATTTGTTTACAAATTAATGATGCGCGATTCGGTCGAAGAAAAAATTCTACAGTTGCAGGAACGGAAACGAAATCTGGTTAAACAGCTCATCACCAACGAAGCGGGCTTTTTCAAATCCTTGACGGCTGAGGATATTGCAGCCTTGTTTTCCTGAAGTTGGCCTTGTCGGTTTTGGATTCAAGCTTCCAAATTGTCCGGCATGGTCTCTGATTATTTTCCATTTTCCGTTTTGAACTTTTCATTTGTCATTGTTTGTAGGTGGCTCGAAAGAAATGACAGATAAAAAATCAAAGATGGAAACTGAAAAATGAAGTTGCTAAAACGGTTCTGCGTGCTTGTTTATTTTCGCTCTTTCGCAAGTTGTTCGTTGTAGCTCTTTTCGTACCCGGCGATGTAATTGCGAAAGCCTTCCGGGTCAATGAACGGATTCGTTTTCGGATCGGCTGCCATTCGTTTGACCTTCGATTCCATATCGAAAAACGGCGCGTGCGGTCCCAGGAAAACATCGCACTTCAATGATTTCAATGTCTGAAATGATTTCGCATAAGCGTCCGCAACGCCGGGCCAGGTTGGGTTGTTGACCATCTTGACGCCGGGATTGATGGACATGCTGGCTGCAAACACCACGTCATATTTCTTGCCGTTTTCTTCCACCGTCGTCGTCCAGGTCGTATTGCCTTCGGTATGGCCGGGGGTTAAGTGCGCCGTCAGCGCGATGCTGCCCAGCCGGATGATTTCGCCGTCTTTGATGATTCTGTCCACCTTGACCGGTTTGTAATTGCCCAGTGGGTGAAAGCCTTTCGCTCCACCGCTTTCCAACGTCAGCGCATCCGGCGCCGTAGCGTAGACCTGAGCGCCCGTCGCGGCTTTCATATCCGCATGGCCGGCGACGTGATCAAAATGCGCGTGGCTGGAAAGAATGATGCGGATGTATTTCAGCTTGTGGCCCAGGGCTTCGATATTGGCACGGACAATTGGGGATGATTCCTGCATCGCGGTGTCAATCAGGATGTGCCCGCCGGGCGATGTGATCAGGTAACAGGCCAGATTGTTGGTTCCGACGTAATAAATGTTGCCAATGATTCGGAATGGTTTGAAGGGTTTGTTCCAATCGTCAAACTGCGAATTTTGGCTCGACAAAGCTTTCGCTTCCGACGGCTGTGGCTCCGACAGCAGTGGAAAGATGCAAACGCCCAGCACAAGAGCGAAGAGCAGAAACTGTTTCCATTTCATAGGGGCTCCTTTACGGTGCGGCTGCCTGAATTGCGCCGCGCACGTTGAAGTGAACTTCGTAAACTCTGATGATGAACGACTGTTGCGCTAACGATACTCCGCTCCCCGTGCAATCTCAAAAGTTTTGAGCATCAAGCTGAGAGAAAAAATCCGGCAATGCCGACTGCCACGAACGCATTGGCGGCATGCCAAGTTTTTCTGACATCAAGCAGCGCATCGGCGTATTGCGCGGACGCCGTGCCAATCGGTTTGTCGTTGCATCCGAAATGCCTTCAACCACGGCCGCGTCGCTCGAATTCAAATGGCGCGCAAGTTCCACTGCAAACTCGTAATGCGAACAGCATCCCTCGTTCACCACTTGGTAGGTTCCATACTGGCGGTGCGCCAGAATTTCATTGATTCTGGCAACCAGATCGGAAACGTATGTCACGCTGGCCCACAAATCGTTGACGGCTTGCACTGGCTGATTCGCCGCCAGAGCGCGAACGGCTTGGCTGAAAAAGTTTTCCTTGCCCGCGCCAAATACCCACGAAGTCCTTACCACATAACTTTTCGGCGCAGCGGCAAGCACCGCTTGTTCCCCAGCGAGCTTGGTTTCGCCGTAGATGTTGATTGGCAACGCTTCGTCATCAATCGTGTAAAACGCGCCCAGTTCGCGGTCGCCGTCAAACACATAGTTGGTGCTCAAGTGCATGATTTCGGCATCAAGCTCGGCGACGGCTTCAGCTAGAAACTTCGGCCCTGTGATGTTGACGGCTTCTGCTTTTGCAGGATCGGCTTCGCACACGTCAACGCCCATCACCGCGCAGTTGATAACCAGATCAGGTTGCAATTCTTGTAGATACCGGTTGACGGCTTCGCGGTTGGTGATGTCCAGCGCTGAATGCGTCAGCGTTATCACCTGATGGTCAGCGGCAAAAAATCGCGCGAGTTCTTTTCCGACAAATCCGCCCGCGCCGGTAATAGTCAGTTTCATGATTGTGGATGAATGGTTTCGTTGCGTTCCAGCATTTCGATGAACTGCTGAATGCGTCTGGCGCGCGTTTCGGCTTTTTTGGCGGTTTGAATGCGAAACAAAATCGCGTAGCGGTTGACGCTTTTCAGCGTGGCAAAGAATTCCTTTGCCCTCTTGTTTTTGTCCAGTTCCACCTGAAAATCTTCCGGCACCGTAGCCTTGCTTTGCGAATCGTAAGCGGCATCCCATCGGCCGTCCTGTTTGGCTTTTTCGATGGCCTGCAACCCGGCAGGTTTCATTTTTCCAGCGTTGATCAATGCTTCCGCTTTTTCCCGATTGATCTTCGACCAGATGCTTTTCGGGCGGCGCGGCGTAAATTTTTGCAGGCTTGAATCCGCGTCGTAGCTTTTCTTCTGGCCGTCAATCCAGCCGTACCACAGCGCCACTTCCAACGCTTCAGCATAGTTGACGGATTTGAGCGCCGAAGCCTTTTTCGCCAGTCGTACCCAGACGCCCGGAGAATTCGCGTGGTTTTTGTCTAGCCACTTCGCCCAGTCTTTCTGACTGGCAAACAGGATCACCGGCTGATCTTTTGAGTCGTTGGTAGAAGATTTCATCAGTCGCTTATTTGCTCGGCGCAGGAGCGGCGGGAAGCATATTGCGGATGGCGGTGATGCGCCATCCTTTGCCGCTGCGTTTCAAAATGATGGTTGTCCACATACTTCGGTTTGCGCCTCCTGCCAATCCCGTCAGTTCGTAGCGTCCGTCGGCGATGGCAACATCTGCTGTCACAAAGCGCACAGATTCCACCGTAATCGTGCGTTTGCCGCCGGTGCTGGTGGAACTGGCCATTGTTCCTTTCACGACAGCTTCTCGGCCTTTGCGCCATTCGCCGGAAGAAACCAGTTGGTCGGCGTCTTCGGTAAACAACGGTTCGACGGCTTTGGGATCAATGCGCTCACGAGCGTCAACGTATTTGCTGACGACAGCGCGAATGGCGGCTTCATCGTTTCCACCAGGTTTTGCTTGATCGAACCACGGAGCGATTAACGCAATGAAAAACAAGATCGCAAATTGAATGTGCATAAAACCTCCCAAAGTCAGTTAATTGCTCAGCCTGTAAAGATGCGTTTGGCTGCGGATGAAAATAGAACCGCTGGAAACCGCCATCGAAGCCAAAGTCTGCCCCTCAAGCTGATTTTGCGCCAACGCCTTGAACTCTTTGCCCGGTGCGATCACGACCGATTGGCCTTCTTCGCTGAGAAAATAAATTCGCCCGTCGGCATAAATCGGCGAAGCGGAGTGATTGCCGCCAAGCCGCGTTTGCCAATGCTGCACACCCGTCTTAGCCTCCAGGCAAGTGGCGATGCCATTGTCGCTGACCAGATAAAGCTCTTCGCCAACCAGCAGCGGCGATGGCGTCAGCGATACGCCACGTTTCAGCGACCAGGCGACATGAGATTTCGTTACATCGCCTTTACCGTCCACTCGAACCGCCAGCAGCGCGGGCTGCATGAATCCTGTGCAAAGATAAACCAGTCCGTTGCCGTAAACCGGACGCGGCACGTTTGAAAATCCGTCGCCATAACTCACATTCCAAAGCTCTTTACCGGTGTTGGGTTCGTAAGCGAAGGTACGAAATGCTCCGATGCTGATGAGTTGATCTCCGGCGGGCAGCTTGACGACCAGCGGAGTCGTATAAGCTTGTCCGCCCGTGCGGTATTTGCGCCAGCGCGTCTTGCCGGTCAATTTGTCGAGCGCGACGACGTACTGCATTTCCTGACCATCGCAATTGACGACCAATAGGTTGTCGTAAATCACAGGCGAACCGCCCGCCCCATGTTGGCCGTTGTCGTAATCGAGTTTTGTCTTCCAGACGATTTCGCCGGTTTGCGTAATGCATGCGGTTCCGTTCGCGCCAAAGTGCAAATAGATTTTGTCGCCTTCCAGCACGGGCGTCGGCGAAGCCAGAGAGTTTTTGGCATGCAGCGGCCCGGAAGATTTCAACCGGAAGAGTTCAATATTCGACAGGACCGCGCCGGTTTTCAGATCAACGCAAACTGCGCGCAACGATTTGCCTTCTTCCGTCGCTGTCGTCAGCCAGATGCGGTCGCCCATAATCGCAGGTGAAGACCAACCTTTGCCGGGAATTGCCGTTTTCCATTTGACGTTTTTGGTCTCACTCCACGTCAGTGGCAAGCCTCGCTCGCTGGAATGTCCTTGCCCGGAAGGGCCGCGAAACTCAGGCCAGTCTTGAAACCAGAACAATAGTGAAAAAAGGAGAATAGTTTTCATATCCAAAAAACTTCGAGACAGGATAAACAGGATTTTTCAGGATTGACGAGCCAAGAAGCACAGTTTGTGGTGTTCTTGTCAACTCTCGCCTTTAGTCCTGAAAAGAATCCTGCCGATCCTGTCTCAATAAATTGCCACAGTGCGGTCGTAGTTCAACTGGCGTTATTCTCGCCGCTTTCCGCCGGAGGAAGCTGGCGCAACGGGCATTTGCTCTTTGCGCTGGCCCCAGGTCGGCGGTGGAGGTTCGTTGGTCATGCGGTTGACCGGTTTTTCTTTGAGTATTCGCAGCGCTTCTTGCACGGCGCGTTCAAGTTGCGGATCGTGACCGGCGATGACGTCTTTCGGCCAGTTTTCCACGTCAATGTCCGGCGCAGTGCCTTCGTTTTCGACGGCCCATTTGCCTTCGCGGGTGAAAAAGCCTCCGCGCGGCGCAATCATCGAACCGCCGTCAATGAAGCCTGGCGTATCAGCCGTATGCACCAAACCGCCCCAGGTGCGTTTGCCGACCAGCGGGCCGATTTTCCGATGACGGAACATCCAGGGCATCAAGTCGCCGCCGGAGCCGGCCATTTCGTTGACGATCATGACTTTCGGTCCCCAGATTCCAGCGGAAGGGCTGGTGAACGGATACCGATCTCCGGCGACATTGTTGAAATAGCCGTCGAAATCGCGCTGCAACACGTCAATGATGTAATCCGCCGCTGAGCCTCCGCCGTTGTAGCGTTCGTCAATGATCGCGCCCAGCTTGTCCTGTTGCGCAAAGTAATACCGGTTGAAGCTGGTGTAGCCCGGCTGGCCGGTATTCGGCAAATGAACATAAGCGAGTTTGCCGTCGGAAAGTTTGTCCACCAATCGGCGATTGGCTTCGACCCAGGCGCGGGCGCGCAAACCTTGTTCGTTCGCAGTCGGGATGACCGTGATTTGCCTTGCGCCTTCCATTGCGGGACGGCTGTTGATGGTCAGCACGGTTTGACGGTTCGCCGTGCCGTCCAGCAAGCGAAAGATGTTGTCCGGCGCTTTCAGTTCAATGCCATTGATCGCCAGAATGTAATCGCCGACCGAAACTTCTACGCCGGGCGCGTGCAGCGGCGCGCGCAATTCCGGGTTCCAGCTTTCGTTGTCGTAAATGCGCGTGATTTTGTAGCGCCCACTTTCAATCGTGAAATCCGCGCCGAGCAATCCGCCCGGAGAGTTCGGAACGTCCGGCATATCTCCGCCGCGAACGTACGAATGACCAATGGCGATTTCGGCTCCCATGTTGTCCAGCAGATAATTCAAATCGGCCCGATGATTTACATACGGCAACAAAGCTCCGTACATCTCTTTCATTTTTGGCCAGTCGCTGCCGTGCGCGTTTTTCACGTACAGGTAATCGCGTTGATTACGCCAGCCTTCATTGAAGATTTGCTTGAACTCTTCTTTCGGTTCCAGATACATGCGCAAGCTGACGTTCAACCGGCCTTGACCGGCTTGCGGCGCTTGGCGATCTGCATCCACGATGAATAGCGAAGGCGCAGCAGGCGCGCCAGCAGCGGCAGCGCCGCGTCCGCCACCACCGAAACCTCCACCACTGCGATAGACCAGTTTGCGGCCATCGGCGCTGACATCATAAGTCGCTGCTCCGGTGACAAAAGGCGCGCTGCGACGGTCGCTCAGACGATACCGCTGCAAAGTGCCCCCACCTGCACCACCGCCGCGTCCGGCACCACCACCAGCCGGAGGTTCGATGTAAAAGACAGTTCCGGCCACACCCGCTTTGAGTTGCGTGTAAGGACGTTCGGGCACTCCGGGAACGGAAATGATGCGTTGCTGAATGCCGTCAAAATCAATCTGCACGGTGACGGCCTGACGCGGTCCACGTGGAGCTTGTGGCGTTTGTCCTGCCTGATCGCCTTGCGCGTTGTCCGTAGGACGAGCACCAGCGCCGCGACCGCCGCCTCCATTGCCGGGAGTTCCGCCCGGCGTCGCAGGCGCGCTGCCGACGCCTTGATCTTCATCGCTTTCCGGCAACAGTGGCGTCGGTTCGCCTTTTTTCAAAATCGCAAAGTACAGCCCGTACGTCGTTTCGTGGTCATACGAAGTCATATCCAGCCACTGCGACCGCAAGCCAAAATCCGTCGAAGCCATAAACCACAGATACTTGCCGCTGGCGTCCCAGGCTGGCCAAACGGCGTCGGCTAGATTGTCCGTCACTTGTTTCGATTCGCCGGTTTCGACGTTGACGACGAAAATTGCGTGGTACATGGATTTCAGATGGCTGGCATAGGCGATCCATTTGGAATCAGGACTCCACACCGGATTCACCGTGCGCGTCGGAACCATCCACGGATCGCTGCCGACGATTTTGGCCTGGCCGCTGGCAACATCCATCACCCAAACTTTCAGGTCTGTGTCTGTGTAGACCAGCTTTTTGGAGTCAGGCGACCAGGACGGCGTGTAGTAATGTTTCGGGTTCGGCAGCGAGATTTCGCGCGGAGCCGCCAATCCGTCCTGCGCTTCCAGAATCAATTTGTATTCGCCGGATTTGTCGCTGAAATAGGAAATGAATTTGCCGTCGGGCGACCACGCCGGATCGCGTTCGGCGGAACCACTGGAATTTGTCAGATTGCGGATGTCGCCTTTTTCCGCCGGGATGGTGAAGATTTCACCGCGCGCTTCGACCACGGCGCGTTTGCCTGTAGGCGAAATTGCAAGGTTCGTCATGCGGCTACTGACGTCTTCCCACCGAGCCATCATCCACGGAAAATCTCCCGCCGCCGTGATGTTCAGTTGTTTGGTTTTGCCGGTTTTCGGATCAAGTTCGTGAATGTAGCCAGCTTGTTCAAACACCACCACGCCCGCGCCAGAATCCATTGTCTTTACATCGAAATCCGTAAAGCGAGTTACCTGCGCCAGCTTTTTCGATTTGGTTTCGTATGACCAGACGTTGGCGACGCTGTCGCGGTCGGAAATGAAATACACCGTATCGCCTACCCACACCGGGTCAATGTCTTTGGAATCCGTCCACGGAGGCGATACCAGATCATACGTTTTCAAATCCACAATCCAGATCGGACGGTTTTGGCCGCCGCGATAATTGCGCC
>CAZMXG010000148.1:0-20211 GCA_964570175.1 uncultured Heliomicrobium sp. | reverse complement strand
CGCACGTCCGGTGGTGTGGGAGGACGGGAGCCGTGAGGCTCCCTCCTACCCGATTCTTGTTAACTCGAATTCTCAATGCTCAATAAATCTTTGTCGAATCTCTGCTGGCCAACTTCGTCAGCCGCCGCTACAATACTTTTGCCCCCAACTAATAGAAACAATAAATCTAAGTAGTTCATTTTGCTGACATTCATTTTGATCTGAGGACGCAATGGCTCAAATCTTTCAGTCTGCCTTAACAAGCTGCAGGTCATTTACATCGCGTGCGAGTTTGTTGATCGGAGTCGCCTTTCTGGCTGCATGTGGCTCATCATCAACACAAACTTCGCATACGAATCACGCGACGGCAGATCCAACACCGCGAGTTCCTGCATTTATCGGCAATGTGGCGGAAGCCAGGCCCTTGCCTGTGGCGTTGGATCCGAGACAGTTTTCCGACCCGGCTGTTGTGAAAGCTTATACGTACGCAGGACAGTATCCTGAAATTTTTGCGCAGCAACCATGCTATTGCTATTGCGACACCGGAGAAGGGCACAAGGGCCTGCTGGATTGTTTTGCCACAACGCACGGAGCCACCTGACCGCTTTGTCTCAAGGAGGGTCTCCTTGTCCACAAGCTGGTGACTGAAGGAAAGAATGCCACGGAAATTCGTGAGCTCATCAATCATCGTGAATGGCAAAATGTAAAATTGGAATAGCCGTATTCAGAAAGTCGAAATTATGCGTTCAATTTTCCTCGTGGGAATGTTTTTCTTTCTAGGCTTGAGCGCTTCGGCGCAATCCATCACGGTTCAGAACCTTTTGCACCCTGACGCGCCTGTGTCACGCGAATCATTTGCGGCTGTTGATGGTGAAAATTTCACTGACACACAATTGGTTGAACCTTTTACTCCTCCGACTTCCTTGGGGGGAGTAAGGGTAACACTTGATGGAATTCCTCAGCGAATTCGGTCGGTATCACCCACTCGCGTCGTGATTTTGGTGGATGCTCCGGGGGCTGCGACACGCTCTTTGGAGCTAAAAACCAAAACAAATGTGATTCATCGTACTGTTTTGCAGATGGCGAGCTACTGGCCCAGTGTCTTTGTGCAAAGCACAGGCCAAGACAGCGAGATGTTTTATCCGTCAGGGTTATGGACTTCCGACGGAATCACATTTCGGGCGTTGACCAGCGAAGCCATTCCTGTCGGCCAATCAACACGTCCTACTTTGGTTGTTATCCAGTGTTCCGGATTGCGGCTGAATTCGCCAATTGTAAGGGTTCGATTGAATGGAAATTCCTGTCCGGTTGTCGCGGTCAGAGCTTCAGCGCTGTTTGCCGGACTGGACGAACTAGTTTTTCAGATTCCTTCTTACCTGGCGGGCGGAGGACCGATGGACTTGATTGTGTCCATGGCTGGACGAGAATCTAACTTTGCGCGGATCAATTTGGGAAATGCCGCCAGCCTGACGGCCAGATGACGAATTGCCAGATAGTCTGTCTTAAACGTATAATCTGCGGCAGGATTACATTCGGGCGGGCTATGATGGCCTGCTCAAACAATTACCATCTGGAAAAGAATGCTCAAAGAATCATTAGGAATCGTAAAACGCCATCAAGTAGGTGGAGAAGTCGAAACCCGTTGCGGAAAGTGCAAAGAGCTCCGCTCTCATACAATTGTCGCTCTCAAAGAGGGAACAGGAGAGATCGCAAGAGTGCAGTGCGGTTTTTGCAATAGCAACCACATCTATCGTCCGCCCAAAACCAAAACCGCCACAACGCGAACATCCAGCCGAGGAACCAGAAAAGATTCTTCCATGGTTGAATCCAGCGGGCCACCGCGACCTTATTCAATGCAGGAAAAGTTTTCGGTTGGCGACCGCCTGGAGCACCCGAAGTTTGGTTCGGGCGTTGTGATGGAAGTTCGGATGGGCAAGATTGATGTGAAATTTGGCAGGGAAATGAAGACGCTGATTCACGCAGCTTGATGTAACTGATAATCAACTCTGTTCCGTTATCCCTTTCAGCCATTTGACCAAAAATTGGCGCGCTTGTGACAAAGCTTTGCCTCTGTGGCTGCGCGCTGCTTTTTCATCACGCGCAAGCTCGGCGAAAGTGTGGCCAAGCTCTGCATCAATAAAAATAGGGTCATAACCAAAGCCGTTATTTCCCTTTGGAGCGCGGGCGATAAAGCCTTCGCACTGAGCTTCAAAAATTTGTGTCAACCCGTCTCCGGCCAGCGCGATACTGCATACAAAGCGCGCTTGCCGTCGTTCGTCTGGAATTCCTTCCATTTCATTCAGCAACAATTCAATCTGTTCGGCGCTCGACAAACCATCTCCGCCGTACCTGGCAGAATAGACGCCGGGTCGTCCATCAAGAGCATCTACTTCCAATCCGGAATCGTCCGCCAGTGCGGGCAAACCTGTCAGCCGATGATAATGCTCCGCTTTGAGCAAAGCATTATCCGCAAAAGTCTGGCCGGTTTCTTCAACGGAAGGAGGGGTTTCGGGCAGATCGTCAAATCCGATTACCCGACACTCCAGATCCGCCAGCAACGCTGCAAGTTCTGAAACCTTGCCGGCATTGGAAGTCGCGATCAATAAAGTTTTCATTGGTTTTTCAGAAAGTGAGTGTGATATCGGCGCCGATGCGCGCAACGGCGACTGTAATGTTATCCGTGCCGCCGCGTTCGTTGGCCAGTGCAATCAAGGCCTCGCAGGCATGGAGGGCCGGCGCAAGCTGCACAAGGCGAAAAATTTCTTCATCGCGCACAAGGTTTGTCAGCCCGTCAGTGCAAAGCAGAAAGGTGTCCTCCTGCGCGATTTTAATAGGCTCCAGCAGCAAGTCCGGCAGAATTTGAGGGCGCAACCCCAGAGCGCGGTCCAGCCAATTTCGCTCCGGGTGGCCGGCCGCTTCCTCTTCGGTAATCAGCCCGTCATCCAGCATGCGCTGAACCCGTGAATGGTCTCGCGTTAATTGGCGAATCCTATTGTCGCGAATCAGGTAAACGCGGCTGTCGCCGACATGGGCTACGTACGCCGCTTCCTGATGAAGCGCCAGCGCAGCGCAGGTTGAGCCCATGCCTTTGCACTGACGGTCGCGGCTGGAGCGATGATGAATAACCCGATTGGCTTCCGCGATGGCTAAGGCAAGCCTGTCATTGATTGAAAAGTCACTGTCGCAGGTGCTGAAGAAGTTCTGGCGGATCGTTTGCACCGCCAGCTGGCTGGCCACTTGTCCGCACGCGCTTCCTCCAAGACCGTCAGCCAAAACGATCAAACTGTCACCGCTGCGTTCATCGTTGACGCAACTGATGGCGTCTTCATTTTCTTTTCGCTCAAGTCCTGTGTCTGTGCGATGAGCGGTGATGATCTGATGACGCATAGAAAATCAAAAGGCAAAAAGGCAAAAAGCAAATATCAAAAGATGCATTATGGGCACTGTGCTTTGCCATTTGATATTTGCCCTTTGCCTTTTGATTTTTAAGGAGTGGGTTGGGCGGTTACGAAGGTCATAATCGTGTTGCCAAGTCGGACCTGGTCGTAACTTTGCAGCGGATGCGATTCACTGATTTCCCGCCCATTGATGAAAGTGCCATTGCGTGACAAATCGTCTTTAATCAGGAAACGGCCATCTCTGTGAACGATAATGGCGTGAGAACCGCTGACTGTTTCGTCATCCAGCACAATATCGCAAACCGGATTCGCCCCAATTCGATTGTAACCGGAGTAAATTTGGTAATCTTCGCCATCGGGATTTCGCGTGTAATTCACCAGCCAGCCAACCAGTTTTCCTTTTGTCGCCCGTTGGGATGCGTTTTGATCCATTACCAGTATGGTGCGACGGTCGTCCGCGGACACAGGCTTTGGATCTGCGTTGAAAGTATCCAGCTTTGGATCCGGCGATACAACCGTGGGAGCTTGGACCAAAGGCGGTTGAGGCGGAGGCGCGACGGGCGGTTTCATTGGTGGAGGCGGCTCAAAATGGGGCGGCTCAAAATTGAGCGCGGGCATTTCAGCGATTGTGGTTTCTGCCAGATGCGAAATGACTTCCGTTGGAGACGAAGTGGATTTTGTTGCCGCCTTTTGCTCAAGCACCTCGGAAACTTCAATTCCACCGACGCGCGTTTCAAAAATTTGCGGGTCTTCGACAGCTTCAAATGAGCCAATGCGCGTTTCGTAGTTGGCAAGAACGGGCTCGGCGTTTGTGGAAAACTCTCCTGTCGGTGCCGACGCCGAAATGGTGGTTGCAGCCAGCGAAGGTGAAAGCTCCGGAAATGAGTTGGGCGGTTCAAACGCTGTGGCCGGTTCTTCAATGCGCGTGGCGAAATCATTCTGGGTATCAGGCGCAGACGCTGATTCCGGTTGCGGACAGTATGGACAATACTGATAAATGGCGCTGTAAACATGTCCTTGCGGGCAGTTGATTAACGACGAAGTGGGCATGGACGGTCGTGGAAACGGGTTGCCGCAATTGCCACAAAATTTTGCGGAATCCATGTTCTGGCTACGACAAACCGGACAGGTCAGCATCTGAATCCTCCTCAAACTCGAATAAATCAAATCATCGCTTACTGCTTTTGCGAAACTTCTAAAACTCAACGGAAACGAATAGCAATTTTTGGGGGGCGTGAACCGACGCCGCGCATACTACCATGCCAGGAAGCAGTAAGACAGACTGTAATCACCCCTAACTCGATTCTTCCTGTCACTTGAGGTGATGGCAGAAATGTCTTTTCGGTTGACCGCCGTAGGGCATCTGCTTAGACTGTGTGCCGTCAGAAAAATTGGTTCTGGCGTTCACACTCAAAACGGCAGGTAACGTTCAGGAAGACCTTCAAGCAAAGCTCACAGCAAAAGTTTATGGTGCCTGGGTGAAGTAGAGTTGTTGTGACTGATGCCGGAACGTTGCCCATCTCCCCTCTGGCTCCTGGTTAATGCACGGTTCGATTAGTGCTTTTTCTTTGTAGCATCCCTTCATGTCGAACATTACGTTGGTGTTTGTTGGCCGGATTTTGTCCGGTGAGCTACCCAGTTCTATGCCTCCCCGTTAAGGCGTACCTCTGAATCAGTCAATGGCCCTGGTCGCACCGCTGAAAACCGGTGTGATATTTGAAAAGTAAGGAAAATGATTATGCGATTTACAGTGCGGAATCTGGAGTCATCTTTGTCGAATTTTTTTGCAGGTCGCCGGTGGGGGATGTGGCTGATTGCCTGTACGCTGGCGTTGGCGGCAGGGCATTGGCTGAGAACTGGGCAGGCGGCTGCGGGAACAATTACAGGAGTTGTGTTTCAGGATTACAATTCCAATGGCGCGCGGGACACCGGCAAAACGGTTTCCAATGGTGGTTCGGGCAGCACAAATCTGGCGGAGGATCGCGGCATCGCAGGCGTTGCTATCACGGCTTATGATTCGTCAAACGCCGTGGCTGGAACCGCGACAACGGGCGCTGACGGCAATTATTCACTCAACGCCACAGGCAACGCGCCGTATAGAATTGAATTCACTGCGATTCCGGCGGGCTTTCAGCCAGGGCCAACTGGGCCCGATTCCAAAACTACAGTTCAATTCCTTTCGGATAACAATGCTTCCAATATCAGTTTGGGCTTGGTTATTCCTGCGGAATTCTGCCAGGACAATCCCACGCTGGTGACGGGATGTTACGTGGGCGGAAACCAGAACACCGACGATCCAGGCCTGATTTCATTTCCTTACTCTGCTGGTTCGACGCGTGAATCCGGCGCTGCGCCCTTCACAGATTTTGACCAACCTTCACCTGCAAAAGTCGCGTCAGCGCGCCAGGTGGGCACGACCTGGGGATTGGCATATGCGCGGTCAACCAAGCAAATTTATGCGGCGGCCTTCATGAAGCGCCACACAGGATATGGCTTTGCCGGAACCGGCGCGATTTACCAGATCAATCCTGCAACGGGCGTGGCGACGACTTACGCAGATTTGAACACGATCTTTGGCGCAAATACGGCTGGCGCTGACGCGCACAACAATGCTGATTTCGACCGCGACAATGGCAATACAGGGTGGGACGCTGTCGGCAAAACATCGTTGGGCGGCATGGCGGTTTCCGAAGATGACAAAAAACTTTACGTGATGAATTTGGCTGATCGCCAGCTTTATGAATTGCCGCTGGACAACACACCCGCCGTCGCGACCATTCGCCGCAAAGCTGCTCCTCTGAATCCGCCAGGCTGTCCCAGCGCATCGGATGTTCGACCATTTGCCGTGACCGTAAATGCTGGAAAGATTTATGTTGGAATGGTTTGCTCCGCCGAAAGCACGATCACCTCTGCCTTGCCGGATGGCGATATGACCAAAGCGCAGGCTTATGTCTACACCGTTGACCCGGCGACTCTGGATTTTAGCGCTTCACCAGTTTTCCAGGCGGCGTTGAATTACCCGCGTCGCTGCGCTGACAGCGCGCAAGTTGGGCCAGGGAATTGTTTTTCGGCGGCTTGGCGTGTGTGGTCGCCGGTTTATCGCAATATCGGAAACGGCGAAGGAGTCGGAATTCCCAATCTGGCGCGCGGCATTTATCCGCAGCCAATGTTGACCGATCTGGCTTTTGAAAACGGCAATCTGATTTTGGGTTTGCGTGACCGCGCCGGAGATCAATTCGGCAATGCGGCCCTGGATAATCCGGCGGAAGCGGTAGTGCGATATTACGGCGTCAGCGCGGGTGACACGTTAAAAGCTTGCGGAAGTCCTGCAACCGGCTGGACGCTGGAAAGCAATGGGCGATGCGGCGGAACGGGATCGGCTCCGCAAAATTCCGGCGAAGGACCTGGCGGCGGCGAGTTTTATCACCGTGACGAATCGGCACCGTTTACAGATGAAATTTTTATGGGCGGGTTGGCGCAAATTCCCGGACACTCGGATGTCGTGATCAATGCCTTTGACCCGATTCCGATTTTCGACTTTGACAACCTGTTTGATGGCGGCCCCCGCTGGCTTCGCAATACCAGCGGGTCGCTGGCAAAAACCTATCGCATTTATAACGGAAATCTGGGGTTGTTGGGACCGTTCGGCAAGGCGAATGGCCTGAGCGACATCGTGCCCTTGTGTGACCCCGCACCGATTGAAATCGGCAACCGCGTCTGGCGAGATACCAATGGCAACGGGGTTCAAGATGCTGGTGAACCAGGACTGAGCGGAATCCGAGTCAGGCTTTTGAAAAATGGCATTCAGGTTGGAGAAACCACTACCAACTCCAGCGGCGAGTTTTATTTCAATGATGGAAATGTCAGCGCTCGCGTGCTGCCGGAGATGACTTACGATATCGCGATTGATACCACACAGTCAGTTCTGAATGGCTTTACGCTAACAAATGCGAATCAGGGCAGCAGCCAAAACAGTGACAGCCGGGATTCCGACGCTGTAATTTCAGGGATTGACGCCGTTGTACGATTGACCACAGCAGGCGCAGGCGCATCAAACCATACTTTTGACATTGGATTTGTTCAGCCCGGCGGCCCGCTCACGATTACCTGCCCGCCAAACGTGACAGCGACGATTACGGTCAGCGGAGCAACTTCGTCGGTAGTTACTTACCCGACGCCAACAACGACCGGCGGAGCAACAAACGTCATTTGCACACCGCCATCCGGGTCAACGTTTCCGCTAGGGACGACCACGGTTTCCTGTGTGGCCAGCAATGCTGTTGGCTTTGTGACTTGCAGTTTTGCGGTGATCGTTCAGCAACAGACTCCGGCAATTACTTGCCCGATCAATATGACTGTAACGGCGACGACTTCAACCGGCGGAGTTGTCACTTACACGACACCAACGGCCACCAACGGAGCTACGGTAACTTGTGTTCCGCCTTCGGGTTCGACGTTCCCGATTGGAACCAGCACTGTGACTTGCACCGCAACGAATTCGGCAGGTTCGGCTTCGTGCCAATTCACAGTGACGCTGACTCCCGCAACCCAACCGCCGATGATTACTTGCCCGATCAACATGACCGTGACGGCAACAACTTCCACTGGCGGAGTCGTCACCTATCCAACGCCAACGGCAACCAATGGCGCGACGGTCACTTGCACTCCGCCTTCGGGTTCGACATTCCCAATTGGAACGACGACAGTGACTTGCACGGCAACGAATTCAGCGGGTTCAGCTTCGTGTAGTTTCACTGTCACCCTTACACCAGCGACTCAGCCTCCGGCGATTACTTGTCCGGTCAATATGACTGTGACGGCAACGACTTCGACCGGTGGCGTCGTGACATATCCAACACCGACAGCGACCAACGGAGCGACTGTCACTTGCACACCGCCTTCGGGTTCAACGTTCCCGATTGGAACCACAACAGTGACTTGCACGGCGACGAATTCAGCGGGTTCAGCTTCGTGCAGTTTTACAGTGACGCTGACTCCGATGATGACGAAATCGAACAAGTGCGACACCATTTGCTTCCGTTCGCCGCAGTATTACCTGTTGAATCTGAACAGTTTGCCGCGCGGAAGCGTGTTGATTGGCGGTGCAAACAATAACCAGCCTACCAGCAACCGTTCGCAAATTGCGCTGGCGTTGAAGGGCACGGCGACAGGCTTTGGACTGACGCCATCGCAACGATTGAATCAGGAATTTGTCGCGGCACAATTGAGCGTTATCGCTGCTGGCGGCGACGGCTCGCCAGTCGCCTTCAATGCTTTCTGGAGCATGCTGAGTTGTTACAACCTGAGTTTTGCTTCGGTCACATTAAGCAACGGCGTGACGCTCAGCCCGGCTTCGATGCTCAACGATTTGTTTGAGCAGGCGCAACTTGCCATCCGTCAAAATCGCCCGGCGGATTTTGACAAGTTGGCGGCAATCTTTGACTTGCTCAATGGCAATGATCCATTGGGGCGCTGTGGCAGGTAGCGCATAAATTTGTGCAGTTGAAAACGCAAGCAGGATTAGCATGATTTTTCTGGCTCAAAAAACGGGCCGATTGCCAGAACCACCAAAGCTTGGCATTCTGTCGGCTGCGGAAAAATCTTGTTGATCCTGTCTGACTTTTTGCTGACTTACTAACGATGCCTCACTTCTTGGATGCCCCAACCCGTCGCGCCAGTCTGTGGCTGGCAGTTTTTGCGATGCTTGGCATGTTGCTCGTCTGGCTTTACCCGGACGCGGAGCAACAGGATGCGGCTTACCATTTCCTGTTTGCGCGATGGGCTGGGCAGCACCCTCATTACTTCATTAGTGTCTGGGCCAGGCCACTGTTCACAATCGTCTATTTTCTCCCCTCCCAATTTGGATATGCGGCAGCAAAACTGTTCACCGTGGCGATCAGTCTGGTCACCGCTTGGCAAACATTTCGTCTGGCTCAGCAAGTCGGAATTCGTCGAGCTGAACTGGCGATGCCCATGCTGTTTTTGCAACCGGCATTTTTCGCTCTTTGCTCTGTGACAATGACCGAAACGCTATTTGCGCTGGTATTCGTCATCGCATTGCGGCTGCATCTCAATGGGAAAATCAAAGCTGGAATGTTGATGGCCTCATTGCTGATCCTGATCCGACCAGAGGGCTTTTTCCTGGGGATGCTGTGGGGAATCTGGGTTCTGCGAACTCAACTTCGAAACGATGACAAAAAAGGTCTCAAGTGGGGAGAGGTTTTTCGAAATCCACAATGGCTGCTTTTGGCGACTGGAATGTTTGCTTGGTGGGCTGGGGCATATTGGTTAACCGGCGACAAACTATGGATTGCTCACGATTGGCCGCCAGATTGGCAGGTGGATGGCCAGGCGAATGGGACCGGGCCAATTTGGTGGTACGCTGTCCAGCTTCCTTTGATCGCCGGATTGCCACTTTTGGGACCTTTTCTGGTTGGCCTGTGGCAATCGGTAAAACGGCGTGAATTAGGCTTTGCTACGTCATCCTTCCTGACATTATTCATTCTACATTCCCTGATGTTTACGCAGGGGTGGTTTGGATCTGCTGGCTACGCACGATATTTCGTTTGTGTTTCGCCTGTTATCGCGCTGATCTCGTTGGCAGGGTGGAATCACTTGGCCGAAAATCAAAGCCGCTTTTTTAATCTGTCAAAGTTCTCAGTGAGCTACGCCGTATTAATCATTGCCTGCCTAAGTTGTCTTTTATATGTTGACAGTATTCGATTTGCACGCGATGCATGGGCTGCGGAATCAATGCATGACTGGATTCGCTCCTACCATCCTGAACTTTTTGAGCCGAGTTCCAACAGTCATTATGCCCGTTTGATTAGCAGTCAGGCATTTCCGCGAACCTTGTTGGATCGCGATCCTTTGGAAAATCTCGCCTTTACGGCTGATCGAGAGCGGAATTTGCAACTGCTTCGCCAAACGCCTGATGGAACCCTGGTGCTTTGGGAAGACGAAACCGGACCCAAATGGTATCAATTGCAAGCCAACGACTTCGAAGTCGCTGGGTTTGAACGGTTGACCTCTCAGGATTTCCGGCTGCAAGGCTATCTGATGCGCTTGCCGGGGAATCGGATTGGCGGTTGGAGAGTTCAGCGTATGCATTGGTTTTATAAGAAGCCCAGGCTTACCCGCCAGTTTTAAGGGATTTAGCAGAAAGAAATTTCCTCAATTCATGATTCTCAACCAACCCAATCGCAGTTTCGATGCAACAAAGGCGGCGGGCAGTAACCGATTGACTTATAAGAATTAAAACCGTTGCCAGTCTGTCAATCGTTTGTGTAAGATTCGCAAGCCACGTAAGATGGCATCGGTCGTGGCAATAGAAGTTGATTGATTCCCAATTAACTCCTCACTTCACACAGAAAGTTAATTTTGCCCACCGAGTTCGGATCTCTCACAAAAGTTCCGACTCGAATCATACAAATGTGATCTCGCCCCCGGTGGCCGACTTGAGATAGTCGGCCAGGCTCAAAGTAAATTGAAAAAGCTTGAAGAAAACAGTCAGACAGGTGCGACCGATTGTTTTAGTTTGCTTTCGGTCTGATTGGCCTGACTGTCACAGACAAAGATTCGCCGCCGAAGTTTGGTCATTAGTGATGACAACACCTCGCTTGTCGGTGGTGGCCGTAATTTTCAACGTAGGACTTTTATTGTAAGAACTATTCGGAGGGATTTTATGACCCAGAAAATTTTTCGTTGCTTGGCTCACTCTGCGTTTATCGCCTGCGCCGTCATGCTGATGAGCGCCGCGGCATTTGCTCAATATCCTGCTGGATCAAGCAGCATCGGCGATATGAAACCGGGCAGCGTGCTTTTTTACAGTCGGTACAGTAGCAACCCAGCCAACCCGGCGATGGGCGATACGCAGATCAACATTACCAATGTCAATCAGAGCGTGGGAGGAAATGTTCACCTTTTTATGGTGGATGGCGCGACGTGTTCGATCGCTGATTCCTTTATCGGTCTGACGCCAAATCAAACGGCCAGTTTTCTGGTCAGCGACTTTGATCCGGGCATCACCGGTTACATCGTCGCCGTGGCGACAGGTGGTGGAGGCCCAACCCAATTCAACAGCCTGATTGGTTCGGAATTTATTCGCGAAACCAATGGCCTGACTGCCTATTTGCAAGCGATCACTGTGGCGAAACGTTCGCCGGGCGACGTGATCCCGGATGGCGAAGGGCAAATGGTTTTGAACTTTAACGGCGTGGATTATGAACAGCTTCCAAGTTCGTTGGCCGTGGCGACATTCAATAGTCAGTCCGTGGACACAAACTATTTATCCATTTTCAGCCCATCGAACAATTTGACGATCGGCGGAGCCGTTTCAACCAGCGTTTTCACACTTCTATACAACGACACTGAGGTTGCCATTTCCAGCAGCTTTACAGTCAATTGCTACAGGTATGAGACTTTCGTCTCGCTGTTTAATCGCGGCGGCGGCATCAATCGCCATGTTCCCTCGGGAAGAACTGGCTGGATCCGCATGACCTCTTCGAGCCGTCCGATTCTCGGGGCCGTGTTTGGACGAGGCCCGGTATTTACCGGCGGGCACAATTTGCACGCACTGCAATTGTTAAGCTCGTACTCGATCATTGTTCCTTACTTCTAAACCTTGAAGTCATCGGACAGGATTCGACCTTCTGTTACTGACACAATAATCGCGGAGCGAAGAGCGAAGGCTTTTCGCTCCGCGTTCTTTTTTGCATAGGCTGGTTCGTGGCATGATGGCCGTGAGGTTTTTATGCAAGCGAAACTAAGAGTAGTGATTGCCGACGATGAACGACCGGCGCGCTCCTTTCTGGCGACAACCCTGCAATCATTCGAAGATGTTGACTTGATCGGCGAAGCTTCAAACGGAGTGGAAGCCGTGGAGTTGATCGAACAAAAACGCCCTGACCTGGCTTTGCTTGATTTGCAGATGCCGGAGTTGGACGGTTTGGGCGTGGTGCGCACGCTTCGCAAAGACAAACTCCCGCTGTTTGCTTTTGTCACGGCTTATGACGAATACGCGGTCAAGGCCTTTGAATTAAATGCGGTGGATTATTTGCTCAAACCCGTTGAGCGCGCGCGGTTGCGCGACACGATCAATCGCGCCCAGGAACGGCTGGAGCAAGCTGATCTGCGAGAAATTGAAGCCGAACGAGCCAGCGCCGCCGCCGCAGATTATGAAACTGCTCGCGCAGGTTTTTTGGAGCGCATTCCCGTTCGCCAGCGCGAAGAGATTGTTCTGGTTCCGGTTGAAACCGTCGCTTCCATTGTTGCTGATGGTGAACTGCTGAATCTGACCACGAATGACAATCACCGCTATGTTTTTTCGTACAGGCTGAAAGACATTGAAACGCGTCTTGACCCGTCAAAATTTGTCAGGTTGTCGCGCAGCGCGCTGGCCAATGTCAGCCAGATCAGCCGCATCAGTCCGTTGCCTGGCGGAACCTACATTGTCACCCTTCACAACAACCAGCAGCTCAACGTCAGCCGCTTACAGGCGCGCGCGTTGCGCGAACAATTGCTGAAGCTTTAGTGCCCTTATGAATTTTGTCTTCAATCTTGCCTATCGCGAAATGCGAGCTTCCTGGCATCGGTTACTTTTTTTCTTCCTCTGCATTGCCATCGGCGTGGGTTCAATTGTCGCGCTCAGGTCACTGGTGCAAAACCTGAAATCGGCGTTGCTTGGAGATGCCCGTTCACTGATGACGGCGGACGTTCAGGCTTCGACAAACAATCCCTGGAGCAATGAAGCCAAGGCCGCGCTGGAACGCGCTTACGCTTCGCCGATGGTGACGGCGCACATTGACATCCTGGAAACAGCGACGATGGCGCGTTCCGGCGAAGACTGGCTGGGAACGCCAAAAATGGTGGAACTGAAAGCGGTTCAACCTGGCTTCCCGTTTTACGGCGAAATGATTCTGGCAGATGGGCAGAAGTATTCGCACGATTTGTATAAAGATCGAGGTGTGCTGGTTAAACAGACCTTGTTGGCGGCGCTGGGATTAAAAGTCGGGGAAATCCTGAAGATCGGCAATTTGGATTTCACAATTCGCGGCGTGATCGAACAAGAACCTGGAAACACCATGAACGCGTTTAGCATTGGCCCACGCGTGATGATTGATTACGAAGATGCCGTTGCCGCAGGCCTTGCCAGTTTCGGCAGCCGGGCGCGACACCGTGTGCTATTCAAGACGCGAGAAGCGGACATGGATCGGCTGGTAACCCAGCTTCGCAACGAACTGTCATCGCAATCCGGAGTCACTGTGCGGTCGTTTCGGTTTTCGCAAGACCGCCTGACAGAATCGCTGACGCAGGTTGAAGATTATCTGAGCTTGATTGGATTGGTGATTCTGGTTCTGGGTGGCATCGGCATTTCCAGTGTGACGCGCGTATTCGTGCAGCAAAAGATGAAGACGATTGCGATCCTGAAAACCCTGGGCGGACGCAATGCACGCGTGCTGGGAGCTTATTTGATTCAAGTGCTTGTTCTTGGACTGCTGGGCAGTCTGTTTGGATTGATCCTGGCGCAGGTGCTGGCCTGGGTTTTGCCAAAATATTTTACGGGAATTTTGCCAACCAATGTTGAAATCCGTGTAACGTGGCAGGCTGCCCTTCAGGGGCTGGTCATAGGCATGCTGGTGTCGCTGTTGTTTTCACTCTTGCCGCTGCTGCAAATTCGGCAGATCAAACCAATCCTGGTGTTGCGAAGCGCAGAAACCATCGGCGGAAAACGGTTCGACTGGTTGCGAATTTTTGTTGGCCTTTTGGTTGTTGCCGGGTTGCTGGCCATATCAAGCTGGCAAGCCGGATCGCTCAAAATTGGCGGTATCTTTCTGGTGGCTCTGGCCGCGATGACGTTAATTCTGAACCTGACGGCGACTGTGTTGATGAAGTTTGTTCGCGGATTTCGTCGTGTGCCCTCGTTCACCATTCGCCAAGGCATCAACAGTCTTTATCGTCCCGGCAATCAAACGCGCATTATTTTGATGGCTGTCGGCTTGGGAGTCTTTTTCGTTGTCGGCGTGCGGTCGCTGCAACTGAATCTGCGCTACGAACTGGGCGTTGATCTGGAAAACTTCAAAGCCGATATGTACCTGATTGATATTCAACGCGACCAGCGGCAAATTGTCGAAGATGCCGTCACAAAATTCACTGGCAGTAAGCCGGAAATCATTCCAACAGTTCGCGCGCGCATCGCGGCAATCAATGGCAGCGAAGTGAATCTGGATCGTCCGCGCCCAGCCAATCCGCCCAGGGAAAATCGCGGAATGCTTGGACGCGAATATGTGCTGACGTATCGCGCAAAGCTGGAAGACAACGAGAAGGTCATCGCTGGAAAAATCTGGGAGCCGACGCCAAACCCCGAACCGGAAGTTTCCATCGAAGAACTGATGCACGACGAACTCGGCTTGAATGTAGATGACGCAATCACGTTTGACGTGCTTGGCCGGAAAATCACTGCGCGCGTGACCAGCATTCGCCGCGTGGACTGGCGAAATGCGCGAACAGGGTTTTTGGTCATCTTTCGCCCGGGATCGTTGGACGATGCTCCGGCGATGTATATCAGCGCGATCAAAGGGCCGACAGACACCACCGCGCGCGCGCAGCTTCAACGCGAACTGGTGGACAAGGCTTCGAACATCTCTGTTGTAGACATCCGCGACATCATCGAAATCGCGCGCGGCATCGTGCGCAAAGTCTCACTGGCGGTTTCCTTTGTCGGCGGCTTTGTTTTTCTGAGCGGTTTGTTGATTCTGATCGGCTCGGTTGCGATGACGAAATATCATCGGCTGTACGAATCGGCGATTCTGAAAACGCTTGGCGCAAAACGGAAACTGATTATTTGGACGTTGCTGGTTGAATATGGTGTTCTGGGATTGCTGGCGGGGTTGATTGGTTCAGTGGCTGCAATCGGGCTGACCTGGGCAATCAGCGAACAAGCATTGAAAATCAACTGGCGGTTTATTCCTTCGGTAAATTTGCTTGGCGTTGCAGTAACCTTGGTTCTGGTGGTTCTGGTCGGCGTGCTTTCAAGCTGGGATGTGATGGTCAAAAAGCCCCTGGGGATTTTAAGGAATGAATAGAGAACAAACGCTGCAATTGCTCGACAACCATCAACCCGCCGACGCGCACGAAACCCGGATGCTGGAAGACATCAAGCAATTCGTGCGGCGCTACGACAACTTTCACTCGCGCCAACAACTGGCTGGGCATCTGACCGGATCTGCCTGGGTCTTAAGCGAAGATCTAACGCACGCTTTGCTGACCTATCACGGCAAGTTTAATTGTTGGGTTCAGCTTGGCGGTCACGTCGAAGACGATGCTGACATGCTCAGCGCTGCGTTGCGCGAAGCCTGTGAAGAATCTGGCTTGCTAAATGTGAATCCGCTTTCTGACCAAATCTTTGACGTGGATGTTCACGCGATTCCTGCCAATCCCAAAGAACCAGCGCATTTTCATTACGACATCCGGTTTTTATTTGCGGCGGATCGGGCCGTCCCGCTGGTCGTCAGCAGCGAATCAAAAGACCTGGCCTGGGTTGAAATTGAGAAAATCGCTGAACTGACTTCCGAAGAATCCGTCCTGCGAATGGTTCGCAAAACGATTGATCATTACCGCAACCGATAAGGGAACAAGATTGTTCAGGCACTTCTTCAACGCGCTTGCTTTGTTCAGTCAACTCTCTACAATCCGACTCTCGCGCGTTACTCCAAAACTTACTACTGAAATTTTCACAGCATGACTTTTGAAACCTGGTTCCAATCCATTCACGCGGACATTCCTGTCCAATCCGCAAACGCAGTTTTGAAGCTCACCGAAGAAGGTGGAACGATTCCGTTCATCGCCCGTTATCGGAAAGAGCAAACCGGCAATCTGGATGAAGTTGCCATCGCCAATGTCATCAACGGCAAAGAGCGCTGGGACGAAATCATCAAGCGGCAGGCCTTCATCGTTGAAGAGATCGAACGGCAAGGCAAACTGACCGAAGAGTTGAAAGAGAAAATTCTGGCGGCATTCAATCTGGACACGCTGGAAGACATTTACCTGCCGTACAAACAGAAACGCAAAACCAAAGCGACCATTGCCAAAGAAGCAGGCTTGGAACCGTTGGCCAATTGGATTTGGGATGTCGCACATGCACTGGCGACGCCGGAACCTGGACAAACACTCGACCTGTTCGCGCTGGCGTTTTACAACGCCGAAAAGAACATTAACGATGCCGCGACGGCCATCAGTGGCGCTCAGGACATTTTGACCGAGCGATTGGCGGAAACCATTGAACTGCGCGAACACACGCGCAAAACCGTTTTTGAACGCGGTGTTGGCAAAACCGTCAAAGCCGAAAAAGCCAAACCTGCCAGCAAATTTGAACGCTATTTCGATTACTTCGAACCGATTCAGTCGTTGCTGAAACCCGAAGCTTCGCATCGGTATCTGGCAATGCGGCGCGGTTGGATGGAAGAAGAACTGACGTTGACCATTGGTGCCGTGCCGGAAGACGCCGATTATGATTTGATCCTACAAGGAGCTTTTGACGCAGAAGCCTGTCCGGCGACTGTGGAGTGCGAACAAGCGATCAAAGACGTCTTGCAGAAAGCTTCGCGCATGGCGCTGAAGGCTTATGTGTTGCCGAGTATCGAAACCGAAGTTCATCGCTCGCTGAAAGACATTGCCGACGAAGCCGCGATTAAAGTCTTTGCTGAAAACGTCCGCAAGCTGCTGCTGGCCGCTCCATTCGGAGCGAAAGCCGTGCTCGGCGTTGATCCTGGAATTCGCACCGGATGCAAGCTGGCCGTGGTGGACGATTCCGGAAAGTACGTCGCCAGCGATGTCATTCATCTGCAAAGCCCAAGCGAACAGGAACGGGCGAAAAAACTATTGGCTGATGTTGTGACGAATGCCAATATCAGAGCCATCGCCGTTGGCAACGGAACAGCCGGGCGCGAAACCGAAACCTTTGTCCGCGACGCCTTGAAGGAAGCGGGGTTGGCGGTTCCGGTTGTGATGGTCAACGAATCCGGCGCCAGCATTTACTCCGCCAGCGATGTCGCGCGCGAAGAATTCCCGGACCTGGATCTGACCATTCGTGGTGCGATTTCCATTGCTCGCCGCTTGCAAGACCCATTGGCTGAGCTCGTCAAAGTTGACCCGAAGAGCATTGGCGTTGGCCAGTATCAGCATGACGTGAATCAACCTGCGCTGAAAAAATCGCTGGATTTGGTGGTGGATGTTTGCGTGAACTCTGTTGGCGTGAACCTGAACACGGCGTCATCGCATTTGCTGGCGCGCGTTTCAGGCATCGGCCCTTCGATGGCCAAAAAGATTGTTGAACATCGCGGAAGCAAAGGGCTGTTTGAATCGCGCCAGCAATTGCTGGAAATTCCGCGCTTTAGTGCCAAGGTGTTTGAACAGGCCGCAGGCTTCCTAAGAATTCCGAACAGCCAGCATCCGCTGGATAACACTGGCGTTCACCCGGAACGTTACGATTCTCTAGAGCGGCTGGCGGCGCGTTTGGGCAAAGGCGTTGGTGAGCTGACTGGGAGCGGCGTCGAACTGGTCAAACAAGCCGAAGATTTGAAAACTGAAGTTGGCGATTTTACGTTCACAGACATCATCAACGAACTGGCCAAGCCCGGACGCGATCCGCGCGAAGAGTTTTCCGCCTTTGCTTTCCGTGAAGACATTCATCAGGTTAGCGACTTGGTTGCAGGAATGACTTGCCCTGGCATCGTTACCAACGTGACGAACTTTGGTGCTTTTGTGGACATCGGCGTGCATCAGGACGGCCTGGTTCACATTTCACAGCTCAGCAACAAATTCGTCAAAGACCCGCGCGAAGTTGTCAATCCTGGCGACCGCGTGACGGTTCGCGTGCTGGAAGTGAATCTGGAAAAGCAACAGATTGCTTTGACGATGAAAAGCGACGCCGAAACTTCACGCCAAATGCCGCGCGACCGGCAAGCCGAACCCCGCGAGCGTAATCAGGATCGTCGCCAAGATCGTGGCCGCGACAATCGCCGAGACAACCGGCAAGACAATCGTCAAGATCGAAAGCCTCAACGACCGGAAAAACCTGGTTTCAACAACCCATTCGCAGAGCAGTTGGCGAAGTTCAAAAAATAAATTTGAGCGATGACCAAAGAACAAATCACTCGACGCGATATGTTACGAAACAGCGCGACGGCTGCGGCTGGCGCGCTGTTTTGTTTTCACGGTTCTGAAGTTTGGGCCGAAGACGTTTTACCGCAAGCCGCTGCCGCGCAAGCGCCGCGCGAATATCGCTACGGCCACATGCTGCAGGAATATTACGTCGCTCGCAGCCGCGAGATGATGGCCAAGCGTGCAAGGCTTCGCGCCGCGATCCAAACTCCGGCACAAGTGATGAAGTTGCGCGATGAAGTTCGGCAAAAACTGCGAGCCTGTTTCGGCCCTTTGCCAGAACGCACGCCGCTCAATGCCCGTATCACCGGCAAAGTTGAACGCGACGCTTACACCATCGAAAAGCTGATTTACGAAAGCCGCCTGAATTATCCCGTCACTGCTAACCTATACATCCCCAAAAACAAAGCGGAAAAACTACCCGCCGTGCTGGCTCCGTGCGGCCACACGCGCAACGGCAAAGCCGAACCGAAGTACCAGGAATACGCTCGCAATCTGGCTCGGCAAGGGTACGTGGTGCTGATGTACGATCCGCCCGCGCAAGGCGAACGGTTCGAGTATGCGGACAAGCCCGGCGAGCCAACGGTTCAGTGGGGCGTGGTGTCGCACATCGTCGCTGGAAATCAGATGACCTTGCTCGGCAAAAACTTCGCGCAGTGGGAAGCGTGGGACGGCATTCGCGGTCTGGATTACTTGCTATCGCGTCCGAACGTTGATCCGAAGCGCGTCGGGCTGACAGGCAATTCCGGCGGAGGCACGCAAACAACCTGGCTGAACGTGCTGGATGGTCGCTTTACGATGGTTGCGCCGAACTGTTTTGCCACCCGTTACCTGAACAACCTGGAAAACGAAGAAGCGCAGGACATTGAACAAATCATTCCCGGAATGTTGGCCGCCGGATGCGACATGGCCGACTTTTACATCGCACAGTTGCCGCGTCCAACGCATTTTGGCGGAGAGCAAAACGACTTTTTTGACGTGCGCGGAGTTCGCGCGGTGTACGAAGAAGTGAAGCGGCTGTATTCCATTGTCGGCAAAGGCGACGACGTGGAAATGTACATCGGTCCCGAAACGCACGGTTACAACAAAGGCGCGCGCGAAGCGATGTACAAATTCTTTAATCGTCACGCTGGCGTCGCCGCTTCGAAGGTTGAGCCTGACGTGCCTCCGGAAAAAGACGAAACCTTGCAGGTCACCGAAACGGGCCAAGTCGCTGCTCTTGGCGTAAAGCGAACGTTCGATTTCACCAGCGAAGAAGCGCGGCAGCTTGCCGCCAAACGGCAGCGGCATTCAGACAAACCTTTGGCAGGAAAACCACTTGCTGATGAGTTGGTGAAGCTGCTGGCGCTACCTGCCCGAACTTCGCCGCCGAGTTATCGAGTTGTTCGCGACCGGCGAATCAGCCCGACAATGCGCGAATATGGCTACTTGATTGAAACCGAACAGTTCAGTGGGGCAAACGTGTTTGCGATGCTGCACACGATCCCGAAGCCTGGACCGCAATATTTTTTCCCGAACAACAAAACCGCGACGCTCTACGTTCCGCATTTGTCTTCGCTGGAAGAAATTGTTGCGGGCAAGGCTCCGAAAGTCGCCGACGATGAATCTTTGCTGGCGTTGGATGTTCGTGGTATCGGCGAAATGACTGCGCGGTTGCACAAAGAAACCAGCGACG
>CAZMXG010000147.1:18129-20231 GCA_964570175.1 uncultured Heliomicrobium sp. | reverse complement strand
GTCCTTGCGCGTTTCCAGATACGAATCGCCCGACTTCAACTGCAAATAGACGCGCCGCCCGCTCGCCTCGCCTTTGTTGTTTTTGAATTCGATCTCGCCGTCAATGCCCCAATCCGAGTTGGGCGTGGGGCGGAAAATCTGGCCCGCCTCGCCCGCAATCGCGAAGGCGTGGCCGATCAGAATCAATTCGCGGCTCTCGTTGTCAATTGCGCGGCGGGCTTGCTCTTCCATCTCGCGGACTTTTGCCTGTGTCTCTTCCGAAGCAAACTTCTCCTCGATCAAATCCCACAACGGTACCTGCTTTTCGCAGTCAACGCAGATGATTTCTTTCTTCCCTTGGAGGAGCCGTTTGCGCACCGTTTCATGATTCGTCACGGGCGTGCCGCAGTGTCCGCAAACGTAGTGGCGCGTGCGCTGCACCTTCGGGTCTTTCGCCTTTAGGTGGTCGTGGACGTAGCGGATGAAGTTGACCTGGGTTTCGACCGCCACGCCCGGCGCGCAGTAGACTGTGATTTCGCCCGCGCCCTCCGCCTTGCGCGTCATCTTCAACCCGACGCGCTGCCCGGCCTGTGTCTTGAAATCGGCGGCGAAGCGCCAGAGCTGGTCTTTCTCGAACGCCGTCGTGTAGTGCAGCCGCACGACCAGCGTGGCGTAAATCTCATCCAGCATCCCGCTGAAGTTGTAAGTCATCAGCGCCGCCGGATGATCTCCCAGGTCGGGCCGCTCGCGCCGGAAATAAGAGGGGAAGACGAGCAGCGGGCCGTGATCGCCTTGTTCGCGCAAACACAGTCCGTGATCCACGAAGGTCTGGTGCATCGCCCGCAAGACAATCTGCTCTTCATCGTGCGGCAGCCGCCGCATGTCCTGGTAATCCAGCTTCCCGGCGAGCACGTCTTCTTCCGGGATGCTGCCAATCTCGTCCGGGTGAGCGCGCACCTTGCGCATCACGGCGGCGGCATAGGCGTTGATGCGCTCGGGCTGAAGCAGCACGAAATCGCCAAACTCCAATTGCCAGACCACGCCGGGGCCAGCCAGCAATCCGACCACGGCGCGCAGTTCTTCGAGCTTGAAGGTTTCAGGAATAGCCGGAAGAGGTTGTTGTTTGTTTTGTCCGATGATCTTTTGCCAGAGGCTGTGAAGCGCACTGCGCGGGGCGTCGCCGTCTTGCAAAGACTGTTGTAGCAGCCGCATTTCGAGTTGCTGCTTCAACTCGCCCATCCGCAGCAGCACTTTGCCTTCGTCCTTGAGCGTGACAATCTCTTCCTTGAGCAGCCGGAAGATGTGCGGCGAGGCCGTCCACGGAATCTCGGCCCAGGGAATGTTGTGAATGATCGCCTGGCGCAGTTCGTTGCAACCCGCCCCCGTCTGCGCGCTGGTCTCCAGGTAATCATCGAAGCTGCGTTCGGCGCGGAAACCTTCAATGCTTTTGCGGCTGACCATCAACTCGCCACGATCACACCTACCCGCCACCAGCAACTTTTTGAAAGGCCGCCGCGCCGCCCGTTGCAGATCGCGATCCCACTGGCCCAACCCCTCGAACGGGTTTTCGGCTTGCGGGTTGAAGACCAGCACCGCCAGCGCGGTCTCGTCCATGAAGAGTTGATGGATCAACCGATAATCGGCCTGCCCGGCGAAATCCCAGAGCCAGATTTCGCGTTCGAGGTCGCGGGTGCTGGCGTCGTGCGGCAGCTTCACGCATGTAGCCCATTCATCGGTTACGCGCGTGACCGACGCACCATCGGTCGAGATGGTCGGCTCGAAGCGGTCTTCGGTGAGCCGCAGCGCCAGCCCCGATTTGCCCACACCGCTATCGCCCACCAACACTACTTTGGCGTTGGTGTAACGCGCGGCCTCGGACGCGGCGGGTTGCTTCTCATCCGGTGGTGGTAGCTCCCACGCCGTCGCCCATTTACGAGAGCCAGAGAGGACGTACCGACCATCCGGCGTCACCGTCACTCCAAGGAAATGTTCGTGCCACGAAACATAAGTGACGATGAGGCGCCCAGAATCCAGTTCCCACACCCGCACGGTCTCGTCCGAAGAGCCAGAGACAACGCGCCGACCATCCAGCGTCATCGCTACCCCATTCACATAGCTGATGT
>CAZMXG010000147.1:0-18029 GCA_964570175.1 uncultured Heliomicrobium sp. | reverse complement strand
GCCCTTCGAGCGTGGCGAGACAGCGCCCGGAATCCAGTTCCCACACCCGCACGGTCTTGTCAGAAGAGCCAGAGACGACGCGCCGACCATCCGGCGTCATCGCAACCCCATTCACATCGCTGATGTGCCCTTCGAGCGTGGCGAGACAGCGCCCGGAATCCAGTTCCCACACCCGCACGGTTTTGTCACGAGAGCCAGAGACGACGCGCCGACCATCCGGCGATACCGCCACTCCAAATACAGAGTTCGTGTGGCCTGCGAGCACGGTGAGACAGTACTGGGAACTCACTTCACGCACCGACAACATGACGTTGTCATAATGGGAGCCAGAGACAATGTATCGGCCATCCGGTGTCATCACCTCATTGGAGGCAGAGACGATGCGTCGGCCATCCGGTGTCACCGCCACTGGCCAAGCGCCAAAAAAATTGCGTATGTCCACATATCCTTCCTGCTCGGTCACACTCTCGGTCTCGGCTGACGCCGGTCGGCAAGCGGCCAACAACCGGGCATACTGCTCCTCGGAGCGCTGCCGCCAATCCACATACGCGAATTGCTTGAGCGCGTCCCGAATCTCGGCATCGTCCAGGCGCACGGGAATGAAGCGGCGCTGCTGATTGGTCGGGTCGCGGAAGAGCACCGAGTGATGCTCGAACGTCACCCATTCCGACGCCGAGGCGTGCTGCGACATCACCAGCAACAGCGTCCGCGATTGCTCCAAGCCCTCTTGAATCTTGCGCAGGATCGCATCGCCCGGCTTGATCTCCCAATCGTCCAGCCAGACGCGCAGGCCGTCTTTGCGCAGCCGCTCGGCCAGTTCGCGCACGGCGGGTTTGTCTTTTTCACTGTGGCTGATGAAAACGTCGTATTTGAATGTTTCGGCCATATGTGTTCCTGTGATTTGGTTTTCACTTGGCTTCAGGAGTTCGAATGAGGGCTGCCACGAGCGGCAGCTATTCGTTTAGTGCGCTTAGCACTCGTGCTATCAGCGTAGGGTGATAAAAGATGCCTTCGCGCATAGCCATTTCAATTAGCGGGCGTGCTGCTGGAATCAATCCCAATGTCTTAGCCTTGGCAACTAAGCCAAGCGAGCCGACGACTTGCAAGCCAGTCGCGGCAGCAGCGCGTCGGCCTTTTTGTTCGTCAATGCACGTCAACTGGATTTTTTGTTCGAGTGCCAGTTGAATGACTTCGGCTTCTCCCTGGTCCAATCCCGCCAAAATCAACGGAGATAAAGGAGCGGCTAGCGGCATTACACTGACCCAGGTTGGCACAGCTACCGAATAGCCTCGCGCGATGCCATTTTGTATTTCAGTTTGTACTTGTGTGGGGCAGAGGAACTCGAAAGGAAGCTGGGAGATTACGTCGAACGCTTCCATCTTGCTGAGCGCAATCAGTGGGCCGGTATTGATGACAATCCGATCTGGCATTGGCTAGTGTTGCAAGGCAAAAGCAATTTCGGTCTCAGCGTCTTCCGGTCGCAGGTTGCTGACGGGCACGCCGATGCGTTCAAGCGACAAGAGAAAATCCACACGTTCTTTGCCGCATAATTTGGCTGCCTGGCCTGAAGAGAGCCGCCCGATTTCGTACAGCTTGGCGGCCAACAGAAACTTCGCCTCTCCGGAGAATTGTTCCCCTGTCATGCCCAAGCTGAACAGTACGTCTTCTCCATATTCGATGGTCAACGTATGCGACATTCTTTCTGTGCCTCCGCTTTCAAGTTTGATTTCGGGGCGAATCATAACATCGTCTAAATCAGGAAATTATTTTTTCTTCCAAGCCACCTTGCCCATTTCGCGCCACGTGATCAGTTTGATGCCGAGTTCTTTAATCAACGCCTCGATTTCGGGATCGGTGAAGGCCAGGAAATCCCCGTAGCGTTGTTCCCACGATCCGGTTGTCGCTTTCAGTTCGGCGTCGTTCATTCCCAGGTGAACGATCAGCATGGTCACGCCGGGCTTCATCGTGCGCAGGAAGTTTTTATAGGCTTCTTTGCGTTCGGCGGGAGTTTTGCCCTGCACGCCCGTGTTCAGGTAATCGAGCATCGCAAAGCCGTCGGCTTCGATTTTCTTCAGCGCGTCTTCGCCGATGGGAGAGCCGATCAGTTTGCCGTATTGGATGGCTTCCGGCGTGGGGCGCATAACCATCACGGGAATCCCGTATTCTTTGCCAAGTTTGGTGTACACGTCGAAAAAGTCTCTGCGCGTGTAGAGCGTGCCCATGTGCGTGTCCAGATGGGTGGGCTTGATGCCGAAGGCGATTGCACGTTCGATCTGCGCGCGAATTTCGATTTCGATTTCCTGCGGTGTGGCGTTTTTGGCTGTATCTACTTCTGACCGCCAAATAAATCCTTCGGGGTCCAGCAAGCCTTTGACTTTTTCCGGCGAGGCCACTGGACGCCAACGCAAGTATTTCCACTCGCTGGTCAACGTCAGGTGAAGTCCAAGATCCAGTTCGGGATGCTGTTTGGCATACGCCGCAATTTCCGGAAACCACGGGCAGGGAACCATGATGCTGCCCGAAGTGACCATCCCTTTTTTGAAGGCTTCAATGGAGGCCATATTGACCGAATGCGACATGCCCAGATCATCGGCGTGAACCATCAGCACTTTGTCATTAGGGCCATAGCCGAGTTTTTCAGCAGTCGTTGTTTGTGCGTTTGCCAGTGCGTTCATTGTGGTCAGAAATGCGAGACAGAAAAACAGTTTGGTAAGCTTCATCATCGTAGAGTTCTCTCTGGTATAGGGTTGTGGCGCGAATCGCGCCGAAATATGAAACCAACTCTATAGTATTCAAGAAACTGTTTTTCGACAAAGAAGCCGGAAATTCCGCTTGTCATAAACGAAAAAGTCTACCGACTTTCATCGGTAGACTTTTTGATTCAGCAATGGTTATAAACCATTACCAAGCGCGATTGCTGTAACGACGATAGCTTTCATAAAAGCCTCGTTCAAATCCAGCACGGTAAGATTGGCTTCCGCTTCGGTAATGACTCGAGTTGTTGGGAGTCATCGCTCGGCGTCTTTGAGCATCCTCTTGACCTCGATCTAAACCATCACGGTATCCTCTTTGGAAATCGGCGTTATTGTTATAGCCATAATCATCGTTCCCATAACCGCGATTGCCGTAACCATAGTTGTCATTTCCATAACCGCGATTGCCGTAGGCACCTTGGTTGCCGTAGCCACGATTTCGGCCATAACGACCGTTGTTCTGGCCGTAGCGACCATATTCATTGTCGTCGGCTACGCCATTTTGGTTCATGTCAACTCGACCGTCCCGGCTTTCAAAACGGTCATCAATGCCGTTTTTGTTGCGGTCAATGTTACCGGTACTTTCAACCTGTCCTTGTCCACCTCTTTGCGGCATGTCCCGACGCTGACGTCCTTGGGCATCTGCATTACTGAAAGCACCAACCCCCACAATAAAACTCCCAGTCAAAGCCAACGAAAGCATGTTTCTTTTCAAATTGTTCATAACTCCTCCTTCTTTCACTCAACCTTTTTATTCCACTCTTTAAGTGCCTTAGCACTCGGCAATCATAATTGCATTAGCCGTGCCAAAGAGATTCGAAATGCTAAGTGTATAAACTGCTGATATTTGTAGGTTTAGCTTAGTTTTAGCCAACCAATAAGGAATGCGATTCGGGATGAAGATGACTGATAAGGTGTAAAAAGAGTGGTGTGTTCAGCAATGCTTAGAAGGAAACAAGGACCTGGCGGTTAAGGCAAGTCAGGCGATTAAGTGTTTGGTGTATCCCAACACCAAAAGCTTTTCATACGCCTGCCAGACAGCGGCTGGGATTTCCTGTTCAATTTGAAATCCTTTGGCTGGATATTCTCGAATCCGCTGCAGGTCGCCAACCATAATGTTGATCACTAAATCTCTAGGAAGCTCAGCAGTGGGATAGCTGGGCCAGTCGCTTGGCGGCGAAGTCACGATCAGTTGCTTGCCAGGCCAGTTTTTCATGAAGGTCGCGTAAGCCCTTCGTTCCATATAAGGCTTCTGCACCAGGATGATCGTTTGTGGGTCAAGTCCGTGGTCCGCCAGGACTTTGCGGCTGAACGCGATGTTTTCTCCAGTGTTGGTGGATTCCGGCTCGGTCAAGATGGCCGAACGCGGAACACCTTTGGCAACAGCGATGTCGGCGAAAGTTTCCGCTTCTGGCTTGGCGAACTTTCCACGCGTCAGCGCTCCAACGTTGCCGGAAAACATCAACCTTGCGGCCCAACCTTGCAGATACAAGTCGGCAGCGTGCTCGGCTACGCGAAGGTCATTGCTGCCAAGCGCCAGAATCAGGTCAGACTTTTTCAGTTGGTGGTTGAGGTGATGATAGTCCCAGATGATTTGCGAGAGTTCGTCAATCAGCGATTCATTCATACGGTCAATTCAACTTCAAAATGAAAACGGGGCGATTCAGCAAATCGCCCCTCAGAAAACAGAATAGGTTCCTTTGCCTGTGGTTACAGATTGCCACGTTTGAATTCATCGGCAATGTAATCGCAAGCGCGTGCAGTGATTGCCATCATCGTCAGCGTTGGATTCTGGCAACCCACCGAAGCGTAACAAGCTCCGTCGGTAACAAAGACGTTTTTAGCTTCCCAGGTTTGATTCCATTTGTTCAGCACAGAGGTTTTTGGATCGCTGCCCATGCGAGCCGTGCCGACTTCATGAATGCAGAAACCCGGAGGCGCGGGCGTCGCGCTGGAGTATTGAATGGTGAATCCGGCGGCTTCGCCCATTTCCTTGATCGTTTCCAAGGCGTCTTTGGCCATGGCGCGTTCGTTATCGCCGTGTTTGCAGTCAATATGCAGCACGGGAATTCCCCAGGCGTCAGTTTTGTTCGGGTCAATTTTTGCCGTGTTGTTTTTGTCCGGCAACATTTCGCACCAGGCGCCCAATCCCCAGGTGACTTCGCTTTTGGCTTCGCGCACCATCTTTTTGAAGTCGGCTCCAAAGCCTGGAATCTTTCGCCCCTTGAAAAAGTCTGTGCTAACGCGGACGCCGCCTTGCATGCCGTACCCGCGAATGAAGTTTGGATTTTTGTCTTTGATGTTGCGGAAACGCGGGACATAAATACCGTTTGCCCGGCCATCGGAAAAATCGTATTCGCTGCCGAACAACTGCGGAACGATGCCGCCCGCGCTGATCGAATACATATGATCCATCAGGTAATGCCCCAGCGCGCCCGACGAATTGCCAAATCCATCCGGATGTTGGCGCGATTTCGAATTCAGCAAAATGCGTGTGGATTCCAGCGTCGAAGCGCAGAGCACAACGACTTTGGCGTATTCATCGCGTTCCTGTTTGGTGATCTGGTTGATGACACGAACGCCTTTGGCTTTGCCGGTGTTGGTGTCCACGATTAGTTCGCGGACAACGGAATTTGGCTTCAGCGTCATTCTGCCGGTTTTGGCCGCGGCGGGAAGCGTCGAACCCGGACTGCTGTAATACGAATGCGTCGAACAGCCACGGTCGCAATGTCCGCACCAGTGGCAGGCGGCGCGGCCCTGATGAGGTTGGGTCAAGATGGCGGCACGGCCAATGATGACTTTGCGGTCGTTCCATTTGGATTCAACACCTTTTTTCAGCAGGTGCTCGCCGCAGGTCATTTTCATTGCCGGCAAGAATTTGCTGTCTGGCAGTTGCGGCAGGTTTTCATAAGAACCGCTGATGCCTACGAAATCTTCGACCTGGTTGTAATAAGGCTCCAGGTCGGCGTAACTGATCGGCCACGGATCTCCGTATCCGTCGCGCTCGGCAGCTTTGAAATCGTAATCGCTCATGCGGTACGACTGCCGTCCCCAGGTGATCGAACGACCGCCGACGTGGCGCCCACGAATCCACCAAAACGGTTTGTTTTCCGGGGTCGTGTACGGGTTATCAATGTCGTCAACAAATAGATGATGACCGTATTCGTTGGCGGCGTAACAGCGCGATTGAATCGGCTGGCGCGGCGCGTACTTCGCGCCCGAAACCATGCCACGATACTTCAGCTCGTAGGGGAAAGTGTGTTCCCGAAAATCTTTTTTCTCGTCCAGTTGGCGTCCTGCTTCCAGCACCAGCACGGACATGCCTTTTTCGGTCAACACTTTTGCCGCCCAGCCGCCAGTTGCGCCTGAACCGACAACGATTGCGTCATAAACCTTTCTTTTCGATGCTTGCATTTGATGGGTCTCCTTGCGTAGGTGAAAGTCCGGCCAACTATCGTTGAATCGTTGCTTTTTCTCAAATCTTTTTGGCCTCAAATCAGGGAGAAAAGTAAATCTGGCAGTTCGCCCAACGCCGCACCGCAGATGCTATAATCTGGGCATCATTCAGAGAGGTGCAATTATCATTTTATGCTGAAAGAGAAACTTCCTGCGATAGGGCGCGCGCTTTCTTTGCTGCTTTTGGTGGCGACGATTGCCATTATTGTTTCAGCCTTCATTCGCGCGCGACGACGGTCCGTTCCTCCAGGACCAATCAAAGCCCCAGCCCAGCTCAAAGCCAATGTTACTTCACGCGTTGAAGGGTATGAACGTGTGATGATGGACGAACACGGACATGAAAAATACCGGTTGCGCGCCGCCGTGGACACCGCCTATGACGATGGGCGGCACGAAATGGAAAAAGTTGATCTGACTGCACTCGGCGAAACTGAAAAAGACGGCAAACAAAAATCTGTTCGAATTACCTCAGAACGGGGCGCTTACACGCCGGATCAAAATCTGGTCACGTTTGAAACCAACGTGATAGTTGTCAGCAGCGATGGTCTTGAGGTGAAAACCGAGCGGCTAAATTACGATCAGAAATCCGAAATCGCCAGCACGGATGTGGCAGTGCAATTCAAACACGGAGAAATCAGCGGTTCATCCTTTGGCGCTCAGCTTTACGCGAAAGAGCACCAACTGAATTTACTGAAAGATTCGCACATCGTCGCTACGCCCTCTGATCCCAAAAAGAAAAATGCTCCGCCTGTTGAAATGCGCAGCGAAAAAGCCAGCTATGCCGAAACTCAGGGAATTGCCAAATTTGAAGGAAATGCCACGGCCACGCAGGGCGAAAAGTTTGCTCGTGCTGATTTGATAACCGGCATCGTCAACGTGCAAGCCAAAAAGCTGGAACGTGTGGAAATGCGCGGGAATTCTTACATGAAGTCTCAGGAAAAGACGAAAACTTCAGAGTTGCAGGCGCGCGATGTGGATTTTTACTTTGATGAAGCGCAACACTTAAAACAAGCCGTTGCGATGGGAGCCGCCCGCGCCAAGTCACTGGAAAAGGATTCGCCGCGCGAAATCAGCGCTGAAAGGATTGATGCGTTTTACACGCCTGGCGAAAAGGAAAGCTTGCTGCAATCAGTTGTAACGCAAGGACGGACGACGATGAAGATCGAAGCAGTGGAAGGCGCTCCGAACGCAAAAGAAGTTTCTGAACGAGTAATCGAAGCCGATGCTATCAATGCCGCTTTCCGGGAAGATGGCATCAGCATGGCCCGCGCTGAAGCTGCTGGCAATGCCGTTTTGACCATCACGCCGAAAACCATCAAGCCAAAATCCGACCGCCAACAATTGAATGCGGCCAAATTTACAGCGGACTTTTTTCCCAAAGGAAACGCGATCAAAACGTTCCTGGCAGACGGCAACGCTGTTGCCGAATTCCAGCCGATGGAGCAAAAAAGCAAACGGTCAAAGCGAACTGTGATTGGAAAAAAAATGACCGCCAATTTGATTGAGCAGACACAGGACATTGACGATCTGACGGTGGATGGGGGCGCAAAATTTGTCGAACGCCTGCCCGAAGGTGCCAAAGTTTCTGACCGTAATGCAACGGCGGAACGCGCTGTATACACCGCGTCGAACCAAACCGTTGCCCTGCGCGGCAAACCGCTGCTGTGGGATTCAAATTCGCGAGCGAATGCCGATGAAATTGACGCCAACGTGGAAACCGGCGAAAGCGTTTTGCGTGGCAAAGTGCGCTCGACCTATTACAGCCGCGAAAAAACCGGCGGTGCTGCTCCATTCAAAAAAGACAAAGCGCCTGTGACGATTGCTTCCGATCGCGCCGTGGTCAAGCACAACGAAGGCGTGGCGCGTTACACAGGCAACGTCAGAGCCTGGCAGGACAATGATTTTATTCGTTCGGACAACATGGAACTGGATAACGGAGAACGGATGCTGACCGCCTGGGGCAATGCGCAATCGGCGTTTTACGATTTTGAGCGTGAGGTCGAGAAAAACCGAAAAGAAGTGGTTCCGGTTTTCGCTACGGCAGACAAAATTGTTTACACCGACGCAAACCGCACGGCGCACTACGAAGGAACGGTGAAGGTCAAACAGGGAACCGATCAGATTGACGCCGCCGTTGCGGACGCTGTAATGGATGAACAACACAAACTGGTTCAATTGACGGCTTCCAATAACGTAGTGGTGACGCAACCGCAACGCCGCGCAACCGGCGATCAGGTGGTTTATACGGCTGCAACGGACACTGCGATTTTGACAGCGGCGGCTGGAAAGTTGGCAATGGTTGAAGATAAAGAGCGCGAAGCGGTAACAAAGAGCGAAAAATTGACTCTGCATTTACGCGATGCTAGGATCGAAGCCGGTAGTGAGAGCGGCAGCAAAAAGCGTGTTAGAACCACTCATCGCATCCAAAATGGGCAAAACTGAGCCGTTGCCGGTCACCCCCATCCGATTCTTCAGGGCGTAGATCAACGCGAAGTTCAGCGAAGTTTCCAGACAAGTTTTCGGTTAGTATTTAATGGATAAGTTTCTAATGCAGGAGGAATTGAAATGGTAAGCGACACGGTTGATCCTGAGATCAAACACGCTGGCCAAATCTCACCTCTGAAGGATTCTGCCGCGAGCGTCGGTGCTCTGCGCGCTGAGAATTTGAAAAAATCATATCGCCGCCGCTGTGTAGTCAACGATGTTTCGGTTATCGTTCGTACGGGTGAAATTGTAGGGTTACTGGGGCCGAACGGAGCCGGAAAAACGACTACGTTTTACATGGTGGTTGGACTGGAAGAGCCCGACGAAGGGCGAGTCTGGTTGGGAGATAACGAAATCACTCGGTTGCCACTGTACAAACGGGCACGGCTGGGGATTAGTTATCTGCCGCAAGAGGCTTCGATCTTTCGCAAGTTGACGGTTGAGCAAAACATTCTGGCGATTCTGGAAACGCTGGAACTGACGCGCGAACAGCGACAAGAGCGCCTGGAAGAGCTGATTGAAGAATTTCATTTGAGCCATGTTCGCCGCAATAAAGGATACGCTCTGTCGGGCGGTGAACGGCGGCGAACCGAAATCGCGCGTATGCTGACGCTGGAGCCGAAGTTCGTTTTGCTGGATGAACCGTTTGCGGGAATTGACCCGATTGCAATTGACGATATTCAACAGATCATTGCGCGATTGCGTTCGCGCGGGATCGGAATCCTGATTACGGATCACAATGTTCGCGAAGCTTTGGAAATCACAGATCGCGCATACATTATCAGCGAAGGAAAGCTGTTCCGCTCCGGAACCCCAAGCGATTTGACCGAAGATCAGGAAGTCAGAAGAGTTTATCTGGGAGAAAAGTTTAGAATGTGAGCAGGTTATTGGTGTCAGGTTATAAGCTATAGTTTTGCTGCTTTAACCGCGTGACCTGTAACCTGCTACCTAATACCTGAAGAGTTATGTCGTTCAAACCAACATTAAGCGCCCAATTATCTCAGCGGCTGGTGCTGACTCCGCAACTGCGCCAGCGCATTGAGATGTTGCAGATGACCAAACTGGAACTCAGCGATCTGGTCACGCAGCAAATGGCGGAAAATCCTGTTCTGGAAGAATTAGCGCCGGAGGAAATTGCCATCCCGGCAGATATGGCCAACGCGGAATACACCGAAACGCCCACGGCGCAGCAAACTGCCTCGGCTGAAGTGCCTGAAAATCCGCTTAGCAGTTACGAGTCTTTCGATCTCAACGGTTCCTATTCGCAACCCGAATCCTTTTCCGACAACGGAGATTTCAACGCTGCCGCCGGGGAAATGCCTGCAAGTCAGCCACAGGGCGAAGCGATGGAGTTTGATGGTGGCGAAGCCCGGGAAGCTGAAATTGGTGACCGCGATTCGTTCAATGAAATTGATTTTGGCTCTACCTTTGAAGAATATCTTGATCCTGGCTACCGCACGCGCGAAACCGAAGTCGGCGGAGAAGACAAGCCCGGATTTGAACAGTTTTTGTCTTCGGGGACGAATCTGTCGGAATATCTGAACTGGCAATTGCGGCTGACAATTACTTCGCCGGAAGTTCAAGCTGCTGCCGAAGCAATCATCGGCAATATGACCGATGACGGATTTGTGGATTCTCCGCTGGAAGAAATTGCGCAGTTCGGTGACTGGTCAGCCGAAACGATGGAAAAAGCGCTGGAAATCGTCCAGCAGCTAGACCCGACCGGCGTTGGCGCGCGCAATCTGCAGGAATGCCTGCTGATTCAACTGAATTACTTTGGGTACGGCGACCGATTGGCGGCGGTGCTCATCCGCGATCATTTCCAGAAGTTACAGCATCACAAATGGCCGGAACTGGCGAAAGAACTTGGCGTAACGGTTGAAAACATTGCGCAGGAAATGAAACTGATCCGGCAACTGGAGCCGAAACCTGGCCGTAAATACGCGCCGCCTTCGACTCATTACGTCGAGCCGGAAGTTTACATTGAAAAATTCGACGACGATTACATCATTCGGTTTAACGACGACGGCTTGCCGCAGCTTCGCATTAATCGCCAATACCGGCAGATGCTGGAAAACAAGGAAACTTCGAAAGAAACGCGCGACTACATCAAAGACAAATTCCGATCAGCGGTGGATTTGCTGAAAAACATAGAGCATCGCAAACAGACGATTTACAAAGTTTGCGAACGCATCGTTGAACGCCAGCGCGACTTTCTGGACAAAGGCATCGAGCATATCAAACCGATGATGTTGAAAGATATTTCCGAAGACATCGGCATGCATCTTTCCACTGTTTCCCGTGTCGTCAATGGAAAGTACGCCCACACCCCACAAGGCGTTATCGAGCTTCGCCGCTTTTTCACCGAAGGCATGACCAACGACGACGGCGAAGAAGTTTCGACCCGAATCATCAAGCTCAAAATCAAAAAGATGATTGAAGCCGAAGATACGCGTTCGCCGCTGACCGATGACCAGATTGCGGAAATTCTGGCCCGGGAAGGTCAAAAGCTTTCGCGTCGCACGGTTGCCAAATACCGTGATCAGATGAAGATCGCCGGTTCACGCGAACGGCGACAAGTTGTTTGATAATACTTTGCTGGAAATGAATGACACATTCGCTGAATTGAGGATTTGCAGTCAGCGATTTCTATACTGATAAGGAGATAAAGATGAAAATTGAATATACAGCAAGAAACTTCACCATCTCTCCGGCCATCAAAAAGCACATCAACGATCACTTCAAAAAGCTCAATACATTGCTCAATGGAGCCACCCAAGCCCACGTCATTTTAAGTGTCGGAAAACACCATCGGAACGTTGCTGAAATTGTCGTCAATTGGCAGGACCATGCATTAACCAGCAAAGCTGACACAACGGACATGTATGCCTCGTCAGTGCAGGCGATTGACAAGCTGCACAAGCAAGTCGTCAAGCTCAAGGGCAAAATCATTGATCGCTCTCACCATGCCAAACCAGCCAAAAGCGTGGCACCAAGCCCTGTGCCGCCAGCCGAACTGGAAAAAGAAGCGCCGCGCATCATTCGCTCACGCCGTTATTCCATCAAGCCCATGACTCCGGAAGAGGCCGTGCTGAAAGTCGAAGAAACGACCGATCAGTTTTTGGTCTTTCGTGATGCCGAAACCGATCGCATCGGTGTGCTTTACAAACGAAAAGACGGAAATTACGGATTGATCGAACCGTAACAGATGATCGGTTGCCGGTGGTCGGTTAAGCCGTCACCGACTACCGACTACCGACAATGATTCCTCAACTCATCATCATTACTGGATTAAGCGGATCGGGCATGTCTTCGGCAATGAATGTTTTCGAAGACCTGGGTTACTTTTGCGTAGACAATCTGCCGGTGCAATTGATTCCCAGCTTCATCCAACTGTTTGAACGCAAAGAGTTTGGCGTCACCCGCGCAGCGCTTGGGTTGAATATCCGCGATGGTGAGTTTGTAAAAGATTTTCCGCAGGTTTATGCGCAACTTCGCGCGCGCGGTGATCTGGAAACGACGGTGCTGTTTCTTGAAGCCAGCGATGCTGCGCTTCAGCGCCGGTACAGTGAAACCCGCCGCCCGCATCCGCTTGGCGATGGCCGCGTGCTGGAATCCATTACTGAAGAGCGCAAACGACTGGAACCGATTCGCGGCGTTGCCGACGTTGTCATTGACACATCCGACCACAACGTCCACAGCTTGCGCTCTTGGCTGAAAACGCGCTTCGCGCCCGATAGCGCAGAAAAGCAAACCGACATTACGATTCTTAGCTTTGGGTTCAAATACGGAGTTCCGCTTGATGCCGATCTGCTGTTCGATGTCCGTTTCCTGCCGAATCCCTTCTTTGTGCCGGAACTTCGTGAGCTGACAGGTAACGACCAGCCTGTGATTGAATATTTGGAAAAAATCGAAGAAGCTACCGAAACCACTCGCCGCTTTAATGACATGCTGGATTACCTGATGCCACTGTATCAGCGCGAAGGCAAAAGCTATGTCACTGTCGCCATCGGCTGCACCGGCGGCAAGCACCGCTCAGTCGCCGTCGCCAATGCCTTAAACCAGCACCTGAACCGCCAAGGCTTTCGCTCGCGTGTGACTCATCGGGATGTGAAGAAGTGAGAGAACGGGAGGCTGGGCAATTGAAATGGTGTTCGGTGCATTTACAAATTTCAAAGCCCTTTGGCGGAGAATTTGCCGGGTTATTTGAGGCCTGAATTCTTTCCTGTTTTTTGGGTTGGCGTTTCGATAAGTCGCACTTTTACCCCTTGGAAAATGTCTCCTGTTTTGAGATCACCTAACTTTTGCCGGTAATAATAAGGCTCCCATTTTTCGACGAGTACTTCATTTTGTTCTGACCATCCTTTTGTCATATAGCCATCAGGAAGTTCGTAGTCTGTCAGGTCAAGGTTTTGATATGAATCAGGCGTCACAGACCACCACGCACGACTATAACCAAACGCCCCTGTATCGTACTGATAAATCAAGATTCTATGTTGTTGATTTGGCGAAGGTACATTTTCAAGCATTATAAAATCGGGATCGCTTATTCGTCTTGGCGTTTCTGAGAACAAATAGCGCAAGTCAAGTAAATATGCCAATGCCACAAGCACGGCCACGCCAATTGATGAAATCCAGAGTTTCTTTTTCATGATTCCGACAAGACGTGTTAGCACTGAACTATTATTCGGCAGCAAGAATCAGACTGAAGAACTCTCGCAACCGAGCCCCAGTAATTTGCTCCCCAAGTTGCCTGTTCTTGAAAACAAACCACGCCGGTTCGCCGCTCCCAGCCTTCTTAAAAACCAAATCTGCAATCACTTCCGGTTGGATCATAGTGTTCTGGCTCAGGCTGACTCGCGCGCGAGCCAGCGCGTTGTCAGTCAAAAAACCGTGTTCGGGCAAGCGCGGCCAGCCAACTTCTACAGTCAAAGTCTTATACCGATACCGCGCGCCAAAGCGTTCGCCATCTATCGTTGTGGTATCAACTTTGAATTGCCATGGCTGACTGCCCGTTTGAATACCAGTTTGGCCGGGCTGTGCCATCAAATTGCGGTTGGCGTCAGCACAAAGCTGAGCCAGTGTGTCCAACAACCATTGTTTGCCACGTTCCCGCAGTTGATCGTTGGCGGCTTTCAGGGCCAGAAATTCGGCGGCGTAATCTTTTTCCTGCATGGCTTTGTGAAATCAGACTTCGTGGCGATTGAGCAGCGCTTTGTGCATGGTCACTTCGTCGGCGTAATCCAGGTCGCTGCCGACGGGCAAACCCATGGCAATGCGCGTCACACGAAAGCCAAGCGGTTTCAGCAACCGGCTCAGGTAATTGGCTGTTGCTTCGCCCTCAGTGTTTGGGTTTGTGGCCATGATGATTTCCTTGACTACGCTTTCCCCGGTTTCATCGGGACGCAACCGCTCCAGCAAATTCCTGATTCGCAATTCTTCCGGCCCAATGCCACGAATTGGCGATAGCGCTCCGTGCAGCACGTGATATTGGCCGTGATATTCACGCGTCTTTTCGACGGCTACCAAATTATGCGGCTCTTCGACAATACAGATGATGGAGCGGTCGCGGGTTGGGCTGGCGCAAAATCGGCAAGGATCACTGTCAGTCAGATTGTTGCAGACCGAACAGAAAATGATCTTTTCTTTGACTTCGCGGATGGCGGAAATCAGCCGCTCGGCTTCGTCTGCAGGAACTTTGAGCAAATGAAAAGCCAGCCGCTGGGCTGACTTATGGCCGACACCGGGAAGCCGTTTGAACTCATCAATCAGTTTGGTGACTGGCTCTGCGTAATCAAGCATAGTTGTAATTTTGAATTTTGGATTCCTGATTTTGGATTGGTGCGAAGCTCAAAATCCAAAACCAAAAATTACATCAGCCCTGGAATGTTCAGGCCACCCAGCATGCCGCCCATCTGTCCCTGCATCGTTTCGTCAACTTTGCGGCCACATTCGTTAATTGCTGCAACAATCAAATCTTGCAGCATCTCGACATCACTGGTGGCTTCGGGATCAATTTTGATGGCCAGCACTTCTTTATTGCCGTTCATTTCGACTTTGACAATTCCGCCACCTGCGGTTGAATCAACGCGCAAGGCTTCCATCTCGCGCGCCATCTGCTCTTGCATTTTTTGCGCCTGCTTCATCATTTGCTGTAAGTTCATGCCGCCGGGAAGTTTCATGATTGGGTCTCCTTAAATCATAGCTTGAATGGATTTGTTGTTAAGCATCTTTATCATAGCACGCACTTGCGCGACGGAAAAAACTGGAAGTTTTCGGCGAGACTTTAGGCTGCTGAGTTTGAGTCTTTCGCTTCCCGAACCGAGACGATTTCTCCGTGAAATACTTCCTTAACCAGAAGAACGGCTGGATTTTGCATTGCGGCTTCTTTCAATTGCTGGCGTTTTATTTCAACTTCATCAACAGGTTTTTCGATTGATTGTTCACTGCTGATTTTCACTTCGACACGGATCGCCTGGCCGAAAAGTTTTTCTCCAACTGTGCGGAACAAGGTTGCACTGTCGCGCACACGCTTGGGAAAAACGCCTTCGCCGCTAAACGTCGCGATTAAAGTCCCATTTTGATAGCTCAGGCCCAATGCTTCTTCCAGAGCAACAAGTACCGATTGGCGATTGAGTTTCTGAACCTCTTTCAAAATTGCCTCGACCTCTTTGCCAGGAGTAACTTGAGAAGGTGTTGGAATCGGTGGTTGCGTCACAGGGGACGAAGGTCGCGGGGGCCCATCAGTCAAAAAAGAACTTTCATCACTCAGGTCAGATGTATCCAGGTAATCAACTGGTTCGAAATCAGAAAAATCTGGCGGTTCTGCCGAAGTATTTACATAGGACGAAACTGGTTTTTCTTGCGCCGCCGGCTTCGTTGGCTGTGGTTTGTTGACAGGCGCTTCGGGCCTGTGTGGCTCGGTATAATTTTTCTGATTTGCCTTGGCTGAAGTTGGTGCAGGCCCGCCGATTCCCTGGCCCGATTCAAGCTTTTCAAGGCGTTCTATTAACTCTTCAAGTGTGCGTAGCCGCGAAGCGTGCGCCAGTTTTACCAGGCCAATTTCCAGATGGAACCGGGGATGCGGTGAATCCTTTACCTCTTTTTCGGTTTCAGCCAATAGATGAAAGCAACGAACCAGATCTTCTTCGGAAAACTGCGCAGCCAAATTTGCCAGCTTTGCTATTTCAACATCTGCCACGCCGAGTAACTCACCGTTGGTAATACCCGATTTTATGACTAAAAGATGGCGCAAATACGCCATTAGTTCGCGTGTGAAGTTACGCAAGTCATAGCCACGCGCAAATACTTCTTCAACCAAAGTTATAATTCCGGCAGTGTCACGGTTGACAATTGTTTCGGCAAATCGTCCAAGAGTTGCGCTGCTAACAAGCCCCAGAGAGGCGGTAACGTCTTCTTCTGTAATTTCAGCTCCGCCGAAAGCGATTACCTGATCAAAAGCGGATTGAGCATCGCGCAAGCTTCCAGCGCCAGAGCGTGCTATCTCGCGCAAAGCTTCATTGTTAACCTTGATGGCTTCATTGTCAGCAATTTCACGTAACCGTTGAAAGATCTTTTCAGTGGGAATTTGCCGGAATTCAAATTGCTGACATCGGGAAAGAATGGTGTCCGGAACTTTATGCAACTCTGTGGTTGCCATAATAAAAATTACATGCGAGGGAGGTTCTTCCAAAGTTTTCAGCAATGCATTGAAGGCACTGTTCGACAACATATGCACTTCGTCAATAACAAACACTTTGTACCGATCCCGGGCCGGTGCCATGGCAATGTTATTGATAATTACATCTCGCACATTATCTACGCCCGTATTTGATGCAGCGTCTATTTCCAGCACGTCTAAAGAGTTGCCAAGGGCAATTTCCAGGCAGGAAGGGCATTGCAAGCAGGGCTGGCTGGTAATCCCTTTATGGCAATTCAAGCCTTTTGCCAGAATACGCGCCGAAGTCGTTTTTCCCGTTCCCCGGACTCCTGAAAAAAGATAAGCGTGATGAAGCCTTTGCTGGTCTAGCGCGCGGGTCAACGTCCGTGTGATGTGCTCCTGACCGGTAAGATCAGAGAATGTTTGTGGACGATATTTTCGGGCAATGACTTGATAGCTCACAAAATTAACTCCAAACCAAAAAATATTTTCGGAAATGATCTTCTGATTACGAGAACCGGCAGAGCATAGCCCAGGGAACCCATGTGCTCAAGGATGGCGAAATGAACATTGACTCTTAGAGCTACACTAAAGTTCAGTCAAAGATTATTTCGTCTAATCAGAGTAGTTACTTGGTTTTAGCTTGGCATTTTATAAGTAATTTAGTTTAGAATGAATTCAGTTGTACTTTTATTACCGCTGATGCTGAGTTTTGATTATTCAAATATCAGCATGAAAACTAAAAATAAGGAGAAAGACATGCCAAGACCAAAAGGTAGTGGTAATCGTTCAGAACTGGTTCAGTTAGCACTTGCAGGAATTGATGCACAGATTCAACAGCTTCAAGCTCAAATCGGCGCATTGACTGAAAAGCGTAAACAACTGGCCAAAGGTGGTTCTGCGACTGTTGCTGCTTCTGGGACAAAAGCGGCTGCCGGAAACACCTCGAAAAAGCGTGTGGTTTCAGCCGCTACGAAAAAAAGACTGAAAGAAGCTGCCAAGGCCCGCTGGGCGAGAGTGCGTGCTGAAAAAGAAGGTAAATAGTTCACCATTTACCGGTTAAAAATAAGTAGCTCCTTCTCATAAGCTGTTATGAGAAGGAGCTACTTATTTTGTAGTGTAAAAATTAGGACAGGCTCCGGTGACTACTGCGGCACATCTGAACAGCACTACCGTTGCTACCTTCCGGTCCTGGCGGGATTCATGCGTTCGAGATTGCACAGAGGCCGGAGCCTGATAAAAATCTCAAAAACTGAGATTGGTTGGGAACGGAGAGAGGGGGACTCGAACCCCCACAGGCCTTTCGACCCGCCGCGCTTCCAACGCGGTGCCATACCATTAGGCGACCTCTCCAAGCTCAAATCCCAAAATCCGAAGCCTGGGATTTGAAATAACTGGCGGAGAGGGTGGGATTCGAACCCACGGTACCCGTTAGAGTACAACGGTTTTCGAGACCGCCCGATTCAGCCACTCTCGCACCTCTCCGCAGAAATTGTTTTCGTGTTACTTCGATAACTTCAGGTTTCAGACGCATTAATGACAGACTCAATTTCAAGTTTGCCCTTTCGCCTTTCCCGAAAAAATGCCTGCATTAACTCGCGGCATTCCTCTGCTTTTACTCCCGAAGTAACTTCGATTCGATGATTCAAAGAACTGTGAGTGCAGATTTGGAAGAC
>CAZMXG010000146.1:0-20258 GCA_964570175.1 uncultured Heliomicrobium sp. | reverse complement strand
TGACCTTCAGAATGGACTCCCACGAACGTTCCTGCACTTCGTCCATGACAATCACAGATTTCAAAGTGACTTCGGTAGTCTTGAGCGCATCCGCATCAATAAAATCCAGCCCGCCCGCCGACAGTGTGAAATCAGTCGCCTGCAATGGAATCGGCACAAATGCTTCTTCTCTTTCGGGCGCCAGATTGAAATGTGTCAACAGCGCCTGCACCACACGCTCTGTCATATCAATCACCGAACGGAACCGTGCGTTCCAGAACAGCCCCGGCGTGATTAACAGCAAAGTCGCCAACGCGCCTTCGTCCTGCAACCGTTCCGCAGCCACCGCCGCGTACTGCGCGCCCTGACACCAACCAGCCAGATGAACCCGCTTGAAACGTTTCGAGAGCATCTGCACGTGTTCCACCACGTCTTCAATCGTGCGAACTGCGCTGACCAAATCGCCGCGTTTGCCGTTCAATCCGCATCCGCGCCGGTCAGGAGCAAAGACAGCCATTTCTGATTGCGCCCGCACCGCCTGAGCCAGTGGGCGTTGCCACAACGAATGGCTCATGCCGCCGTGCAGCACCACCAAAACATCTGACCCACTTTCCGCTCCCCACATTCGGTAATTGATGTCGTAGCCATCCGACATGGTTTGCGCCGCGACCGTTTCCGTTTCTTTCCAAACGTTGCCGCCCATTCGGCAAGACAAGCCCCAGCCAAGCCCCCACGCTGTCGGAGGCGTCAACTGCAATCCTTCGGTCGTGACTTCGGCGTAAGGCCGGCGCAAATCCAGAAATCCGCCGCGTCCCCAACGCAAACTGGGGCTGGCAGGTTCGCGTTCAACCAGACGCGAGCCAAACGCCCCTTCCTGCGCGACAAGCAAATCGCCTGCGGAAGCAGCCAGCAACATCGCTGCGCGCGTTAGCACAGAAGTTTCTCCGACGTGGGCCCCAATGATGACTGGCCATCGGCGTTTTTTAAGCTCCTCCATCAACCGCAACCCACGCAAAACACCGCCGACGCGCGAAACTTTCAGGTTTGCCATAAAACGTCCAGGCGCGCCGTCGTATCGTTCCAGATCGGCCATCGTACACAGGCTTTCGTCCACGATGATCGGGCAACCTAATTCGACGCCGATCTTGCTGTGTTGCTGAACGTCACGAGGTTTGACGGGTTCTTCGACACCAAACAATTCATAACCGAGCGCACGCAAATACGGCAGCGCTTCCTCCGGAGATTCCGCCCACAGATTGTTGGCGTCCACGCGCATTCTGGCTCCGGTGACACCGTGCCAGGCAGTTAGCTCTTTTATGCTGCGTAGCTTTTCACGATCCAGTTCCAGGTCGCCGCCCAGCTTCACCTTGAAATCCTTGACGCCCAGAATCAGGTATTGGTCAATCAGGAATCGCGTTTTCCACGCTTCATCGTTGCCCAGCACTGCCGAATACAAATGCGGGCCGCCCGGCGCTGCCAAACCCAGCATGGCCTCGACACTTTGGCCGCGTTCGCGCGCAAACAAATCCAGCAGCGCGCTTTCAATCGCGCACCAGACCGAAGGCGAACGGTCAATGTCAGCCGAATGCTCAATCACCCAACTTTGCATGGCTTCAAAGCTTGAGCATTCCCATTGAATCGCCTCTTGCCACGCACCAACCCATTGTTTGCAGGATGAGCGCGTTTCGCCTGTCACGTACGGGCGAGGACAGCCTTCACCGTACCCCCGCAACTCTCCACGCGAAGCTTCCACCCAGATACTTTCGCCGTGCGTTCGCGCCGCTGACGCGTGGCGAAAGGTCATTTTCAACGGAACCCGCAACTCCGAAAACCGCAACCGCAATTCAGTGCTCATTCACTTTTCCTCCGCCGCGCAAACAAAGCGCGGAAAAATTGTTCCATGCCAAACAGATGCTCACGATGAAACGTCCAGCAGGTGTAATCTTTGACCTTTGAAAACCCGGCTTCCTCGTAAGACGACAGATTTTCACACTCTTCCAAGGCAATGCACTGCGCACGTCCAAATTCGGCATACCGCCGTTTGGCCGCTTCAACAAGCGCCATGCGAGTTTCCGCGTCTGCTTCGTCCATCAAATGCACTGTGAAGGAATTGGTCAGCTCGCTGAAGTTCATTCCCAACGAAGCGATCTCTAGCAGCGCAAATCCTGTCACTTGCCCATTGCGCTGGGCAATGATGGATTCACGGCGGCGCAACAGTCCAGCCTCTTCATATTCCCGCGCCAGTTTTTCTACTCCGTTGCACGAAGCCTGGTATTGATTCGCCTGCACTTCGACCGTTCGACCGCGTGCCATGAACCAGTTTTCAATCATCACCCGGTCTTCTTGCGCGCCAGTTCGCACTTCAATTCCAGTGGGCGGCTTCGGTGATGATCCTGCTGTAGGCGCAACCAGATAATGAAAGGTTCTCAAATCAGAGGTCGCCGGATCAGTGACTCGTTTCGCGTAGCCGCCAAACACACGCGCAGGCCACAGATTATTCGGACGAAAATACATCTTGTTCCAAACGATGTCCGGTCGCAGTTGCCCGTATTGCGTAAAGCCCAACGTCAATTGGGCCGAAGCGCACAGCCTGCGCGCCGACATCGGCAGCGCGGCCAGATGCTGCACGATCCAGGTTTGTTCGCACCACCGCAGAATGCTCATGTGAGCTTCGAGAATCTTTTCGTTCCGAATAACTGCGGTCGCCATCAAGTTACCATTGGCCAGCAACAGTTTTCGCACGGTCTGTTGAATACTGGGAAGCACCGGTTCCAATCGCGCCACTTTTTCGGGATACAAGAAACCGCTGTCCAGCAACAAAGTCCAGATGTCGTCAAAAGTAACATCGTGCGCCACCTTTAATCCCGGATAAGAAGCCTCAACCTGCCGGGAATACTCTCTTTGGACACCGCTCAACCGAACCTCTGTGGAGGCTGCTCTATCAATATGTGGATTGCTTTGCATCGTTTTCGCTCCTTACCGTTAGCCATTTATCCGATCTCTGCTCTGCCAGAGCCGGAGGAAAAATCGTCTTGAGCGTTGAAAGTCTCTTTTTTGCCGCTCACATTTGGTAAGGCGGAGTCCACACTTGAATCCCGCCAAAGAAAATCATTTTTTTCGAAACGGGTTGGAGGCTGAAAAAAACAAAAACCGGGCATGGTGGCCCGGCCTTAGTGCTTGTGGCGTTAAATCTCTTGCGGATTAAAATGGAATCGGTTTTTTCTTTGGATCTAAGACCTCAGTTTCTTTGATTTCCGTGCTGAAGTGTCGGTAATCCGTGAATTCGAAAATCATATCTTTGTCAACGCCATTGAAAGTCGCTGCTTTCCCAATGCCATTGAGGCGAATGCGACGCGGCACCCAAATTCCGCCTTGCACGCGCTGTTGTTCATAAACGATAACTTCGCCCGTGGACTGTTCAGTGCGAAGTGCGGTCATCGGCCAGGCTTTCAGGCGGATGACCACCTTGTCGGTCGCATCAATCCAAACAATTCCAGTCAGTTTTGCCAGGTAAGCTTCGCGTAAATCTGCATGAATGTCCTGACAAGAGTGCATGTTGAGAACAATAGCCTGGCGATTTTCGAGTTGCTCCAGGCGCGAAGCATCAAAACGACATTGCCGCAAAAACTGCGAAACGCCCAGCCAAACCCCTTCCCCGGCAGAACCAATTCCGATGCCGGCAGTGACATATTTCCCTCCCGCTTCCGATTCGGGTTTGGGAGAAGTGGTGGCGTCTTCGGGTTCTGCCTGCTCCATTTCGGCCACGGCAAATTGGCGATTCAGTTTGAGCTGTTCCGGCGAAACGGGCACGCCGTCTTTTTTGATCAAGCTTAGGACGTGACGATGGCGAGCTTCGGTTTTTATAGGATAAGCTTCAAATTCTCTGATTCGTTCGATCACGTTGCCTTTGGGATCAATTTCGCGTGTGATTCGTTTTTGAATGTACGTGAATTCCAACAAACGTGAATGCATGGCTGCGCCGTTTCGGTCGCTCGCCTGAATCAGCGCGGGAACGTCCAGAGTTTCCAGATTAGGTGGCGGAGCCGGTGGGGCTTTCTGCTCCTGCTGTGCCCAAACGGAGATGCTCAGAATCGCACAAACCATCAGGACGTTCAGCAACCTTCGCGCCTGGGCTTTGATGAACTTCAAATAACGCATACTTCCTCCTAACAATTACTTCAGGCCATTGATAAAAACGACGCTTTTGATTTCTTGCACGCGTACCAGCGCCAACCGCTGACCATCCCGCGACCACGCGTAGGAAGCGACATTTTCAAAACTTAAATCGGTAATTCGCGTTGGCGGTTTGCCGTTCAGTGGCTGGCTCCACAGGTTGGCGATCCCGTTTTGCGGCATTTGGTAACTGAGCGCCTTTCCGTTGGGCATCCAGCGAATCCAAGTGGCGGCATCTGGAATCGTAACCCAACGCGCCGGCTGGCGACTGTCCAGATCAATAATCATCAGGTTGCGTTGCTGGAACGTTCCTGGCTCTCGCCGAATACAAGCGATTAAATTGCTGGTGGGCGATGCCACTGGCATTTCGGCAAGCCCATCTGTCACCTGGATTTCCGCGCCGCCCGCCAACGGAACTTTCCACAGCGTTCGATTGCCGGATTTTGCCGATGAATAAACCACCCATTGTCCATCCGCCGACACTTGCGGATTAAAATCATCGTGTCCTTCGGTCAGTGGCAATGGTTGGCTCCCATCCAGATTCATGCGCCAAATCCGCGTTTTCCCCTGACGATCAGACACAAAAACAATGTGGCGGCCATCCGGCGAACTATGAGGAGAATGGTTGTTGCTGTCGGCGCTTTCATGTGAAGTCACATCGCAACGTTGGCTGCCATCCGGATGCATGCTCCAAATCTGGTCGCGTCCGCCGGTTACGGAACTAAACAGTAAATGTCCATCCGATGTCCAATCCAGTCCTCGCAAACCTTCGCGCTGTTCATTGAATGACGTAATCCGCTGCGACCGCTCGCCAGTTTGATATGGCACAACCCAGATGTCGGAAAGTTGGTTACTTTGAACTGTAACCAGCGAAGAGGAATCAGCGGCGACGCTGATTCCGGCATAATCGCTCAAGTCATTGGTCAGACGTTTCAGGTTTCCTTCCGGCCAGGTCATCAGCCATAGTTGATCACGCCATCCTCCGGGCTGTTTGTCAGCCAGCAAAAGCATTTCGCGCCCGTTCGGCAACCAAACCACCTGATAAATCCACGGCCATTGCGTTGGGTGCGGGTTCAACTTCATTTCGTGCGAAGTTTCTGCAAACACTGTCGCAACCTGGTATCGAATGCCGCTGGCCAGAGTTCCAACGACACAGGCAAGTGTTTTGCCATCCGGCGACCACGAAGGGCTTGCCGTCAACGGAAAGAACTCTGGAAGTTTGCGCTCAACTAGCTTGGATTCCGCGCTGCCATCCATGTTTGCCGTAATCAATGCGGTTATGCCCTCTTCTGCACTTTCACGAATGAAGGCCATCCGAGCCCCATTGGGCGAAATTCTGACCGGGCTGACTGAACCGAGCGTGGCCATTTTTTGCGGAAGCTCGTCGCTGAGCACTCCCAACCGATACAGAACATTGTGTTGGTGCTCTTCACGTCGAGTGAAATACAGGTGAGTGCCTTCAGGCGAAAAGTTCAGCCCCAGGTATTTCGTGTCACTATACGGCACCAATCGTTTGGCGTCGTTCGTATTTACCTGGCTTAAATAGAGACCTTGCTGGCCAAACTCATCCGCGGCGGCGTAAGCAATATATTTGCCGTCTGGAGAAAGTTCCGCCACTTGCGGCATTCCTTTAGCTGGATGTCTTTCTAAACGCAGCCGCGAAAAGACTTCCGCTCCCCCTTCCTGTTCGGAAGATTTCGTCGGGCGATACAACGATCTGATTTGCCAGGGCAAAAGGATTGCAATAAGCACCAAAAGTAGCGCATTGAACAACCAACGACGGCGAACAACGCTAAACGCACCCATTGGCTTGCCCTTGGCGTTTTCCTGTTCAACAGGCGTTCGCGCTTTCTTTTCAATACCCGGCATACTGATTTCAGATTTTGCGGCTACGGAAATCGTATCGGGCGAGGTTTGCAGGGCAGGTTCGACTTCAATTCCTGGAAAATGGCTGACTGGTTCGGGGTGTTCCCCCACCAGCGAAGATTCATTCACTTCCCGGACTTCTGCGACAAAGCGATATCCGCGACGCGGAATGGTTTCGATATACAGGTCTTCTTCTGATTCCGCATTGAGCGTCTTTCGCAGCGTGCTGATATTCCGCGTGAGGTTATTTTCCTCCACGATCGTCTCCGCCCAAACCTCGTGCATCAATTCTTCCTTTTCAACCACATGGCCGTGGCGGGTCAGCAGTACCAATAAAATCTCTGCCACCTTTGGCGTCAGGTGGATCTCTTTTCCATGCTTAAATAAAAGATGATCTCTGGTGTCGAACTGGTAAGGTCCAAAATCAAAATAATCCGGCAAATTTTTACAATTGGCTGTTTTCATTGTTTTTTCAGCTTTTTTTCCGAGTTTGCGAAAGATTCACCATCTTCATCGGGGTAAATTCCGCTTGAAGCCGAAAGAAGAAAATGATGAAAAGGGAAACCGAAAAAAAGCATTGATAATTGAGCTATTTGAAAGAACTCGAATTTCCCGATCAGCTTTCCAAAAGCTTGAGAGTATGTGATGGCAAGAGTTATGCCGCATAAAGCTGAAAAGGCTGACAGGGATCAGGCTTAAGGCTCCCTTTAATATGGGCGATTGGTTGGCTTCGACCAAAGCCTGGAATCAGCCAAAAGATTTATGAATAGGAGGTAGTTATGAACACGCGAATCATTAAAACTTTTATCTCGGTAAGTTTGTTTGCGATGTTGGCGACCGTGGGTGCCAATGCTCAAGACTTGATGTTGAAAGCAAGCATTCCTTTTGATTTCGTCTATGGTGATGTGACGATGCCTACAGGCGAGTACGATCTTGTGAAACTCCGTATGATGAATGGCAACGGAATCTTCCAGATTCGCGACGAAAATGGCAAAAACGCTGCGATGCGGCCCGTCATGACGAGGGTGGAGCGTCCCAAGGCTGCGACTGAAAGCGTTCTCATCTTCAATCGGTATCGGGAAAATGGTGGGGAAGTAAGCCACTTCCTATCGCAGGTCTGGGTTGAGGGTGATAACTCTGGTTTTGAATTCTTCAAACATCGTACCGAGCGCGAAGCGGCAAAGCGAGCAGCGAATCGGGACATCATTACGATCGTTGTAAAACGCGTTACATCGGCAACCGAATAAGTCAATTAAACATTTTATGCAGCATCGTTAAGGGGAACGATGAGAGGGTGGCCATCCAACGAAAGTTGGGTGGCCGTCTTTTTTTGTTTTGCCATCACGCCAGATCAACCAGAATTTGCACCTCGTTATTTGCGCTCGTACACTGAATCGTGCGGGAATGCAGAATCTAATGAGCAATAAAGCAGATAAGCTGGTGTGTGAACGTTGCGGTAATCCGTCCGCGCGGCGTTACCAGTTTTTCGACTTTGATTCTTTAGACAGCACAATAAACAAACACGGATTTTGGGTGTGTGTAAGTTGCGCGCGATTGGAACGAAAGCAATTTCAGGCTCCCCCCCCGCCAGCCAACGGTTTGACGCGGCAGGAATTGATTGCCGAACTAGACCGGTTCTTTGCCGCCAGTGGAGTTTTCGACATTTGCGCCGGTTGTCATCAACAAGGGACTGGCTGTTGTCCGCCGACTTGTCGCGTGATGGGCACGGCGGGCTGTGATCCAAACAACAAATACGGCAAGACGGTTTTTTGCGCGACGTTTGTTTGCAGCGCTTTGTTAAATGCAATTTCGGAATGCGATCTGGAAATCGGTCGTACATTGCGGCGGATCAAGCAAGAATTAGGTGAACCGGAATTTCATATTTACGAAATGATTACGCGGGTTCCTGCCGAAGCGCGTGAACCGGTTCGCCCGTTGATTCTGCCGCAACGGTATCCACAGTTTCCAAACCTGAATGGCGAAGCCATTAAAGAAAAGCTTGCCGCGCTGACTGAAGAAGTGTTGGAAATTCGGCGATTGTGGTCAGAAGAAGAAAGACGGGAAAGAACGGATGGCAAGCTAAGCGGTCGGCACCGCGACCCGTAGCAAGCGACCTCAGAAAGAAAGCCGCTTGCTACCGCGCGCGATACTGACTTGACACTACGGAAGATCAATCAAGATGATCTCGCTATCGCGCGAAGCCGACAGTTCTAGCTTGCCAGACTCTGTAATTCTGGCTTGATCGCCAATGCTCAAATTTTCGCCGTTCAATGCGACTTCGCCTTCGATCACGTACAGGAAAGCGCGCCGACCCGCTTTCAATTCGTGCGCAACTTGATCGCCAGTTCTCAGCCGCGACACATAAAAGGTCGTGTCCTGGTGAATCTTCACGCCGCCTGGCACATCCTGGCCGGAAGCAATCGGCAACAACACGCCTGTTCGCTGCTGAGTCGTGAACTGTTTCTGTTCATAAGACGGCTTCAGCCCTTCGCGTTCGGGCAAAACCCAGATTTGCATCAGCCGAACCGGGTCCGTTTCCGAAGCGTTGAATTCAGAATGCGCAATCGCAGTTCCGGCGGTCATTCGCTGAACTTCGCCAGCGTTGATGAAACCAACTCCGCCCGTGCTGTCTTTGTGCGCCAGCCTGCCGCTCAGCACGTACGTGACGATTTCCATTTCCCGGTGCGAATGCGTCGGGAACCCGCCTCCACCGGCAATCGTGTCGTGGTTGAACACACGCAACGGCCCAAAATGCACGTTGCTGGGATCGTAGTATCGGTCGAAACTGAACAGCCAGTACGCGGACAACCAATCGCTCTCCAAATGAAACCTGTCTTTCGCTTTGATAATCTGCATATAACCTCCTCGTTTTTTGTTAGCTTGTGATTATTGCTTGTCGCCTTGCAACGCGCGATCTACTGATAATCGTCCGCCACCACGAATCATTAGCGCCAGGGCGATACCCAGAACCAGCAAGTGATATTCGTACCCTTCTCCTTGCTGCTGACCAAACCAGTTCATAAAAAACCCGACTTTCCCGTGAACGGTGAAAATTGCGCCCAGCATCACCATCGCGATGCCAAACGCGCTGAACCGTGTCAGAAAGCCTGTGATCAGTCCCAGCGCTCCAAACGATTCCGCCAGAATTACCAGAAAGACAATGACTGCTGGTAAGCCCATTTCCGTCATTGCTTTCATAGTCGCGCTGAAGCCATATCCGCCAAACCATCCTAGTAATTTCTGCGCGCCGTGCGGAAAGATGACCAAGCCCAATGTCAGCCGCAACACCAGCGGAAGAATGTCATTCGTTGTTGCCAAAAGTTTGCGAATCATACGTGTTCCTCTCTCAATTAAGTAAGTTCACTGCTTGATTGTTTCTTGGTAAACAATCAAGGCAAATTTTTTACTCTTCCAGCAATTTGCCAAGAAGAGTGAAAAGCGTTTTCTGTTCGTCGCGGGTCAGCGGTTTCAATTGTTCATTGGCCACGCCAATGACCTCTGACAGCGTTTCTTCGATGAATTTTGCTCCTTCCTCAGTCAATTCCACCAGATTTACCCGGCGGTCGCCGCAAGAAAGGCGTTTGACGAACTTTCGATCCTCCAGCAAATCCACCAGCTTGGTGACATTGGCCCGCGAAGACAGCATCTTCCGGCCAATTTCGACCTGGGAAATCGGTTCCGCCGAGCCATTCAGGATGCGAAGGACGTTGTAATGATTGTCCGTCAATCCCCACTGACTGAAGCGATTGTCTGATTCCCGCCACAACCGATCTCCCACGCGCATCAATCGGATCAGGGTTTGTTCAGCCACGCTCGGTGTAATTTTCACTTTCTTCGTCATCGTGGCGTGGAGAATACTCGCTTCCCTAGAAATTGTCAACCAGGAAACAATCTTTTAAAAACCTTCTTCGCAAACTGAAAAAATGGACAGACCAGCGCTACTGGATATACTTGTCGCGGCCTTTCGCGCCACCAATCCAATCAAAGCGAGCAGAAAATGTCTCAATCCAAAAAGTATCGCAGTTCTCATTGGTTCGGGCCGACTGACAAAGGCGGCTTCATTCATCGCAGTTGGACAAAAAACCAGGGTTATCCGGATCACCTTTTTGACGGCCGGCCGGTCATTGGCATCTGCAACACGTGGTCGGACTTGACGCCCTGCAATGGCCACTTCCGCAAAATCGCCGAACATGTAAAACGCGGAATTTATGAAGCAGGCGGATTCCCGATGGAATTTCCCGTCATGTCGCTGGGCGAAAACCTGATGCGTCCGACGGCCATGCTGTTTCGCAATCTGGCCAGCATGGATGTCGAAGAAACCATTCGCGCCAATCCGATTGACGGCGTAGTGCTTTTGGTCGGGTGCGACAAAACGACTCCGGCGTGTTTGATGGGAGCGGCCAGTTGCGATCTGCCCACGCTGGCGATTTCCGGCGGAGCGATGCTGAACGGAAAATTTCGCGGCGAAGACATCGGCTCCGGCACGAACGTCTGGAAATTCAGCGAAGAAGTCCGCGCAGGAATCATGCCGCTGTGCGATTTTCAGGAAGCCGAAAGCTGCATGAGCCGCTCGACCGGCCATTGCATGACAATGGGAACGGCTTCGACGATGGCCAGCGTGGTCGAATCTCTGGGAATGGGGATGCCGATGAATGCAGCGATTCCGGCGGTGGATTCTCGGCGGTATGCGCTTTCCCACATGGCAGGCCGCCGCATCGTCGAAATGGTTCACGAAGATTTGCGCATGTCGAAAATTCTGACTCGACAGGCGTTTGAAAATGCCGTGCGCGTAGTCGGAGCCATTGGCGGTTCGACCAACGCTGTGGTGCATTTGCTGGCGCTGGCTGGGCGCCTGGGAATTGATTTCAAACTCAGCGATTTTGATGCTCTGGGCCGCGACGTGCCGTGCTTGGTCAACCTGATGCCTTCGGGCAAATACCTGATGGAAGATTTTTATTATGCGGGCGGAGTTCCGGCAGTCATTCGGGAGCTTGGTGATCTGATCAATCGCGACGCGATGACCGTCAACGGCAAAACCATCGGCGAAAACACGGCAAACGCGCCTTGCTACAACCGCGATGTGATCAAACCGTTTGATGAACCGCTGGTCAAACAAGGCGGACTGGCAATCTTAGAGGGCAATCTTTGCCCGAATGGAGCAGTCATCAAACCTTCGGCGGCAACGCCGGCATTGATGCAACATCGCGGGCGCGCTGTGGTGTTTGAAAACATCGAAGATTACAACGCGCGGGTTGACGATCCGAATCTGGATGTAGATGAAAGCTGCATTCTGGTGCTGAAAAATTGCGGCCCACGCGGGTATCCGGGAATGGCCGAAGTTGGGAATTTTGGCTTGCCTGAAAAAATTCTGCGAAAAGGCGTCACAGACATGATCCGCATTTCTGACGCCCGCATGAGCGGAACCGCCTATGGAACCGTCGTGCTGCACGTTGCCCCTGAAGCGGCAACCGGCGGTCCTCTCGCATTGGTTGAAAGCGGCGATTACATCCAATTGGACGTGACGGCGCGTAAACTGCATCTGGAAGTTTCTGACGAAGAACTGACTGCCCGGCGCGCGCGCTGGCAACCGCCAACTTCTCCGTTTGATCGCGGTTATTACAAGCTTTACGTGGACCACGTTCTGCAGGCGGACCAGGGAGCGGATTTTGACTTTTTGGTTGGGCACAGCGGTACGGAAGTCACTCGAGAGTCTCACTAATCAAAGATTTCTGTTAACGCAAAAGATTAAGTGCTAGATACAAAGAGGTTCTGCAATCGTTTCACGTGAAATACAACGTTTCCACGATCAAACACCTCTTTTGCCCCCTTGCGATTCAATAGAATCTCTTTCTCGTTTCCCCCTATGCTTCTAAAACTTCTGAAATCCATCGGTTGGCCACTGTTTCGGGTGTTATTTGCTGTTGAGTATCACGGAGTGGAAAACATCCCGGAGCGTGGCGCGGTCATTATTGCAGGCAATCACCCATCGTACCTTGACCCAGTTTTAGTAATGCTGCCGGTCAAACGCAAGATTCGGTTTATGGCCTGGGATGCGCTGTTCAGAGTTCCCGTGCTGGGCCAATTGATTCGCGCAATGGGTTCATTCCCTGTGGATATTCGCAAAGGCAAAGGCGAATCGGCCTTTCGTGAGGCGGTGAAAGTGCTCAACAGCGGCGACGCGCTGGGCATTTTTCCTGAAGGTCAACGATCTGAACAGGGGCCGATGGGTGAACTCAGAACTGGTGTGGCTCGCTTGGCGGTCGAAACCGGCGCGGCAATTGTTCCGGTCACCATTGGCGGAGCCTATCGTGCCTGGCCAAAATGGAAGCTGTTGCCAAAACCCGCAAAGATCATTGTCCGTTATCACGAACCGATTCAGCTTCATGAAGCAGATCGAGCCGCTCGGCGCGACGATAAGGAATTCCATCAACAAGTGATGCAACAGGTTGCCGAAAGCATCAACCGTTCGTTGACGCCTTCGCTGCGGGTTCACGATGCCTACGAACGTTGGTACAGCCAGCCACCATCAAATATACGCAGTTACGAATGGGCGCCGCTGGTTGCGGTGATTGTGACTTTGCTGGTTGCCATACGGCGAAACACGATTGGTCAAACCTGGCTTGGCGTTCTGCTACCCGCGGCTGGGTATTACATGTACCTGATGGCCGATCTGGCGATGATTAAGCCCTCACGAATTGCAAAATGGGTTCGCAATACCATGCCGGTCTGGCTGATTTTAATTTGGCATTATCCGCTTTGCGCGGCGCTGGCCGTTCCCTCTGGCGAGCGCAATGAATGGCTGGTCGTTGCTGCGCTGGCGGCGCTTTTTCCGTTTTTTTACGAACACTACTTCACGCTGCAAAAGTTCGTGCGCGGGCTGGTAGCCAGTTATTACTTTTCCATGATTTTGATGCTGGGATGGCCGCACAGACTTGGAACGCTGGTTACGGTGCTCGGCTTCATCGCAGTTTTCGTGTTGTGGTTTGAAGTGATTTACCGCTGGTTGATTGCTGCCGTGATGCTGGCTGTAATTATCGCAGCCATCTGGTTGACGGAGCCGCCGCACACAACACTGATACTTTATGGCGCGCTGGCGTTTGCGATGATTGCCTACCTGCAAACTTTTGTCTCGTTTGCTTATGACATTCGCAAAGCCGGAGACGTGTCGCTGAAATAACAACGCTGAAAGGAATCTATGCCGCAATACATCCTGCTTTCGATTTCGCCGAACCTGCCGCCAGAACAAGTCATCGGCGCAGAACTGACGCCCGAACTGATTCAAACCATCATTCAAAAATACAATGATTGGACGGCGGAGCTTCACGCGTCTGGCAAGCTGAAAGGTCTGAACAAGCTACGCGACGATTTGGGCAGGCAGATTAACGGCTTTGGCGAAAGCCAGGTTGTCACGGACGGCCCGTTTGCTGAAACCAAAGAAGTGGTTGGGGGATATTGGATTGTCGAAGCGGCAAGTTACGACGAGGCAGTGAAACTGGCGAGCCGTTGTCCGAGCCTGGAATACGGCGGCACGGTGGAAGTACGCGAAGTCGAAGTGATTTCGATTCCGGGTGTGTGCTGAGCATTTGCCACAGCGACAAGGGCTGATTGGACGCAAAAAGAATTGTCAAAATCTTCGGGCAGACAAAAAGAAATAGGCGCTGACAGTCGTGGGATTGCCTGTCAGCGCCTGATAAGTGCGGTTACCTTCCTCACCCTTGGTAACCGCTTGACACCGTCAGTGGAGTTAACCACCTGGTATCTCGTTGCCCCACTCAAGCTATTGCAACCACGATGCCACAACCATTCGCTTGCCGAGAAAACCCATAAACTTCAATAAACACGGGCTTGCGGGAGTTTTTCGTAGAGCCGCGACAAAATTTGACAGGAATGATTTCTGTAAAACTTACTCAATCCAGCAAGAATGGCTATAGAAAAATTTCAATCGGCAGGTAATTCTTTGCTGGATTCAGTTGAGGGAGGCCGCTGCTTTACTGAGATTTAAGGAGAAAGGTTTACAACACATCCGCAAAAGCTTTTTTTGTTCGCTGGAACCACCAATACCCGAAGCCAAAACAGACCAGCGCGAACGCCATCGTAAATCCCAACCCACGCCAGTCAGGCATTTTGCCTTCCAGCAGGGTCCATCGGTAGCTGCGAATCAATGGAGCCATCGGATTCAAGTCCACCAGCCAGCGGTAATTCGGCGGAACCAAATTTTCCGGGTAAAGGATTGGCGTCAGATACATGCAGGCTTGCAACGCCAATTGATTGACTTGGGCCATATCGCGAATAAACACGCCCAGACTGGCCATCAACCATCCCAATCCAATTGTCGCTAGCAGTTGGGGAATCAGCAGCACTGGCATCCAAAGCGCTGTCGCGTGTAAAGTTCCCTGCATCAGCAAAGCCGCGATCAGCAAAACAATCGTGCCCAGCAGTTGCTGCATCAAAGCCGAAAACGCCAGATTGACCGGCAAAGCTTCCAACGGAAACACCACGCGGCGAACCAGGTTGATGTTGTCAGTCAGCGACGTGGTTGAACGCAACACGCCATCGCTGAGCGCAATCCAGGGCAACATCCCGCAAAACAGATAGACGGCAAAACGCAAATGTCCGCCTTGCTCGCCAAACCTGGCGCTGAAGATTCCGGAAAAGATGACTGTAAAAATGACGATTTGAACGGCAGGTGTGATGATCGCCCAACCAAGGCCCATGATGGAGCCTTTGTAGCGGCTGGTCAGATCGCGAAGCACCATCGAGCGAATCAGCCCACGGTGTTCGCTTAACAGCGTCCATGCTGGACGCCACAGGGGGATTTTAGCGCTGGAACTGTAATTCATAGCGGATTGCAATTTGATGGCGGGCATTCCGCGACTAACAGTCACTGAAGGGATTTGGTCGCGCTACGAACTTTCACCGGCTCTTGAACAAACGATTTCCTGGCAGATTCTGCTTGAACTGGTTTGCTGATTGCAGGTTGTTGGCCCACTGGAAGTTCGACGCCTGCCAAATTCGACAGCAGTTCGCCGTATTGGTCCGTGATCTGTTCCCAATCGTACAGTTCAAGCACTCTGTCCATAGAGCGGCGACGGTATTCGCCAATCATTTCCGGATGATCAATTACCTGTTGCAGCTTGGAGGTCAAATCATTGACCGAATCGTACACGATTCCCGCGCCGTTGATGACTTCGCGGTTTTCAGGCGTGTTCAGCGTCAGAGCGCAATTCCCTGCTCCCATCGCTTCAATCAACGCCGGATGCGTGCCGCCGACTTCAGTCGCGTGAACATAGCAATAAGCGTTTTGCTGCAACGCCCGGTAATCTTCACCAAAAACGAAGCCTAAAAACTTCACGCGCGGATCGCGGGTGCTTTTCAACTGTGCAATGTACTCTTCCGCATAAGGCGCGCCACCAACAATCACCAGCGGCTTGTCGGTTTTGACCTTCTCGAAAGCTTCAATCACCAAATGCGCATTGTTTTCCGGCTCTAACCGGCTGACATAAAGCACATAATCATTTGGGCTTAGGCCAAACTGTGAGAGCTTTTCAGGCGCGGCGCGGCGCGCAACTTCAGCGCCATAGGCAATCATTGCCGATTCTTTCTTGTAGCGCGTGGCGTAATAGTCCTGGATCACTTGAGCATCGGTGACAATCGCCGTCGGCAAAAATGTCGAAAGCCATTCCGACAGCAGGTAGTAAGTTCGTCCAACCCAATTCCACTTTTTGCGTTTGCGCTCTAAACCGTCCACATTAACCAAGGTTGGGATTCCGAAGAGTCGCGGGATAAAGGAAAAAATGCTGTTGGCTGCATTACAAATTAGAATGACGTCGTATTTGCGTGGAGAAGCGTGCAGGACTGAAATGAAGGTGTGGATAATTGTATCGAAGTATTTATGGCGAATGGTCGGCAAGGTGACCAATTCAACGCCGCGATAGAACTTTCTGTCGGTTGTTGAATAATGGTTTCGTCCGTAAACCGTAACCTGATGCCCCCGCGCCACCAGCCGCGTCCCCAATTGCTCTGCGAAGGTTTCAAAACCACCATAGTTGGCTGGAATACCTCGCGTCCCCAAGATGGCAATTTTCATAAATTGATGATTCGTTCTTTCGTTTATATTGTTAACTTAGAAGGGGACTTCAAATTGCGACACCGAAATTCGCGCTTAAACGCCTATATGCAGCGACTTGGAGTATAGCCGTAGGAAATTGATTTCGCTACCCAGAAAAAAGATTTCGAGAAACCAGAGCGCCTGCTTTTCCGTCAGCCTGACCGCCACTTATACTGCGCAGACTAAAAAGACCATAAAATTTGACGATACAGACGGCTGTTCGGACGACATTTTCATAATGTGGATCAATTATGCAGAAGCAATTCATCGGTCAACCAATCTTACGCAAAGAAGGGGTGGACAAGGTCACCGGTCGTGCTCGCTATGTTGATGACCTGACTTTCCCTGAAATGCTGCACGGGCTAACAGTGCGCTCGACAATTCCGCGTGGGCAAATTCGCGGCATTACGTTCGGCGAAGGCATTCCCTGGCACGAATTCACCGTCGTCACCGCCAAAGATATTCCCGGAGCAAATTGTGTCGCCTTGATTCTGGAGGACCAGCCTTACCTGGCCAATGAAATCGTCAACCACGCTGAAGAACCGATTTTGCTGCTCGCACATCCGGACAAATACCTGCTGGAAAATGCCAGACGAGCCATTAAATTTGACATTGATCCCTTGCCTGCCATTTTTACCATCGAAGATTCGATCAACAAGACTGAAACCATCTGGGGCGAAGACAACATCTTCAAAAAGTTTTTGATTGAAAAAGGCAATGTTGACGAAGCTTGGGCAAAGGCCGATTTCATTGTCGAAGGCGAGTACGAAACCGGCGCTCAGGAGCAGCTTTACATCGAAACCAATGGAATGATCGCCATCGCCAATCCGGCAGAGGGCGTAACCGTTTGGGGTTCGATGCAATGCCCGTATTACGTTCACAAAGCTTTGATCAAGCTGTTTGGATTGGAGCCGGAAAAAATTCGCGTTGTCCAAGCCACAACCGGCGGCGGATTCGGCGGCAAGGAAGAATATCCATCCATGATTGCCGGACACGCAGCGTTGCTGGCGTGGAAATCCGGCAAACCGGTCAAAATGATTTATGATCGTGCAGAAGATATGGTCGCGACGACCAAACGCCATCCTTCACGCACGCGAATCAAAACAGCGGTCACGAAAGATGGCCGGTTTCTGGCCACGGAAGTTGATTTCACGATTGATGGTGGAGCGTACGCGACATTGTCTTCCGTGGTGTTGTCGCGCGGAACCATTCACGCCGCCGGGCCTTACAACTGGCCAAACGTCCGCGTCCGCAGCCGAGCCGTTGCCACCAACTATCCTCCACACGGAGCCTTTCGCGGCTTCGGCGCCCCGCAAAGCATTTTCGCAATGGAACGCCACCTGAACAAAGTCGCGCAAACGCTCGGCTTGTCGCCTGAAGAATTGCGTCGCCGTAACTTTCTGAAAGAAGGCGAAACGACTTCCACCGGCCAACTCATTCGCGAAAAGATTGACCTCAACTGCTTGCTTGACCGTGCGTTACAGCTCAGCGATTTCCACGAAAAGAAAAGGCGCTTTGCTGATTTCAACGCTGCGAATTCGACTGAAAAGAAAGGCATCGGTTTTGCCACGTTTATGCACGGCGCTGGCTTTACCGGTTCAGGCGAAGTGTATCTGTCATCCGTCGTTGGCATCGAAGCGACGGAAGCAGGAAACGTGCGCGTGCTGACTTCCAATACGGAAATCGGCCAGGGCACGTACACGATCTTTTCGCAGATTGCGGCGCAGGCGCTGGGCATAGACAGCGGGATGATTGAAATCGCCCAGCCGGATACGGCCAACGTGCCAAATTCCGGGCCAACGGTTGCTTCGCGCACGACCATGATTGTCGGCAAATTGGTGGAATCCGCGGCGCTTGGTTTGAAGCAAACATTGATCGGCAGCGGTCTGCTAGGCGAAACGTATTCGACAGAAGAATTTGCAGCTGCCTGTCGTGCCTACCTTGCCAAGCACGGCGAACTAAAATCCTTCAGCAAGTATGAAGCTCCGCCGGGCGTTCATTGGGATGACGAGAAGTATCAAGGTGAAGCATACGGCACTTACGCTTGGGCCGTTTACGTCGCCGAAGTGACGGTTGATTTGGTGACGTATGAAGGGCGTGTTGACGATTTCGTCGCTTTGCAGGAAGTCGGCAAAGTCATTCACCCTGTGCTGGCCGCTGGCCAGATCGAAGGCGGCGTCGCCCAAGCCATCGGGTACGCGCTTTACGAAAATGTCGTCTGGGAAAACGGGCGAATGGTGAATAACCAGATGACGAATTACATTATGCCTACGTCGGCGGATTTGCCGCCAATTCGCGTTTATTTTGAAGAACTGCCTTACGCGTACGGTCCGTCCGGAGCGAAAGGTATCGGCGAATTGCCGATGGATGGTCCGGCCCCAGCAATCCTGAACGCCATTGAAGACGCCATCGGATCGCCAGTAAACCAAATACCATTGATGCCCGAAATGTTGATGAAGATCATGACGGCGGGAGGCGCGAATGGCTGAAAAAGTGACGTTGAGCTTTACCGTCAACGGAGAAAACAAAACGGTTCACGCATGGCCGATGGCTCGGTTGCTGGACGTGCTGCGCGAAGAATTGCAACTGACGGGCACCAAAGAAGGTTGCGGCGAAGGTGAGTGCGGTGCTTGTTCGGTGATGATTGACGGCGAACTGGTCAACAGTTGTCTGGTTCCAATGGCCCAGGTTGCCAACGCGAAGATCACAACAATCGAAGGCGTCGCCGATGGCGACCGGCTGCACGCCGTGCAACAAGCTTTCATCGAATGCGGCGGCGCTCAGTGCGGAATTTGCACGCCCGGGATGGTGCTGGCGGCGGTCAGTTTGCTGAAACAAAACCCTCACCCGACTGAAGAAGACATTCGCAACGGCTTGGCTGGAAATCTTTGCCGCTGCACGGGTTATATGAAAATTTTTGATTCGGTATTGAAAGCAGTGCAATCGAACTGAGCCTTTAATCCACGCTTTCGCCAGCTTCCAGAAAACGCCACTTGCCTTCCGGCAAATGACCAAGCTTGATCTTGCCGATTCGCACGCGCTTCAAGCCCGTAATTCTCAATCCGACCATCTCGCACATGCGGCGAATCTGTCGTTTCTTGCCTTCGGTCAAAACAAAGCGCAGTTGATCTTCGTTGATCCACTCAACTTTGGCAGGCTTTAGGGGTTTTCCGTCGAGTTCCAAACCATGCCTCAACAATCGCAGCTTGTTATCTGGCAGTAAACCTTCAACACGAACAATGTACTCTTTTTCGATCTTGCCGTTGTCGCCAATGATCTTTTTGGCAATTCGCCCATCCTGCGTGAAAAGCAGCAAGCCCTGGGAATCAATGTCCAACCTTCCGGCAACGGCCAGGCCTTTCAGATGTTCTGGCCAAAGTTTTAGCCTGGATTCGCCGAACTGGTTCGCGCGCGTGATCAGCTTAATAGCAGGTTGATAGTTGTCTTCGGGCTGAGCGGAAACATAGCCGATCGGTTTGTGCAGAATGATTGTGACGAGTTTGTTTTGCTGCTGGCTGGCTTGGCGGGCAAGTTTGATGTCTGCGTTTGGCGAAACTTTTGTGCCGAGTTGATCAATGACTTGTCCGTCAACAATCACCAAGCCCTGCTCAATGAAAACATCTGCTTCGCGGCGGGAACAGATGCCTCGATGCGCCATCAACTTCGACAACCGGACCAATTCTTCGCTCATTGTGTTCACGCAAGCAGTTTATCCACAACAACACCGTGAACATCCGTCAGCCGGAAATCGCGTCCTGAATAACGATACGTCAGTTTGGTATGATCAAAGCCCAGCAAATGCAGAATCGTTGCGTGCAGGTCGTGAACCTGAACTGGGTCTTCGGCAACGTTGAACCCGAGTTCGTCGGTTTTGCCGATGGTTACGCCGTGTTTGAAACCGCCTCCGGCAACAAACATCGTGAAGGCTTTGTTGTGGTGGTCGCGGCCTTTGCTGCGATTGGCGTCTGTGTCGCTTTCCACCATCGGAGTTCGCCCAAATTCTCCACCCCAAACGATGATGGTGTCTTCCAGCAAACCGCGCTGTTTCAAATCCATAATCAAAGCCGTCGTCGCCTGATCGGTATTTATGAGCTGGCATATGACGCCCTTGGCGACTACACGGTGATGATCC
>CAZMXG010000145.1:0-20680 GCA_964570175.1 uncultured Heliomicrobium sp. | reverse complement strand
CGAATCCATTCGGGCGTGCGTTTGCCGACGTAATACCGGCCTTTCAAATACAGGTGATAGGCTTCGGTGTTGTCGGTGTAGCGTTTTTTTAGAAGCTGGCGATCTTCGCCGGAAACATGCAAGCGAAGTTTCTGGCTGATTTCTTCAGCGATTTCATCCTGCAAAGCAAAGATGTCGGTCAGCTTGCGGCGATATTCTTCTCCCCACAGTTGCGAAGCGCGCGCGACATCAATCAACTCGGTTTTGACAATCAACGAATCGCCAAGCTGAATGACTCGGCCCGTCAGCACGGCACGCACGGCAAGCTCTTCGCCGGTTTTTTGCGGATCAGTTTTGCGGCCTTTGTAACCGAAAACCGTGCTGCGCGGCACAACACGAAGCTTGGGAAGGTTGGACAAGCTGTTGATGATGCTTTCGGTGATGCCGTCCGACAGGTATTCCATCCCGGCGTCGGCGCTGGCGTTTTCCATTGGCAGAATTGCCAGCGATTCGATTTCGGCGCTGATCGGTCGGCGGTCAAGCGAACGATTGGTTTGCAACCGGCCTGAGGAAGAGAAAACTTCGCCAGTGCGAAATTCGGCGGTTAAGGCTTCGCTGATTTCCTCGCCGGATTTTCTGACAGGTTGTTCGTGGCTGATGCGGGCGAATTCCGCTTCAAAATCCAGACGGCTTTTCACAAACCGCAAATCGCTCAAGAAACTTTTGACCGTCTGGTAACGAGCTTCGCAATCTTTTCTGAGCGCTTTTGCAAGATGGATTTCCAGTTCCGGCGGAGCCTGTCGGCAATAATGGCTCAACGGCGGCGGGTCAACGTGAATGATTGCCGCCAGCACATCCGTTGTGGTTGCGCCGTCGAAAGGCACGCGGCCGGTCAGCATCTCATAAAGCAAAACGCCGAGGCTGAAAATATCGCTACGCGCATCAACAACCAAACCTCGCGCTTGTTCCGGCGACATGTACGTCGCCGTTCCCATCACCGTGCCCGGATCGGTTTTGGCTTTGATCTGTGTTGCGGCTTCTTTATCCACAACCGGTTCAAACTTTTCAGTCAGCTTCGCCAAGCCAAAATCCAGAACCTTGACGTATCCGTCAGGCCGGATCATTACGTTTTCGGGTTTGATGTCGCGGTGTGTGATGCCGGCTTCGTGCGCGGCTTGAAGTGCGCTGGCAACCTGGCTGCCGATCTCCAAGGCTTCGCGCAGAGCAATGCCTTCGGGACGCAAATGCTGCCGCAAAGTTAAACCGATGATGTGTTCAGTCGCGATGAAGTGAAGACCCTTTTCTTCGCCGACTTCGTAAATCGTGATGATGTTCGGATGGTTGAGCGCCGAAGCCGCACGGGCTTCCTGTTGAAACCGGGCAACGCGAACTGAATCTTTTGTAAAGACTTCAGGCAGGATTTTTAGCGCCAGCTTGCGGCCAAGTTTTGAATCTTCGGCAAGATAAACTTCACCCATTCCGCCTGCGCCGAGTTTTTCCAGAATTCGATAATGTGAAATCCGTTGATCTATCACTTGGGCATCGAAGGATCATCCAGTCGTTGTTCCAGGTAACTTTGCGTCAAATGATGATACGCCTCAGCGCTATGTTCAACCGAACGGAGCGCGCCGCCAGAGAGTTCTTTTTTGACCGTGCCGGGCGAACCGGCGGCCAGCATTCGCGGTGGAATAATTGTGCCGGGAGTGATGACACTGCCTGCGGCGGTCATCGCTTGTTCGCCGACCACGGCTTGATGCAAGACGATGGAACCCATTCCGACAACCGCGCCGTTTTCAATGGTGCAACCTTCCAGCAAAGCACCGTGGCCGATGGTCACATCTTCTTTGATGATCGTGGGAATTTCCGGCGTCGTGTGAATAACGGAATTGTCCTGCACGTTGGAGCCGCGACCGATGACGATGCGGCCTTCATCACCGCGAAGCACCACGCCATACCAGATGCTGACGCCATCGCCAAGTTCCACATCGCCAATGATTGTGGCCGTTGGAGCGATGAACACGTTTTGGCCGATGCGCGGCCTTTTGCCTTTGTATTCGAAAATCATACTTTTGCCTTTCCGTTAACGGTCGCGGTACTGGCTCTCGTAAAACGCTTTGAAGTATCCATACATTGACCAGCACGAAGAAATTACCACCAACCACAATAATCCGCGCCCAACTCCGTAAAACAATACTCGCCAATCCAGCCAGTTCATTTCTGCCGGCCCAAAGAAATGGCTGAGCGCGACACTCATTTCCGGCACGGTCCAAAACTGGATGATTGGAAAGGCTTTGGTTTCAACCGGCGGGCCTCCATTGACCGATGAAGTGATCAAAAACGCGATGGTTACGACCTGAGAAAACATCTTGAACTTCCCGGCTTTCGACGCAGGAATCGTCCAGCCTTCGGTCGCAGCGAGTGCCCGCAAACCGGAAACAGCGAATTCTCGGCCAACAACAATCACCACCGCCCAAGCAGGAGCCAGCCGGTTTTCGACCAATGAAATGAATGCAGCAGAGATCAACAGCTTGTCTGCGATTGGGTCCAGCAGGATTCCGAACTTGGAAACCTGCCCGCGTTTGCGCGCCAGCCAGCCGTCTACTGCGTCAGTGGTAGCCGCGATCAAAAACAACGTGACGCCTGCGATGTGCTGTGGCAAACCGACGTAATCTTCGGAAAACTTTGTCAGCAAAACGACCACCAGCAAAGGGACAATGAAAATTCGCAGAAGTGTGAGTAGGTTAGGTAGATTCATCTTTTTGACTCACGCCAAGCCGCAAAGACGCAAAGAAAGAAAGGTAGGAACGAAAGACAAGAGTAAGGGTTTCATGATTTCAAGCGTGAAGTCGTGCCTGCCTGAACCTGATCATCTTTGTCTTCAAGCCCGTTGGCAATGCGTTTAATTCCATCTTTAATCAGCTTGTCGCCGAAATTGATAAGCAGTCCAAGCTTTTTATCGGCGATCCTCAAATAGGTCAACAATTGTTTGTAATGTACTTTGGCCAACTGCTCAACAGATTTTATCTCGATGATGACTTTGTCTTCGACGATGACATCAGCGCGAAGAGCCTCCTCAATTACTACGCCAACATAAATCAACGGCAAAACTTGCTGCCTGGAAAACCGAAGGCCACGCGTTTCCAGTTCATAGCATATCAATGTTTCGTAGGCTGACTCCAACAATCCCGGCCCAAGCTTAACGTGAATTTTGTAAGCTGCATCAACAATTATCTTGGCTAATTGATTCTCAGTCATGGCTCTTTCCTCCCTCCCCGCATCTCTTTGCGTCTTGGCGGCTTGGCGTGAGCTTATCCCCTGAACTTATTCGTGATTGGCATGCGGCGGTCGCGCCCGAAAGCACGTGGAGTAATGCGGACGCCGGGAGCAGCCTGGCGGCGTTTGTATTCGTTCAGGTCTACCAATCGAGCAATACGACGAACGGTAGCCTCATCAAAGTTCTCGGCAATGATCGCTTCGATGCTTAAATCCTGTTCGACGTAAAAATCCAGAATGGCGTCCAGCACCTCATAAGGCGGCAGCGAATCCGTGTCCTTCTGGTCTTCGCGCAGTTCGGCTGAAGGCGCGCGGGTGATGATGTATTCGGGAATGATCTCTTTGCCGCCGCGCCGGTTCAGATAATTGCAGAGTTCATAAACCAGCATTTTCGGAACGTCTTTGATAACGGCGTACCCGCCGCACATATCGCCATAAAGCGTGCAGTATCCAACGGCCATTTCGCTTTTGTTGCCGGTGGTCAAAACCATCGCGCCAAATTTGTTCGAGACAGCCATCAGAATGTTTCCGCGAACGCGCGCCTGGATGTTTTCTTCGGCGACGCCCATTGGCGTTCCGGAAAATGCCGGTTCCAGCATTGTCAGATATTGTTTGAACGTCTCTTCAATTGGGATGACGTGATAGGCGACGCCTAGATTTTTCGCCAGTTGTTCGGCGTCACGCGCGCTTTCGCCGGAAGAAAATCGCGTCGGCATAAACACACAAGTCACGTTTTCTGCGCCAAGCGCCTCCACGGCAACGCAGGCCACGAGCGCCGAATCCACGCCGCCGGACAAACCGATGACAACGCTTTTGAAGCCGTTCTTCAAAACGTAATCGCGCGTGCCAACAACCAGAGCCTTGTAAACTTCTTCCGGAAGCGTTGGCGCTTGATAAACAGGCGTTATCGGCTGATGGTTTTCTGTATTCGGTTTTCTTTTTTCATAAAACGTCTGGCGTAACTCGATTTGCTCTGCATTAATCCCCTGACTTGAAACGTCAATACGTTCCTGTCTGCGACGCGGATCATGCAGTCGCTCTTTGAAAACACGCTCGGCGTTGATGTCTGCGATGATCAACTCTTCTTCAAACAATTTGCCGCGAGCGGTGATCTGGCCGCGTTCATTGATGATCAGACTTTGCCCATCAAAAACCAGTTCGTCCTGTCCGCCTACCAGATTCACATACGCCAGCGCCACTGCGTTGTCTTCGGCACGTGTGGCCAGCATCCGTTCGCGGTCTTTCCCTTTGGCGGCGTGATACGGCGAAGCCGAAATGTTGATGATAATTTGCGCTCCGGCCAACGCCTGCACCTGCGTCGGCCCGCCCGGATACCAGATATCTTCGCAAATGTTCACGCCAAACAGCACATCTCCATAAGCAAAAATCGGCGCCGTTTGCCCGGCGTCGAAATAACGATATTCATCGAAAACGCTGTAATTCGGCAGGAAGTTTTTGCGGTAAACGGCCTTCAATTCGCCGTCACAAATCACTGCGGCTGCGTTGTGAATATCTGTCGTTCGATCCACAAACCCGACAATGGAAATAATCCCCGTTGAAGCCGCAATAATTTCATCCAAGGCTCGGCGATTGGCAGTAATGAATTGCGGTTTGAGCAGCAAATCTTCGGGCGGGTATCCGGTCAAAGCCAGTTCCGGAACCGCGACAATATCGGCTCCGGCTTTTTTAGCTTGTTCAATGTAGGAAATGATTTTGGCTGCGTTGCCGGCGAAATCGCCGACCGTCGTGCTGATCTGCGCGAGTGCAATGCGAATAGTAGACATTTACTTAAAGCAGCGGCGTTGTCCGCCAGAAGCTAATCCGTCACTTCAACCGTATCAATGATGCCGACAATCGCGGCGTCTATTGGACGATCTTTCATGCCTTCGGCCATTCGCGCGCTGCTGCCGGAAACAACAATAACTTTTTCACGGTAGCCAGCGCCAACGGTGTCAATTGCCAATAAATAGCTACTTTCGTCTTCGCCAGTCAGTGTGATCGGACGGACAAGCAACAGCTTGCAACCTTCCAGCCGTGGATCTTTGCGCGTGGCGACGACGTTGCCGATGATGCGTCCAATAATCATTTGGGTTTTGAATTTTAAGTTTTGAATTTTGAATTACGGTATCCGCAATCAAAAATCCAACATCCAAAATTGATTTATTTGATGCCTCTCGATAGGGCGGCGACGGGAAGTGCTTCATCTACCGAAGAATGCGGGCGCGGGATGACGTGAACGCTGACGAGTTCGCCGACGCGGCGAGCGGCAGCGGCTCCGGCATCCGTCGCAGCTTTCACTGCGGCGACATCGCCGCGAACGATGGCAGTGACAAATCCTCCGCCGATCTTTTCATACCCGATCAGGGTGACATTGGCTGCTTTGACCATTGCGTCCGACGCTTCGATCATCGCCACCAAGCCTTTGGTTTCAATCATTCCGAGTGCTTCCATTACGTTTGCTCCTTGTCAAAAACTCCGCTTCCTACCGGTTGCGGTACTGACTCTCACTACCGATTTAGCAACTGCGCTGATTGCGTCAGCAATTCTACTAATTCCGCGCGCGTCAAAGTGATTTCTCCGTCGCCTCGACCGTTCGCCCCATCGCTGATTCCGCAAACCTGCCCGGCGCGAGCTTCAAACGGCATGACGCCGTTGCGCTCTCGAATCTCGAACAGCTTGGGGATCGCTCGGTCCGGAATCGTGTTTTCGTTGCCAAGCGAGCGCGCGATAAAGCTGATCTTGCAGGTGTGCTCCAAGGTTTCCAGTTTGTTAAAGGCATGTTCCAGCGTTCCAGCATACGCCACCGCTCCGTGATTGGCCATCAACAGTGCGTCGTGAAATTCCAAATACGGTTCAATCGCGTCGGTCAATTCGCGTGTTGAAGGCGTTCCGTACGCCGCCAAAGGCACGCAGCCCAAAGTCAACACGACTTCGGACAGAATGGCTTTGCTCAAACTCAAACCGGCAACGGCAAACCCAGTGGCGTGTGGCGGATGCGCGTGGACGACAGCGTTGATGTCCGAACGATGCCGGTAAATCACTTTGTGCATCGGCCATTCCGAAGAAACTTTGTATTCCGAAGGTTCCAGCGGATTTCCGTCCAAATCCACCGTGACCATCATGTCCGGCGTCATCCAGCCTTTGCTGACCGCGGATGGCGTCGCGATGCAACGATTCTCGCCAACGCGAACGCTGATGTTGCCATCGCCCGCGACCAGCAAACCTCGGTCATAGCACCGTGTGGCAATTTGAACGATCTGCTCTTTGACCTTCTGTTCGTCTACCATTTTTATTTTGCAGCGCTTGCGGCAGCTTCCTGTCGCAAAAACTCTCTGTATCCGATGTTGATTGCCTCTGTGCTGGGATTGGCCAGGAAATACGACAGGCTTTCCAGAGAAATTGTCAGATCAACGTTTTTGACCTTCACGCCGGGCCTTGGATTCAGATGCACTGGGGCGAAGTTCAAAACAGCGCGAACTCCCGCATTGGTGATGTCTTCCAAAACTCGCTCGGCGGCGGCAGCGGTGACAGCAATAATAACGATTTCAATGCCGTCGCGCTGTATTACTTCGATCAGTTTTTGCGTGCTTTGAATTTCCAGACCGGCGCGCGTGCGATTGCCGATTTTGGCCGGGTCATCATCAAACAAGCCTGCGACTTCAAAATTCCCCTGGCTGAACCCATGATAATTCGCCAGCGCCGTTCCCAGATTTCCAAGTCCGACAATAGCGACTTTACGTTTGACCGTCAGCCCCAGAATTTTAACCAGATGATTGCGCAATTCTTCGACGTTGTACCCGACGCCGCGCACTCCAAATTCGCCAAAGTACGCCAGGTCCTTGCGAATCTGAGCCGAATTCAAGTTGAATTGTTCCGCCATTGCTTTGGAAGAAATGGCCTCAACGCCAGCCGCTGCAAGCTCGTTCAAACAACGCAAATACACCGACAGGCGGTTGGTCGTCAATTCTGAAATCTTCTCTGTTTTCATGCTTTTGGAGCGCCTTCGTTCAATCCGAAGCCCACGATAGCGTAGGCTTCTGACGACTGTCAACTTGGCGTTTTGACAAGACTTGTAGCCCTTCGTACACTCCGCGCGCACTTAAAACTACATCGGAGAAACACTTTGATCGCGCACATTTCCGGTAAATTAATTCAGAAGCTACCGAACTCCATTATTGTTGATGTGGGCGGAGTGGGTTACGAGCTAAACGTGCCGCTTTCAACGTTTTACGAATTAGGCGAAGTCGGCGCGAACGTCAGCTTGCGTGTTCACACACACGTCCGCGAGGACGCGCTGCAACTGTTTGGGTTTCGCACAGAGGCGGAAAAAAAATTGTTTCTGCTGCTGAATAGCGTTTCCGGAATTGGCCCGAAACTGGCAATTACGGTTTTGTCCGGCTTGAGCGCTGAAGATTTAATCCAGGCCATTCGCGCCGGCAACCTGACCAAGCTAACCGGCATTCCCGGCGTTGGCAAAAAAACCGCCGAACGTATGCTTGTTGAATTGAAAGACAAAGTGGCCGCGATTCTGCCGCCGGGTTTGGAAGACGCCACAACTGCCGTGATTGCGCAAACCGGCGACGCCATGCGCGAAGATGTGATTTCGGCGCTGGTCAATCTGGGTTACCCGCGTGCCCAAGCTGAAAAAGCTGTCAACGCCACTTTGAAACAAATTCCTGACGCGCGATTTGAAGCTGTTCTGAAATCGGCGCTACGCAGTTTGGCAATTTGAACCTATGAGAACCTTAAAGCATTTATTTGAAAACAATCGCGCTTGGGCACAGGAAATGAAAACCCGGCAAGCGGATTTTTTTGAGCGCCTGTCCCGACAACAATCGCCCGAGTATTTGTGGATCGGCTGTTCCGACAGCCGTTTGCCTCCGAACGAAATTTTAGGGCTGATGACCGGCGAACTGTTCGTTCACCGCAATGTGGCCAACGTCGTCATTCACACGGATTTCAATTGCCTGTCGGTGATGGAGTACGCAATTGAAGTGTTGAAGGTTAAACACGTCATTATTTGCGGCCATTACGGCTGTGGCGGTGTTCAGGCAGCGCTTAGAAATCTGGAGCTTGGATTGATAGATAACTGGCTGCGCCACGTTCGCGATGTCCATGACAAACATGAAGCCGCGCTGCTCCGCGTTGCCGAGGAATCCAAACGCTGGGATAAGCTTTGCGAGTTGAATGTCGTCGAACAGGTCCAAAATGTCTGCAATACAACGATCGTCCAACGCGCTTGGAAGAATGGCCAACAACTTTCCATTCACGGCTGGATTTACAGTTTACAAGATGGCTTGCTGCGCGATTTGAACGTTTGCACAACGAACACCCAAGAAAGTGAGCCAATTTATAACGCCGCGATCGAAGCGGTTTACAGCGACGATGCAATGGCCGCAGCAAAGTAAGCCACAGTTTTGATATGAGCGATTCAGCATCCACAAGGATTGTCGGCGGAAAAGCCGTGGACGAGGAACAACAGATTGAACTCTCGCTGCGTCCGCAGTACCTGCGCGAATACATCGGCCAGCGAAAGGTCAAAGACAATCTGAACATCTTCGTCAAAGCGGCGCTGGCTCGCGGCGAAGCGCTGGATCACGTGTTGCTGAATGGGCCTCCGGGATTGGGCAAGACAACGCTGGCGGCAATCATCACGCGCGAGATGGGTTCGCAGCTAAAGATGACTGCCGGACCTGTGATTGAAAAAGCTGGAGACTTGGCCGCGCTGCTGACGAATCTGGAAGCAGGCGATGTGCTCTTCATTGACGAAATCCACCGGCTGCATCCAGCCATCGAAGAGATTTTGTACCCGGCGATGGAAGATTACGAGCTTGATCTTGTCATCGGCCAAGGGCCTTCGGCGCGTTCAGTGAAGCTGGAATTGCCGCGATTCACTTTGATCGGCGCAACGACGCGACCGGGATTAATTACCGCTCCGTTGCGTGGGCGCTTCGGGATCAACTTTCATCTGGATTTTTATCCGACAGAAGATTTGCAGATCATCGTCGAGCGCTCGGCTTCGATTTTGGGCGCGAAGATTGAAGACAGCGGCGCAAAAGCGATTGCGCTACGTTCGCGCGGAACCCCGCGTATCGCAAACCGGCTGTTGCGTCGCGTGCGGGATTTTGCTGAAGTTGAATACGACGGAGTCATTACGGCGGAAGTTGCAACCGACGCGCTTAACCGGATGGAAGTAGATCGCTTCGGGCTGGATGAAGTGGATCGCAAATTGCTGACGACGATCATTGAAAAATTCAATGGCGGTCCGGTTGGGGTCAGTACGATTTCCGCCTCGATTAATGAAGAGAAAGAGGCCATTGAAGAAATTTACGAGCCGTATTTGATTCAGATTGGGTTTCTGAACCGTACGCCGCGCGGACGCGTGGTGACGCCAGCGGCGTACCAACATCTGGGGCTTGCCTGGAATCAGGCGGTGCAGGAATCGCAGAAAGATTTATTTCAGTGAAGCAAGAAGCCGAAAACATGGGTAAGTGGCCTTCGTTCGTTGCAGAATTGTGGTTTCGCTTCAAAAACCGCGCACCGTTCACCGCGCGATTGCTTCTGAACATCAAAAGCCGCGCTTCGAAGCGACGAATCTTGTATTCAACCATGACTGAATTCCTGCACAATGACCTGCTGACTTCGGCAGCGGCAATTGCGTATTTTGGGATGTTGGTGCTTTTTCCAGCCTTGCTGCTGCTTTCAGTTTATTACAGTGAAGCGCTGTTGTGGGTGCGACCGTTCTTTCCAGGTTCATACGACTTTGTGCGTCGGAATTTGGGCGCGATGCAAGACGTTTCCACAAGCATTCTGTTTGCGTCTTTCACTGTCTTGCTGTGGGCCGGTTCATGGATTTTCACAATCATTGAACGCACGATTTGCCGCATTTGGAAAACTGAGCCACGACAGTTTTTACAAGGGCGCTTGCTGACCGTTGGAATGATGGCGGCCATTGGAGCGTTGTTGATGGCTTCGTTCTTGCTGACGTCAGCGCTGGTTGCGATTCAGGCCGTGGCTGAAAAATCATCGCACGCCCGAATCTGGCTGGCGGAAACATTCAGTTCCGCACTCTTGCCCACCATGCTGGCGGTGCTCAGCCTGTTGTTGACAATGCTGCTTTTCGGTTTGATTTATCGCTTTATGCCGAACACCAAGGTCAAAGTGATCGAAGTCTTGCCGGGTGCTGTAATCGCAGGATTGTTGTGGGAAGCGACGAAATACGCTTTCGCCTGGTTCTTGCCTTACTTTCATTACGATCTGCTTTACGGTTCGATTGGCGCAATGGTTGCGCTGCTAACCTGGAGCTATGTTTCCAGCGCAATTATGTTTTTCGGCGCGCAGCTTACTTCGGTACTGCATTGCCTTCACGAAGCCGACCAAGGCGAAAAAGCCAAGTGCTGACCAGCGATGCATATTTCCGAATTCGATTTTGAGTTGCCACCTGAACTGATCGCACAGGAACCCTTGGAGCCGCGAGACGCGTCGCGCATGCTGATCGTGGATCGTCAGCAGCAAACTTTCCGTGATGGTTCTTTCACGGAATTCCCAACGTTTTTTGAATCAGGGGATGTCGTGGTGCTGAACAACACACGCGTCTTCCCTGCCCGCTTGCTTGGTCATCGAATCGTAAACGGCGAACGTGGAGCGCAAGTCGAAGCCTTCCTGGTCAAAAAAATCAGCGGTAACGAATGGGAAGTTCTTGCCAAACCAGGACGCGCATTAAAAGTCGGCGCAGAGCTTGAATTCGGTGGCGGTCGGTTGCGAGGCTTTGTCACCGAAATCGTTGAGGAAGGCCGGAGGTTGATTCGGTTTGAATGCGACGGCGATTTCGATCGCATTCTTGATGAAATCGGTAACACGCCTTTGCCGCCGTATATCAAACGTGAACAACACGAAGAATACAGGCTGGACGAACCGCGTTATCAAACTGTTTACGCAAAAAAACGCGGAGCGATCGCTGCGCCGACCGCTGGGCTGCATTTCACGCCGCGCATTTTTGACGAACTAAAAGAACGCGGCGTTGAAGTTGTCGAAATCACACATCACGTTGGTTACGCGACCTTTCAACCGATCCGCGTCGAACAAATCGAAGAACATCGCATTGCATCGGAAAGTTATGAAATTATTGAGAGCGCGGCGAGCAAAATCAATATCGCCAAACTATCCGGCAAACGGGTTGTTTCCATCGGCACGACTTCGGTCAGAGCGCTGGAAAGCGCTGCAAATTCCGATAGTTCGATTCGGGCCGAAAACCGCAGCACGGAATTGTTCATATATCCCGGTTATCAATTCCGAATCGTTGACGCGCTGCTGACCAATTTTCATTTGCCGCAATCTTCCCTGTTAATGCTGGTTTCGGCTTTTGCAAATCGAGATTTGATTCTGGCTGCTTACCGCCATGCAGTTGAACAGCAGTACCGGTTTTATAGTTATGGCGACTGCATGCTGATACTGTAGTTGGACCTTGGGAGTTAAAAACCAGGAGTTGGGAAAAGTAGTTCCTATCTCCCGCCTCCTGTCCCCAATCTCCTATTCTCTATGCAAGTAATCAATCATTACTCCAGAGCCTTCAAAGGATTGATGCGTCCGCTGGTTTTGTCCGACTTGAATGAGTTGTGGCAATTGGATTTACGCGTTTTTCTGGATGGGGAAGCTTATGAGCGCGAAACTTTTCGGTATTTGCTGACCAATCCCAAAGCCATTACACGACAGATTCGATCCGACATAGACGAAATGGTCGCCTTTGGAATCGCTGTCATTGAAGATTCCGGCCAAGGCCATCTGACGGCGGTCGGTGTAGCGCCGGAATATCGGCGCAGAGGTCTTGCCAGATTGGTCATCCACGAAATCGAACGAAGCTTTTTGGCGCGGGGCGTACATTCGATCAAGCTGGAAGTCCGCGCCACTAACCTGGCGGCGCAAAAACTTTATGAACAACTTGGCTATATCGTTACCCAACGAATGGGAAAGTACTATTCCAATGGTGACGATGGCTATTCAATGGTTAAATATCTGGAAATATGAGTCTTACCCTGCTTCTCCCTCAAGAGGCGACCTAATTTAGACTAAGTCTAGTCAAACACCACCAAAAAAATTTCTCCACCCTTCGCCTTGGTATCCAAATTGAAGATCATTGGGGACTTAGCTGTTGAAAGCGCCAAAGGCAGAAGCAATTTTCCTGGCTTATAACCCGGCAAAGCCCTTCCAGAGCCAATCTCTAATTTGACAACATCCCTCTAATCAGCTATAAATACAGTCACTTAGCGACAATAGCAGTGCGCCCGGAATGTCAATAATCATTTTTCTAGAGAGGTGAAATCGTATGAGGGAAGCACTCTCTAAACGATCAAAAGTTTCAGCGAAGACGACGGCAAAGGAGAAATTGTCTGCAAGTCAGGCACATGCAAAATTGACCAAGCCAAAGACGAAGGCGATGTCAAAGCCCAAAGCTCTTTCCGATTCAAAAACGAAATCGCAAAAAACAATAAAGCCGAAAGCTGCTGCACTGAAACCAGTCAAACCAGTTCAAAAAACTGCGGCAACGAAGAAAGCCGTGGCCAAAGCATCCAAGCCTGGTAAAAAGTCTGAACGCAAAGCTGTCGCCAAGAAACTTGTTCCGAAAGTCGCCGCGAGCAAAAAGGTCACAAAACAAATCGCCTCTTCGGCAAAACCAATTGCCAAGGATTCAAAAGGGACTTCGGTTGCCAGCAAAACAATTCCGACTGTTCGCAAAGCCGCGCCAAAAGCGGAAGTGGAAAAAGTCCCATCACGAAAGACCACTAAGATCGTTTTGCCGATGCGAGTGGTGCCGCCGACTCCACCACCAGATCCGCCTCGCCGTTCATCCACCACGGCGGCAGTAAAAGCGTTCGAGCATGCAGTGCGCGCATTCAATCGCCGCCACTTTGAAGAAGCCAAGGAGATGCTTGAAGCCTTGCAGGCGAAATATCCAAACGAAGTTGAAATCATCGCTCGTTCACAGATGTATTTGCAGGTTTGCGCGCAGAAACTGGCCAATATGCCGTCGGCACCACGCAACGCAGATGAGCTGTATGACCGTGGCGTTTACGCATTGAACATCGGTGATTTCAGTCAGGCGAAAAACTTCTTTGAGAAGGCGTTGCGGATGAAACCGGAAGAACCGCATCTGCTGTATTCGCTGGCAGCGACGCTGGCGCAAACCGGATCGCATGATCAGGCGTTGGATTATTTGAAGCGCACGATACAGATTCAACCGCGTTACCGCGCGCAAGCACTCAACGATTCCGACTTTTCTGAACTGCGCGAAAACAAACAGTTTCTGGAAATGCTTGGATTGGCTTCACCGTTCGACATTCTGCAAGCTAGACGATAACAACCAACTTCAGAAGACAGAAAAGCCCACGAGCGGTCATTCAGTTCGTGGGCTTTTCTGCTTCATCAAAGATTCATCTGGCTTCAGCGAATCCTGAGATTTAGTACATTCGCTTTCACGCCGTCCACCGTCAATTCCAAATCAACTGTTCCTTTGCCAATCAAACTTCGTGGAATACGCGCGTTGATCTGATCTAGCCCGAAAAACCCTTCGGTAATGCCCGCGTATAAAACATCTGCACTTAGCCCGCCGATTTTCACGCTAACAGCTTCCAGGGAACTCCTTCCGCGAATGCCCGTTCCGTAACCAACAAAAAAGACCTGATCCGTTTCGGCTCCCAGATCAATCGGCACCGAGACAAATTTGCTTTGAGCCTGATCGAACGCAGCAATCTGTTCGTACATTTGCGAACCATCCGCTTTGATTCTCAACACAACCGCCGCCGGAACATCTCTGCCATTGGAGTTCGCCGAAAACAATGCCGGAGCGACCGCCGCAATGGTGACGGTTCCGGCAGCTAATTTCCCTTCGCCATTTGCGATCAGAATCGTTGCGTTGCCCGCCGCCAAACCTTCCGGCATCAGGAAGTTGATTTGCCCTGGCGAGACAAAAAACAGGCGCGCCAGTTTTTCAATGTTTGCACTGTCGCGAACCGTTACGGAAGTTCCCGCCAGCGAAACCGGAAGCGGAAAGCTAGAACCGATTTCAACCGACGAAGCCAGCCTGTCTCCAAAGGCTGCGACAATCGAAGAAGAAGCCAACGCCGCTGCGTTGAAACTTGCTGCCGAAACGCTGGCGACACTTCCGAAATTCGCCAAAAGGTTTTTCACGTCAGCACGGATGCTGGGAAGCATCGGATAAAACGCGTCGCCGGGACATTCTGTGGCTCCGGGACCATCGCGATGACCGGAAATGTTGTTGATGGTCAGCCCCGAAGCCGCGTGGCGCGATTGCCCCGCGGGATCAATTCCGCGCTGATCGGCTTTCCAGGCCAGAAGCTTTTTCAAACTATTCAGTGCCGCTGGTGGAGGCGTCGAACTGGTGAAATCGCCGATCACAACCACACCCATTGTCCCGCTGTTGGTGCCGCTGAAGTGCGCGCCGATAACATTGTCACCTCCAGCGCGGCCTTCGTAAATCACGCCCATCTGATCAATCACGTAGTTATAGCCAATGTCCGCCCAACCATTCGAAAACACGTGAAAGTTCCAAATGCTGCGCACTGCGGCCGCCCAATCGCCGTTGATTGCACCGCTGGGGCTGAAGGTGTGATGGACGATCAAATGCGTGACCGTCGTGTAGCTCAAACTTCCGTGCGTGGTCACCTGACCGTCGGGACAACCCCATTCGGTTCGGGTAACGATGGGAGGTTTCGGATATTTGGGCAATTGCTGTTGCTGAAGATTTTCTGTCGTCATTGCTTCATTCGCTCGTTGCTCGATTCGCTGCTGCATATCACGTGGAGTCGCACCAGGACTGATGAACACCAGCCGCAAACTAAAAACCGTCGCCTGTTCTTTTGCCGCGATTCGATACTGAACAAATTTCGTTTGCCAATCGAGCAAAGCCAAGGCGCTGACCTGTTCGCCTTGTTCGTTGGCGTTGTCACCGTGAGCATTGATCGGCAACCAGTCACTCCAACTGACGCCATCGGTTGAACTTCGCAATCCCAGTTGAACTTGGCTACGTGCCATCCAAGCCGTGCCAACCGCCAGAAAAGGTTCGATGCGATCAAGCGGAACAGCAATCACGTCAGAAGTTACGCCTGCCGATGCCGCAATCTGTTTTGTCAATTCAAAGTAAATCTCCCGGTGTCTGACTTCCGGCTTTTGATCTTGTGCCGCCACAGACACTGACATCAACATCAGCGTCAGCATCATGACAAAGATGGATTTGCCCATGCACTCGCCTCCCGGTTTGAAGTTTGGCTTGAAGCTCGGTTATAACACAATCAAACAACAGCGAGTCAATTGGTGCAGGCAACAAGTACCGGGAGCAATGGCAACCGGTTTTTTATCAAAATCATCAGCGGGCAGAAAGTAAAAGCTGACGATGCGTTACATCCAAAATCCGCCAAACCCCTGGCAGACCGAACAGCACGAATGGATCGGCGAACCGCCTGAAGCCAAGCTGGAAGTTTTTGAAGAAACCGCCACCCGGTCAATCATCACCAGCAACAACAGCCCGGACATTCCCTTTGATTATTCGATCAACTGTTACCGAGGTTGCACGCACGGTTGCACGTACTGTTTTTCGCGCCCGACGCACGAATATCTGGGTTTTGGAGCAGGCACGGATTTCGACCGAAAAATCGTCGCCAAAGTCCGCGCGCCGGAACTGCTGCGCGAAGAGTTGATGAAGAAAAGCTGGAAAGGCGATCCGCTGGTTTTCTCTTTTACGTCCGATCCGTACATTCCGTTGGAAGCGCATTACGGGCTGACGCATAAATGCCTGGAAGTTTGCCTGGAGTTCCGCAACCCGGTCAGCATCATCACCAAATCCGCCTTGGTTCGCCGCGACCTGGAATTGATCGTCAAACTTGCCGAAGTCGCAGACGTGATGGTGCATTTCACGATTCCTTTTTTGGATCACGAAATCAATCGAGCACTGGAACCGTTCGCGCCGTTTCCTGAAGCTCGCTTTGCCGCGATGAAAGATTTCGCCGATGCGGGCATTGAAGTCGGCCTGGCCATCGCGCCTATCATTCCGGGCCTGAATGAATCGGATATTCCGGGTTTGCTGGAACGCGCCAAAGAAGCCGGGGCGAAGTCAGCCTTTATCAACCTGCTTCGTTTGCCCGGCAGTGTGCGCCCCTATTTTCTTGAGCGGCTGGAGGAAAAACTCCCGCTTCGCGCCAAAAAAGTCATCAACCGGGTAATGGATGTGAAAGGCGGTGTGCTGAACAAAAGCGAGTTCGGCGAACGCATGCGCGGCGAAGGACCGTTTTGGGAAATGGTCAAAAAGAGTTTTGAAATTCACGCGCGGCGGCTGGGCTTTAATCAGAAAAAATATGAAATGAAAGAGCGCCGCCAGACGTTTCGTCGTCCAACGGCGCAAGGAAGTTTGTTCGATTTGTGATTTGCGGCTTAGGGCTTTGCTTTTTGGTCAGCAAAAAACGACTTGTTGATAATTTTCCATTCGCCATCAACCTTCAGCAGCGACATATAATCGGTAAATTTGACGGTCGGATAATCCAGAACGATGACGCCAAAACCGGCATTGCCGCTGATTTTCACGCTTTCGATCCAACGTTTGCGCTTCGCTTCGTCATCGGCGGGTTTTCCGTTGAAGCGCCCGGCAAATTCGGCGGCAGTCAGTTGCTGCAATTTTCCTTCTCGGCTGGAAAACACCTTTGCGTCCGGATGAAATGCCTTGCGAATGTATTCGCTGTCGCCCGTCGCGTGGGCTTTCATATAATTTTCAAGCGGCACGCGTGCGGCGGCTTCTTCAGCACTTTGGGCTTGAGTCGAAAATCGCCATGCCGATAACAGCGCGATGGTCATCAAAACTGAAAACAGAGCAATCTTTTTCATTTTTCCCTTTCCTGATTTTTGGAGTTTTAGGTGATCACGGTAGCAACTTGCCCTACGACCTGTGCAGTCAGTTTGTTTCTGAAGAAACGTGACCGATGACTGTCTTGACCCTCTCTCGCAACGCGTGCTACAAGCCTGACACTCCCAAAAGAGAAAACGAAATCGTATAGCGTTCCATCCTGAGCGCACTTTTCGGACATCCGCGAATGAAACAGATTCCCAATCGCCGCAAGCATTTCGCTTCGGCCAAATAGTTTGGTGTGGCAAGCTATTGGCTTGTCCCACTTTTTCGAGGAGACATTTTGGAAATGAAACTAAAGAACATCGCATTCATCACTACGGCTTTTGCACTGTTGTTATTGTTGCCAGCTTCCGGGCTGGCTCAGCAAAAGAAACCCGGCAAATGGAAAAAGCTGACCGACGGCAAATCTTTCAAAGGATGGAAAATCGCTGAACCGGCTGTGAACAGTTGGAAAATCGAAGAAGGCGCGTTTGTCGCTCAAGGCCCGCGCAGCCATCTGTATTACGTCGGTGATGACAAACCTTTCGTCAACTTTGAACTGCAACTGGAAGTGATGACCGGACCAGTTTCAAACGGCGGCATTTACATCCACACCGCCTGGCAGGAAACCGGTTTTCCGAAAGCAGGCTATGAAATTCAGGTCAATCAATCGCACGGCGACTGGCGCAAAAGCGGCAGCATTTACGGCGTCAATGACGTGAAAGAAGTCTTCGTCAAAGATAACGAATGGTACAAATACAACATCATCGTTGAGGGCAAACGCATCATCGTCAAGCTGAATGACAAAGTCGTTAACGACTGGACGGAAGAAGCCGGACGCCAACCCGGCAAAGACTTCACCCGCATCCTGTCGTCAGGCACGTTTGCTCTGCAAGCGCACGATCCAAAGAGTGTCGTGAAATACAAAAACATCCAGGTTCGTCGGCTTGACTAATTTTATCCACGAAGGAACACGAAGATTCACGAAGGCTTCAAAATTCTTCGTGTTTTCTTCGTGGGCTTCGTGGATTATTTTTTCCGAGGATGGCCAACTAGATCAAAGGAAGGTTCGATAACACAGCTTTACAAAGGAATGATCATGAAGATTTTGCTTGCAGTTGATGGTTCCGAATACAGCGAAGCGGCGGCGGCTGAAGTTGCCGAAAACAGTTGGCCGGAAGGCAGCCAGATCAAAATCGTGACTGTGATTAGACTGCCATTTGTACCCACCGAGGAAACCCGCTCGTTGCCGGACAGCGAATATTCACAATTGGAACGGCAGAAACGCCAGGAAGCCGAAGACATTGTTCGGCAAACGGCGACTTATTTTGGGGACTGCCCAAACGTCCAACTTTCGACAGAGGTTTTGTTGGGTGAAGCCGCCGAAGTCATTGTGGCAGAAGCAGAGCGCTGGCACGCGGATATGATCGCCATTGGGTCGCACGGTTATCGCGGTTGGAAACGGTTCCTGCTTGGTTCCGTATCGCAAGAGGTTGCCAAAAACGCTGAATGTTCTGTCATGATTTTGCGACCACGAAAGATGCAATTCACGGCGGCGGAATAAAGCCGGGCCTTGCGATGTTATGCAGCCTCTTCCAATAGATTCGCTCCTGCCTGAAATCGTCGCCGAGTTGCGGCGATCCTCAAACCTGATTATCGAAGCCGCTCCCGGCGCAGGCAAAACCACCCGCGTGCCGTCGGCGCTGCTGGATGCGGGCATTGGCAACGGCGAAGTTTGGGTACTGGAACCCAGGCGACTGGCCGCGCGAATGGCTGCACGCCGTGTTGCCGAAGAGCGAGGCGAAAGGCTTGGCGAAACCGTGGGCTATCAAGTTCGCTTTGAAGAAGTCGCCAGCCGCCAGACGCGATTGCGATTCCTGACCGAAGGCGTGCTGACGCGGCGATTGCTTTCCGATCCGAAGCTGAAAAACGTTGGCACGGTCGTGCTCGACGAATTCCATGAACGCCACCTGCAAGCCGACCTGGCGCTGGCTCTGCTAAAGCGATTGCAGCATTCAGGTAAGACAGGGGCCACTCGTCCTGACCTGAAACTGGTCGTGATGTCTGCGACACTGGATGCCGGGCCAATTGCCACTTACCTGAACAACGCCCCGAAGCTTTCTTCCGAAGGAAAGCGCTTTGAAGTCGCGATTGAACATCAACCGCACGAAGACAACCGCCTGCTGGCCGATCAAGTCGCTTCGGCAGTCGGAAAGTTGCTGGCTGAAAAACTGGATGGAGACGTGCTGGTCTTCCTGCCCGGCGCGGCAGAAATTCGCCGGGCACAAGCAGCCTGCGCGACAATGGCTGAAAAACACGATTTGCTGGTGTTGCCGCTGCACGGCGATTTGTCGCCCGCTGAACAAGATCGCGCGGTTCAGCCCGCAGATCGCCGCAAAATTATCCTTTCCACCAACGTAGCCGAAAGCTCTGTCACAATTGACGGCGTTGTCGCCGTCATTGATTCCGGCCTCGCTCGCGTAGCCAGTCATTCGGCCTGGTCGGGTTTGGCGACATTGAACGTTCAGCGTGTCAGTAAAGCTGCGGCGATTCAACGCGCCGGCCGCGCCGGAAGAACTCGGCCCGGACGCTGTTTGCGGCTTTTCACCGCGCCGGATTTCAGCGCGCGCGCCGATCACGAAACCGCAGAAGTCCATCGCCTGGATTTGGCCGAACCAGCGCTGGAGCTTCATGCGGCGGGCATTGCGGAGTTGAATTCCTTTGGCTGGTTTGAAGCTCCGCCCGCGTCGGCAATCGAAGCCGCCGATTCCCTGCTAAAAAAACTCGGAGCAATTGACGCTAAAAGCATCGTGACAAAAACTGGCGAACAGATGCTGCGCTTCCCGCTTCATCCTCGGCAATCCCGTATGCTGATCGAAGCGCAATCGCGCGGCGCATTTAACGAAGCCTGCATCATCGCTGCACTGATCGGCGAACGCGACATCATCGCCAGCGAAATGTTCAATGGCCGCCGAATCAACCTTCACGCCAAACATCACAGCCCATCGGATTTGCTCGACCGGCTGGATTTGTTTGCCAAAGCCGAACGCGCTGGCTTCTCGGCTTCAATCCTTCGCGAACTCAATCTTGATCCCGGCTCGACCCAAGCAGTTGACCGCGTGCGCCGCCAGTTGCAGCGTCACTCCACCCCTCAATCCAATCGCCCTTCTGTCCCTTTGTCTCAGAACGATGACGCACTACTGATTTCCATCCTCGCCGGATATCCGGATCGCGTAGCCCGTCGCCGCAACGTCAAAGATGAAAAAGCGGAGTTGCTACTTTCCGGTGGCGGAGCCGTGCCGCTGTCTTCTGCAAGCAGTGTCCGCAGTTCGGAATTTCTGGTCGCCGTGGATGCGGAAGAGCGTCGCGACGCCGCAGCCAACACCATTCGCATCGTTCGTGTGGCCAGCGCCATTCAGCCGGAATGGTTGATTGATTTGTTTGCCGACAACTTGCGCGAAGTTGTCGAGGCCAAATGGAATTTGCAGCTTGAACGCGTCGAAGTCGCCGAACGAATGCTGTATGACCAGTTGGTGATTG
>CAZMXG010000144.1:0-20777 GCA_964570175.1 uncultured Heliomicrobium sp. | reverse complement strand
CATTGAAGGTCGCGGCGAAGTCACGCAGCGCTCGTTGCTAAAAAACTCTCTGCGTATGCGCCCCGACCGCATCATCGTCGGCGAAGTCCGTGGAGATGAAGCCATTGACATGCTTCAGGCCATGAACACCGGTCACGACGGCGGTATGACAACCATTCACGCCAACACGCCGCGCGACGCTCTGTCCCGTTTGGAAACCATGATCGCCATGGCCAATTTGAGAATTTCGGACAAAGCCATGCGTCAACAAATCAGTTCTGCCATTCACCTGATTGTTCAGGTATCGCGTATGGGCGACGGTACTCGTAAAGTGATGAGCGTTTCGGAGATCATTGGCATGGAGGGCGAAATCATCACCATGCAGGAAATTTACCGATTCATTCGTACCGGGGTCGGTCGCAATGGCGATGTGCAGGGGCAATTTCAGCCAACTGGTATTCGTCCACGATTTTCTGAGCGATTGGAGCAATACGGATTCAAACTGCCCCCAAACATTTTCGAACCGCGCGGTGTGGCGGCCGAAGTTACCCAGTCTGGTTGGAGAAGCCGATAAAATTATCAGAAGCCAAGTTGTCTGCTATTGGCGAAAGGCAGCTTGAGCTTCTATAAAATGGGGATGCTATGGATTTGGTCGTTTTTGTTTTTCCGGCATTTATTGCAGCGATCTTTCTGATCGTGGCTTTTTATTTTTTCGTGAGCCGCGACACAGATCAGTACCGCAAACGAATTGACGATCGGTTGAAGCAACTGGTGCAGGAGCGTGGCGGTGCCAGCCAGCGCGAAATGCAATTGCTTAAGGACGAATTGCTAAGCACCGTGCCCATGTTTCATCGGGCGTTGATTCGCTTTGAAGTGTTCAACCGATTGCAGGATACCCTGCGTCAGGCAGATCTGAAGATCACCGTTTACCGCTTTATCATTTACAGCTTGATTGGTGGTTTGATCGCCGGGTTGCTGATTTTCTTTTTCTCAGGTTCCCTGATGGCGATGTTTATCGTCGCCATTGTCGTGATGATCGCACCATTAATGTGGGTGCATAACAAACGCCGCCGCCGGTTCAACAAGTTTCTGGAACAGTTGCCTGATTCGCTGGAACTGATGGTTCGTTCGTTGCAAGCAGGCCATAGCTTCAGTTCCGCGTTGCAAATGGTTGCGACAGAAATGCCGGAACCGATTTCGCGGGAGTTCGGCAAGACCTATGAAGAGCAGAATCTGGGGTTGAACATCAAATCGGCCCTGGAAAATATGTGCGAGCGTGTGCCGATTCTTGATTTGAAATTGTGTGTGACCGCGGTGCTGATTCAGCGCGAAATCGGGGGCAATTTGTCCGAAGTTCTACGCAACATCAGCCATACTATTCGCGAACGCTTCCGCATCCAGGGCGAAATCCGGGTCAAATCTGCTCAGGCCCGTTTGTCCGGCTATGTCGTTAGCGCGCTGCCTTTCTTCCTCTTTTTCTGGATCAACCTGGTCAATCCGACTTACATGAAGTCAATGTATGAGCACCCATTAGGATACTGGATTCTTGGCGGCGGCGTGGTGATGCAAATTGTTGGGTGGCTGATTATTCGCAAGATTGTGGACATCGAAGTTTGACGCGCAGGACGCAGGAACTGAGAACCAATCTGAATTACCAAGTAGAATTTTTCAAAAGCTAAAGTTATGGATAGTAACGCACTATTTTTCTTTTCGGCGCTTTTCGGGACCATCGTTAGTTTGGGCGTTGCGGCTTACTTTTTCTTCGTACGCCCGGTCAATCCGGTCGAAACAAGGCTGCGGGAAATCAATCCACGCGCAGTTGACGAAGCGCCTCAGCAAAATGTTTCCTCCGTGGTGGTGGAGCGTATTGCCAAACCCATTGCGCAGTTTGTTCCGCAACCGTCGCCGCGAAACTTGCGGCGCTTACGCAAACGCCTGATTCAGGCCGGTTATTACAACGAAAACTCTGCCACGGTTTATCGAGCCATTCAGTTGGCTTCCATGCTCTTGATTCCGACATCGGTCTTCTTTTTCCTGACCGTTATTTTGCGCAAACCGATTGATACGGGAACGATCGGCCTGACCATGGTTGCCATTGGCTATGGCGCGTTTATGCCATCATTTATGCTTTCGCGCCAGATTACAAAGCGAAAAGGCAAGATCACGCGCGCTTTGCCAGATGCGCTGGACCTGATGGTCGTTTGCGTCGAAGCAGGATTAGGGTTGAACGCAGCGTTGCATCGTGTTGGCCGTGAAATGGAGTTGGTTGATCCCAATTTATCGGAAGAATTGGCTGTTACCAACCGCGAAATTCGCGCGGGCAAACCACGCGATGAAGCCTTGCGCAATTTGGGGGACCGCACTGGCGTGGACGATGTGAAATCATTAGTGGCAATGCTGGTGCAAACGGACCGCTTCGGAACGTCTATTGCGGACAGCTTGCGCGTATTCGCCGATTCCATGCGAACCAAACGCCGTCAGCGCGCTGAAGAGATGGTTGCCAAAGCTGCCATTAAGTTGATTTTCCCCCTGCTGTTGTTTATCTTTCCGGCGCTTTTGATCGTGCTGATGGGACCTGCGCTGATCAAAATTTACGACCTATTCGGATTCATTAGCCAGTAGTTTGGCAATCTGACTAACTCAATAACTTTTATCTTTTTTGAAACAAGGAGACCCCCCGATGGAGATCTTGGCGGCTCTGTTTTTACAGGAATCAGAGAGACCGGATTTAACAGTCAACTACGTTATTATTGCAGTTCTTTTAGTCATCGCGGCAGTTTTAAGTGTGATCGTCGTCCGTCGCCGGATGAAAGAAAAAGATGATGATTGGGATTAGGACTTGCGGCGATTTCAACTCCCAAATTTGAAATCGCTGGCACCTAGCTTCCCTAACCTCAAACATGAAGTTTTACCACCGCGTGACTGGCCAGCTTTTGGCTGAAAAAGTCATGCTTGCCAACACATTTTTTACGCGGCTGCGCGGATTGATTGCCCGCAGCCGTCTCGCCCCCTCTGAAGCATTGTGGTTGCGCCCCTGCAATGGCGTCCATACTTGGTGGATGCATTTCGCAATAGATGTGATCTTCCTGGATCGTGAATTGCGGATCGTCAAGTTGGTTGAAAATATGCGACCGTTTCGCCTAACGGCCCCTCACCGCAAAGCGCGAAGCGTGCTGGAAATGTCAGCGCATACCATCTCCCGCGCACAACTCAAAGTTGGGGATCAGCTTGAGCTTGTTCGAGAAGGTCAACACTGAAAAAGATTTTGTGCTCTGACAGGCTCCCTCGCTGAAATGGTGCTACGAATAACGCAAATCACATGACGCACGCAGGACGGCAGCGCCGTCAAGCAAGTGACAAACAAATTGGATTCCTGGCCCGGTGGGTTTTGCCATCACTGGGTGGATTGTCGGCCTTGTTGGTACTGCAAGTGCTGGTTACCAACTCCTACCGCTTTTTGCTGGATAGCGACACTGGCTGGCACATCCGCACAGGAGAATTGATTTTGAAAACAGGCTCCGTGCCTCGCCTGGATTCGTTTTCGCACACGATGAACGGCGCTCCGTGGTTTGCCTGGGAATGGCTGACAGATGTTTTGATGGGCGCGTTGCATGGTTGGCGGGGATTGGCGGGCATTGTCGGCGGAGCGATTTTGGTGTTGCTGGTGAGTTACTCGGCGCTGGGCTGGTTGATGCTTCAACGTGGAGCTGATCCAATTCTCGCAATTGGATTCACGGTTTTCGGCGCGATTGCTAGCATTGTTCATTGGTTGGCGCGACCGCACCTGCTGTCCATTTTGCTGATGGTTGTGTGGTATGCGCTGGTGGAAGGGTTTCGCCGAAAACGTTCGAAATGGATTTTTGCAACGCCGCTGCTGATTGCGCTTTGGGCGAATTTACACGGCGCGTTTGTTGTAACTTTTGTTGTTCTGGCAGTTTACGCCGTTGGGGAAGTATTGGAATTTGCGGCGCAAAGTAAATGGAAGAGCAGGGAGCTGCTCACAGTTTTGAAAACTTATGTGTTGGTCGGTTTGCTGTCATTGCTGGCTGCGATGCTGACACCGTATGGCTTTAAACTGTACGGGCATTTGTGGCGCTACCTGAGCGACAAGCAGTTGCTTTCGACGATTGATGAGTTTCAATCGCCGAATTTTCACTCGACGGACGGCAAGCTGATTGAGCTTTTGTTGCTGCTGGCAATTGTCGCGGCAGTCAATGCGCTCCGGCAAAAACGATTGGTGGAAACCGGATTGGTTTTGCTTTGGGGACATATGACGCTGCAATCCGAACGGCATGTGACATTGGCGGTTGTTGTTCTGACGCCAATCATTGCCGAGCAGCTTAGCAATTTATTGCCTGAACTTTTCGACCGGGCAGCGCAAGGAGACGAAACTCGCTCTAAGGCATTGCGCGCTGCCTGCAGTTGGTATCGGAGCACGATGGCAATCAATCGCCAATTAACCGGAGCTTCCTGTTACGCCGCCGCTGTTGCGTTCGTGGTTTTTGCCGCGAGCACCGGATTGGCCGACAAATTGCTTTCGCCGCGTTTCGACGAAAAGCGGTTTCCGGCTGGCGCAGTGGAGTTCGTGCTGAAAAACCAGCACATCAGTCAATTGTCCGGTAGGTTATATGCGCCGGATCAGATTGGCGGATATTTGATTTACAGGCAATTCAAGGTGTTTGTTGACGGGCGGAGCGACTTTTACCGGCAAGGCTCTGTGCTGGAGGAAATGGGCAAACTGGAAAGCGTTCGTTCCGACTGGCAGGGCTTACAAGAAATTCTGGACAAACGCTCCGTTGATTGGATGTTGCTGAAACGCGGCCAAGCTCTGGCGCAAATTGCCCTGTTTAGTGGAAAATGGGCGAGCGTTTACGAAGATTCGATTTCACAGGTTCTAATCCGAAAAGCCCCGACGCAATCAGACCCGGCTTTAAGCCAAACATTGAACCAAAATTTTGATTTGTTTTCTGAGACCGTGTCCCACAACCAACCCGCTAACGGTCAGCGGAATTCCGGCGAGCTGTTTACAAGCTCTTCATCATTCGCTGAAATTCAGAAAGGTGAGTTTATGACTCTGAAAAAGATTATCCGTTCATTTCGTCACCCGGTATTGGTAACGGCCGCCATCGCAGCGCTGAGCGTTGGGGTTGTGACCACGGTTCCCAGCATTCGCAATCATATGGTTGCCAACCTGGATTCAGGCTCGAACTTTTTCTGGTTCGATGACGCACCCGAAAGCGGGGACGCTGGCCCGGACGGAAAGAAAAGCAATTCCTTCAAACGCGTCTTTGGCGCGCCCTTCCGCATGGTTGCCAGAATGTTCAGACGCAATGATAACAATCTGGCCAAGAAAGCCACAGAGAAAGACTTGGAGAAAATGCGCGTGATTCCGCTGAGCCGTTCGCAAAGCGGTTCGCCGGACCAAATTGCGGATGCCGCCAATGGAACGACGGCCGAAGCGACGACGGCCGAAGCGGCTGCGCAAAATATGTTTGATGAAGCTGTTGAATTGCGCGAAAAAGGACGCGTTGACGGCGCAATCGAAAAACTGGTTGGAGCAACCGTTTTGCAGCCGAATTTTGCCGAAGCCTACAACATGCTTGGCGTCTGCTACGACGAAAAAGGCCAATACAGCCTGGCGCAGGATGAATACAAAAAAGCGTTGAAAATTGAATCGAACAACGCGCGCTTCCTGAACAACATTGGCTATTCTTACTATCTTTCAAGTGATTTTGGGAACTCAATCAAACACTATAAGCGTGGTTTGAAAATCACACCCAATGACCGCCGCATGCACAACAACATTGGTTTGGCGTATGGCCGCAAAGGTAATTACGAGGATGCCAAGGAGCATTTCGTCATCGCCGTGGGGGAAGTTGGAGCGTATCTGAATCTGGGCTATCTCTATACGCAGGATGGTGAGCAAGACAAGGCGATCAAGTCTTATGAAGCGGCGTTAAAGATCAACCCTGACTCATTGCCTGCGATGAGCAATCTGGCGCAGTTGTATGAACGCAAAGGTTGGTTGCGCGAAGCCGGATCGCTGCAAGCGCAATACAAAAAGCTCAGCGAGGCCGAGAAGAGCAAAGATCAGGTTGTTGATCGTCAACCCTAACCGCTTATTTGAGTAGTCGGGAGCCGGAAGTTGGGCGTCGAAAAGTTTCCGCTTTTCGCTACCATTTACCGGCTTCCGGCTACCGTCTACTCAAAGTGAAATTATGCCTGAAGCCGTACAAGCCAAAACAAAACAATTTGCGCCGCCGATGCCCGAATCTTTTGAAGAGACGGGCTTGTCGTTTCAGTTCCTGGCCGATCTGGCTCTGAAGACTGCGGCGACCGAAACGATTCAGACAACTGCCGGAATTGCCGAGCGCATGTGTTTACCAGTCAGCGTGACAGAAATGCTGATGCAGCATCTGTATCGCGAAAAGCTGGTCGAAATTCGCGGCAATGTTGGACTGAACAACAACCGTTATGCTGTGCTGGATCGCGGCTGGGATCAGTTGCGCCGCATTATGGAAATCTCTGGTTACGTTGGACCGACACCAGTTTCGTTGACAGCTTATACGGCAATGATGCGCTCTCAGGCACAGCCTGATGATCTGGTTGGGCCGGATACCGTTGCTGAGGCTTTTACCGATTTGGTTCTGCCGGACAGCTTGCTGCAAACACTGGGTTTTGCGATCAATTCTCGCCGCAGTTTGTTCATTTCCGGCATTCCGGGAACCGGAAAAACTTCAGTCGCCGAGCGCATCAACAACGCACTGCAAACGCCTGTGTGGATTCCTTACGCCGTGGCGGTTGACGAACACGTCATAAACATTTACGACGGCCATAACCACGAACGTTCGCTGGATGAAGCCCAATTTGAATCTTATGACAAACGCTGGATCAGAATTGCGCGCCCGCTGATTATCGTCGGCGGCGAAATGAGCCTGGAAAGCACAGACCTGATTTACAACCGTGCTGCACGGTATTACGAAGCGCCGTTCCAGATGAAAGCCAACTGCGGAACGCTGGTGATTGACGATTTTGGCCGCCAACGCGTCGAGCCGGAAGATTTGCTCAATCGCTGGATTGTGCCGTTGGAACGCAAAGTGGACTTTCTGACGCTTCACACCGGCAAAAAAATAAGCGTGCCGTTTGAAGAGTTGGTTGTCTTTTCAACCAACCTGGAACCAAGCCGGCTGGTAGACGAGGCGTTCCTGCGCCGAATGGGGTACCGCGTTCGCATCGAACCGCCATCGGAAGAAACCTATCGCCGTATTTTCGAGCGGTATACGGAAGGAGCGGGCGTGTCATACGAACCGCTGGTGCTGGATTATCTGATTTCAAAATATCCTGCGGAACGGCGTGTGATGAAGGCTTGCGAACCGCGCGATTTGATCAACCGCTTTTTGGATATTTGCCAGTACAAGAGCTTGCAGCCGACGCTGACCACGGAACTGCTTGATCTTGCCTGGAGCAATTACTTCGGTATCGCGCACGTCTAGTGGCAGCTTGAAGAAGTATATGAAAGTGTGGGTTTCAATTTGTGGATTGTTTCTTCTTAGTTGTTCGTTCGCGGGCATCGCGCTTGCCGATGAATTGCGCTTACGAAATGGACAGGTGATCCAAGCGGACGAAATTTGGGAAACGACCAATGCGGTTTGGTACAGGCAAGGCAAAGTGACCGCTTATGTTGCCAAAGCCGATGTCACCAGCGTTAGCAGGCGGCTTCCCTATGAGGCCGCCAAAATCATTACTTCCGTTACGGAATCAAGTGAGAGTCCGAAGAAAGCGCAAACGGGTGGCAAACGTAAAGTTTCGCGTTTATGGCTAAAAGACGGAACGCAGATCGAGGTGGACTCGGTCTGGGAAGAATCCGACCGGATTGTGTACCGAATGGGCAACATGCAAACGCACATCGAACGTTCCGAACTGGTGAAGGTGCTGACAGGAATTGAGGCTTCTGATGTGCCTGCGCCTGCACTGCCAAGTAATGTTGGGTTGAGGTTTTCCACCGGCAATCGCAACCTGGACGGTTTGATTGTTTATAACGCATCGAAATACAGCGTTGATCCCTTGCTGATTTATCTGGTGATGCGCGAAGAATCAGGCTTCAACCATCGCGCTGTTTCCCGTGTCGGCGCTCGTGGATTGATGCAATTGATGCCTGCAACCGCCGCGCGATTGGGCGTGCGAAACATTCACGATCCGGTTGAAAACGTTGACGCCGGTACGCGTTATCTGCGGACGTTGATTGAAATGTTTGGCGGGGATATCAACTTGGCGCTGGCAGGGTATAATGCCGGTGAAGGCGCGGTTTTGAAATATGGACGCCGCATTCCCCCATACAGCGAAACTGTAAATTATGTCTGGCGAATCAACACTGCCTATCGCCGTGCAGTCGGTCAGTAAATAGGCTGTCCGGCAAAGCCGGCCGAGAAGGAGGAAAAATATGAAGTATCTCGTCCCTCTTTGCCTGGTGTTTTTGTTTGCACTCACAACCGCGAACACCATTTGCGCGCAGGAACTAAAATCCCGCGAAATCCTGACCAATGATTCCATCGTCAGCCTGACCAAAGCCGGGTTCAAAGAACGGACAATCGTCACGCTAATCCGCACCTCGCAAACGGCTTTCGACATTTCCACCCTTAAACTGGTCGAACTGAAAAAACGCAACGTCAGCGAAAAGATCATCACCGAGATGATTGAAATCACGAATCGTCGCGACCTGGCCAGGCGATTGACTACGCTCCGTGACGATGAATTTTTTGCCAAAGACGATGAAGCGTTCTTCAATGGTTCGCAGGTCTTCAAAGAATTGCCCAGCGAAAAAGAAGCTCGCAAGCAGCAAGATGAGGCAATGATCTTTGGTTCGGAATCCGGCGGGAAAAGCAAATCCCGCTCGCGCGGCATTGGCCCGAATGGCGATCGGGAAGAATCCAGCGAATTGATGGGATCGGCTTCAGTCCGAATCATTCGTCCGTCCGGCGAGGTTCCTGGCGCAAGCCCCAAACTGGAACGCGCGCCTAAGTTAGACAATCAGGGCGTCATGGAAATGGTCCAAGCCGGTTTTTCCGAGGGCACGATCATTCGCAAAATTGAAAGCTCGCAGGTCGATTTTGACCTGTCGCCGAAAGCCGTCGAAGAAATGAAGAAGAATAGAATCAGCGACCGTGTGCTGACAGCAATGAAAACGGCGATGGATGAGTCGAAGTGAAGGCAAAAGGCAAAAGGCAAAAGTCAAAAATCAAAAGTGGGCTGGCTTTACTCATGATGATTTTTGTCAGCACCGGGGTGGTAGTTTGTGCGCAAACGCCAAAGCGCCAACAGGACAAACCGGCGAAACCGCCTGCCAAAGAAATTTCCGGCGACACCATTGCCATTGAAACCACAGAAGTTTTGCTGCCAGTGACGGTCCGGGATTTAACCGGACAGTTTGCCACCAATTTGAAGGCGGAAGATTTTGTTATTTACGAAAACGGCATTCAACAGCCGATTTCCTCTTTCGCGTTGAAACGGTTGCCGGTTCATGTGGTGTTGTTGATTGACACCAGCAGCAGTGTGACGCGTGAACTGGAAGATTTCAAAGCTTCCGCGCTTAACTTCATCAATCAATTAGATCCCGACGACAAAATTTGCCTGATTCGGTTTGACGACAAGGTCGAACTTGTTCAGGACTGGACGAATAATCACAATACGCTGAAACGAGCGATGAACCGTCTGGCAACGGGCATGTTCACCAAATTCAACGATGCGCTTTACCTGGCTGCCAAAGAACAGTTGGGCAAAGTCACAGGCCGCAAGGCCATCATTGTTTTGACCGATGGCATTGACAGCGGACGCGGTTCGACCACTTCGGAGCGGGCTTTTCGCACGCTGGTTGAAGAAGAAACAGCGGTGTATGTAGTCAGCAAAACGCGAATCCAGGGACAATCCGACCGTGAGAAGCTGGAGTATTACAAAAAAAACTATTCCGCATCGGCTGCCAACCAACTACGGATTGACGGATTGAAGATGTCACTGGAAGAACTGGAAAAAAGCGAATTGAACTTGATGCGGATTGCGGAAGAAACCGGCGGGCGAATCTTTCTGCCGGAAAGTTTCGACGATCTGGGTAACGCTTACCAGCAAGTTGCCGAAGAGTTGCGCAGCCAGTACGTAATTTTCTATACACCAACCGATCCAACGGCAGATGGCAGCTATCGTTCCGTTCGCGTCAAAGTCAAAACTCCGGGTTACCGCGCCACAACGCGTTTTGGCTATTATCCGAAATAAGTTGTTAACGCCCCGCTGGAAACCTCGCCCCGTTTGAACAATCGAGCAATTATGAATCTGAACAACTCCTCAAACGAAAGTGTGTTGGCGAAACAGCCGCGGGCAAAAATGCTCAAACTGGTGGCCAGCGGTTTGGTGATGATCGGCTTAGCCGCTGCTGGTTATTGGACGTTGCGCGGCGAGGCGTCAAAAAGCAGTGAATTGACGACCGAAGAAATCATCAATTTGGCTAAAACGACTTCACCCGAAGACCGTCAGGCCTGGTTGAAATTGGCGCACGGAGTGTTGGCTTCAGAAAGTGTTCATCAGATCGCCGCACCGGTCGAACCGCGAAATAATCAAGGCGAAGCTTCCAGGGTCGAACTGGGTTATCAACTGTTCTTCGATCCGATTCTGTCCAACGACAAAACGACTTCATGCGCTTCATGTCACCATCCGGATTTTGGAATGGCCGATGGCCTGACCAAAGGTGTTGGATTTGGCGGGAAAGGTTACGGCGCTCATCGCGCAGGTACAGGGCCGGAACTTCAGCGCAATACTCCGAGCCTTTTCAATGTCGCGTTCAATGAATTTCAGTTCTGGGATGGCCGGGTCCGGACGTTGGAAGAACAGGTTTTGGTTCCGCTATTTGCCGAAAACGAAATGAACCAAAACAATCTGGCAGACTTGCTGAAACGGCTGCGCGCAGTTCCACGATACCGCGAACTGTTTGCCAAATCCTTCGGCTTCAAATCTAAACAAGATGGCAGCGAAATCAATCTGCAAAACATCGCACGTGCCATCGCCGCGTTTGAACGCAAGCTGAACATCACCGAAACCAATTACGATCATTTTGCCAAGGGCAAAGACGACGCGCTGACCACTGAGCAGTTACGCGGCTTGGTCGTTTTTATGGGGCAGGGACAATGCAGCATTTGCCATACGCCGCCGAACTTTCATGATGGTGTTTTGTCCTCGATTGGAACGACGACTTCGCCGGACAAAAATTCGCCGATTGATCCTGATCCAGGTTTTGGAGCCGTCGTCCGGCGCGAAGATGGATTTGGAATGTTCAAAACTCCGGCGTTGCGCAACGTTGAACGCACCGCGCCTTACATGCACAACGGCGCATTCAAAACACTGGAAGAGGTTGTTGAGTTTTACAACGATGGCGGTGGACGCGGACGAGGCCAGGACGCTTACAGTCAGGATTCAAAAGTCGCCAAGCTGAATTTGACTGAACAGCAAAAGAAAGATTTGGTGGCATTTTTGAAAAGCTTGAACGATCTTGCTCCGCCGCCAATTGTGCCTGCTTCTGTGCCCAGCGGTTTGCCCGTGGTTGGAAAGTAGGCTTCAACGGTATCAGCGAAAATACCGTGCAATCGGAAAGAGCCAAAAGACGGAAACTGGATTGATTCCTTTTCCGTCTTTTCTGTTTATTGCGGTCGTTCCGTCACTTTTTATCAACCACCAACCCGGAGTTTTCCATGAGCAAAAGCCCAATCATTGCATTGCTGGTTTTGTTGTTTGCCAGCCTTTCTGTTTCTGCGCAACAACTGGCGCCAACTGAAGGCGATTTCACGATCCGCGACTTCAAATTTGAAAGCGGAGAAACCTTGCCGGAATTGCGGCTGCATTACCGAACGCTGGGAAAACCGCAGCGCGATGCTTCCGGTAAAGTCACCAACGCCGTTTGGATCGGTCACGGCACGGGCGGAACCGGACGCCAGTTTTTGTCGCAACAATTTGCAGGAGTGTTGTTTGGCGAAGGCCAACTTTTGGATGCGGCAAAATACTTCATCATCATGCCGGACGGAATTGGCCACGGCCAGTCTTCAAAACCCAGCGACGGGTTGCGCGCGAAATTTCCGCATTACAATTACAATGACATGATTACGGCGCAGTACCGATTGCTGACCGAACATTTGGGCGTGAACCATTTGCGATTGGTGATGGGAACTTCGATGGGCGGAATGCATTCGTGGGTGTGGGGTGAAAAGTATCCTGACTTTATGGATGCATTGATGCCGCTGGCCAGCTTGCCGGTGCAAATTGCCGGACGCAATCGTTACTTTCGCCGGATGGTGATTGATTCCATTACCAAAGACCCTGAATGGAACAACGGGGATTACAAGCAACAACCACGCGGATTGATCGCGGCGAATTACACGTTGTTGATTATGAGCAGCATTCCGCTGCAACAACAGAAACAGGCTTCAACGCGCGAAGATGCCGACAAGATGTTTGACAACGCAGTGCGGAATGCGCTGAACGGTAAAGACGCGAACGACATGCTTTATCAATTTGACGCTTCGCGCGATTACAACCCGCAGCCCTTGCTGGAAACCATCAAAGCGCCGTTGCTGGCCATTAACTCCGCCGATGATCAGGTCAATCCGCCAGAGCTTGGCATCGCCGAGCGCGAAATCAAACGGGTCAAGCGAGGCCGCTTCATCCTGATCCCAATCAGTGATCAAACGCGCGGCCACGGAACCCATACATTGCCAGCGTTGTGGAAGCAGCATTTGGCAGAGCTGCTTCAGGAATCGAAATAATCAAACAACCAATGAATCAGGTGCGCCAACGCACCAACTGGTGAGGCAACGTTCAACACCCATTCAACGAAACAGCCCGCTGCTGGAATTTGATTCAGCAGCGGGCTGTTTGCTTTTGAGGCTTTCAGCTTACGGCGCGAAGAAGCCTGAGATGTCAATGATGATGTCCGTCGTTGAGGCAGTGAAGCGTTTGAAGGCAGCGTCCGTGCCCAGACCGACGGTGAAGTGGCGGTTGAAGAGTTTGCCGGTTTGGTAAATTGACGTGTCGGTTGTCCGTTGCGCAGCCAGAAGGTCTCCCAGTTGAGCCATTACCCTTACTTCGGTTCCAGCGTCAGTTTGTCTTTCGCCATCGCTTCGACTTTCGCTTTGCTGTACAGCAGTGGAAAGTATTTTCCCTCTGCCCACAGTGGCAACAAATCGCTGTAATGCTTGCTGCCCGGTTGCGCCGATTGACCCGGTACGTTGGTTCCCACCGAACGATCCCAATCTGCCACATCCAGAATTTCGCGGAATGACGCGCCGTGGGTTTGCTGGAAGTTTGCGCCACTGGTGGCAAACACGGTGTTGCCATCGCCGCCGCGTTCGGCTGAGGGAAGATCGAACAAGGCTTTTCGATCTGCGCTGGTTGAAAGCGGATGCGAGAACGGCGCAACGTGCAGAGTTCCCCAACGCCATTTCGCCGGATCATCGCCAAGCCGTTTTTTGGTATCAGCAACGGCTTCGGCCAATGTTTTCCAGATCAGGGCATCACGATTCGCAACAGGCTCTTTGCCAAACCATTGCGGTGAAGCAATTGCCAGCGCTGCGATTACCTTGCCGGGTTGAATGCGGCTGCCGACTGTCCGCCAAGCGGCTTCAGGCACGTGCGCTTTGAAAATCGCCGGGGCGAGTTTCGGCAACCAGATTTCATACAGCGCGGCGGCAGGAGAATTTTTGCCAAGCCGCCAATCCCATTTCGTCAGCAGTTCAACAAATAGCTGCAACTCCGCAGGCAGATTTTTGGCTTCGCCAAGCGTAGCGATCAAAGCGCGAGCATTCAGCGAAACATCGTCGTGTTGAAGGTTCTGAAAATCTTCAACCGTCAATTTCTCCTTTGCTGCGCCCAGCACTTGTGCGATGCGCAGAAAGCGCGTCGGATTCGACCATTCGTACCCCAGCTCTTTGTCGTACCCCGGCGGCAGAATGTTGTGATTGGCTGTCGCGATAAAATGCCTGGACGGGTTGTACGTTTGCGGCAAATCTTTTAGCGGCAGGAAGCCCTGCCATTCGTACTTGCCGTTGCCGGGCACAGGCAACAGGCCCGACCAGCCCTTGCGAATTGGCGTCATTCCGGCGGCGACCCATCCAATGTTGCCGTCAACGTCCGCGTAGACCAGATTTTCCGAAGGCACTTTCCAGCGCTCCAATGCTTTCAAAAACTCTGGCCAGTTCTTTGCGCGGTTCAGCGACAACGAAGCCAGATAACCCGCTGTGCCCGGTTCGCTGCCCACCCATTTCAGCGAGTAAGCGCGGTGCAGCTTGGCATCTTCATAAACTACCGGGCCATGCTGCGTGAACTTGAGTTCAATTTCGCGTGGTTTGGCATCGCCCTTGACTTTGAGCTGTTCGCGCTCGACGTGCATCGGCTGCCATTTGCCTTGCCAGCGGTATTCGTTCGGATTGGCGGGATTGGTTTCTTCGACGTAAAGGTCTTGCTGGTCAATGCCGACAATGGTGAAGCCGAAACCGACGCGTTCGTTGTGGCCAGCGGCGACGCCGGGCAGCGAAGGTTCGCCCGCGCCGATTACATTCCAGCCAGGAGCGTTCAGGTGAACCATATACCGCAAGCTCGGCAGCGCAATCTGACGATGCGGATCGTTCGCTAAAAGCGGTTTGCCGGTTGCGCTCATCATTCCATCAACCACCCAATTGTTGCTGCCGTCGCTGGAATTTGGATTTGGGGCGAAGTTGGCAGCGGCACCGGCGGCGGTTGCGCCGGCCAGAATCTTTGAATCAATGCCTGTTAGGTCCAGTCCTTCGGGAAGTTCCAATTTTCGCTTCGGTTCTGTTTCCATCCATTCGTCCACGAATTCTTTGCCGAATTCTCTCGCCAGCGCGGCACGCTGGATTTCCGTCGAAGCGTTGCGCGTCATCACATAGCCAGCCATGCGCGTCAGACAGACTTCCGGCGTCCAGGCTTCAGGTTCGTAACCGGCAAGCTGAAATTCAATCGGCAGCTTGCCGGAACTTTTGACCAGTTCGATTTGCGCGTTCACGCCCCGAACAAAAGCTTCGATAATCTGTTTGGCGTCCGGTGCGTACGATTCATATTCCGCTTTCATATCACCGCGATAGCGAACCAGACGGGCGAATTTGTCGCGTTCTATGGCTCCCGATCCAAGAATTTCCGCCAACTTGCCTTCACCTTGCCGACGCCACAAATCCATTTGCCACAATCGGTCTTGCGCCGCGACGAAGCCTTGCGCGAAAAACAGATCGTCCTGCGATTCGGCGTAAATGTGGGCGATTCCCCATTCATCGCGCACCACACGCACAGGCTTTTGCAAGCCGGGAAGTTTCAGCGTGCCGGAAGTTTGCGAAAGCACGCTGCTGGCTTTGGCAGCCAGATCATTTTTGGCTTGGCTAGCGACACGCGTGCGATCAAGCGAAACGATGGAGAGAAAAGTCAGAGCGGCGGCAACAAAGAATTTCGTTGGCTTCATTGGTTTACCTTGAAACGTAAAAGTCTGAATGATTCGGAGGCTAAGCACAGAAAGGGAAGACTTACCGCAGAGACGCAGAGGTTCCGCAGAGGACTCGCAGAGTCTTTATCTTCTCTGCGCTGCCTTTGCGTTCTCCGCGCCTTTGCGGTGAAAAGAACTTCAACCACCGAGTGCCTTACGGCAATAGTCGTAACACGCTTTCACTTCGGCAACGGTGTCAGCGCCTTTGTATTCGTATTCGATGTTGGCGGGAATTTTCCAGCCGCCTTTTTGCAGTGTCGTCAGAACTTCTTTGATTGGCGTGTCGCCCTGGCCAAAGACAACGTTGTCGCCCTGATTCTTTTTGCGATCCTTGATGTGCAGCGTGACGATGCGGTCGTGGTGTTTTTTCAGATAATCCACCGCGTCGAAGCCAGCAGCGGTGAAATGGCCAATGTCCAGATTGATGCAGATGTATTCGGAATTGCCTTCCATCGCCTTGGCGAAATCTTCTGCCGTGGCGAATTCGTTCGGGCGAATGTTGGAATGGTTGTGCATGCCGACGCGAATCTTGTACTGCCTGGCATACACATCAATTCGTTTGGCGGTGTTGACGTTGGCGGATGCAGTGATGCATTTCGCGCCGATGGCTTTGGTCATTTCAAAACCGCGCTTGATTTCTTCGTCCGTGAAATCGTCTTTGAAGCTGTAATTCAGCGCGTACAGTTCAATGCCAGCTTTTTTGAATTTCTCGCCTGTCAGCGTAAAAAAGCTGAGTGGCGTGGTCAGTCGCCAGGTCCGAATCCCGGCGCGATCCAATCCTTTTGGTTCCAAATGGCCCGACCACAATTCGCAACAGCTCAGGCCGGTGTCAATGTAGGCTTTGATGGCTTCGTCTAGCGAGCGGTCGCGGAAGCTATAACTCTGCGCGCCAAGCTGCACGCCTTTTACTTTTGAATTGGGTTTTTGCGCGGCGAACGTTTCAAACGGCAAAGCGGCGGCGGCAATTGAGCCGAGCGCCAGCTTGCTCCAGTCTCTGCGGGTCAAGTCGGACATGGAAATCTCCTATTGAAATGTGTTGGGTCAGTACTGCGACCGGTAGGGAGCGAGGTTGCGATTGATTGAGCGCCCGCTTGCTACCGCGCGCGGTACCGACTCTGTCAATTGCGGAAAAGCGAAGCGATTTTAGACTTGCTCCGAAAACGGCACAAGCTCGGCAAGGGTTGGGTGGTTGTGGTAATCTTCAATCATAGTCAGCATCCTGATCCGAGCTTTTATTTTGAACTTACGGGAGAAGAGAGTTATGGCGGCCTTTGATCCGACAGACACAGTGCGGCTGTGTGTGTCTTGCAAAGAGTGTTACCCCCCAAACCAGCAAATCTGCCGGGACTGTATGGTGGAATTGATCCCGGTGGAAAGAATTCCTTACACCATCAATTCACGCTACCAGCTTGAACGTGTTTTAGGACGCGGCGCGACGGGGATCGTCTTTGGCGCAACCAGCCTGGAATCCGGCAAACAAGTGGCTGTCAAAGTCATTCGCGCCAGCGTCATCGCCGACCCGCGCGCGCAGGACCGGTTTCGACGCGAAGCCCAAATCGCTCTTCATTTCAAAAATCCGCAGGTTGCCGCCGTGCATGATTTTGGCGTGTTGCAGGACGCGACAGGCTATGTCGTCAGCGAGTTCGTCAAAGGGCGTTCGCTACGGGACGAGATGAAGCGCCTTTCCCGGTTTGATGTTCAGGTGGCGGTGGATTTGCTCGGGGATATTTGCGATGCGCTGGATGTCGCGCACAAAGCGGGTTTGGTCCATCGTGATTTGAAACCGGAGTGCGTCATTCTGCCTGACAAAATCGCCGACACCGGAGCGCTGATGCCGAATGTTGTTCTGGTCGGTTTCAGTTACACCAAATTCGCTTCCGGCCAACAGTTTGTGCCTGGCACAACCGCCAGATTGCAGGGCAGGGGACAGTTGCCGCTGCGGCCAACTTATTTAAGCCCTGAACAGTTTCGCGGCGAAGAAGCCGATTTGCGCTCGGATATTTACAGCCTGGGAGTGATCGCGTACGAAATGCTGGCTGGACAACCGCCCTTTGCCGCCAAACGCGTCGGCGATTTCGGGGTCAAGCTGCTCAATGAAAAGCCGCAATCCTTGCGCCAGGTCAACAAAGACGTCAACGCGTTGATCGAATCGGAAATTTTGCGTGCCTTAGAAAAAGAACCGATGGATCGCCCGCAACGCGCGCTGGAATTCAAACGCGACCTGGCGAATGGCGCGCACCTGAGTTGAAGTTGTCTTGAGTCAGTACCGCGACCGGTAGGAAGCGGCTTACTTTCAGTAGCCAAGTTAGGCGACTCGCTCCCTACCGGTCGCGGTACTGATACGAAATATGCACCTGCTCCGAATTGAAGCCCTCAATTTTCGCAACCTCACCGGATCAATCGAATTTTCTCCGGGGCTGAACCTGATTTACGGGCAGAACGCGCACGGCAAAAGCAGTTGGCTGGAAGCGGCTTATTTGCTGGCAACAGCCAAATCCTTTCGAACTTCGCACCCGCGAGACGCCATCCGGCACAATGAAACTGAAGCAATTTTGCGCGGCACAGTTGCGCGCGGCAATCTGACCAAAGATTTACAACTGTTGCTGACGGCCTCAACCAAACAAACTTTTGTCAACGGCAAACGAGAACCGATTGTGCGGTATCTGGGCAATCTGGACGCGCTGGCATTCACCGCAGATGAAATGGACATCGTTCGCGGTGCGCCCGAAGCCCGGCGGCGCTTTTTGGACCGAGGGGTTTTCGGGACGCTGCCATCGTATTTGGGAACGCTGAATGAATATAATCGCGTGCTGAAACAGAAAAATGCGTTGTTACGAGAAGCTTCGGATGCTGAGAACCCGATGCGATTTCAGCCGCAAATTGAAACCTGGAATGACCAGCTTGTGGCGCTTGGAACGGAAGTCTATCTGGCGCGAACCGGCTATTTGGCCAAGTTGCAGGCGGCGCTCAATCCTTCCTTGTTTCAAGCCGAAGAAATCCGGGTTCGCTATAAATCTTCGCTGGAAGGCAAAGGCGATCTCAGCGATTACGGCGCGTTACTGCGGGAACGGCTTAACCTTAGGCTGAAGAACGAGATAGCTGTTGGGTACAGCCTGGTGGGACCTCACCGGGACGATTTGGAGATTCTTTCAGATGGGTATGAAATTGCCCGTTTTGGCAGTTCCGGCCAACAAAGAAGCTCACTGCTGATTCTTGAATTAGCGCAGCAAACCGTCTATCATCAGGCGTTTGAAGAGTACCCAATTTTCCTGATTGACGACCTTGATGCCGAACTCGACCGCTCGCGAATCGAAATTTTGCTCGATTATCTGGATGGCAAAGCGCAGACCATCGTCTCTACTTCCAAGCGCTCAATCGCTGATCGTTACCGCCACAGGGCTTCAACCTTTCTGGTTGAAGCGGGCCGGGTAATCGAACAAGCATCAGAATGACTGAAACTATGAAAGCCAAAGAAAAGAAAAACCAAGAAACTGAAGCAGAAATCAACGGACATGTCCCCGACAGTTACGGTGCAGGATCAATCACCGTTTTGGAAGGCCGTGACGCTGTTCGCAAGCGTCCAGCGATGTATATCGGCTCCAACGGGGAAATGGGCTTGCATCACCTGGTTTACGAAATCGTAGACAACTCTGTGGACGAAGCCCTGGCCGGATACTGCGACAAGATCGAAGTCACGATCCATCTGGACAATTCCATCACCGTTGAAGACAACGGCCGGGGAATCCCAGTGGATATGCATCCGACTGAAAAACGCCCGGCAGCAGAAGTCGTCATGACCGTATTGCACGCAGGCGGAAAATTCGACAGCAACGCATACAAGGTTTCCGGCGGCTTGCACGGCGTCGGCGCTTCCTGTGTCAATTTCCTGTCCGAATGGTTGCGCATGGAAATCCGCCGCGAAGGCGGCGTTTACGAAATGGAATTCAAGCAGGGGATCAAATCCTCTGACCTGAAAAAGACAGGCAAATCTTCCAGAACCGGAACCAAGATCACCTTCAAGCCTGATCTGGAAATCTTCACTACCTCTGAATACAGTTTCGATAAGTTGTCGGAGCGGCTGCGCGAAAAAGCCTTCCTGAACAAAGGCATCAGAATCACCATTGTTGACGAGCGCTCCGATACTGAAAAGAAGCATGAGTTTTATTACGAAGGCGGCATCGCCGAATTCGTCAAGCATCTGAATAAAAACAAAAACACGCTTCACCCGAAGCCGATGTATTTTGAAAAAGCAGCGACCGGCATTGACGGCGACGACCTGACTGTCGAAGTGGCAATCCAGTACAACGACGCTTACGACGAAAAGGTCTTTTCCTTTGCCAATAACATCAACACTGTTGACGGCGGTACGCACCTTTCCGGGTTTCGCTCGGCGCTTTCGAAAGCCATCAGCCGCTATTCACAGACTGCAAACCTGTTGAAAGATTTCAAAGGCGGGTTGTCCGGCGACGACGTGCGCGAAGGCTTAATCGCCGTCATTTCCGTCAAGATTCCGCAGCCGCAGTTTGAAGGCCAGACCAAGGGCAAACTCAATTCCGACGTCAAAGGGGCTGTGGATTCCTTTCTTTATGAACGGCTGACTTCGTATTTTGAAGAGAATCCTTCGGTCGCCAAAACCATCGTTGGCAAAGCTGTTGAAGCTGCCCGCGCTCGCGAAGCCGCCCGCAAGGCGCGCGAAATCGTTCGCAAAGGCGCGCTGAATTCGATGAACCTGCCAGGCAAGTTGGCCGACTGTTCGGAAAAAGACCCAGCGGTCAGTGAGCTTTACATCGTCGAAGGAGATTCCGCAGGCGGTTCTGCCAAGCAGGGACGCGACCGGCGCACCCAAGCGATTCTGCCGCTCAAAGGCAAAATCCTGAACGTCGAAAAAGCGCGTTTCGACAAGATGCTGGGCCACAACGAAATCAAAGCCCTAATTACGGCGATGGGAACCGGCATTGGCAAAGACGATTTCGATATCAACAAACTGCGGTACCACAAAATCATTCTGATGACCGACGCGGACGTTGACGGATCGCACATCCGCACGCTGCTGTTGACATTCTTTTATCGTCAGATGCCGCAACTGTTGGAACACAAGGTTGAAACGACAAATGAAGCTGGCGAAGTCGAAACCGAAACTCGTGGCTATGTGTACATCGCCCAGCCTCCGCTCTACAAAATCAAAAAAGGCAAAACCGAACGTTACATCAAAGATGAGCGCGAGATGAGCCGGTACCTGATGAAAAAGGCTACGGAAGACGTCATTGTCACCGTCAAA
>CAZMXG010000143.1:0-20875 GCA_964570175.1 uncultured Heliomicrobium sp. | reverse complement strand
TGTGTGTGTTTGGTGTTCAGGGTGAGGTGTCCGAATGTTTTCGGACCCGAATTTTTGAGGAGGCATTATGCCTCCTCTTTTTTTGTCTGAAGAACGGAAGTCGTCCTGGCAAAACTTCTACGCAATCCTTGCCTGTGATAGCTTGCACTGCGGTCATCTCCATCACCATCCAAAACAGGAGGAAAACTCAATGTTTATGATCCCCTCAGTGATGCGTCGAATTGCCCTGACATTCTTCGCCGTATCCAGCTTGTTTGTCGTTTCGATTCAGGCGCAAGCACCCGCAAAGGAAAAGGCGGCCAAAAAGCCCGATGTTCGTGTGACGCTGCTGCAACTTAACGATGTCTATCAAATCTCGCCTGTGGACAAAGGCAAGAACGCGGGCTTGGCGCGTGTTGCGACTCTCAGAAAAAAAATTTTGGCTGAATCTCCGAATACGCTCTTTCTGTTGGGAGGCGATACCATTTCCCCTTCCGTGGCTTCCACCATTTTCAAAGGGGAACAGGTCATTGCCACATGGAACGCCATCGGCCTGGATTACGCAGCACTTGGAAATCACGAATTCGATTTCGGAAACGACATTTTGATTCAGCGAATGAAAGAATCGAAATTTGTCTGGCTTGGAGCCAATGTCATTGACCGCAATACCAACAAATCCTTCAACGGCATGCCGCCTTACGTCATTCGGAAATTCGGCAAGATCAAGATCGGGATTCTGGGGTTGCTGACAACCGACACCGAAACCAGTTCCAGTCCGGGCAAAAACATCAAGTTCGTAAATCCGATCCTGACTGCCAAACAGTTGGTGCCGAAAATGCGCGCCGAAGGAGCGACCATTATCGTTGCTGTTACGCATCTGACGATGCCAACCGACAAGGAATTGGCGAAGACGGGACTGGTTGACGTAATTTTGGGAGGGCACGAGCACGAGCTGTTGCAGTCCCAGGCTGGGCGGACACTGATATTCAAATGGGGATCGGACGCCAGAATTCTTGGCCGCATTGATTTGAACATCAACCCTACCACGCGTCGGCTTGAGAGCATTGACTGGGCTGGAATTCCTGTTACCGATGCAACGCCCGATGATCCGGATGCCGCCGCAGTGATTTCCACTTACGAAACCAAGCTTTCTGCGGAGCTCGACAAGCCGCTTGGCAACACGACTGAAGCACTTGATGGAACCAACCTGGGCAGCCGCACACGGGAAACCAATTTGGGCAATTTGATTGCTGATGCGTTTCGGGAAGGAACAAAAGCGGACATTACGATTCTCAACGGCGGTTCGATCCGTGCAAATACAACATTCGCTGTTGGACCAATCAGCAAACGCGACGTCGTTTCCATGCTGCCGTTTGAAAATCCAATCATCAAAATCGAAGCCACCGGCGCACAGGTGAAAGCCGCGTTGGAAAACGGCGTCAGCCAAATCGTTGAAACCACCGAAAGCGGTCGCTTCCCGCAAGTGGCAGGCTTGCAGTTTGAATATGACGCGCGCAAACCTGCCGGCTCGCGTGTGGTCAAAGTGACAATCAATGGTCAGCCGCTGGATGAAAAGAAAACCTACACAATGGCTTCGCCAGGATTTCTGGTGGATGGTGGTGACGGGTACACGATGTTCAAAACTTCGAAAGTGTTGATTCAGCCGGAATCGGCAGCAATTGATAGCGCAATGCTTTCCGATTTCATTACTGCCGCTGGAACCGTTTCGCCGAAAACTGAAGGGCGCATCAAGCGGCTCGACCAGCCTTGATGAGCAATCCCACAATCAGCAACAAGCTGACTATTGAAATCACCGCTCCGTTGCGCGCTGCCGGAGCCGTGTATTTCATTTCTACGCGATGAGTTCCCGCCGCTAGCACCACTCCGCGCAACAAATAATCCGCCGCGTAAATCTTGGCAGACTGACCGTCAACTGTCGCTTGCCAGCCGGGATAGTTAACCTCGCTGGCGACCAACACGGCAGGTTTGTCGGCTTTTGTTTCAATCATCAGCCGGTTCGGTTCGTAGCTGATAAGGCGCGCCATGGAATCTTCGCTAAGTTTGTCTGCGGTTAGGCCGCTCAACTCGTTCGGCGGAGCTTCAAGCAAGGCAACTTCCTTGGGATTGAACGGCTTTTCACTTTGGCCGCGAATGCGTTTGAACGCGTCTTCACTGCTGACAGCCTCTGCCCGTGGCGTTAGCCAAACGCGTGGCAACACGCGCTGGTTTTCATAAATTTGTGCTTGATCGTAGTCATAGATTTTCCGCCATTGATCGGGAAGCTGAAGCGACGGAGACATCGCGTTTCCAGTGGCCGAATCATAAAGCGCGATTCGGCTGATCAGCAGCCCGGCATGAGCCGTTACGTTTTTAATTTCGATCCGCTCCACGTCCAGTTTCTGACCCAAAGGTATCCTTGTGGCATAACTATACGCAGGGAAACTGTTTTGCGCATCGCCCGGATGGCTTTCAAAAATTGGCGCAAGCGAATGTTTGATCGCGGGTTTTACGTCGCCGCGTTCGTGCGCCCATTCAGCGGAATCCACGCCGGCTTTCAGGTCCAGTTCAACTGTCTGCCCGTCTTTGGTATGAAAAACAAATCGAGCGACTGGAGCGCCCTGTGGCAGGTCTGCCGAATCAGACAACGCGCTGACCAGCGACAAGGTGTCTACCTGTGACGCTCCGGTCAGCCTTGCCGAAGCTCCTTTGGGCAAGTTGATTCCCATGGGTTCGGCAGCGTGAAGCACACCGTCTTTTTTGTATGTTTCCGTTCTGGAAAATGAAAATTCAACGATGAATCGGGTGTTTAGCAAATCGAGCACCTGCCAATCCGGCGAAAGCAGTTGCCGGTCAGCCGGAGCGCCAAGCCAGGGCGTGTACGGCAAGTAATACAAGGCGTGTTCATCGAACGCGCGGCTGTATCGTTGGATCATCAATGGCTCGTAACCGGCTGCGTTATGAAAGCCCAGCAGCGCTGTCAGATCGTTCGATTCAGCCATTCCCAGGTTCAATGCAAAATAATTGGACGAAGAAGTGTAAAGCCGATTTTGTTCGGGGGGATACTGTTTCAAAAATTGCATCGGAGCGGAAACAGATTGGTAATAACTGGCAGGTTTGGCGTTTGGATACCACCAAAACGAAACCAGCATGAAGCTTTCCAGAAAACAGGCTGTTGCGACTGCCGTTGCCATCAGCGCGCTACGCCAGCGCGAGTTTTGCATCCGCCAACACCAGATGATCGCAATCAACGCTGACACTGTGAATCCAAGTTTCCAATTCCACCAACTCGATTCCGACATTGTGACAAGCTGTGTGGAAAGCCCTCGTTTCAGCAACTCGCCGCCCGCCGCCAATCGCAATCCGGAAGCTCGCCACCAGCCAACGCCAACTGCGAGCAGATTGCCGACCAAAATGAATCCAGCCAATAACTCCTGCCACCGAAGCTTTTCATTGGTAACGAATTTCCGCACAAAAAGCCTTTTCAATGCGTCGAACCCAAATGCCGCCAGCAGGCTAATTGCCAGCGTCCATTCAAAAGCATGCCTCCAGGGCAGCCTGAACCGATTGTAGATGGGAATGTAAAACGACCAGCGCGCCAATGGAGTGTGGTCGCCCATCATCAATAACCACGAAAGCAGCGCCAGTCCAAGCCAGAAGAAAACTCTTCGATAAGAAGAGGGCGAACGAAACGCCGCGACGATGGCAACCAGTGCCATAATGGCAGCCAACGAAGCCACATAGGGCGATGCTTCCCAACTCAAATCGTGCGTTGGCGCAAGGAAAAGTCTCAACGCCCTTGTCGCAGTAAATCCGCCCTGGCTGAAAGTTTCATACGTCAGTTCATTGCGGATGCTGCGCCGTTGCGCCCGCAAGGTTTCCAAAATTTGAAACGCCGCCACGCCAGTCGCCAGAATCATTCCGCCCATGCAAACTGCCAACGGGCGAAGGTGCTGAAGTTTTGATTTCGGGCGCAGAGCGATTGCTTCCTCTGAAATTTCGGAGCTGAGATTGCCTTCCGTTGGCGAAACGACAAAAGAAATGAAAACGGCGTACCCGATGGCGATCAATCCGGAATACAAAAACGCCTGCCCAATACCCGTCAGCACGGCCATTGAAAACGCTCCAGCCATTCCAACCAAACAAAAGGAAAAGCGCCCAGTCCGCGCGCGCTCAATCGCAATCAGCATCAGCGGCAACCACATCCCGCCATTTGTAAACATCCCGCAATGCCCAAGTCCGCCAGCCATCATGCCGCCATAAGCGAAACTTAAACCCGCAAGCAGGGAAGCCGCGCGACTGCACCGGACCTGGCGTAAATATGCGTAGGTGAAACACGGCATGAGCAGGTACGGCGCAAGCACGTAAACTTGCTCTGCCCAATATCCCGGTAGAAACAGATAAAACCACGTCAGCGGATAGGCCAACGCAAGCTGCGCCATGGAAAGCAGCGGGTACCCGGACAAAATCGTCGGTGTCCAAAGCGGCAAAGAGCCATGCCGAATGGCATCAAATGCCACCACGCGCAGCGGGTACGAATAAACCAGCGAATCGCTGAACACCAGCAACAAGCCTTTCAGCGTTGCAGGCCAGAAGAACAACGTGAAGAAGATGACAACGACCAAAAGCGCAGCGGCTTCAGCTTTGAATTTGCCGGATTGCCAGAATCGGCTTAGTCGAAATGGTTTGTCAGTCATATTGGGTTTGTGGCTACATCAGAACAAGCGACATTGAGACAAATGATGAACCACGGATGAACACGGATTCACTCAAATGAACACAGACATACACAAAAATTTGATCCGTGTTTCTCTGTGTTGATCTGTATTCATCTGTGGTTTCTTCCTGGCTTTTACCAATGTTATTTGGTTCGATTTAGTTCGATTTTTGCTTCACCATAAATTCGTAATTGTTTTCTGAAATCACTTTCCCGGCGTTGTCTGTAACTTTTGCCCACAAAGAATACTTGCCGGGCGCGGCGGCTTTGAAATTGACGTCCATCAATTTTTTCGACGAATCGGCTGCCAGCGTGACTTTCTGCGGCGCGTTGCCGGAGGCGACAACTTGTTTCGTCGCGTTTTCAACGCGCCAACTCACCGCCGCATTTGGCACGGCAAACCAATGATCGTTGACCAGCCATAATTCGGTTTTCACTTCGTCACCCGTTTGCCAGGTGTCGCGGTCGTAAGCAAACGTCGGCAACACCATCTGAAACGAACGCTTCACGGTAAAATATGCTTTGGTTGGTTGACGGTAAAAATCCACCGCTGCCATTGTCACCGAAGGCCACAAATCAATCGCGTGGAAATGCAGAATGCCACCTGAAGGCTCATACTTGATACGCCGCATCCGCTCAATCGCCAGTTGAAACAACCGTGCAACGTAATCCTGTGTTTGCGGAATGTATTGCTGCAACGTCATTCCTTCGGGCGAACCCCAGGCGCGGATGGCTTCCGGGATTTGCAGTTTTCGGAAAATCCAGTCTTCTTCGTGATCTTTGATCGGCCAATGGTTGGGCAGGAATTTCATTACGCTGTCGTAATTCGGCAGCGCAGTCGCGCCGAGCTCCGAAATGAATTTTTCGTTGGTTTGCGCGTAAGCCCAGATCGTTCCGCCGTACCAACCTTCGTAAATGTGCCCGTCGCCGTAACGTCCGGTCGAACGCTGAACGGGGCGCCGCTGCGGATCCAGCGCGTACAGCCGAGGCTCCAGGTGTTTGGTCAGGTCGCGGTAATTTTCCAGCGACTCTTCATCGCTGGTTGCCCACAGCGCAACGGACGGATGATTGCGGACGTAGCGAATCAGCGGGTCGTACAGCCTCGCCGCTTTCAAACTGAAGTCACGATCCTCGGGGTAAGCGGCTTCAAGAAAATCCTGGAAGATCAGCACGCCGGATTCATCCGCCAGATCGTAAAACTCCGGATTGCTGAAGTTGCAATGCAGCCGGATCATATTGATGTTCATGCCCAGCATCAGTTTGAAATCGCGTTCGTAATCCGCGCGGCGAACTTCTGACTGAAACAGGTTGTAGTAAAAATTCGTTCCGCGAATGAACATCCGCTTGCCGTTCAGATAAAACTTCCAGTCAATGTGTTCAATCTCTCGAATGCCGACAGCCAGTGAAGTTTGATCCGAGAGCATATCGCCCGTTTTCACGCGAACATCCAGCGTGTACAGATTCGGTTTTCCGTGATCCCACGTCCACCACAGTTCAGGCTTTTCCACATGCAGCACAAAGCGGCGAGATGCACCAACGGCTGATAACGGCTCAGAAGTTTGGAGCGTAAAACCGTTTGGAGAAGAGAAGTTTCGCGGTGTGAGCGAAAGTGAAATGTTGGCTTGCGTAGGTTCGACAGTCTTCAGGTTGAGATCAACGACGACATCGGCGCTTCCGTCTTTGTTCAGACGCGTGTCTACAGCGATGTTTTCAATCTTCACTCCCCCGCGCGCGATCAACTTCACAGGCCGAACGATGCCAAGCGGTGTGATGTTGTCTGGCTTTTGGTCTACCGCGCCATACGAGCCCTTGATCGTGTAGGGCCGATGCCGCCAGTAATAGCTAATCGGCGTCCACACACGAACAGCCAAAATGTTTTCGCCATCTCGGCGTAGTTTATCCGTCACATCGAATTCGTAAGGATCAATGTAACCTTCGTGCCGACCGAGCAGTGCGCCGTTTAGATAAACGTCGGCATGATAATCCGTGGCCTCGAACCGCAGCCACAATCGTTTTTCGCCAACTGCCGGATTGGCTGTAAATTTTCTACGATACCACCATTCCTTTTCGCTGATCCATTCGGCTTCGCGCGTGTAGTACTTTGGAGATTCCAGAATCTGCGTGTGAACTGTGCCGGGAACTTGTACCCCGCGCCATTCTGCATCGTTGAAATCCGTTCGATAAAATCCCTGCTTTTCGCCTTCGGACTTTTCCGCCCAATTCAGTTTCCATGAGCCACCAAGATCGAAACTCAAAAGTTGTTCGCTTGCCTCTTTCTTGATTTCACTTGCTGGGCGCGTTTGCTGCGTTTCGGATTTGAGATTTGAGGGGTGAGATTGCTCTGAGCCACTGTGAACTGCGAACTGCGAACTGCGAACTGCCAGAATGGGTTGAATGAACTTTCGATACTCTTTCCGAGCTTCCAGCACGGTTGTCGTGCCTTTCCAATTTGGAAACGCGATGGCGATTTCTGAAGAGCGCTTGTCGCCAGCCAGTTTAGTCGTCGCATAAAACTGTCTGGAACCAACGCCTCGCCATTCCAGCGAAGCGTCCAATTCAAAAAAACCGAGTGCGCCGTAGTTTTCTTCGCGTTGGTAATACACCAGATGCTTGCCGGGCAAATCTGCAAAATCTTGCGGCGCAATTTTGTGGTCCGGCGGGTTGTCTACTTCCCAACCGTCGGGGAACTTCGTTTGTTCAGAACCTTCCATCCATTTGTTGAACGGTTCGTAAGGCGTGGCGGAAACGGAAGAAAAGAAAAAGCCGTAGTTTGAATTGGCTTCAGCGCCTTCAATGATGGTTCGCCAATGCAGCACCGGGCTGTTGGCGTACCAGGTGAAGTCCCAGGTTTCACGGCTTGCGCCAAGCTTTGCGCCGGTCAATCGAACACGCGCGCGAAGCGGTCCCGCTTCCAGAATTTCAACTTGATCAAAAGTGCCGCTGCGAAGTTTGTTGTCCAGAAACGTACCGAAGCCCGTGCTCTTTTTGCCGAATGCCAGCGGTTCAGCGACATCCGGCGAAGTATCAATCAAGTTCAGCATCCGTTGTTGGTCTTCTGATTTATTGGCCGACTTGTTGAACGCCGCGACCAGCGCTGGTTCTGTCTTTTCCAAACCCAAATTGACCATCACGCCAAAACGTTCATTGGCAAGTTCGACTCGGCCAACTCCGATGCGGCGAGCAGTGATGGACTGAGTCAGTTCTATGACCGGTAGGGAGCGCGCGTTTGAAGATGACCCGCTTGCTACCGCGCGCGGCACTGACTCGGCAACCAATCGAAACTCTGGTCGTTCTCCAGGAACAATCGTTGCCGGAAACATCAGCTCCGCCGATTTGACCGAACCGTCGCTGTGTTTTTCGTGGATGGCGAGTTGCGACATGACTTCGCGGCCATCAGGGGAAAGAACTCGTAACTGATCGGCGCGGGCTTCACCGGCGGCGAAGTTCAGCTTGACGGTCACGACTTCATTGTCGCGGCGATAAATGCCAGTCGGTTCTTCCAGCGTGATCGGCCAGGATTGGATTTGATTTTGAGCTGATGATTTGGTGGGGGTGAATAGCGAAAAGCAAAAAGTTATAGCACCTAACGACAGCACCAGATGTAGAATCGTTTTCACCGATAACTGTTCATGCCAGACTGGAAAAAGAGAATACGGAACAAACGGAAAATACAGAAATTGCTTCGGCCTTTTTCTGTCTATTTCGTTATTTCCGTTTGTTCCGTATTCTCCACGGGCTTTCCTCAATAGCCGACTCATAAGCCGGGCAATTACTTTCTTCATTTCTTTTCGCCGAGTTTGGGTTTGACTTGGCTGATGCTGAAATCCAGCCAGCCGCGTTCGTTGCTGTTGCGACAGCGTTCGCGCAGGGTTTCCAAGGCTTTCAGCTTTGTCTGCAAAGCGGTTTGATTTTTGGCGTCAGCCGTCAAGGCAACGTCGCTAAGATGCAATGCTTCAACGGCCTGTCCGGCTTGCGCGCGTTCCATCGCCAGCTTGGCCACGGCTTCCGCTCCGCCAGCCAATTTGACTAAATCCGGGTAAACCGATGCGGCAGGTTTTTCATACATCGTCACTGGATTCAGGTCGAACCAGCCGACGTAGCCCTCATAAATTCCGCGCACAGACCAGCTCAACTTGCCGTAGCTTTCGCCGATGTCCAGCACCGCCGGAAGCTTGATTTCGTTCATCAGCGTCCAGACATCTTTGCCCGCATTCATACCTTTGACGGTTTCGTCGTGAACGTATTGAATCGCGTCGCGGTAGCGCGTGATTCGTTTGACAATTTCAGCGTTGCCGACAATCGGCTGGCCGTGACTGGGCAAAACGATTTCCGGCTTTAACTCCAAAACCTTATTCAGCGAATTGATGTAATCCAGCGCCCAACGCGGCTGCGTTCCGCGCAAGGTGTAAATGTTTGGGAACGAATCGTAGTAGTTGTCGCCAATGAACGCCGTCTTGTATTTCGGAATCCAGACCGTTGCATGGTCGTAGGTTTCACCCGGCGTGGACATGACTATGAACTTCACGCCGCCCAGTTCAAATTCGAATTTGTCGTCAAACAGGATGGTCGGTTCGATCTTCGCGCCGAAATTTCCCGGCCAGCTTGGCGCAGTTGCTGGAACCGGCAATGCGAATTGCGCCGCATTTCGCAAACCATAAAACCCATTGAGTCGCGCCATGTAGTGCTGAAAATCGGCGTGAAGTTTTTGGGCGATGATCTGCGTTCCTGGTTGTTTCCAGGCTGGGATGCCTCCGGTGTGATCGCCGTGCGCGTGGGTCAGAATGATGTATTTGATCGGCCCGTTGTTTTCCGCTGTCAGCAGCCGTTTGTGCAGCGCGGAATTGAACGGCATCGAAGTGTCAATGATGACATTGCCTTCGCTGGTGGTCACCATAAACGTGTTGCCGAAGCCGGTGGCTTGGAAAATCGCTTCGTTCACTTTCAACGCTTTTGTTTGATCCTGGCCCACGCGAATCGCCAGCGCGGGGTTGGGGGGAATTTGATCTTGTTGTGCCTGCAACGTGATTGGATACGCCAGAAAGAACAACGCAATGGTAAAAAACGCAACGCGGAAGAGTTTCATTGGGGCTCCTGATCTTAGCGTGTGGGTGATCTGCCTGTGATTATTGTTTTTGAAACACGAGCTTGAAGGTTTGAATGCCTTGTGGCGATTTGCGGTTGCGAACGATTTTCAGCGTGTCGCCCGTCAATTGCCAATGTTCCTGTGTGGAAATCGTCGCCGATTTGCCTTCGTTTTCGCCTGTGATGGTGGACTGCAGTTCCAGCGTTTTGGTGCTTTCGATCCAACGAGCTTTGAGCTTCATCGTTCCGGCCAGCGGCCTGACAACTTCGATTTGGTTTTCGCCGCCATCCAATTTGTAAACCAGTTCCTGCGAAGGTTGTTCCCGCTCCCGAATGATGACTTTCTGTTCAGCGGTTAACTTCTGGCTGTCCTGAGTCACGACCAGATGAATTTCTGCTTTATCAAACGCGCCGGTTAAGCCGGAGCTTTTTTCCCGATTCAAAATCCAGGTTCCATCAAATTTCGGAATTCCGGACTTTGCCTGTTTGGTTTCCTGTCCTAAACCCGGAACTGCCGCCAACAAAACGAACACAAAAATCGCCACCGTTTTCATCCTCTTCATCGAATTACCTCTTAAATTGAATTTGCGGGGCAGGGAAGAACGGCGGCGATCTTAACACTGACAGGCGCAATGGCTCAAAAACGCAGCACGTAATCTTTGACGCGCTGACAGGATTTTAATTCGATTTCGATTTTGGCGGCTTCGGCTTCTTTGCGAAGCCTGGCGCGTTCGACGGCATCCCACGCGATAGGGGCAGGCAGAGTTGTGCTGGATATTTCTTCGACGACTGGTTTTGCCAGCAGCCAATATTTGCCGGGTGCAAGATTGATCAAATTGAAGGCACCGGTTGCAGTGACGAGTTCGCTATATCGCAACAGACTTTCAGCCGCAGTAGGTTCTGCCGGAATTAAATGAACGCGCACTCTTGCCGGGAGCGTGTCGCCTTCGCGCGCCTGAGCGAGTTTCCCGCTCAGGCTGGCCGCACCGTCTGTCAATGTGACTGTGATACTGGCCAACCGGTCGCCGGGTTTCAACGCCAAACCGCTTCGCACCAGGTCGGCAGCGATGGCCGATCTAGTCGCACCACTGATGGATTTCACAAACCAGTTTTCATTGCGCGAAGTGACCCTCAGCCGTTGAAGTCCGGGAGTCAGGTTATTGATTTTGAAATTGCCGTTTTGGTCAGCGGCGGCGCCACGAACCGCAAAGCGTGGCAGTAGGTTAAGCGGATTGCCAGTTTTTTCGGTGAACCAGGCTGTCAACGAAACGTCGCGCAAATTCGCCGGTAGTTTTGCGTCGCAAACGTTCGGCGATTTTTCGACCACAACTCGTCCGCTGATAACGGCCATCGGCGTCATTGTCACAGTCAGGCCAGTGATGTCCGTTCCCTTGACCGTGATACGGCGTGGTTCCGAACGAACAATTTCATCAGTCTCAAAATTGCCACGTGTCGCCGTCAAAATGTATTCGCCATCAGGAATTCCCTGAATGGAAAAAACAGACTGGCCTGCATTTGGCCGCGCCTGATCGTTGCCAACCTGCGCTTCGGTGGCGGCATGAACCAGCGAAACGCTTGCCATGCTGTTTGTGATCAAAGCTTCGCCGCCAACAACCTTGCCGCTGATGGTTCGCCCGGTTTCGCCGCGAAAGCGAATGTCTACGCCGGAGGTTTCTGTGCCAAGGCTGACTTGAACTTCCGTTGCCGTGTCGCGCGTTGCCGATGGGTAGTAGGTCGGCGTTTGTCCGTGGTAAGGCGAAAATTGTTGCTGTATCCCCACTCCCATTGTTCCAGTTGAATTTGCCGCGACGATATATGTTCCCGTCTGCAACCCGTAAATCCGGTAAATGCCACGGTCGTCGGTTGCGCGCTGCGGGCCGGAAACCTGAGCATTTTGTTTGTTGCCTTCAGCATCGCGTACGCGAATGAGCGAAATCGGAATGCTGATAACCGGATTGCCATTTGAATCGGTGACTTGCCCTGTGATAATGCCGCCTTTGACCATCGTGATGGTGATGCTGTCGCCGGGGCGATACCGGCGGCTACGCTCTTCAATCGGTAGAAGCTTTGAAAGGTAACCTTGGGCTGGAAGGGCCGACACGAAATAAGGATGATCCGTCAAACCGTTAAACTGAAAATTGCCTTCGGCGTCAGTGCTGGTTTGACGCGAACCTCCTCCGGACGAACCAAGCGCAACCTGGATATTGACCAGCGGTTTGCCGCTTTCGCTGACAACGCGCCCGGTAATCGAACCGCGCTCTTGAGCAGCAACGCCAAACCAACAAACCAGCAAGCAGGCAAAGACGGCAATTATGAACCGCATATTGAAAAGTTTCATTGCTTTTTGCCCTCCGGCGTCAGGTCAATGGTGAATGTGGCTTGAACCTGATTGTTACTAGTGACCACGATGCGTTGAGTTGATCCCGTAAGCCGTCTGACAGCATTGTTGATTTCCGCTGTGTTTGCTGCGGTATAGTTCGCAGAAAGCCGCACTTGATATTCGCCCGGCATCAACCCTTCAATAACAAAATAACCACGCGCATCAACCGGGCTATATTTATCTGTGGCATTGGCTGTGTATTGCTTCGCATAAGCCATCAATTGAATTCCTTCCGGTAATTCTCCGCCGACAAAAATGACGCGCCCGCGAATTGCCGCCGTGCTGTGAGCGAAAATGACACGAACATTATTGATCTGCTCACCTGCGCGAATTTGTAGGGTGTCGTCTTTGACGGGAACGCCGTTTTGCTCAATGCGAACCAATGAAAGTCCTACAGTGTTTTCAAAATTCCTTAGTCGCGTTTTTCCCGCCGGAACACCAGCAAGCCGAAAACTGCCATCCGGTTTGACCTGGGTCGAGATTGCAAAAGAAGGAGCAGCAGAGTTTTGGTCGCCAGTCGTACTCAATCGGATTTGCGAACGTTTGGCCTGAATTGCGGGATCGTTTGTTCCTTCGATGATCGCCCAGCCGGTGATTGTCGCACCGCGTTGGGCGCGGATTTCGATTCCCGATAGGTCGCGATTGGTAATTTCAACCATTACGGGATTACTGTAATACTCATCCCGCTCGCTGGAACTGCGGAGAAAAATGCCATATTTACCTGAACGAAGCCCAGACATATGGAATTCACCGTTGGTGTCAGTTCTCGGCCCGGTTGTTGTCCATCCGCCAACTTCCCCCGTAGGTGAGCGGACTTGACCAAACCCCACGAATGTACCAGCAACTGGCTGTCCTGTTTGACTGTCAATGACACGCCCGGAAACTTCGTAAGCACTGATCATTTTGCCAATACGGATGTCTACGTCGGATGCTTCCTGGCCTTCTTCCAACTCAATGACTTTGGCTTTGGTTTGGTCCGTGGTGTCGGGATGAAACGTTTGCTCAACAAAGGTGCGCGTCCTGACAAAGCTGTTGGAATTCCCGTCTTTCAACGGCACGCCGACGCTGACCTGATACTTGCCTGGCGGTAATCCGAAAATGCGATAAATGCCTCTGTCGTCCGTGTTGTTGGCGCTGAAATTCAGCACGTTCTGGGGCAATCGCATACGGTCCCCGACTCTGGCCAACTGGACCGGCATCTCTGCAATCGGTTCGTTATTTTCGTCAATGACGCGCCCAGTAATGACCGCGCCACGCTTTAACTGTAACTCCAGATTTTCAATCGTTTCGCCGGTGGCCACGTTCAGCACTTTACCGGGCATTCCATTCATATAATCGCTGGCTGAGTAAAACCCTGGCGTCAGCGCGCTGAGCAAATACTGCCCAGCAGCGACATCCGTAAACCGAAACCGCCCGTCTGCATCCGTTGTGGCGCGCTGTGATTGTTGCGGCGCTGGCTGGTTTTGTATCTGCAAGCTGACGACGACGTTTCGCATTGGCGAACCGTTGAGCGTGATGCTGCCGCTGACGGTGGCGGCAGCTTCTTTTTTCGGCGCTTGCGCCGAAGCGATTGGTAGCAGCAAACATAGAGCAGATAAAACAGAGAAGAGTCTGAGCATAAACTGGACCTCTCAATCAAAAACGCAGTGCGTGGTCTTTGATGCGCTGGCAGGCTTTCAACTCGATTTCGTTTTTGGCGGCTTCGGCTTCTTTGCGAAGCTTCAGTCGTTCGGCGGCATCCCAGGCAATTGGCGAAGGGGAACGGTCAGCAGGTTCGTTCTCGGCAACTGCTTTTGCCAGCAGCAAGTATTTGCCCGGAGTCAGATTCGTAAAGGCAAAGGAGCCGTCGCTGGCCGCAAGTTTTTCGCTGTAGCGCAGCAAATCTTCGGCGGCAGCCGCTTCAGCCGGAATCAGGTAGATTCGCAAACGCGACGGCAATCGCGCGTCTTCTTTGGCGGTGGAAATTTTTCCGCGCAAGCTGGCTGCGCCTTCGGCCAAAGTGACATTCACGCCGCTGATCTTTTCGCCTTGTTTCAGCAAAACTCCATTGCGGGCGATGTCTGTGGCTGGTTTGGCGGTGGGAATCAAAAGCGATTTTACGAACAGATTTTCGTTCGACAGATTCAGCCCCAGCCGATAGCGAATTGCGTTCAGCTTGCGAATCTCAAACTCTCCCTTGTCGCTGACTGCTCCTTCGGCGATGGGAGGCTTACTGACGGGTTCCTGTTCGCCGCGCGCTTTTTCTTCGGGCCGGGCGGCAACGATGATTTCTTCCAGCACGGTTCGTCCCGGCGTTTCGCAAGCAGTTTGCGAAGTTTCGATGACTATCCGACCGGCGATGGAACCCAGCGGAAGCATTCGCAAATCCAGGCCCGTCATATCAGCGCCTCTGACAGCGATGCGGCGCGGAGCGGAAGCGGCTGGCGCGTCGGCGTTGTCTTCACGGGCGATCAGTTCGTAATCGCCGTCCGTGACGCCAAAAAAATCGAAGCCAGCTTCTCCGCGCCCAGGAACATATTTCGTCGCAATTACGGTTTGCGTGGCAACGTGTACCAGCTCCACATTGGCCGATTCTTTGGCTCCGACGAGCTTGCCGCTGACGGCGTGGCCGCGTTCGCCGCGATAGCGAATGTCTACGCCGTTGACTTCGCCGCCGCTGGCAACTTGAACTTCGACGGCAGTGTCGCGGGTGGATGAAGGATAGTAGGTCGGCGCTTCGTTGTCATACAGCGAAGCCTGAGAATCCCAGAACGGATTGCCGTAATTGGCCAGCACCACATACGTGCCGTGCGGCAGCCCAAAAAAGCGATAGACGCCTCGGTCGTCAGTCGGCGTTTGGCGAGTTTGCGATTGCGCGCTCACCGGATTTCCATCGGCGTCTTTGACCAGAATTGCAGCCAGCGGCATGGCGATCAGCCCTTCGCCTGCGGCGTTGGTGACGCGGCCAGTGATGACGCCACCGCGAATCATGTTCAGCGTTACGCTTTCGCCAATGCGAACGCGGCGAGGTTCGACTCGTTCGGCTGCGGATTTCGGAGCAGGAACGTAGGCGCGTCCACCGGAAACTTCAGCGGAGTAAGCTCTTGCAGGCAAATCGTTGAATCGGAAATTGCCTTCGTCGTCCGTGCTGGTGGTGCGTGCCTGGCCAAATTGGGTTGCGCCCGTTGGCAACATCCGAACTGTAATCCCTGATATGCCCGTGCCTTCGTCATTGACGACCCGACCGGTGATTGTGCCTTTGGTTTGCGTTTGTGCCAGCGTTGAAAGTGAAAGCGTGGCAAGAAGCAAAATAGAAAAAAGATTTTGGCGTTTCATTGTTTGCCCTCCGTCCGGACGAGATTGCCTTCCTTGCGGCTGAGATCAATCAGTAATTCTGTTTGCGCTTCGGCGTTGTTGGTGACTGTGACGCGCTGTTTAATGTCTGCCAGCAGCTTTTTCAATTCTTCGTACCCGGGCGGCGGTTCATTACTAAGGAAAGTCGCGCTGGGAAAAATTTCGTATTCGCCCGGTGGCAAGTTTTCGATTCTGAATTGCCCGCACGGATCAATCTGGCTGGCAAGGCCGACGTTCATACCGCTATCTGCGCGACGCGCTCTGACAGTCAAACGAACAAAGTCCGGTATTTTGCCAACGATGCGCGCCTGTCCGCGAACAATGCCTGTCCCGTTACCCAGCACCAGTCGCACGCCTGTAATTTGTTCGGCTGTGCCGACGTCAATGCCGTCACGCTGAGGCACGCCGTCGCGTTCGATCCGCAAAATTGAAAACCTTTTGGAAGGTTCGCTCGACACAATCGCAAAACTGATTTTTCCCGGCGGCAACCCGTTGATGGTGAAGCTGCCGTTGGGTGACAGGGAAACTGGCGAACGATTATCCCGCGTTGTCAGCATCTGGCTGTTGACAGTAAAGGAAACTCGCAAGGAAGGAACGCTGGCCATTGTCGTGGGATCATTGCTTTCGGGAATGGCAACCCCGCTGATTGAACTGCCACGATGAAGTTTCAGTTCCAGGCCTTCGACATCGTGATCGGTGATTTCAAATCTGACCGGTTCGCTGTACGAGTTGTCTGCTTTTTGGGGTTGTGCGGAGGCAGCGTATTTGCCCGGCAGAATATTTTGCACTCGAAATTCACCGGCGGAGTTGGTTGGCGTGCCTCCAAACGAAGACCTTCCTACAGCATTGCCGCCAACTGAAATGATTCCGTAACCGACTTCCAGGCCAATGGCCGGTTGTCCATTTTCAGCGTAAGTCACCCGTCCGGCGATGTCGTAGTTTTTCTTCAATCCGCCAATGACAATATCAATTCCGGTGGTTTCACGGCCCTCAGTGACTTCAACTGGCTTGGCCTGGGCTTCATTTGTCACATCCGGGTAATACGTCATTTGATAAAAGACGCGCGAAGTAGTGAACGTCATTGTGTTTGGACGCTGCTCGAAACCCAGTCCGACCAGATAGCGCCCAGCTTGCAACCCGTAAAGCCGATAAATGCCTCGATCATCCGTCGAGTAAAACATTCCATTCGACCCAAGCGAGACCCGTTCCGATTTTCCCTGTTCGTTGACTCGAAAGAGTTGAAGGGATTCGCCGACGATGGGATTCCCGCGCGAATCTGTCACGCGACCGGTAATGACGCCGCCCAGCTTGAGCGCGATTTCGACCTCAGCGTTTTCGCCGTCTGCCAGGTTTATCGTCTTGCCTTGGGGGCCGTATTGATTTTCGCTGGGAGCGACAAATCCCGGCGCAACCGCCCCAACTACGTATCGTCCGGCTTTCACGCGCTCAAACCGGAATCGGCCGGCTTCGTCGGTTTTGGCGCGCAAAGTGTCTTTCTGGATGTATTGAGTGGCGGGCTGTAAAGCGACGGAAACATTGCGGGCCGGTTCGCCTTTCAGCGTAACCAGTCCGGAAACGGTAGCCGTGCCCGTCGTTTGCGGTTGGGCATAAGCAAAAACGGTCAACAATAAGGTTAGTGACAACATGATCAAAATGCGGATGAACACGGCTGTAACTCCTTTTTTGGGTAGCGCAGGTTTTCCAACCTGCGCATGGACTTTCTTGAAAGCAATCTTCCTGTTTGGAAGCATTGGTTGTGTATTCATGAGCAGGTTGGAAAACCTGCTCTACCAGCGCAGCACGTGGTCTTTGACACGCTGGCAGGCTTTCAATTCAATTTCGTTTTTGGCGGCTTCGGCTTCTTTGCGAAGCCTGGCGCGTTCGGCGGCGTCCCAGGCAACGGGTGAAGGCAAGCGGTCAGAAGCTTCGTTGTCGGCGACCGCTTTTGCCAGCAACCAGTATTTGCCCGGCATTAGGTTCGTAAAGGCGAAAGAAGTCTCAGTCGTCAGCAATTCCCTGTAGCGCAACACATCTTCGGCAGCTGTCGGTTCCGCCGGAACCAGATGGATGCGAACGCGAGAAGAATTCTTGCCGCCCGCTTTCACTTCAAGTTTGCCGCGCAAGCTGGCGGCTCCGTCGGCGATGGTGACAATGACGCCTCGCAGTTTTTCGCCGGGCTTTAGCATCAATCCCGAACTAGCGAGATCGGTTGCTGCTGGTTTAGTGGACGCTTTTCCATCCGCCGTTGGCAAGGTTGAGGCCATTGATTTTACGTATAGGTTTTCATTCGGAAGCCCAGGTTCCAGGCGATATTTGCCCGGAGCGATGTTGATCATCTGAAACTCGCCTTTGTCGTTGGCAGCGACGGTTGTCAGAAAGATTGGAGCAACCGATTGCGTTTCTGGCGCTGTGTTTTCTTCGCGGTTCAAGCTGAGCGAAATTTCTTCGACCGTTGCTTTGGCTTTTGGATCGCAGGCATTTGTTGCGGGTTCAAGAGTGACCCGTCCAGCGATGGAGGCCATCATCACCAGCCGTAACTCAAGGCCCGTGACATCATTTCCTCTGACCGTGATGCGGCGCGGTTCTGAGCGGAAATTATCGTCCGCTGTCGAACCGCTGCTAGTGGCGACGATTTCGTATTCGCCATCGGCAATTCCATACATCGCAAATCCGCTTTCGGTTTCCAGTCTTTGCGTGTAGGTCAGAGCAGTCACTGCGCCGGAAGGACGGCTGTAAAGCATCACCGCCGAAACTGGGAAGATGTTTCCGCTTTGGGTGGTGCCGCCAATGACTTTGCCACTGACGGCGTGTCCACGGTCGCCGCGATGGCGCAGGTCAATTCCACTGGATTCGATACCGTTGGAAACAACGACTTCAGTCGCAGTGTCGCGCGTAGATGAGGGATAGAACGTTGGCGACAAATCTCCGTAGGCAGTGACTCCTCTTGCCGAAGAGACATTCAGGTTGGCCGCAACAAGGTACACGCCGGGCCGCAAACCATAAATGCGATACAGGCCGCGATCATCCGTCAGGCGAAACCGGCTGGCGTACGAAACGTTCGTTTTGTGGCCTTCGGTGTCTCGGATGCGGATGGCACTGACACTGATGCCGACCATCGGTTCGCCATTGGCATTGGTGACGCGCCCGGTGATAACGCCGCCTTTGGTCATTCTGATGGTTGCCGTATCGCCAATTCGATAAAGCTGAGGACGATTGGGATCGGCAGCCGTTTGCAGAACATGGCCGCGCGCCGCTTGGACACTGATTTGATATACCTGCGGCGACAGATTGGTGAATTGGAAATTGCCTTCGGCGTCGCTGACAGCGGTTTTCGGAGAACCGCCCGGCGATGGCGGCAATCCGCCGGAATAGGCTTCGATGGCCAGGGTGATGCCGGATAACCCTGCGCCTTCTTCATTCAGGACTCTCCCGCTGATCGTTCCGCGAGTTTGCGCTGAAGCTGAAAGGCTCAGAACAGCGAGCAAAAAAGCGAGGATGGCAAAACCGCAGTATTTCGCGGGAAGGTTGCGGTTCATCGGTCGCCCTCCTTTTTGCTCAGATCAATTACCAGTTCCGTCTGCGTTTCCCTGCTGGCTGCGACGCTGACGCGCTGGGAAAACTGCCGAAGCAGTTCCATCACTCTGGTTACTTCCGGCGTCGGTGTGGAACGCAGCAGCAACATGATTCCAACCTCGTATTCTCCCGCAGCTAAATCGGTCACCACGAAATTCCCGCGAGCGTCAATTGGAGCGCCACTCCTATCAGTTGATGTTCCTGTAACCCTTGTTACCGTGGCCATATAACTAACATTTTCTGGCGGGATGCCTTCAATGAATTTCACCTGTCCACGCAAAGCTCCTGTCGCCGCACTGAAAGTCAGACGAATCTCGGCTGGGTTTTCACCAGTTTGCAGATCAAGACTACCTTTGATTGAAACCCCATTCTGCTCAATCCGTGTTAGCGCTAAACCGGGCAATCGTGGAAAAGTGGTTAAGGACACTTTGCCGGGCTTCAAACCAGCAATGCGAAAATTGCCATCAGCCGCTACTTTGGTACTGCGCCCTATAGGAAAAGCATTGCGCGAAACTGGATGGGCACTGACGCTCAGTTGGGAAAGCTTGGTTTGATTGGTTGGATCGTCTGCGCCTTCAATGATGACTTTACCGTTAATCGCAATGCCACGAAGCGCCTTGACCTCAAGACCGGTAAGATTGCTTTCGCTGACTTCAAATGGTGTGGCTTCGCTGTAAACCTCACTTGGGCGTTCGGTGGGCGAACTGATGAATGCAACATACTTGCCGGGCATCATCCCATGAAATTCAAACTCACCTTGCGCATTGGTGAACACGTCCTTGAGCGAAAACTCCTCCAATCTTCCGCTGCGCGTCGGCATACCAAACCCTAGATTGACTCCGGCGACTGGCTGTCCGGTTTCAGCGTCTACGACCTTGCCAAAAACGTCGAACACCTCCTTCTCTCCACCAACTTTGATGTTTACGTTGGCCGCTTCCGAGCCTTCACTAACTTCAATGATTTTGGCTTGGGCTTCATTGGGAGTGCTAGGATAAAAGGTTTGTGGCAGGTAGTTTCGAGCGCTAGCCTGGAGGCCGGGTTGAGGCGCTTCGCCGACGCTGACTTTGTAGCTACCCGGAAGCAATGCGAACAAACGATATGATCCAAGATCGTCTGTCCGAGAGTATTGTGAGGTTTCGGACGTTGTGTATACGATGAATATTCCGTTGGCGTCTTGTCTGGTTAACTTTACAGTCGTTTCGACCACCGGATTTCCTTGCGCATCGGTGATGCGTCCGGCAATGACGCCGCCTCGTTTCAACTGCAAATCCAGGTTTTCAACTGTTTCGCCATCAGAAACGCTCAAGGCTTTTCCTTGTGGTTCGTAAGGTGAATCGCTTGGCGCAATCAAGCCGGGCGAAAGCGCAGTGAGCAGATACTGGCCCGCATTGACACCGGAAAAGAGAAAGCGGCCATCGGCATCGGTTCTTGTCCGGCGAAGCGTGTTCATATCGGGAAGCCCCGTGCGCGTTTGCAATTGCAGGGCAACGGCGACGCCGGAAGCCGGTTCGCCTTTGAGCGTTACGCGGCCAGAAACGATTGCGGTGCCTTCTTTTGTCTGGGATTGGGCGAAAGCGAAGCCGGTCAACAACAAGAACAGGATCGAAGTGCGGGTGAACACGGCTGTAACTCCTTTTTTGGGTAGCGCAGGTTTTCCAACCTGCGCCTGACGTTCTTAGAAAATGCGCTTGTTCCTTGGCAAATTTGACTGGCGTAAACATGAGCAGGCCCGGAAAACCTGCTCTACCAGCGCAGCACGTGATCTTTGACGCGCTGGCAAGCTTTCAATTCGATTTCGTTTTTGGCGGCTTCGG
>CAZMXG010000142.1:0-20995 GCA_964570175.1 uncultured Heliomicrobium sp. | reverse complement strand
CGCCAACCTTGACCCAGAGTTCGATAGCTTCGTCGTCCGCAGGCACTTCAGCATCACCTTCAAAGACCGAAAACCACAGACGCGTGGGATCAAGCTTGTATTCGCCTACCAACAATTCCCAGGCGAACTTGATGGCGTCTTCCTTGAAATAGTCGCCAAAGGAAAAGTTGCCGAGCATCTCGAAAAACGTGTGATGGCGCGCCGTTTTGCCGACTTCATCCAGATCGTTGTGCTTGCCACCTGCGCGGATGCACTTCTGTGACGTAGTCGCGCGTTTGTACTCGCGCGTTTCTGCGCCGATAAAAACGTCCTTGAATTGATTCATTCCGGCGTTGGTAAACAACAACGTCGGATCATTGGCAGGCAGCAAGGGCGAAGATTTGACGATCTTGTGGCCTTGCTTGGCAAAGTAATTCAGAAAGATGCTTCGGACTTCGTTTCCAGTCATAAAGTGTTCAGATAGGTGAAAATTGGTCTTGAGTGCGAAAAATCCGACTTTAACGACCGTATTTTGCTTTGTCAAACTTCAAAGCCTGTGCCGCAATGACCTGTTCTGTGGCTCTCTGTCTTGTGCTAACTGCGTTCATTTGCTTCAATTCCAATAGTTTAAGACGCCATCCGCCAGACGTCTCTCCTATTTCTCAATTCAACACCTGACAAGGAGGTGCGCAATGTCCGAAAAAAACATTTTTGCAGACCGGGAACATTGGCTGGAAGAAGAATACTTTCGCAAACAGGAACAACAGCTAATCGAACAAATCCATCAACGCCAATTTCGAGAGGCCGACCACCAAAAACTTTCTGAAATCACCGGCTTGAAAGATAAAGATGCTGTCACTGCCCTGCAGGATATGGGCTATTCGTCAGAAACAGTGGAATTGCTGCACATGCTGCCTTTGGTAGAAGTGGCCTGGGCAAGTGGAACAATTACAGACAAACATCGGAATGCCATTACAAAGATTGCCAGAATGCGCGGCATTGCCGAAGGCAGCCAGTCAGATCAACGGCTGATGCAGTGGATGGCTGAAAAACCTTCGGAGCGTTTGTTTGAAGCTTCATTGCACGCCACTCGCTTGATGCTGGAAGCTTTACCGCCGGAAGAACGAGAACGCAGCCGCAATGATTTGCTCCATCACTGCAATCAGATCGCACACGCGATTTATGGTCGCTTCTGGGGGCACGACGTTGTTCACGACGAAGAACAGATGATCGCGCATATTGCCGAAGAATTGGGCTGGAAACCCAAAGCCTAATCTTCATCCATCTGATCCGTACCTACAATCAACCTTTCAATTCTGTCGGCAAATTTGCTGCAAGCGACAATTTTGCCGATTCCTTGCCTATTCTCATCTTTCAATTTGCCTTGATTGATCAGTCGAAACCATTGCCAGTGAAGAGCTTTGCGCGACTTAGTTAGCCAGTCTACAGACACGGCATCGAACTTGCTCGAACATAGTATGGGTGAAAACTGTTTATTAAGTTTTCGCCGCTTGAAAACCGATTTAACACCTATGGACTAAGATCGCGTTTTCAACTGCAGCCGTTTTTGACTGCACTAACAGAGGTACTACTTATTTATGAAGAAATATCTATTTGCGAGTGATTTTGATCAGACTTTGAGTTTCAACGATTCCGGTTTCGTGTTAAGCGAATTGCTCGGAATCTCGGATTTTGAAGAACGCGTTGCTGGAATGGCGCGCATCAACCTGGTGCAACAGGGTGGCGAACTGGCTTACCTGTTATTGCATGATCCGGAATTTCGCCAAGTGCGCCGCGAACATTTGACCGAGGTCGGCAAACGCATCCGGCTAAAACAAAACATTCAACTGCTGCCCCAGATTCTGAACAACGGAATCGAAGGGCACGAATTTTCTTTTTACGTAATTTCAGCCGCGCCGGAAGAAGTGGTGCAATCGGCGCTGGAAGGCATTGTTCCGCCGGATCACATCTTCGGCACGCGCTTCCGCTACCATCCAACGACCGGAGAAATTGAATCCATCGTTCGTGTTCCCGCCGGGTACGGCAAAGTCGCCGTGCTGGACGAATTACAAAAAGAACTCCAGCTCAGTCCCGATCATGTTGTGTACGTCGGCGATGGCAGTTCCGATGTTCATGTGATGTTGCACGTCAACCGCTGCGACGGCTTCACCGTTGCAGTTTCGGAAAACAAATACCTGACCCCAATTGCCAAGCGCACAATCTTAAGTGAAGACGCGCTCAGTCCGCTGATTCCCGTGCTGGAAGAAATTGTGGGGCTTACGGATCCCGCTCGCATTCGAATGCTGTTTGAATCTCACGGACTGCAAATTCAGGAATGGGACAAGGTCAAAACGGATTGGCTGACGATTCGCACGTTGTCCCCTAAATCTTTCAAGCAAGCAGCAGGAACTGGGGAGGGGCGCAATGTTTGAGTGGATTGGCTGGGTGGCCACCGCAGTGTTCGCCGTTTCCTATTTCTGTCGCCAGCCTGCAATGCTTCGCCGCACGCAAGCACTGGCGGCGTTGCTCTGGATCGGCTACGGCCTGATTATCAAAGCTCCGCCGGTGATTGTCGCCAATCTGGTGGTTGCGATAATCGCCGTGGTTTCATCGTTTCAACGACGCGACCAGAACAGTCAGCTTGAAGCAGAAGCCAAATCCGGATGAGTTTCAGGCAAAAAGTCGTCCTCCCGTTGCGAAAGCAACGGGAGGACGATAAAAAATACAACCTCGGAGTTGTATTCGAAATGCATATCAGAGACAGATCAATTCACTTCTCACGTCTAATGACAACTCGGCTTTCAGGTCAGAAAGTCAGCCGCAAAGATCCCTGCATCACGCGAGCGCCACGGGCAGCATTGACTTGCCCAAAGCGCGTGTTTACTTGATTGCCGGCAGTATCAAAACGGGCAGTCGTGTCTATGCCTGACCATTGTGTATGGTTGAAGGCGTTGTACACCTCCCAGCGAAGTTGTAGATAGCGCGATTCGCTCTTCAGCGGAATGTTCTTAAAGAGCGAAAAGTCCCAGTTGTGGGTGCCCGGATTGCGGAAGACGTCTTTCGGCGCGTTACCAAAATCTCCGCGTGCCGGACGCGCAAAGACGGTTGGATTTATCCATTGTATGAACCCTGTTGCCGCAACAGTCTGCTTATCGTCCGGCAAATTCGGATTGCCTGTGACAATGATACGGCCGCCATCGCCGCCGCCCGTAATGTCCGTCCCGCTATCCACCAGCGAATAGCCGATGCCGCCAGGCGTGCCGCTGGCAAAAGCTGTGATGCCTGACAATTGCCAGTTATCGAAGACCGCTTTGACCACCTGGTGATCCCAGAGCTTGCTGGCGCGCGGTATATCCCAGGTGTAATTGATAACCGCCACATGTGTCTGGTCGAATCCAGCGCGTCCATAATTCCAGATGCGATATGGACGATATGTAGGCAGCCCGTCCCGGTCGCCATCCGCCAAATCCATCGTCTTGGAATAGGTATAGGCCAACCCGAATTGCAGACCGCGCGCAAAACGCCGATTCGCAGCAACCTGCAGCGCGTTGTAATTCGAATACCCGGAATTGTCGTAATACGTGATGCTGCCATAACCCGGATACGGGCGCAGAAAATCATCCGGCAGCGCCGTGCCTGCCACAGTTGGATTGACGTTTTGCGGGTTCACGTCCAGATGGCGCGCGCGGTAAGGTATCTGGTTGATGTTTCGCTGCTGTTGCAGATGACGGCTTTGCGAACCTACGTAAGACACATCCACCACCGTTCCAAAGCCAATATCTTTCTGAACGCCCAGGTTGTAGCTATAGGTCACAGGTGTCGGGGCGTCCAGGTTGAAGCCCGTCACGTTGCTGGGGAAAAGTGTGCCGCCAGAAGCGAGCAGCGAATCCATATTGCCGTAGAAAATCCGCGGACGATCCACAATCGGAGGATTCCGCGCAACGTCTGTCCAAATGGCATTGGCGCTGACGCGCGTCTGATTGAAGACGCCGACGCTGCCACGAACCGCCAGTTTCCCGTCGCCTTTAACATCCCACGCAAACCCGAAGCGTGGTTGCACCTGTATGGGCTGCTGATCTTTGAAACCGCGCGCATAGCTGTCGTCCGTTCCGCGCACCATCCCGTTATACGGATCGCCTGTGCCCGGAACGAACGCGCCGATCAAGACCGCCGGAAGCAATTGCCCGTTGACCGGATTAAGCGCCCGCCGGTTGGCCGTCGCACAGCTTCCGCCCACCGGAACCGCCACCGTGCATCCCGGTTGGTAATATTTTGGCGCTTTGGCTTTGTCGTAACGTTCCAAAGAAAATGCGGCCGAATTGGCCGTGTCCTGATACCACTGGTTATACCAGCCGAAACGCACTCCGTATTCGATGCTTAACCGGCGTGTCGCTTTCCATGAATCCTGAACAAAGAAATCCACCAGACTTTGACGCCCTTCGCCGCTTGGACGGAAATTTGCTTCCGCATATTGCGTGAAGTTCCCCAGCACGGCGTTCGCGTAGGCATAACCCGAGTTCAACGGATTGTTCACATCGTTGGAAAAGGAGAAGTTGCCAGCGAACGTCGAAGTTGCGCCTTCGTAGTTGCGCGCGCGCTCGGCGTAAAAGCCCGCTTTCAGATTATGCGAGCCGAGCGTGTACGTGATGTTGTCCGTGACCGTAATCAGGGTGTCCGCGCCGCGCAGCGGTGTGCGTTCGTCGTAAGTGATATTGGCTGGATTGGTAATGTTGCTAAAGCTCACCGACGGGAGAATGCCGAGTGGATTGAGCTGGGGGTAAAACTGCCCCAGGGTGTAGCCGTATGTCGCCTTCTGCAATTTGGCCAGTTCGGTGTCATTCAGCGGCGGCCCTTTTTCAACGCTGTGGCGCACACCAAGCGAAGCTTCATTGACAAGGCGCGGTGACAGCACTCGCGTCCAGTTGCCGGTAATGCTGTTGTCGGTGAAGGTATAGTGCAGCCCAGCCAATCCCCAATTGGCAGTGCCTGCCGGGACAGCGATGCCTTGATTGTCTGCGTACCACATCGAACCCCGGACGTAGAATGAATCTTTTGCCGAAGGCCGGTAATCCGTGCGGAACAGGTTCTGCCGCTTCGGAACCTTGATGCTTTCCTGGAAAAGATAATTGTAATTGGCGTTCGTAATGGCCAGATTTGTGGCGTTCGGCAGCGGGAAGACGTTCAGCAGCGCCTGCCCGTTTTTGTTGATGCGATTGGCCGGAATGACATTGCCGGGAAAACATGCGGTTTGATCCGCAGCGCTGCAATTGCCCGTTTTTTGCGGATCCCGGATGAAGAGCGGCACTGGGTTGCGGTTGGAATCCAGCGAGATGAACGATTTCGAAAAATCTCCTGCGCGTTCCAGCGCAGTCGGAACCGTCACTTGGCGCAACGCTTGCGGATTCAGCGTCTGCGAATCTTCAAACGAATAAAAGAAAAAGAGTTTGTCTTTGATCTTGTCGCCGATTTTCGGCAGCCAAACCGGCCCGCCGAAGGTTGCGCCAAGTGTGCTGTATCGGTAACGCGGTTTGGGAACCGTCGTGGTTTTGCCCGTCAACGGCGAAGTCGTGAGGGTGTTGTTGTTAAAAAAGTTGTTGGCGTTGAATTGTTCGTGTCGTTTATACCAGTACCCCGACCCGTGATATTCGCGAGAACCGGACTTTGTGATGATGTTGACGTTCGCAGATGAATTGCTGGCGTATTCTGCCTGATAGCCGTTGAGCAGGACTTTGACTTCGCTGATGGCGTCGAAATTCACCGTGCTGGAAAACACGTTCGGGCTGCCCAGATCGTTGCCGCGCACGCCGTCCACGTTGAAAGTGTTGAAAGTGTTTCGCCCTCCCTGGATATTGGGAACGCCGCTGCCGAAACTGCTGCCAGCCGATTCGCTTTCACCGCCATACGAAACGCCCGGCAAAATCTTCAGCAGCGAAGTCACATCGCGTCCGCGCTGCGAAATCAGCTCAAGCTGTTTGGAAGTCACCAGCGCCGAGTGTTCTACGCTTTCCGTTTGCACCGGAGTTCCTTCGGCGACGGTCGTCACGGTTTCAGTCACCGCCCCGACTTTCAGGGAAAGTTCGCCCACCGAAAGATGTTCGTTGGCTGTCAGCACGTTCCCTCTCCGCTCAAAACTGCTGAACCCCTTCGCTTCTATCTTGATGGTATAAGCTCCGGGCAGCACAGCGGTAAAACGAAAATCCCCGGATTCGTTGGTAGAAATAGTACGCATATCCCTGGTACGCTCGTTGACCAAAGTGACTGTCGCGCCAACAATGGCGTTGTTGGTAGAATCCACAACCGTGCCGGAAACCGTGCCGGTTACAGTTTGCGACATTGCTTGTCCGACCAATACCCATGCGAAAAGCAATGCGAAAAATGACCGAAGAAGCGGTCGCGTTCTGGAAGGCATGCCGAAATCCTCCTGGTAATTTGTTATTGAGAATGCAAATTGGTTTTACCACTCGATAAGAACGGCGAGCTTATAGCACGCAGTCAAAAACAGCGTCAAGCTTCTGGAACTAACCGTCTAAAATTTATTATTGATATGCTTTCATTGAAACATTGACAGTTTTTTGATCCTGAAGAAGATGGCACTTCACAAGAAGAATGACAGAGAATTGGTTAAACCTCTCGAGCAAGGAAATGCCTAAAACAAGACCCACAGACTTACTCGACCCGGAATCTTCGCGCAACGGCCCAACGGCGGAACAGGTTGTTGAACAAATTCGCGCGTTGATTACCAGCGGCCAATTGCACCCTGGCGACCGCTTGCCTGCCGAACGTGAACTGGCCAAACAACTTGGCATCAGCCGTCCCAGCATCCGCGCGGGTTTGCGAATGCTGGTGGCACGCGGGGTGTTGAAAGCTAGACATGGCTCAGGAACCTATGTTGCCGATGGTCCTCCATCGCTGGACAGCGAACAGTTGAGCATTTTGGCGGAGCTACATGGACTGACTTTCGATCAAATGTTTGAAGCACGAAGGGTACTGGAAGTGCAGGTGGCTGGGCTGGCTGCTGAACGCGCGACGGCTGAAAACCTGGCCGCCATTTCCGAAGAAGTCGCGGAAATGTATGCCACGCTGGAAAATCCGCAACAGTATTTGATCCACGACATCCGGTTTCACCGCGCCATTGCCGCCGCTTCTGCGAACCCGATTCTGGCAACGTTGGTTGAAATGGTTTCAGCAGTGATGTACGACCGGCGGCGGGAAACCATCGGAAGGGCGCACGACTTCAAGGAATCCGTCGAGATGCACCAAAGAATTTATCGCGCCATTCGATCCCGCAAACCGGAGGAAGCTCGCGCCGCAATGCACGAACACCTGGCATTGGCGCACAAAGCCTACCGAACCGAAGAAGGCGAGACAGCAAAGAAGAAAAAGAATACAGAAGCCCGCACGAAGTAAGGGCAGTTCTGCAATCGCACACTTGCTTCCTGCGCGCTTCCGTAATTTGATCAGTCAGCGCAAATCGCCAAACAGGTGTTGAGCCAAGACAACGGCCGTAATGGCTGCGGTTTCCGTTCGCAGAATTCTTTGGCCTAAATGGACAGGGATGAACTTGCTGGCTTCGGCGGTTTGCAATTCGTCATCGCTCCACCCGCCTTCGGACGCGACACAAAGGCTGAGCTGAGTTGGCCGATTCAGACTGGCGACAATTTCGTGCAGGCTCTTTCCGCCCCTTTCAGAAAAGATCAGGCTCGTCGCAGTGGAGCGCTCACAAAACTGAACGAATCGGACCGGTTCTGTGATTTCAACCAAACGGCGACGCCCGCATTGTTTCAGCGCTTCCAGCGAAATTCGCCGCCAGCGTTCAAGCTTTTGTTCGGCTCGATCTTCCGTGCGTTTTACGTCGCTATGGTCTGTGACCAGCGGAACGATTTGTGTGACGCCCAGTTCAGTCGCTTTCTGAACCACCCAATCGAACTTGTCGCCTTTGATTAACGCCTGAGCCAGTGTCAACCGCAACGGAGATTCCACTTCATCGCTGAGTTTCCTGAGGATGTTCAGATCAGCTTCACGTTTGCGAATGGCGGCAATTTCACATTCCCATTCGGAACCATCACCGTCAAAAACAAACACGTGATCGCCCACCGCCAGACGCAACACTCGCGAAAGATGATGCGCTTCGTCGGAATCCAGCGTGACTTGTGAATCGGAAATTTGAGAGTTGGAAACGTGGAAACGGTGGCGTTGCATACCCTGGTCAGGCGTTATCGCAATCAGAAGGATGCCAAAGCGGCTTCTTCGGTATTGAAGGTTTCGAAAACTGTGTTGAGCTGCGTCACTTCCAACACGTTTTTGACGCTGGCTGGAAGGTTGCACAATCGGAGCCTTCCGCCTTTTCCTGAGACAGAAGTGTACGCTGAAACCAAAGCTCCAATGCCCGAAGAATCTACCGAGGTGACATTGGCCAGACTAATCAGAACTTTTTTCGCCCCTTTATTGAGCGCGTCAGAAACCGCTTGGCGTAACTGCAAGTCATCTGTTCCCATCACTATACTTCCTGACAAGGACAGAATCGTTACGTCTTTGATCTCTTTTTTGCTTATCTGCACGTTGAAGCTTTCTCCGGATCTGCACAGCGATTAGGGTCAAGCATCAACCGTCGTGGTGAAGTGGTCAGCGGGTTGATTGCCGCTGACCACATATCGGTTGTTTACTTGATTTTCAGCTTCACAATATTGCTGACTTTTCCATCTACTGTCAAAGTCAGGTCAACGTCGCCTCTGCCGGCCAGACTCGCCGGGATTTGGACGTTGGCCTGATCCAAGCCATTAAATTGGCTCTGCGCCGCAAACCCAATTGGAGTGACAGCCGTTCCGCCAATAGACATCGTCATCGCTCCAGAGGCGTAGCGGAAGCCCGTCCCAAACAGCATAACAAAACTGCCTGCATCAATTGCAACCGCAGTTCCATCAGCATTGCTCATCTGGGTGGGAAACGTCGTGCCATCCATTCCGGCCACCGCTACGGGCGCGCCTGTACCATTTGCCAGTCGTGTGAAAATGCCCGGAGCAGACGGCGTCACAATAATAGTGCCACGCGAAACTGAACCGTCTTTTGCCACTAGCACAACTTGCGCAGTGCCGGCCTGCGTTGCTTCAGGAACCAGATAATTCACCTGGCCCGTCGAGACGAAAAAGAGACCAGCCGGTACCCCGTTGACATAAACGGTTGATCCGTCCAGGGAAATTGGCAGTGCAGTCGTCGTCGCCGAAACCGTTGTCGAAGCCAGCTTGGTTCCGAACAAAGCGGCAATGGAATTCGGCGCTACACTGGCGTTGCCAAATTTCGCGGCATCAACCGTTGTCGCAGCAACCGTATTCACGTTGGCGGCAGCGGCCACGACAATCTGAATCGGTGTGGACATCAGTCCCGCCCCATTACGAGCCTGTAAAAAGAGTACACCCGGGTTCGTGCGGAGAGCCGCCGGGATGTTGACTGTTACAACAAGTGTAGTCAGATCAGGAATCGGAACAATCGAAGTTCCATTGACGATTGCCGTTGTCCCCAGATCAATGCCCGTCGCCAATAGCTTCACTGGCGCGTCCGTGGTTCCAGTTGCCAGAAAGTATGTGTCTGATTGCTGAATGATTGGCGGGCCGGAGTTAAGCGTTGACAACTGGCTGCGCGCCACACCGCCGGTGTTTAGCGAAGAATGCACGTTGACGTAAAACCCTGCCGGATTCGCAATCATTCTCTGGAACGGCCCTAAATTCGCCGCAGTGATTGGTACAACAAAATTGGCTGAGCCTTTACCGGCGGCAAGCGCCACTGTGTTGGCTCCGCCGATACCTGTGTTAATAACAACGGGGCCGTTGGCTCCCTCAGCACCTTCATGGATATGCAACCCCGTCAAAGTAACGGCGCCATCAAAGTTATATTGCATTGAAAAGGTTGTCGTGCCTCCAATAATCGCCCCTTTGTCATCGCGCACCGGGCTGGCCGTAATTGTGGCAATGGCGTTACCAGTTTGAGTCGTAACCGGCGGGACTTCCTTATCCGTAGTCATGGTGACGGTCTGGGCAAGCCGCTCTTCAAAACGAATAAGCTGACCGCGAATCGCCCCTCCCGCATTCACCGTCGTATGCAGGTTGACGTAAAAGCCCGAAGGATTTTTCAGCAATCTGCCAATCAAAGCGGCATCAGTAACATTGACCGAATAATCAAAAAGGCCTGATCCGGTTGCCAATACTACGGGGCTGGCGGGAGTGATACCTGTGTTAATGACCACGGGTCCATTGATGGCGGCGGCACCTTCATGAATGTGCAAGCCTGTCACGGTGGCCGCACCCGGAAAAATGGCATTGCCAAGAAAGCGAACTGTCGCGCTGGTGATATTTCCGCCCGCATCGCGCGTGACGTTCACCACAATCTGGAACCCGCCTTGAGCGGCCAGACCCGTAATGGGCGGGTTTTCGTTCAGTGGACTAAGGATTAGTCCCGTTGAGACAGTTTCAGCCGAGATTGAAACTGTCATCAGAAACAAAATCAGGACTGCACCGATACTTACTGCTGTTCTCTTCATAGTTTCCTTTCTTAATTCGAGCCTTGTGGCTCGATTGATTGGTAAGGGATCAATTAAGGACAGCAGCAGCCATCGAATACGGGAATTTCCTCAATTCACCTTATTCAACACCGTCACCATCCCTGCATAAGGCATGAGAAATTCTGGGGAAAACCGAATCGAACTTGCGATTGAAAAAAGAATAGACCTGAAAACGAAGATGCCGCAGCCTGCCGCGAAAATTCGCGTCAAACCGCAGCATCTGCGTTGTCGGGGTTCTCTTCATTTGCCGGGGGCCGTAACAATTATGCCCGTTTCATTTACGCTGACTTGGTTATTCACGGCCTGACAGCAAACCAGGAAGCCGTGAGGTTAAAATGTTGCTATTTGATATTGATCGAAACAGTGTTGGCGACTTTGCTGCCCACAGTCAAAACCACATCCACATTGCCACGTGTAGCCAACGATTTTGGAATAGGACCGACGTTTACTTGATCCAGGCCGACAAATTCCGAAGTCGCTGCAAAGCCCAGAATTGGAGTGCTGGTTCCACCGATTGTGGCGGTAACTGAGCCTGCGGCAGCTCCCCTAACCCCAGTGCAATAAAGAATTAGATAGACATCGCCAGTCGCAAGATCAATCGGTATTGCAACCGGCTGACCACTCTGAGATGTGTATATTGGAACGTTTGTTTGAGACGAGTTAACGATACGAATTGCGAATCCTGCAGGCACACCAGTTCCAAATGTGTTAGCAGTAAAGATTCCCGGTGAAGTAGATTCGATGGTGACGGTTCCTTCTGCAATTGTGCTTCCACTTCGTTTGACCGAAATAGTGGCCACGCCATTCGCCGTTCCGGCAGGGATCCAGTAATTGATTTGCCCTGGCGCAACGAAAAATAATCCAGCTTTTCGGGTAACATTAGTAGAATCGCGCACTTCGATTTCAGTGCCGTCCAATTGGGTTGGCAGCGGATTGGTCGTCGCCTGCGCAACATTCTGGGACAAAGCAGCCGCACTAAATGCAGAAACAATCATGTCCTGCGCCAACGCCACATTTTGCGCAAAACTTGCCGAAGAAACAGTGGCAACTGCCGCAACGGCAGCGGGAGGCTGAGAGCTGGTGCTAGTGGTATAAATCAAATCACCGGTCTGACTGGTGTCCCCGTTTGCCGCATTTCCGGCGGCATAAAAAGTAATGCGTCCCACGCTTTGAGCAGGTGCCTTCCACCGAAATGTCCAAACGCCTTGATTGGCGGTCTCCCTAGGAGCTGTATGCCTCACATAACGTCGAAGGTTACTGCCAACAGGGCTTTGGATAAGTCCCGTCCCAGAACCTGCAGTAAGCGTCCCAGCTTCCCTTCCTTGGTCGTCAATAACAGTCGCTTCAAAGCCAAATGTGGAGCGCCCGCTTTGGCTAACCGTTACGGTGATCGTGTATTCCTGATTAAGAGTGTAATTCGCAGGAATTCCCGACAAACTTACTGAACCACCACCACTATTCACCGGGCTTCCCAAGTGACAAGCAGATGCCGCACAAGTTTGTTCGCCAGGAGCACCTGTACTGCGGGGGTCTGGACCGCCAGCACTCGCCTTCACCCGCGATCCCTTCAATCCGAACGCCAGAAACAATCCAACAAAAAACAAAAAGACAGAAAGCTTGAGCAGTTTATTTCCCATATACAAATCAAATTCCCCTTTCAATGGTTGCAGTAATTTCCTACCCAGACGGTCAACAATTTTTGAGCGCCCAGGTACACAAATCAGTAGAGGCAAATTCACTTCACGCGGTCTTAATTAAAAGCGATCGGTTTCGACTTGAAGGGGGAAATTTTAAGTGTCAGCAAGCGTTATTCCATGAATCAGAATGCGTGAAGATGAATTTGAAAAGTGTTTATCTAGTTAGACTTAGATAGAATTCCCAATTTTGCCGCATAGCAGCACCTGTAACAATTCCTGACAAAGAGTGTCACTATTTTGATCAGAAGGTCAGTTGGCCTCCATCAATCACCAGCGAGTGGCCTGTAATGAATCCCGCATCTTCTGATGCCAGAAACGCCACTGCCGCCGCGACTTCATCCGGCTCTCCAAAGCGTGCCATTGGTATTTTGTCCTGAAAATAGGTCCGCGCCAGTTCCGGATCGGCATCCAGCACAGCTTGCGACAGGTTCGTGCGAATCATTCCCGGCGCGACCGCATTGACGCGAATTCCATGCGGAGCCAATTCAATTGCCGCTGTCATCGTCAACCCAACGACGCCAAATTTCGATGCGTTGTAAGCTACCAGTCCAATTTCGCCGACCAAGCCGTTGGTCGAAGCCATGTTGACGATATTCCCTCTCACGCCTGCCGCAACCATGGCTCGCGCGGCGATTTGCGAGCACAAAAAGACGCCCTTCAAATTCACGTCAATTGTCGCATTCCAGTTTTCGACCGTCGTTTCCAGAAACGGCGCTGGCGGCGCAATTCCGGCAATGTTGCAAAGCACATCAATACGACCATGCCGACGCAACACTTCGTTGACCATTGCCTCGACCTCGTCCCTTTGCGCCACATCCGTCTGCCAGGCCCAGCTATTTCCGCCGTTTTCAGCGGCAGCTTGTTGCGCCAGTTCCAGATTCAAATCAACGATGGCAACAATCGCGCCTTCGCTGGCCAGACGTTTGGCGGTGGCTCGGCCAATTTCGCCGCCTCCGCCTGTGACAACGGCAATCTTGTTCGCAAATCGCATAGTAATATAAAGGAAGAATAAGGGTTTGTTGGGTGCGCGGAGAATCCAATATCGCCTGGACTTTTGCAAGTCACCTTCGTTGCTGGATGTGACGAAAAATCAACGATCTATGAGCTTCAATCCAGTTTCTTGAAGTGCGGAAAATGCTTTGGCCGTGAACTCCGAAACCTTGCGTGGTTATCTGCGCTTGCCGGTTGCGCTGGCACAAAGCCGGGTGATACACAATCTGGCAATCCTATTTCAAATGGTTTGGAGGCGTGAGTGGAAACTCTTTTGCGAGATTTGCGGTTTGGGCTGCGAATGCTGGCCCGAAATCCGGGCTTCACGGCAGTTGCAATTATCACGATGGCGTTGGGCTTGGGCGCAAACACGGCGCTATTCAGCGTCGTCAACGGTGTGATGCTGAAATCGCTGCCGTTCAAGGAACCAGACCGGCTGATGTTTGTGCTGGAAACCAATGCCAAATTCCCTGCTCCGGGCGTCAGCGCTTCCAGCCTGAATTATCGCGACTGGAAAGAACAGAACCATTCCTTTGAAAGCATCGCCGCACGCCAAGGCTTCGCGGGCAATTTCACCAGCAGCGAGCGGCCCGAAAAGATTCAGGGCGAAAAAGTGACCTGGGATTACTTTCCCACGCTGGGCGTCGCCCCCATTGCAGGGCGAACTTTCACGCAGGAAGAAGACAAACCCGGCGGGCCAACGGTGCTGCTTTTATCAAATGGATTGTGGCAGCGGCGCTTCGGCGGCGATCCGGGAATTGTTGGCCGGACGGTTCCCTTCAACGGTCAGAACGCGACCGTCATCGGAATTATGCCAAACGATTATCGGCCCAATATCGAATTCTGGGCACCGTTGGCAATCGTTTACGAAAACGCGGATCGCAACCTGCACAACTTACAAGTCGTTGGACGTCTGGCAGCGGGCGTCAGCGAAGCCCAGGCCCAAACGGAAATGACAACCATAGCGACAAGGCTGGCGCAGCAATATCCTGAAGCCAATACCGGCTGGGGCGTGGCGCTGGTTCGTTTTCAGGACCTGGTCATTCTGAACATCCGCCCGGCATTGCGAATTTTGCTGGCCGCTGTCGGCGTTCTGTTGCTGATCGCTTGCGCAAACGTCGCCAATCTATTGCTGGCGCGCGCGGCAGCACGCGAGAAAGAAATCGCTCTGCGGTTGGCGCTTGGAGCCAGTCGCTGGCGTTTGATACGGCAGGTGCTGACAGAAAGCCTGCTGATTTCCCTGATCGGTGGCGCAATCGGAGTTTTGATTGCGGTGACCGGGACGCGCGCGCTGGTCAATCTGAATCCGCAGGGGATTCCGCGCGCCGCTGAAATCGGTGTGGATGGTCAGGTGCTCGGTTTTGCGCTGCTGGTTTCCATAGTTTCCGGAATTCTGTTTGGGCTGATTCCCGCCTGGCAGGCTTCCAATCCCAACCTGAACGAGAAGCTGAAAGAAAGCGGCAAGTCTTCTGGCGGCAATTCGCGCGGAAATCGAATTCGCTGCTTGCTGGTGGTCGTTCAGGTAGCGCTGGCCTTTGTGCTGCTGGTGGGCGCGGGGCTGTTAATCAAAAGCTTTTCCCAGCTTCAACAGGTCAACGTCGGATTCAATCGAGAGCATTTGCTGACCATGCAAATTTCGCTTCCTCCGGCGGCGTACCCGCAAGGGCCAAACATTCTGAATTTTTACGACGAAGCGCTGCGGCAGGTTTCAGCCTTGCCGGGTGTAAATTCCGTGGGTGCAATCTCGCAGGTTCCACTTGCCGGAGGCGGTCCGCAATTCACATTTTCCGTCGAAGGCCGCCCGCTGCCTACGCCTGCGGAAGCGCCGATTGCCAGTTACAGAATCTTGACGCCCGGATATTTCCAAACCATGGGAATTCCCATCCTCAAAGGCCGCGCCATTACCGAAGCGGATGATCAAAACGCCTTGCAAGTGATCGTCATCAACCAGAACCTTGCGGACAAGATGTGGCCGGGAGAAGACCCGATTGGCAAACGTTTGACCGTCGGCGTTCCCTTGCCCAATGAACAGCCGGAATACGTGACGGTCGTTGGCGTGGCAGGCAATGTCAAACACACATCGTTGAATGGTGAAACCGGAATGCAGATGTATCAACCGGTCGCGCAATCGCCTTTTCTGACGATGGGACTGGGCCGCACGATGACTTTTCTGCTTCGCACCGGGCCGGAGCCTTCGGGGTTAATTGACTCGGCGCGCAAGGTGTTTGCCAACCTCAATTCCACACTGCCGGTTTCAAATGTGAAAACGATGGACGCCATCATTTACGATTCCGTCGCGCCATTTCGGTTTAACACTTTCCTGCTGGGACTCTTTGCTGCAACAGCATTGGTGTTGACGCTGGTCGGTGTTTACGGCGTGATGAATTACATGGTCACGCAGCGCACGCAGGAAATCGGAATTCGCATGGCGCTTGGCGCGCAGGCGGATCAGGTCCGAAGCTTGATTCTCAAACAGGGTTTGTTCCTGTCAGTTGTCGGATTGGTGTTTGGATTCGCCGGATGTTGGGCAGTGACGCGGCTGATGTCTAGCTTGCTGTTTGGCGTGGAGGTTACAGATCCAACAACGCTGGTGGCAGTCGCAGCAAGCGTGATTCTTATCACGCTTTCCGCTTGTTACATTCCAGCGAGACGAGCGACGAAAATTGACCCGATCATTGCGCTGAAATACGAATGATTCACAGTTGACGGCTGATCTAAGGCTTTAAGGCGCACACAAATTCATGCGTTGACCGCCGGCCAGCTTTGCCAGCATAGAGATGATGTCCTGTGGATCAACCGGCTTCGACAAATGGGCTTGATACCCGGCTGACAGCGTTCGATGTTTGTCTTCTTCAGCGCCGTAAGCCGTCAAGGCCACGGCGGGCGTGCTGATGCCCATCGCGCGCGCTTGCCGAATCAGAACGTATCCATCTTCGCCCGGCATTGCGATGTCGCTGATGATTACGGTGAATCGCCTTGCCCTGAGTTCATCAATCGCCTCGGCGACGGTGGAAGCGGCCCGAACTGTGGCTCCGACGGTGCAAAGCAATGCAGTGACCATCTCTCTGGCGTCCGGATCATCATCCACCACCAGCACATGCATGCCATCCAATCCCTGGGTCAAATCCGTCGAATCCCTGGAACTGGCGGACTGGAACAGCGCGGATTGTTTTCTGGGTTCGCTGGTTTCAGCCAGCGGCAATTTCAGCGTGAAAATAGCGCCCTTTTCCGGCCCAGCGCTGTAAGCCATCACAACGCCGCCGTGCATTTCAATCATGTATTTGACGATGGAAAGACCCAATCCAAGCCCACCATGCGAGCGGGTTGAAGAGCCATCCTGTTGACGGAACCGGTCAAACACATGCGGCAAAAATTCAGCGCTGATTCCTTTGCCGTTGTCGCTGACACAGACCTCAGCTTCTGTTCCACGTTGCGATAGGCGAATCGCAACCACTCCGCCGCGCGGCGTGAACTTGACCGCATTTGACAGCAGATTCCAGATCGCTTGCTGCAGACGAGTGGCGTCTCCGGAAACAAAACTATCCAGCGGATCGAAAGACGAAACCAGCTCAATGCCTTTCCCTGCGGCGGCGGGCCGGATGACATCCATGGCGGCATAAATGATGGAAGGCAGATCAATTGGGCGCATTTCAAGCCGCAACTTGCCACTGACAATGCCTGAAATGTCGAGCAAGTCTTCGATAAGCTGAGCCTGCGTTTGCGCATTTTGAACCACTGCGTCTACGGCTCTGGCTGTTTCCTGCCGGTCCAGCATTCCGCTTTGCAGCAGTTTGGACCAGCCCAAAATGGAATGCAGAGGCGTCCGCAATTCATGCGAAACAATGGCCAAAAACTCATCCTTGAGCCTGTTTGCGACTTCGGATTGTTCGCGCAGATGCTGTTCGCGGCGCAGCATTTGTTCGCGTTCCCGTTCGGATTGTTTGCGGTCTTCGATATCTGTGCAGGTTCCAAACCAGTGCGTAACCAGGCCAGCGGCGTCTTTGATCGGCAGTGCGCGCGCCAGATGCCAGCGATACACGCCATCTGCACGTCGCAGCCGAAACTCAACTTCGTAATCCGAACCCGAATCCACACTCATCGCCCAAACTTTCTGTGTGCGGGCCAAATCATCCGGGTGAAGAGCGCCAAGCCATTCGTACCCCAGGTCGGTTTCGGCAGGACGCCCCGTGAATTCCGACCAGCGGCGGCTCAGGTAATCGCATTTCCCATCGGCGGCGCAAGTCCAGGCCAGTTGCGGCATCGCTTCAGTCAGCGTTCTGAAGCGCATTTCTTTTTCCCGGACTTTCCTGCTTAGTTCGACGCGAGCAATGGCATTGCGGACAGCGCGCTGCAAATCAACCGGCGTCAGGCGGTTTTTATTAATGAAATCCTGTGCGCCTGCACGCATCGCTTCCACGGCAAGCGAAACTTCATCCGCTCCCGTCAACATCACAACCGGCAAAACATTCTGGTTCTCGCCTTCGCCTCCCGTCAGCGCCATTAACACCTCCAACCCATCCATATCGGGCAGGCGGTAATCCAGCAGAATGCAGTCTGGCTGCGATTCGCGGCAGATTTCCAAGGCCCGCTCGCCGGTGGCGGCTTCCAGAATGGTGTACTTCCACTCAGAATCTTGTCGCAAGTATCGCCGACACGCCGCCCTGTCTTCGGCTGCGTCGTCAACGATAACAATGATTCGATGTTGCGTGTCCATACTCACCTCTTGGGGAGTGTCGGGAAATTGCCTGCTTCCAGCTTTCTATTTCTGAACTTGGATCAGAGCGATGCGTCAAAATCCGGTTTACCGGTTTTCCCTCTTTGCAGTCCTTTGCGGCGATTTTTATCCACAATTGCCGCCAGAATAAGCAGGAAGGAAAACAACCTCACCATATACAAAAACGGCTCTGTTTCCTCAGACAATTCGCCCAACCCCAAGGCCATGCGGTTTATCACTTCCATCCCGAACGCTGCGGCAAAGAAAAGAAAGAACCGGTCGCGCGTGTCACGCCAGAATCGCAGAAAAAATAGTGCGGCCACCAAAGAGGCCATGGCAATAGCGCCCAGAAAAAACAATCTCATATTGGCACCTTACTCAGCGTCCCAGATCAAACCATAGAGCAGCAACATGATGGCAATCAATCCTGTCGCCAATCGCAGGGGTAGAAGGTCCACCGCAGTAAAAACCAGTTTGTCTGCAATCAACAAGAGATTATTCACCGTCAGCCCCACAAAACAAAGTCCGCTCCAAAGCAATAATTTGTATCCGCTCCGCCGCCACGATTGAAGTAGAAGCCATGCGCAGAGCAACGCCGTCAACGCACATAACCCATAAATCAATCCGGACATATTTATTCTTCCTTTCTGAGTTTAAATGCGTCAGCAAATTCCTGAATTCTCGTTCTGGGCTTCGAGTGAATCAGATTGGTGATCGGCACAAGATGTCTGGAGTAAGTTTCCGCCAGGCGATCCACCAACCGGATCTGGTCAAGGGAACCGGGCCGATAAATGTAAATCGGAGGCTTATCGTATGTGGACAGGATCAATCCCGCCGCGCCCAGGCGCGCGAGCAGAGGAATTGTTTCCTGCTCGCTGATATAGAGGCGCTTGGCAATTGTCTGGATACTCCACTGTTCGTCCGGGTTATTGCGAAGCAATAGCAGCGCTTCCAGTTGAGCGACCGAATCAATGTTTTCCACAACAAATTTTTTGATGTCGTCCGGAATCGGGTCTTCAGTCATGCCATTTGATGCCCGTTCGCTCAAAGTTGGGGGAGTTCATTCAGACCTGAAGTGGAACCTGGCCAACCCGGAGCGGAACTTGCCGGTCATTCAACCATTGCAGGGATTACTGCCGTGTGAAACCAATAATCCACGGTGTTTTGAATTTCGCGCTTGAAACCTTCGTAATTGGCCGTCTTCACCTGATACCCGTTCGCTCCCTGGCGATAACATTCCAGGATATCGGCAGGATTGGCGGAAGTCGTCATCACAATCACAGGCACTGAAGAAAGTCCGCCGTCCTGTTTGACGGCCCGAAGCACTTCGCGTCCGTCCGTGCCGGGCAAATTCAAATCCAGCAAAATAAGCGAAGGGCGGGGCGCAGTTTCAGCGTCAGCATAACGCCCGGACTGTCGCAGATACTCCAGCGCCTCATCGCCATCGCAACAACGATGGTGAGGGGCGTTGACACCGGCTTGCCGGAAAGCGCGCACAAGCGCGGCGTAATCTTCATCGCTGTCTTCAACCAGCAGCAGCGGCGAAGTTAGGTTGTTGGGCGTCGTCATGAGCGTCTCCAGTAAGGGTAAAATAAACCGTTGTTCCTTCGCCCGGCAGCGAATCCAGCCAGATTCGCCCGCCGTGCCGTTCGACGATTTTGCGCGCAATCGTCAATCCAGCCCCCGTCCCTCCGCCGAAATCATCCCGGCCGTGCAGCCGCTTAAAGATGCGAAAGACAGCGTCATAATGTTTTTGCGCGATCCCAATTCCATTATCCCGGACGTGGAAAACAACCGGTTGCTGACTGTCGTCGGACGAATCTGCGTTGTCATCGTTTCCGACATTATTCGTAAGCGGCCCAATCGGCTGATAGCCAATCTCTACCCATTTATTCTCTTTATTGTTGTACTTGATAGCATTGGCAATCAGGTTGGTCAGCAATTCGCTGACCAACGTGGGGTCGGCGGCCACATTTGGAAGCGGACGCGGCACCCGCAATTCAACGCCGCTTTCGCGCAGCCTGGGCAGCAACAATTCCCCCACCTCATCCAGCAACGGCTGCAACCCAACACTACTTCGTTCAATTTCCTGCCGTCCCAAGCGCGAATAATGCAGCAAGGATTCGATCAATTCCTCCATTCTGCGCGTCAGGCGTTGCAGCGTCAGCAGTTGATCGCGGCCTTGTTCGTCCAGTCTGTCGCCATAATCTTCGCTCAGGAAATGCGCATAGTTATGGATGCCGCGCAATGGTTCTTTCAGATCGTGCGAAGCGATGTAAGTAAACGCATCAAGTTCGCGATTGCTGCGCCTCAGTTCCTGGTTCAAGCGCCGCAGTTCCTCGTTCTGTTGCCGCAAGGCCTCAGTTCGCTCTGCCACGCGCGATTCCAGTTCCCGGTTCATCCGCTCCAGTTGCCGGGTTTTGCGATACAGTTCGACGAAAACGCTGACTTTTGCCCGCAAGATTTCCGGAATTACCGGAACCGAGACGTAATCCACAGCGCCGCGTTCGTAAGCTTTAACACGGTCGTGGTCGGAGATGTGAACGCCAGAAATGAAGATGATCGCCGTCTTTTGATAGCGCGGATGCTGGTGAATGATTTCAGCCAGTTCAAACCCGTCCAATTCGGGCATGCTCACATCCATCAGCACCACAGCGACTTCAGTTTTAAGCAGGATTTCCAGCGCTTCACGCGCAGACCCGGCTTTGATCAGATTTTCTCCCAAACTGGAAAGGATCGCTTCATAACTAAGCAATTTTCCCGGTTGGTCATCCACCATCAGCAGGTTGACTTTGCCTGTCTCGGCGATTGAATCGTGTTCCATACTTATTAAGACGCGGCGACGCATTGACACGGCGACGCGGAGAACCCATTCCTGTGTTAGGGATTGAAAGCCTGTGATTGCATTTCGTGAAAATATCTTCTGGTGATAGGGCTATACATTTCCGTCCGGCGCTGCGCATAGCATCGCCCTGTCACCGTGTCCCGACGTCGCCGCGTCAGTTATCTGAGGCCTGTGCAAATTAAACTTGAATGGAATCAATAGTTTCACGCAAAGCCGCA
>CAZMXG010000141.1:0-21003 GCA_964570175.1 uncultured Heliomicrobium sp. | reverse complement strand
GTAATACAGTTTGGGTTTTTTGGCCGGACGGGCCTATTCCGGTGCGCAAGGTGCCGGGCTGCCGCGTAGTAAAACTCCTGAACGGTTCATCAAGCCGTAAGAGGCATAGCCAATCCGTAAAAAAATGCGAGAAGGCTTCGGAAGGAATTCCGGCCTTCTCGCATTTTTTTAGGCCTGTGAATTGCTGCTCACTTAGCCCGAAATTGATTACGTCAATTTTTGGATGCTTCGGAAACTGTATCGGGGCATTTGATGGAGCAGTCTTCGTACGACGACAGAACGGGCAGAGAAAAAATGTTTTGCACTGATACGGCTGCTAATGTTGAACAGGGAAGCGGTAGTCAAAAGGAAGGGGAAATAATGAAACCGAAAAAATCGAAATCCAAAAATGCGCCCAGTTCCAGCATTACACCGGCGACACCGGATCTGAACGACACTGTGTTGGAAAATTTGGCTGACGTCGGAGCACGGAACATGCATCGCGAGCGTCTTGAATATCATTCGGTCAATCCGGGATTGACCGGCGGTGATGTAGACGCCGATTGGCAAGGCGCGGAAAGCTCAGGAGAGGAAACACCCGGGGGCCATGCACCTACTCCTGATCAGGACGAAGTGGATGAAATCGGTCGCGCTTATGGAATGGAGATCCCGGATAACCAGGAATTGCATACTCATGACGAAATTCTTGGCAAACGCGACGCTCATCGCTGGGAACTCGACAAACGGTCTACTGATCCATCAACTGATGAAATCTAAAACTGAACTTGCGGTTGGTGTGACTTATGAGAAGCGATAGCAAAACGCTGCGTCTGGTGCAAAACGGTTCGCAAATTGACGCCGCTCGCTCGGCAGGGTTGCGTTATGTGACGGACCAGATGTCCGGATTGCATCGAAAACGGGCGGGGAAAGGATTTGCTTATTACACAGCGGAAAACAAATTGATACGGGATAACGAAACGCTGCGGCGAATCAAGGCGCTGGCGATTCCGCCCGCCTGGAAAAATGTCTGGATTTGTCCCCTGGCCAACGGCCATTTGCAAGCGACCGGACGCGATGCTCGTGGCCGCAAGCAATATCGTTATCACGCGCGATGGCGAAGCACGCGAGATGAAACAAAATATGATCGCATGCTGGAATTCGGCCAGGTGTTGCCCGCAATCAGGAAAAAAACTGCACTCGATCTATCCTTGCCCGGTCTGCCACGCCAAAAGGTGCTGGCAACGATTGTCCGTTTGCTGGAAACAACACTGATACGCGTGGGGAATGGAGAGTATGCCCGCATCAACAATTCCTTCGGTTTGACCACCCTGCGTAACAAGCACGTTAAGGTAAACGGCCACAAAGTCCGATTTCGCTTTTCAGGCAAAAGCGGAATCAGCCACGACGTTGATCTGGCCGACAAACAATTGGCGAAAATCGTCAGGCGTTGTCGCGATCTGCCAGGGCAGGAGCTGTTTCAATATCTGGATGAAAATGGCGAAGCCCAATCCGTCAGTTCCAGCGACGTCAACGAATATCTGCGCGAAATTGCCGGAAGCGATTTCACGGCCAAAGACTTTCGCACCTGGGCAGGCACAGTGCTGGCCGCGCTGGCTTTGCAGGAGTTCAACTCCTTCACTTCTCAGACCGAAGCCAAGCGCCACGTCGTCACCGCAATTGAAAATGTAGCCGGGCGGCTGGGAAATACGCCTGCCGTTTGCCGAAAATGTTATGTCCATCCCGCCGTCATCGAAACCTACCTTGAAGGGAATCTGCTGGAAGCTTTGCAAAAACGCGCCGAACAGGAATTAACCAGCAAGCTGCATAAGCTTCAGCCGGAAGAAGCTGCAGTTTTGGCATTGCTGCAACAGCGATTAAAACAAGAAGCAAAGCGCCGCAAAGCCGCTTAGCAAGCCGCTGTATCAGTTGAAATCTTTTCGTTCGTGGACAAGTATCCATTCCGATGTTGGAAATTGCAGTCTGGAGACTTGCTATGAAGAAGACAACGCCATTTGGTGAGATCGAAATATGCGATGCTCACTGCCATTTTTTCTCGCACAAACTTTTTGAAACGCTGATTGGCCAATCGCCCAAGCTTGGCAAAGAAGCCGATCCAATTGGCCGGGTTGCTGAGTTGACCGGCTGGATGATGCCACCTCTCAATCCTGCGGAACTTGGCGGTATTTGGGCAACCGAACTGGACAAGTTCGATGTCAGTGCAGCAATGCTGATCGCCAGTGTGCCGGGGGATGAAGATTCCGTTGCCACAGCAGTTGCGGCTTTTCCCGAACGTTTCTTTGGCGCGTTTATGTTTGATCCGACGAAGCCGGACGCCGAAGCGCGAGCCAAACGCGCCTTCGATGATTTGAAATTGCGCGTGGCGTGTTTATTTCCAGCGATGCAGCAGTATTCAATTGCTGAAAACGAAGGCGCGCGAGCCGTTGTTGCCTTGGCCGCCGAGCGTCCCGGCACGGCAGTTTTCGTTCATTGCGGCGCGTTGTCGGTCGGCATCCGCAAGAAGCTCGGCTTGAAATCTCCGTTCGATATGCGGCGGTCAAACCCGTTGGACATTTACAAACTGGCGGCTGAATTTCCGGCGGCAAAATTTATCGTTCCGCATTTCGGCGCTGGGATGTTTCGCGAAACGATGATGCTGGCTGATTTATGTCCGAACGTTTTTATTGACACGTCCAGCAGCAACAAATGGATGAATTACGAAGCTTCGTTGGTGGATTTGCCGACGATTTTCAAACGAGCTTTGGCTGTCGTTGGACACGAACGATTGCTGTTTGGAACCGATTCTTCGTTCTTCCCGCGCGGCTGGCACGAAGCAATTTTTTATTCACAGGTGAATGCGCTGGTGGAAGTCGGCGTCAGCGAAGAACAGGCGCAGGCGATTTTCGGAGGCAATCTGCGCCGTTTGCTCGGGCGGGCATAGCGGCTTTTTTCAATTGGTCGCAATACCCGCCAGGCCTCTTTCAAACATGTTCAAGCTGTTCAACCGATCAGCCCCGAACAGTTCCTTGGCGGCTCCTTTTGTAATCTGAATGCTTTCCTTGCTTCCTTCCGGCGAAGAGGACTGGCAAGGACGCGACCGGGTCGCGGAAAGGGTCACGCTTTTTTCTTCATTCATGTCAAAGATGACAATTCTTCTGCCGAAAAAATCACTGCCGCTGCATACCACCGCTTCGTCATCACGAAATTGGGCGTTGAGCGGAAAGCTCAGCCGGATTTCGCTTAATTGTCTGGCAAAGGCTCCTTTTTGCCGCTCGCATAAATTTTGAAGCCCTTTTGAGACGGGATTTTCCGGAGAGAGTTTCGAAATTTCTTCAACGATTTTGGGATCGTTTACCGGATAAAGCTTATGGAATTCGCCGAGCAATGCAGTCATTTCGCGCCGTGAGTTTTCGTCTTTGAAAACCTTGTCCATCAAGGTCTTCATGGATTGCAGATCGTTTTCGACGTTCATGTCCACGGAAGCCGATCCGATTTTCATGCTCAGTTTGCCTTTGCTGGCGTTAGATCGGCTCATCAGATAGCCGAAGATCAGCCCCATCAACAGCAACACTCCGGCAATCACGTAATTGTAGGGCGCTATTGTTGGCCGAGCTGCCGGGTTTTCAAGTTCGGGCATGCATTCCTCGTGAGTTTGGTTTGAGCCGTGGATGACAGTTACAACGTCTTCAGGTATTCGATCACTTGCCGTTTTTCTTTCTCGCTCAGCTTGAAGCCAAACGGATGGCCCTGATTGCTGATGCCCGGAATCGTCGTGTCCACGACGCGGCGGCGAACTTCACCTGGAGCATCTTTCGGTGCAGGTGCGTTCAGCGATTCGATTTTCAGGCCGACATCCGTTGAATCGTAATCTTTCGCGCCACCAATGCGGCGAAAGTATTTCGGACGCGCTTCAGCAGTCAGCACGCCGTAAATCGTCGGCACCGAACCGTTATGGAAATACGGAGCCGAAGCCCACACGCCATCCAGCGGTGGCGCGACGTAACCGGTCGGATATTCGTATCCTTGTTCACCACTTTTGCCGAACCAGGTTTTTTTGTAATAGTCGCGAAATTCTTTGGTCAGCTTGGTCAATCGCATTGAATCGGTGCCGACGACTTCCAGTGGCACGATCTTGTTCGGATATTTGCCGTCCGTGCCGTAAGTTCCGTGGCAACCCGCGCAGGTTTTGGTGAAGACTTGTTTACCATCCGCAGCCAGCTTCGCGTCAAATGGCAAGGGATATTTCGGCGCTTCAATGGATTTCAAATAGGCCAGAATGTCTTTGAAATCCGGCTCCCATGAACGAATCTTTGCGCCGTCCGATTCGCCCATCGTGAACTGCATGATCGCGCGGCTGAAATCGCCTTTGACGCCACCGTCTGCATACAACGCCGTTTTCTTTTTCAGATACCACCACGCCGGAGGATCAATATCGAAATCCGCATAATCGCCCATCGGCACAGGGTCTTTGCGGGGAGAAAGGTCTTCGTTACGGCGGCTCAGCAATTCCAGGCTGAAAATGAACGCGTTCGTGCGCCCGCGCGACTGGCCAAAGGTCAGCGTGAACGGACCTTTCAAGCCGGTGGCTTTGGTGGCGTCTTCATAAAGCGTTTGCATGTCCAGTTCGGTGTTGGGCATGCCGATCTTGCTTTCGCCGGTAATAGGCACGCGGCCTCCGTGGCAGAGCATGCAGGTTTGCACCCACATTCCTTTGTCGTTGACCAGAAACTGTAATGGCCCGCCTTTATTGTCCCAGGTCGCCGGGCTGAATCCATATCGTTCAAAGGCGAGCTTCAAAATCGAATCCGGGTCCTTGGGATTGATCCTGGCTTTCCATTCCGGCTCCCAGGCTCTGGAAACCAATTCCAGCAACTGCCGATTGAAGCGCGGCGTGTCGTAAGCGTTATGCGTCAAATTGTAGAGGCCTCGTTCTTCAGGCGTTTTTTCCGCTGCTGTTTGTCGTAGCGGCGCGATAAATAAGGCAATAACGAGCAAAGCAAAAACGCTCAGGAACATTCGTTGGATGATGCGCGATTGATTCATGAAGCCTCCTAGTGGACAGGTTGGATTGCAGTGACGAACGAGTCAAGCTTAGTTGACGATTGTCTTTCTTCGCAAGACAAAGAGGCTTGAGTTACAGTGCAGCCGTGTGCGGAATTGCCGGAATCTACAATTATCAGAACGATCAGCCGGTCAGTGAATCTGTCTTGCGGCGGATGGCGAATGCGCTGGTTCATCGCGGGCCTGACGATGCAGGGTTTTATGTCAACGGACGAATTGGGCTTGGGCATCGCAGGCTTTCAATCATTGACGTGGCCGGAGGTCGCCAGCCGATTTTCAATGAAGACGGTTCGGTGGCAATTGTCTTCAATGGAGAAATTTACAACTACCGTGAACTCGCCGCGCTGGTTGAAGCTCGCGGCCACAAGTTGCGAACCCAGTCAGACACCGAAACCATCGTTCACCTGTACGAGGAATTTGGCGAAACCTGTGTTGAACACTTGCGCGGAATGTTCGCTTTCGCACTATGGGATGCGCGCGAGCAAAAGCTGCTGCTGGCGCGTGATCGTGTCGGCAAAAAGCCGCTGTATTTCGCTGACGTCGGCGGCGCGTTGATTTTTGGTTCTGAGCTAAAAGCTTTGCTGGAACACCCAGCGATGCCGCGCGAAGTTGATCCGCTGGCGGTTGCTGATTACTTCTCTTACCAATTCGTTCCCGCTCCGAAAACGATTTATCGCCACGCGCGAAAACTCCAAGCTGGACATTGCCTGATTGTTACTCCCAGTGGGATAAGCAAGCGGCAATACTGGGACATTGATTTCAGTCAGACGGAACAGCGCAGCGAAGCAGAATGGAGCGAGATGCTGCTGGATGAATTTCGCTCGGCGGTGAATGGCCGTTTGATCAGCGAGGTTCCGCTCGGCGCATTTTTGTCTTCCGGCGTGGATTCGTCGGCGGTTGCGGCGATGATGAACCGGATCAATTCGCGGCCTGTCGTTACGGCGACAGTCGGTTTCAACGAAGAAAAATTCAGTGAGGCCTCCGACGCTCGACGCTTTGCCGAAAGCTTGAATGCCGACCATCACGAACGCATTGTCGCGCCAGACGCCGTCAGCAGCATGCAAAAGCAGGTTTGGGAAAAACTGGCCTGGCATTTCGACGAACCGTTTGCCGACGCTTCGGCGATTCCGACGTTTTACGTTTCCCAGGCTGCGCGCGAATTTGTGACCGTGGCTTTATCGGGTGAAGGTGGAGACGAAAACTTCGCCGGATACCGCCGTTATGCTTTCGATGCGATGGAAAATCGTATGCGAACGGCGTTTCCGGCGCAGCCGCTGTTTGGCGTGCTGGCCAGCATTTACCCAAAAGCCGACTGGTTGCCACAGCCGCTTCGCGCAAAAGCCACGCTGCGGAATTTATCGCTCGATCCTTCGCGGGCTTACTTCAATTCGGTCTACGGAGCGATGGCGAATGAATGTGAAGGTTTGCTCAGCGGTGATCTTCGTGCGCAGTTGCAAGATTATGATCCATTTGAAGTGTTCGCAGAACATTACCGCCGAGCCAAAACTGACGATCCGATTTCCCGCGCGCAATACGCAGACATCAAGCTTTACTTGGCCGACGACATTCTGACCAAAGTGGATCGCGCCAGCATGGCCGTTTCGCTGGAAGTGCGCTGCCCGCTGCTGGATCATCGGTTAATGGAACTGGCCGCGCGAATTCCTTCGTCATTTAAGCTGCGCGGTCGCGAAGGCAAATACATTTTCAAGCGCGCGATGAGCAGTTTGCTGCCGCCGGAAATTTTGAATCGGCGAAAACAAGGATTCGTTGTCCCATTGGCAGAATGGTTGCGCGCAGATTTGAGGGAATTGGCGGAAAGCCTGCTGTTTGATTCGGCGGCAAGCGATGGCTGGCTGGAACCTGTGGCAATCAGAAAGCTCTGGCAGAGGCATCAATCCGGTTTGCGAGACTATTCGCGTCCACTTTGGGCGGTTTTGATGTTCCGAATGTGGCAGCGGACTTTCTAGCAATGAACATTCTCACCTTCACCACACTTTGGCCAAACAGGGAACAGCCCAACTTCGGCGTGTTCGTCAAACATAGAGTCGCGGCCATGGCGAAGCTGGATGGTGTGAATGTTCGCGTGGTCGCGCCAGTACCATATTTTCCAAACATTAATTGGGGGTTTCACCGCAGAGACGCAGAGAACATAGAGGTGGCGCAGAGTGTTAGTGGAAAGCTCCGCGTATGCTCTGCGAACCTCTGCGCCTCTGCGGTTGAAAAAACTTTCAAGAAGTTGATCTCCGAATCAACCAGGAGTCGCTGGCAACAGTTGGCACGTGTTCCGGAGGGGGAACGGATTGCCGACTTGCAGACTTTTCATCCACGTTATCTGGTGACGCCGAAAGTCGGGATGAGTTTTTATGGCAATTGGATGGCACGCGGCGCTTGGGAAATAGTCCAGCGGCTTCACACCGAAAAGCCTTTTGACTTGGTTGATGCGCATTACGCTTATCCAGACGGGTATGCCGCAACAGTGATTGGCGAACGGTTGAACGTTCCGGTTTTCATCACCGCGCGCGGCACAGACATCAACTTGTTCTCCCAGATGCCCCTGATTCGTCCGAAAATTGCGAAAGCGTTGAATCGCGCCGCTGGCGTAATTGCTGTCAGCGAAGCTTTGAAACAGCGAATGGTCGAACTGGGCATTCCTGCGGAAAAAATCGCCGTGATTCGCAACGGCATTGACCGCGAAGTTTTCCAGCCAGGCGACCGCAACGAAGCCCGGCTACGGCTAAACCTCGACTTTGAAGACCGCATCCTGCTGGCTGTGGCAGCGCTAGTTCCGGTGAAAGGCATTGATAGGCTGATTGCGGCGATGGCTTTGCTAAAAGCGGCGGAGCCTGGAAACCGATTGAAGCTTCTGGTGATCGGCGAAGGCTCCGAGCGTCGCGCACTGGAATCTAAAATCGCAAATCTGAACTTGCAGGATTGTGTTCGATTGATGGGCGCGCGTCCTCAAAACGAATTGGCCGATTGGTATTCCGCCGCTGACTTGTTTTGCCTGGCCAGCCACCGCGAAGGTTGTCCAAACGTAGTCGTGGAAGCGCTGGCTTGCGGTTTGCCGGTCATTGCAGCAAACGTCGGCGGAGTCGCAGAACTGCTCAGTTCGCAAACCTGCGGACGGTTGATTTCAGTGCCGAACGCCGAAAATTTTGCTGCCGGGATCCAAACTGCGCTTGAAGCCGTATGGAATCGCGAAGAGATCGCAGCTTCAAGTGGCGCAAAATCGTGGGACGAAGTTGCGAGCGAAGTGGGGCAATTTTTCACTGAGTTTGGAGGCTTCGCCAAAGATCAAAATAACGATTGAATCGCGTTGTTCTACAAAGTACACTCCGCCCGCATTTGAAAACGCGCTCAGCTTTATAGTTAAGGGTTAATGATGTTTCAGCCACATCGCTGCTTTTTTTCCGGATAGATCGTTTTTGAACTGACTGGTCCGAATGGCGACCAGAAATTGAGTTTATTGCTTTCAGCCAATCAATAAACTTTCAAAGGGGAAAATCATGAAAACCTACAGCCGCATTTTTGCTGCATTGCTGGTTTGGTTGGCGTCCTTGGTGGCTGCAACGGCTTATCCTGCGCAGCAGCGCCCAACCACCACCAACAAACAACAACCGCCAGTTGTTCTGGAAACACAGGGAAGAGGCAAATCCACGCCGACGCCAACCCCAACTCCGGGAAGATTGAAACTCCCAGTAAAAATATCAATAGACCGCTCTCCGCGCGTATGGGCCGATCCGCAAACCCGTCGGCCGGATTATCCCAGGATGCCAAATTTGATGGGTGTTGAGCTGAACAAGGCAAGGTCTGTGATTGCACAAACGCAATCAAACCTAAGGTTATCTGTAGTCGAGGGGCAATATACGAATAACTATCAACCGGGAGTTGTAATTCAGCAATCCCCTGAACCGGGCACTTACCTAAAGCCAGGTTCTACAGTGATATTGAACTACAACCCTCAACCGCCTTATCCCAGAATGCCAAATCTTGTTGGCCTGGATGTTGCCACGGCGGAAAGGCGTTTGATAAGTCTGGCTCCAAACAGCCGTCCACAGCGAGCTATTTCCAGAGAGCGCAATCCGAATTATACGGACGGAGTAGTAATCAATCAGCTCCCGCAACCCAGATCGGAACTGAGGCCTGACACAAGGATCGTCTTATATATCAATCCGTCGCAGCCAGTACCAAAGATGCCAGATTTAATTGGAATGGATATTGGAACGGCGGAAAGTCGCCTGTCCCGTATGGCTCCAACCATACGGGCTCAAAGAGCCAGAGCCCGTCGTTACAACCCATCTTATGGCGCGGATGTAGTCGTCAGCCAGTCACCCAATCCCGGAGCGGATCTAAATCCTAACGCTCAGGTGATTTTGTATTTGAATCCACCGCCTCCGATTCCAACGATGCCAAATCTGGTGGGGATGGATGCTGTAGCGGCTGGGAACAGGTTGCGCCAAGAAGCGCCGAATGTGCCTTGGCAACAGCAGCAAGCAAATGCCAATGACCGGAATTATGCTGTTGGGATAGTGCTTTCCCAATCACCGAATCCCGGAGCAGAGTTACGGCAAGGCAGCAGAATTGTGCTGTACATCAATCCGCGTCCGACGCCGACTCCACAACCGACGCCGGTGACTGTGCCGGATGTTCGCGGGTTGTCTTACAGCCAGGCGAACAGTGTTTTGACAAGCGGACAACTGAGAATTTCTGCAACTTCGAATCCAACAAGCAACATCGGCGATTATCGCGTGGTTGGACAGCGGCCTCAGCCCGGTGGGTTGATGCCAATTGGCGGGACGGTTTTTGTGACGATTGAACCACCACCACCGCCGCCAACACCGACAGCGTCGCCAACACCGACACCTACAGCGTCGCCAACACCAACACCCACATCGTCGCCAACGCCGACACCTGCTGCGCCTCCTGTAATTGTGCCGGATGTCCAAAAGAAAGAGCTGACTGAAGCCATTGGCTTGGTGCGCGCGGCGCAATTGGAAATTGGAGAAGTGACAAAGAAAGATTCCAACGTCGCAGCAAATATTGTTTTGGAACAACAGCCTTTGCCGGGGCAACGAGTCGCGGCCGGAACACGCATCAACCTGGTCATAAGCAAATTGCCGGAAACAGGCGGATTCATCAACGTCATTCCCAAAGTTTTGGGAGTTATGGGTTTGGGCTTTCTGGCCTTTTTGCTGGGTAGCCTTTGGAAGCGATTCCGGTCAAGCGGAGAGCAGCACACGAAGTTCCCTTCGATCAACCCTTCGCCTGATCCTGAATCACCACCGCCTGCTTCGGCATTAAGCTTCCGCACGACGATGAATGCCAGTTCACCGGAATTTGCGGCTTCAACCGAATTGCATACCAGTTTCGCTTTGCAATTCCAGCCTAAAGCGGATTGGGGACAACAGTACATCACTTTAACCGGCGGTTTGATTGCCGCTGAAAGCGAGGAGCTATGAGCGACGTCAATGTGAGTTTGAAAGAATTTTTCGGCTTGAAAGAAATCAAACTGAATGAAGCCGGAATGGAAGCCATCAAAAATCAGGCAGGCGAGGCCATTTCCAAATTCGGTTGGAAGACATTTGCGGAGGGTTTAGGCAACGCAATCGCGGGGAGCTTCGATATGACGTTGGGAGGAATCCTGGCCGCAGGTTGGAGCAAACGGCGGGAACTGATGAAATATCTGGAAAAGCCTGAAGCGACGAATTACCTGCGGTTGGCGAAACACATCGTGAATTCCGATCACAAACCGGAAATCGAAGTTCTGTTCAATGAAAAACCTGTGGTCAAATTGCAGTTTGATGTGAAATTCAAGCTGGAAATCGACGGCGCGAATCTGATGATTCACGAAGGAATGATCAAAAAGGTCACGGCTGTTTCCGGCAAAGGAAGCTGCACCATCAGTTACAAAGGCTACGAACTATACAAGAAAGAGTCGCAGCAAATTGACCTGCCCGGCGATGTCGAATTCAATCCCGGCATCGTCATTCGACCGTCGGTGGAATCCGCGCGGATCACACAGACTTTTGCGACGGTCTGAAATCGAAGAGCCGCAGGATTGAAACACTTTTTATGAGGCTGGCGGCGAAGCTGCCGTCAGCCCACGTAACCGTGCCATCAATCGTTTCAGTGCGCGATATGCTTTTGGCCCCAGCCAGATCAGCAAAACCAGAAAAATCGCGACCACGATCAAAATCAGGATTGGAAAGAACGCCATTAACACTGTCGAGCCGAACGTGAAGATGTCTTCGACGATGCTCAGCGCGAAATTGGAAATCGGTTCGGGACTGGTGTTGGCTGCCAATCGGGTTGCCGCTTTGGTTCCGTGCGAACTCAGCGCAATGCCTCCGCCGACAATCATCGCCACAGCTTTGACTGCCGGATCAAATTCGGCAAACGCTGTCGCCGCCAGAATCGCTCCGGCGGGAACCCGGATAAAGGTGTGAATCGCGTCCCACATCGAATCCACGGCAGGGATTTTGTCTGCGATAAATTCAATCAGGTAAAAGCCGCCAGCCAATCCAATCAGCCACCATTCGCCCAGCACATTCAATCCGCCGGGCAATTTGACCAGGTCGAATCGTTGCAGCAAGCCCAGCGTGACAACTGTCGCGTATAAATTGATGCCCGACAGCCAGGCCGAACCCATCGCCGTGCCAAGTGTCGTCAGTAGGTCAGCACTCATCGGCAGCCTCCCTTTTTCCGTCGTGAAGAAATGATTTGAGTATTCAGTGCCACGTGATTATAGCGGTCGCCAGTCGGATTGCTAATTGGAAATTGCCGGGGATTGCGGGTATAGTTTGCCGCCTTATGGATGACCGCTGATGGTTGCCTTGCTGAGTATGAATGCTTCAAATGACCGCTTCACTGCCACTGGTTGACAGAATTCTCGCTCGTGATCTGCGCGCGATTGCTCGCGCAATTTCCAAGATCGAAAACGATGCCGCCGATGCGAATGACATCTTGAAGGCGCTTTTCGCGCACACCGGCAAGGGTGTGACCATCGGTATCACGGGCGCTCCGGGAGCAGGGAAGTCTTCACTGGTGGACAAGCTGGCGATGCATTACCGGTCGTTGGAAAAGTCGGTTGGCATTATTGCAGTTGATCCTTCCAGCCCGTTTTCTGGCGGAGCAATTTTGGGCGACCGCATCCGTATGCAGACATTGGCCAACGATCCGGGAGTTTACATTCGCTCAATGGCGACGCGCGGGAATCTGGGCGGATTGGCTCGGGCGACGGTTGATGCGGTTGCGGTGCTGGATGCGGCTGGCTACGATAGAACTTTGGTTGAAACCGTCGGCGTCGGCCAGGACGAAGTGGACATCGTCAAAACCGCAGATGTTTCCGTGGTCGTGCTGGTTCCGGGAATGGGCGACGACATTCAGGCGATCAAAGCCGGAATCATGGAAATCGGCGACATCTTTGTCATCAACAAGGCCGAACGCGACGGTGTTGAACGCACGGAGCGCGAGTTAATCGCATTGCTGGAAATGTCCGAACGCTCGGACGGTTGGCGGCCTGCGATTGTTCGCACGGTTGCCACGCAGAACAAAGGCATCGCCGAGTTCGTTGAAGCGATTGAGAGTTACGCCGCGTTCAAAAAACAGCATCGCGCCTCACTGGAACGCAGCGCCGGAATTGCCCAAAACCGTATCCTGGAATTGCTGCGCGAACGATTGTTGCGGCTGGTGTTGAGCGAAGCGCTTGCCCCAGACGAACTTCATGAACTGGCTCTGGCCGTTGCCTCACGGCAGCGTGATCCATATTCAGTTGTTGAAGAAATCCTCGGAAAGGTTCAGATCAAGTAGACAGGACTTACAAGATTGAACAGGATTGGCGGAACATGAAATGAAGGTATGCCCTGGTGAATCCTGACAATCCTGTCAAAAACGATTTTATGGGAAGCAAAATTCAGCATCTCGGAGTTGCCGTTGGTTCGATTGATCAGGCTTTGGAATTCTGGCGCGACGGGCTAGGTCTGGAACTAAAAGAAGTTGAAATTGTTGAAGACCAGGGCGTCCGCGTGGCGATGTTGCCCATCGGCGAAAGTCGTATTGAACTGCTGGAACCAACTGGCGGCGAAACGCCCGTCGGCAAGTTCATCGCAAAACGCGGTACTGGAATTCACCACCTTTGCGTTGAAGTGGACGATGTTGCAGCCAAACTGGCTGACCTGAAAGCCAAAGGCGTGCGATTGATTGACGAACAGCCCAGAATTGGAGCAGGTGGCGCGCTGGTCGCATTTGTTCACCCTGCCAGCACGGGCGGCGTCTTGATCGAACTGACGCAACGGGGAACCGGAAATCATTGAAACGGTGGTTGGTGGCTGGTGATTGGTGGTTGGCAATTGTTGCTCCAACCACCAATCACCAGCCACCAACTGCCAACCACCTTTGTAAGGAGCTTATTTTGAAATCATTGACGAAACTCATCCTGGCGCTGGCGCTCATCGCCAGTTCTTTGCCCACGCAATCCTGCGCCTTTTTTACCAAGAGCGAATTTGTTGAAATTACGGCTGAAGAGTTGTCGGCCTTGGCAGACGCTTTGTCCGAATCGCAAAAACGCCAGCTTGCCCAGAGCAAGGTTGCGCGCGATCAACTGATCGGACAATTCAAAACGCCCTACGCGCTGGCGCAGGCTGCGGAAGCGGAAGGTTTGCACAAAACTGATTCCTTTAAACAGGAAGTTGCTTTTGCTTCTGATCGGCTGCTGGCAACGGAATACACGCGCCGCAATCCCGACACGAATTTTACAAAAGAAGAGAAGGACGCATTTGTGAATGCGAACAAGGCAAAATTCGATACCTTCTTTACCTTCATCACGCGTGATGCCAAACAAGCTCCGAGCGATAACGACAAAGAAATGATGCACGATCAGTGGGCGGAAATTCAGCTTCGCGCACAAAAGGGCCGCGAGGCCGGGATCGAAAAAGAACCCGGATACAAGATCCAGCTCAAAATCGGCAGAGCCAGCCTGCTGGCCAACGCCTATTCAAAGTCATTGGAAGAGAAGCTGAAGATGACGGACGAAGAGAAAAAGCGTTACGTTTCGGAACACCCTGAAGCCGATCTGGACAAGATCAAAGAAAAAGCGCAAGCCTTGTTGGTGCGTGTGAACGGCGGCGAAGAATTCGAGAAAGTCGCAAAAGAATTCAACGAAGACAACACCAAAGAAACAGGCGGCGAACTGCCCTGGTTTGACAAGGAAGGAAAAGTTGACGGCAGCCCGGTCATTGATGAGCCTTATGTCAAAGCTGCCTTCGCGCTGGAAAAAGGCAAAATCAGTCCGGAAGTCGTCAAGACGCGCGTCGGGTTTCACCTGATCAAGTTGGATGACAAACGCATCTACGATCCTTCGAAAGAGAAAAAGCCCACGCCCACGCCTGCTTTGCCGCAAGCTCCGAATGCGCAGCCGACTCCCAGCCCGACGCCACAGGAGCCGCAGGAACAGGTTCACACTCGCCACATTTTCCTGAGCACGATGCTTGCCGATTCCTACGAACAGGAAGAAACCGGCAAGAAAGTGAAACGTGCCGTTGAAGACGCCACCCTGAAATATCCGGTCAAAGTGCCAGCCGATTTCACAGTCAAAGTCGCCGGCTACGATCCGAACAAAATCCCCGGATTGGGCAGCGGACAAAGCGGAACAATGAAGGGAATTGATCCAAACGCAAATAAATAGATGTCAGGTGGCAGGTAACAGGTGCCAGATTTGTACACTGGTTGTCTGCCACCTGAAACCTGTCACCTGCAACCTGTAACCTGAACTATGGAAAAAGCTCAAATTGGAATCATTGGCGGAAGTGGTTTGTATCAGATGGAAGGCTTGACCGATGTGCGCGAAGTTGGTGTGGAAACTCCGTTTGGCCAACCTTCGGATAACTTTATTCTTGGCACGCTGGATGGCGTTCGCGTTGCGTTTCTGGCTCGGCATGGACGTGGCCATCGCATTACGCCGACCGAACTGAACTTCCGCGCGAACATTTACGCCATGAAGCTGCTGGGTGTGGAACGCATTATTTCGGCGTCGGCGGTCGGCTCGCTGCAAGAGCAATACGCCCCAACAGACATTGTCATCCCGGATCAATTTTTTGATCGGACACGCGGACGGGTTTCGACCTTCTTTGGCGAAGGCCTGGTCGGCCACATCACGTTTTCGCATCCCGTGTGCGGTGCAGTTTGGCAGGTGCTCGGCGATGAAACCGAAGCCATCGGCGTCAAGGTGCATCGCGGCGGAACGTACCTGAACATGGAAGGCCCGGCGTTTTCGACCTTGGCCGAATCGCGGCTGTATCGCAGTTGGGGAATGGATGTCATCGGCATGACCAATTTGCAGGAAGCCAAGCTGGCGCGCGAAGCAGAGATTTGTTATGCGACGATGGCGTTGGTGACCGATTACGACTGCTGGCATCCGGATCACGACGCCGTGACGGTGGAAATGGTCATCGAATACCTGAACAAAAACTCCGTTAACGCGCAGAAAATCATTCGCCAATCCGTCGGCAAACTTGCCGCGATGCCGCGAGATTGCAAGTGCGGATCGGCCTTGAAACACGCGATCCTGACGCATGGAGAGATACCGGCGGAAACGAAAAAGAAACTTGCCGCGATCATTGGCAAATACATTGCCGAATAGTAGAGAACCACACGACGCAAGGCAGGTTTCAATGCGCCGTTCAGTGGTTCTGCTGACCAAATTTTCACCGGGGGGAAAGGAAGTATGAAGCCTCAATCAAAAATTTTTGCCTTGTTGCTTGTTGCCTTTGTCATTAGAGGCACGTTTTTCAGTTCCAGTTCTGTTGCGCTAGCGTTCCAGCAAGGACCCAGTCGTGGTTCCGTTGCTGCGCCGCGCGACCCTGAACAGGAAAAACAATCCTACAAAAGCCTGGATGCCGCGAAATTCTATTTTTACAAACGCAAGCCTGAAAAAGGCGACAAAGATGGCCTTGCACGCTTGAACAAAGGCGTGATTGACCGTTTGCAGGAAATCATAGACCTCAATCCAAACTTTGGCCGGATTGACGAAGTGTATTTCCTGATGGGCGAAGTCCATCAACGAGGCGGCGATAGCGAAAAAGCCGTCGAGTATTGGACGAAAGCCGCAAAAGAAGGCGCTGACGAAAAAATCAAAGCGGAAGCGCAAAAACGTCTGGACGAAAATCAAAATCAAAAGAAGAAGGGATAACAGTTCACCCATGTCATCAACTTGCCCGTTGTTAGTCGTCGGCTCCGTCGCCATTGACGCCATCAAAACGCCCTTTGGCGAACGCGACCGCAGCCTTGGCGGTTCCGGCCTGCACTTTTCCGTTTCGGCTTCATTTTTCACGGAAGTCGGCGTCGTCGCAGTGATCGGCGAAGATTTCACTTCCGAAGACGAAGCGGTCTTTCATGAACGCAAAATCAACATTTCCAATCTGGAACGTATTCCCGGCGGCAAAACCTTTCGCTGGGTGGGGGAATACGGATTTGACCTGAACACGGCCAAAACGCTGGACACACAGCTCAACGTGTTTGCTGATTTCAAACCGAAACTTTCCGACGCTGCGCGCAAAACGCCGTTTTTGTTTTTGGGAAACATTCAGCCGACGCTGCAGCGCGAAGTTCGCGAGCAGGTGGATTGCAAATTCGTCGCAATGGACACGATGAACTTGTGGATTGAAATTGCTCGCGAAGAACTGCTGAAAACCATTGCTGTGGTTGACGCGATGATTATCAACGACGCCGAAGCCCGCGAACTGGCTCAGGAATCGAACCTGATTAAAGCCGCGCGGAAAATTATCAGTTGGGGGCCGAAAATGCTGGTGGTCAAACGCGGCGAATACGGCGCTGCGTTTTTTACCAAAGACAGCTATTTCGCCATTCCGGCTTACCCGCTGGAAAGCGTTTTCGATCCCACCGGCGCAGGCGACAGTTTCGCCGGAGGCTTTATGGGCTATCTGGCGCAATCCGATAAAATTGACGACGCAACTGTGCGTCGCGCAATCATTTACGGTTCGACGATGGCGTCTTACAACGTCGAAGAATTCAGTTGCGACCGGTTGCGACGCCTGACCCCACAGGAAATCCGCGACCGTTTCCACCAGTTCAGAGAATTCACGCACTTCGAAATCTGATGCGGTTTCATAAATTCCAAGCTCTTGGCAATGACTTCCTGATTGCTCGTGAAAGTGAGTTGCGCTCGCTGACGGACGATTACGAAAGCTTTGCCCGGCAGATCTGCGACCGGCACTTTGGCGTGGGCGCAGACGGGCTGGAGTTGTTGCTTGACCAACCGAAGGCGGCCGGTGCGGATTTTGAAGTTCGGCTGTTTAACGCCGATGGCGGAGAAACGCCGATTTCCGGCAATGGGACTCGGTGTGTGGGAGCTTATCTGTATCTGGTTGAAACCTGGGACAAACCGGAAGTTCGAGTTGCAACCGGCGCGGGTATCAAAACTCTGAAGCCTATTGAACGTAACGGAAACGGATTGGTGTTTGAAACAGAAATGGGTTCGCCGCGATTTCACAGCAACGAAATTCCGATGCGTTTGCCTGCGCCGCTAGATCGAGTAATCCGTCAGCCGCTGGATGTTCTGGGGCAAACCATCGAAATTACCGCGACTTCAATGGGCAATCCACATTGCAGCATCTTTGTGAAAGATTTTGACCTCCTGGATTGGCGACAAATGGGGGCCGCGCTTGAAGTCCACACAGCTTTTCCGGATCGAACCAACGTGGAATTCATTCGCGTCCTGAATCGCCAGGAAATCGAAGTGCGGTTTTGGGAGCGTGGCTGTGGGGAAACGCTGGCTTCCGGAACGGGCGCTTGCGGAGCCGCTCTGGCTGGCATGCTGAATGATTTGACCGAACGAAAGGTCAAAGTTCTCACTGCTGCTGGCGAATTGATTGTCGAATGGCGCGAAAACAACCTGGTCATTCAAACCGGTGAAGCATGCGCAGTGTTTCGCGGCGAATGGCTCCCTTGAGGTGCAGCGATGAACGAAAAGCAAGATATCAATTTTGTTGCACTGGCGCATTTTTCCAATTCGATTGAAGCCGGGCAAGTTAGCGAACTGCTGGAAAACAATGGCATTAGCTCGATTTTGCAAGGCGTGAATTTCGGCGGGTTGGAGCCATTGTTATTGCCAGGCGGATATTCGGAAATCACTTTGCTGGTTGCGGAAACTGAGCTTGGACAGGCACGGCAACTTTACGAGGCTTTTTTTGAGCAAAACCCTGAAGCTGGTTTGCCGGAAGGGGCGGATTTATCCCAGGAGCCGGAACCATGACCGAGGCGTTGGTTGTGATTACGACAACTGAAACGCAGACAGACGCCGAACGGTTGGCGCAAGCGTTGGTGGAACGCGAATTGGCGGCCTGTGTGCAAGTGCTGCCGCAAATCACTTCGATTTATCGCTGGCAAGGGAAAATTGAGCAGGCCGTCGAAGTTTTGTTGCTTATCAAAACAACCCGTGCAGCTTATTCTGAGCTTGAAGCTGCGATCAGGCAGAACCATTCTTATCAAACTCCGGAAATCATCGCGCTGCCTGTTGAAGCGGGTTCTACAGACTATCTGAGCTGGTTGAGATCCTCCCTTAGACCGCAAACATGAGCCTTTCTGCTCGCAAATCTCCGACATCGGCTTAATATATCTTGCTCTGAACTGGATAATTTGTGTAAATTACAGCCAACGATCCCCTCGATTAAAACGAAAAAGACCATTGCATTGACAACTCAGCCCTGAGCAATTTGTCCCAATGCTGCCCTATAATTCATATCTGCAGGTTGATTGCCGGAAAGCCGCAAGCAGCGTTCTAGGTGGCGGAGTCATCGGAATCAGTGGTCTGACATATTTCAAAAGTGTTTCAAGGAGCAGAAATGATGGTTATGCGTGTCTTAGTGATCGAAGATGAACAGAAAATGGCTGATTTGATCAAACGTGGGTTAGAAGAAGAGGGGATGCAGGTTGAAACGGCTTATGACGGTGAAACCGGAGCCGCTGCCGCCAAAACCGGCAATCACGATTTGGTCATTCTTGATTTGGGATTGCCAGGGCGGGACGGAATGGAAGTCATGCGCGAATTGCGGGAAGACGGATTGGCGATTCCCATTTTGATCCTGACTGCGCAAGACAGCACGGAAATGAAAGTCACGGGGTTGGATATGGGCGCCGATGATTACCTCACCAAGCCTTTTGCATTTTCCGAATTATTGGCGCGCATTCGCGCCTTGCTGCGCCGCACACATACCGAAGACACCACGAAGCTGCAAATCGGCGATTTGATTCTGAATCTGATCAATCGTCGTGCTTCGCGCGCTGGCAACGAGGTGCAACTGACCAACAAGGAATTTTCGTTGCTGGAATTTTTCATGCGGCATCCGGACGAAATTCTTTCGCGCGAAACGTTGTCGGAAAAAGTTTGGGAAGAAACCTTTGATACATTGACCAATGTAATTGATGTGTACATCAATTATTTGCGCAACAAGGTTGATCGTCACTACGAACCCAAACTTATCCACACGGTTCGCGGCGTCGGGTATATGTTCAAAACTCCGATGGGCCAGTCGCAAATGGTTGCTGAATCCAAGGCGTAATACCTATGTGAGGCAAAATTTGGAGACTGGGAGCCTCCGCTTCCCGGCCTCCAAATTTTGCCGCTCGTTTGACTGAACGACCTGCCCCGTATGCCTTCACTTCGACTTAAACTCACATTTTATTATCTGGCCATTCTTTCGGCGGTTCTGCTGCTGTTTGGGATTTCCATCTATTTTTATCTGTCTGGCAGTCTGCTGACGACCATTGATCGGGCGCTGGCTTTTCAAATCGAAAAGATAGAAATCGGCATGGCCGCTGGTGCCGGCGTGGATTTATCGGATCATCCATTGATGCAGGACCCGGAAGCGCAAGGGGATTTGCTGCCCCTTGCTCCGCATGTGTATCAAATCATCAATGAGCAAGGGAAAATTACTGATGGGGAAATTGCTTCTCCCAAAGATCATTTGCCGGTTGATACCAACGAGTTGATGAAGCTGGAGGTCGGGAAGACAATATTCAAATCCGTCAGGCTTGCCTCTGGCGAATCGTTGCGTGTGGCGACGCGGCGGGTGAAGGATTACGACGGCACCGGAACGTATTTCATACGGCTTGGCCAATCGTTGGCCGCTGTGGAAAGCGCGCGCCGCCGGGCATTGCTGGTCTTGGGCATTGCAATTCCGGCTGCGTTGCTGCTCGGTAGTTTCGGTGGATTGTTACTGGCCAATCAGGCACTCAGCCCGGTTGATCGCATCACCAAAGCCGCGGAACAAATCGCCAAGGGCGATTTGACAGAACGTGTTCCGATGCCCGCAAGTGTTTCGACCAAAATGGACGAAATTGGGCGGCTGGCGGCGACGTTCAATCACATGATTTCCCGATTGCAAGCGGCATTTGAGCGCCAGAAACAGTTCACTTCCGACGCTTCGCACGAATTGCGGACTCCGCTGGCAGTGATGCGCGGCGATATGGAAATTGCCCTGCGACGCGAACGTTCGCCTGAAGAATATCAGCGCGTGCTCAGTTCCAACCTGGAAGAGATCGTTCGATTGACACGACTAATTGAAGATTTGCTGATGCTGGCGCGGGCCGATTCTGGCCGGGTCGAATTGCGCTGCGAAGTCGTGGATCTGAATAAGCTTTGCCAGCAGATGGTGGATTACATTTCCCCGCTGGCTCAACAGCGGGATCAAACGCTGGCGTATGACTCTCCGAAAACCAGTCTCTCCATTAACGCCGACCTGCAGCGCATCAAACAAATGCTGCTGAACCTTCTGGACAACGCCATCAAATACACCGACCACGGTGGAAGTGTGAAGCTGGGTTTGAAGGCTGAAAACAAGCTAGCCATTATCACCGTTACGGATACAGGAAGAGGCATTCCCGCCGAAGACCTTCCGCACATCTTCGAGCGATTCTTTCGCCGCTCCGCCAAAACCAGCGATCGCAGCGCCG
>CAZMXG010000140.1:0-21187 GCA_964570175.1 uncultured Heliomicrobium sp. | reverse complement strand
TCTGCCAAAATAATGTTTGCGAAAATCGGCCCGCGGATGAATTGCAGGTCGCGTTTTCCGGTCATACGGTCTTCTTCGATGATTTCGGTTCCGGTGATGTCCGCGGGCATCAAATCAGGCGTGAACTGAATTCGTTTGAATGAGAGATCAAGGACGTTGGCAATCGTTCTGACCAACAGGGTTTTGGCTAGACCAGGAACGCCAGTCAGGATGGAGTGTCCACCAACAAACAACGATAGCAGCACCTGTTCAACAGCTTCATCTTGTCCCAGCACCGCTTTGCGAATTTCGCGCAGGATGTTTTCGCGGGCTACCTTCAGCTTGTCCAGCAACGCTTCGTCGCGGATCTCTTGAGTGTCAACAGCCATTCAGTCTCCTGAGATTTTGGATTGTGGATTTTTGATTTTGAATTGTTTTAACGGCTAACTGCGATTGTTCTGTTCAATCCAAAATTCAAAATTCGAAATCGAGAATTATGATTAGTGCGTCAGTGCGTAAATAATGTAATTCACCCCGAACTTATAAGCATCGTTCGTTTCTTCAATTGGGCGAAACGGGTTATCGGAAAATTGCCAGTAATCGCTGACGTCATAGTTGTAGTTGACGATCATCATCAGCCGTCCGGTTTCGTCTTCCAGACCCCAGAATTCCGGGTTGGCAGTTTCGCGGGTGCCGAAGCCTCCGCCGTAAACAGGGTTCACTTCCAGGGTTTTGATGGAAAAGAAACAGTTGAAGATTGGATGCGACAGGTCCAGTTTCTTCATCTCCAATTCAGGGAACGCGCGTTTGACGTGCGTCTGCAGATTGTAGAACTGTTGAGAAGAACGAAAATCATCAATCAGCAAAAAGCCGCCCCGTTTCAAGTATTCGCGCATTCCATTGATTTCAGCATCATTCAAATTCATAAAGCCGATTTCGCATAAATAGGCGAACGGGAATTTGAAGAGCATCGGATCGTCCAGACTCAGAATCGGTTCATTGACGTCGAGCGTCGCATCAATCTTTGAGAGCTCTGACATGATTTTCATCAAGTGACGGCCAGCGACAGGGTAATCATGCGACCAGGGCGGTCCGCCATCTCCCAGGACGTTGTTGTAACCGTAATACTGCGCGTATTGACTGGTGTCGAAGCGAATGCGGACAAATGTGAATTTCCCAGACCAGTTCGGATCCGTCTTGGGAATTCCATTTTCGTTTACCTGTGGCAAATCCATCGTTGGTTTGCGGTGGCTGCCGCCCCGCTGGCGCTGCGCCAATGCCAGAGTGCCCAGCAAGCCGATGATGATGGTTGCAATGATGAACTTCTTTTTGGTCATAACTCACCTGGGTACGCCAGCGCCCTCGCTGACTGTCTTCGCTATTGTGCCCTGATCTTCAACAACAGCTCTTGCGCTTTTTCAAAGCTTGGCGCGTTTTCCAATGAGCGCAACACATAACGTCGCGCTTCCGGCTTTTTGCCCGCAGTGAAATAAGCGCGCGCCAGATTGTACTGCGCTTCAGCGATGTTTGGCGGATTGGCCGCCAGCGCGATCTGAAATTCGCGGACGGCTTTTTCGGCCCCACCGCTTGCGCCGCCTACTTCCAACAACAAGTCGCCGGCAGTCGAATGCGCCGTCGTTTCAAACGGGTTAAGGTAAAAACTCATTTTCAACAGTTCCAAGGCACGCGCTTTGTCACCTGCTTCCAGCTTTAGTTGCGCCAGCCGTTTCAGCGCGTCGTAATCATTTTCGTCAACCTTGATGAATGCTTCCAGCGTGTCGGCTTCTGCTGCTTTGTTGCCTTGTTGTTTGTAAATATGAGCCAGCGCTTCGTATGCGTTGCCTTCACCGCTTTGGAAGGGGAACAGTTCAATCGAACGCTTCAGGAATTTGACGGCTGCGTCCCATTTATTGGCGGAAAGCATCTCCAGTCCCGCGCGAACGTTCAGAATGAAGTTGTCCGGTTGCGCTTCGGCCTGCTTGGTAAGTTCTTCTTTGGAGATTTGAGCCAGTTCTTTGTTTTTCCAGGCAGGCTCCAGCGCTTTGACGTAGCCATCAATTTTGCCGTGAACGTAAGCATTGAACTCACGGTCAAAATCGGCTTCGGAAAGCTTCAACGCGGAAAGCAGAATTTCCGGCGTTTTCTTTTTCTCTTTGTATCCGCGCAGCATGTCCAGAATTGCGTTGAAGCCATATTTGTCTTCAACAAAGTGGCAAATCTGCGAAGCTTCAAAATAGGCCAGATTGATGTCGTCCGGACGCTTGGGTCGCAGGAAGCCGTTGTCAATTTCCGAAATCTTGAACCAGCGGCCATCGGCGAAGGCTTTGATATGGTTGATGCTCCAGTCATCGCCCCAGCCTGGCCGGGCTTTGTGCTCTTCAAATACCGACAAGCCTTCGGAAAACCAGCGCGGGATCAAATGATCTGTGATTTGCAGCGTGATGACGTGGGCGTATTCGTGCCAAAGCGTGCTGCCCCAGTTGAACGGTTCGCCTGCGCGAGCTGTTGGAGAATCCTGCGCGATGACCTGGCCAAAGCAAACGCCCAAAGCTCCAAGCCCCGGCAAGCCCAGCGCGCGAACGGCAAAGTCGTCGTGGTTCGGGAAGATTTCAACAGAGATTGGGCCGCGCGGCGTGAATTTGTATTTTGTTGTCAGTGTCGTATGGACTTCGGTCAGCAAGTCGGTTGCATAACCCGCCAGCACGTCGTTTTCCTTTTCGGCAATCTTGACGATGAAATCTCCGCTTTTGGTCGTTTTGTACTCGTTCATTGTGTCGAGCAGGTCGAGCGTGTTTTTCGCCCACAGATTGAACGGATCGCCTTTGAACGCCAGTTCGACTTCGGCACGGCCTTCTTCAAAATCACCGAGCCTCAGCAAACCCATTCCTAAGGCCAAATGAGCCGAATATAGGTTCGGCGACAGTTTGATGCCATCTCGCAGAAACGCGACAGATTCACGGTATCGCCGCGTTTGCGTGGCGAAATGGCCAAGCGTTTCGTACAGCGAACCGTAACGCGGATTGATGGCCAGCGTAGCTTTGACTTCGTTGTCGAATTCGGCGGGTTTGTTTTGCAGCCAGAACATCGCGGCCCGAAGACCGTGTGCTTCCAGAGAGTTCGGATTGATTTTCAGTGCTGTTTCTATCTGCGAAGCCGCCGCCGAATGTCGTTCGCCTTCCAGGTCAAGGGAAGCGGCAAAGATTTTGGCGTCCACGTAATTCGGATTGATCTTTTGCGCTTCGGCCAGCGCCGCATTCATTTCATCGCCGCCACCGATGCGTTTGTTGGCTGCAATGGCCAGATGCAGACGAGCGCTGTTCGGGTTGATCTTTTTGGCGTCTTCAAAAAACGTCGCGGCTTCTTCGTAGTTGTATTTGCTGGTGAACAATTCGCCGCCGCCCAGTTGAGCTTCGATGTAGGTTTCGTCTGCGGAAATCGCTTCCAGATACATATCCTTGGCGTCCTGGTATTTTTCCAGGTACGTCAGCGCGCGGGCAATCGAAGTCAACTCTTCCGCCGAATCAACATCATTGTCTTCGTAGTATTTGACCAGCGCTTCAAAAATCTCTTTTGCCTGTTCTTCTTTTCCAGTCAGATGCAGCAATTCGGCGCGGCGAAGATCCGCCTGCACTTTTTGCGATTTGGGCGAAGGGACTGGTTCTGGCTTTTCCTCTGCGTCAGGCTTCTTTTCTTTTTCTTCCTTTTCGGCTTTTTCAATTGCTTTTTGGGCAGTCTGGCCGACCTTTTCAAACTCTGTAATGGCCGCCGGGTAGCGCCCGGTAGTAGCCATTACTTCCGCAAGCGCCAACCGAGCCGCTGAGGATTCCCCGCGAGCCAGAAACTTTTTCGCTTCAGTTTCGGCTTCCGTGTATTTGCCCGTTTCCAGGTAAGCTTTCAGCAACCCTTGCTGCGCGCGTTCGTCTTTGGGAGAAGCTTGTAGCAGCGTGCTGAACGAAGCGATTGCAGCGGAATACTTGCCGCCTTTCAACTCTTCTTCAGCGGATTCGATGGTTGCTTGTTGCGCTGAAACGCATGCCAGCAGACAGAAAAACGACAGCAGACCGACACTGATGAGAGCGGTTGTATTTCGTAAGCCCAAGAATTGTTTTGATTTTTGATACAGCATTATCATCTTTCCTGTTTGCCGTTTTCGTCGCCGCTGCGCATTACTTCAGCCTGAATGTAATAAGCCTCCAAGCCTCGCAGCGCGACCTGCGCACCAGTTTCGCCCATTACTTGCTCAAGCAACTGCGCTACTTGGGGGCGGTCTATCAATCCTGGCTCATTTAGCATCCAGAGCAGGTCAAGAATGTCTTTGCCACGCCCTGAAAGATATTTCAGGATTACCATCCATTCAGGAGTGATAATGCGCCAACCGTGGCGAGTTTGACGCGCATCCTTCAATGCAGCTTCGTAAAAATTACGGAAAAAATCATCGCGAACAATAACGTTAACCATAACCTGACGCTCACCGACCTGAACCAAATGACTTAAGCCACCAAACGATAATTTTTGTTCATAGGGCAGGTCGAGGCTTTTTGAAGCAAGCAAATCAACATCGTGTGTTGCGCGTAAATAGCCATAAATGTGCATGGCGATTCCACCAGCAATCGCACAGATCGCCCCTTCCTTTTCCGCTTGTTTGAAAATAACCTCTGTCGCTTTCAACCCTTCCGCTGTCGAAATATCAGGCTTAGCGATTGCCGCATCAAAGCGCTTTTCAAAATCTGTCTCACTCATCTACTTCTTGCTCGCTTTGATCGTCTGGTTAAGTGTCGCCAGTTCGACCACCAGCTTTTCCAGTTCGTTATCAAAATCGTCTTCGGTCATTTGCGCTTTGCGGCCCTTCAATCTTCCAATCTCGCCTTCCAGTCGCATTTTTTCGGAATAGAGTTTCGCCAGCGCCGGATCGCCGCCCGCTTGTTGCTGGGGCAGGGAATCAAAGTACACCAGCTTTGATAATGTGCCGTCGCCTTCTTCAGGTTTTTCGTGGCCTTTGCCATCGCCGTTGTCGTCCAGCAAAGCATGCTCCGTCGCCAGAACGCCTTTTTGTTTGAATCCGCTTTCGGTCATTTTAGAGGCGTACTCAAAGGCTTCATAAACCGACACGCGGCCATTTTTGTCTGCGTCGGCTTCGGGATTGCCGAGCGCGCCGATGAAATGTTCGGGAAACTTCGTTGCGTTCAACTCCATTCCGCTACGAGTGGCAGTGATGATGATGCGGCCTTCGCCAGTCAACGGTTTGACGAATTCTCCGCTGGCGCTGGCCATATTGACGACGACGGTGCTTTTCACCGGCAAAGCATTCAACATCACGGAATAATCGTTAACAGCCAAATCCGGCCCAACCAGATTGAACTTGGCGACTTTATCCACAAAGCTGCCGTGGCCGATGAAAAAGACGAATAGCTGATTGTCTGCTTTCAGCGTGTTTTTCAGTTCGACGAATAATTGCCGAACGCCTTCAGCGCTTGCACGACGTTCCTCGCCCTCCGGCTTTTCAGTCAGGACAAACACTTTTTCTTCCGCAAAGCCAAGTTGGCCAGTCAATGCGTCGCGAAGCTTGGTTGTCCATTCGGCAAATTTCTTGATGTAAGTCTCTTCGCCGCCGATTCCAGTGATGATGACGGCGAACTTGTTTTGATCAGCCGGAAGCTTCTGTGCCGGTTTTGCCGCAGGCTGAGCAGTTTCCTGGTCCGGCTTTTTCTTTTGCGCAACCGGCAGATCCTGCGCGCAGGCAGAAATTGCCAGCAAAAGCGTCAAGCAAGTTGTTTTTAGTAAATAGCGCATTCAAAGTAACCGTTAAGCTAGCCCTTTTCGTTTCCGCAAAAACCACTCTGCACTGGCCAATCCGACCAGTAGCATGAAGTTTATGGGCATGTCCCACAAATCTTTGCTGACTCGTTCGGAGTTTTTTCCTTCCAGCATCGTGATTTCGTCCAGCAAATCGTTGGCCTTGTTTAGTGCAAAATATTTGCCGCCCGTTTCGCTAGCCACGCGTTTCAGCAGTTCGACGTTCTGCGCGGCATCGTGAAATTCGCGGGAGCGGTTGCTGACCAGAAAGCTGGATTGCGCCCTTCCCAAGGTTTCGTTGCCGCGTTTCGCAGTCATTTCAATTTTATAAAGACCGGTTTCGTCCGCCTTGAATTCACTGCGGTAATCGCTGGAAGCTTCGGCAGTTTGTCCGCTGACTTCGTTATTGAAGTTGATCTTTAGTGGCAGCTCAACCGTTCCACCAGAAGGTTTGGTGACGGTTGCTGTAACTTGCGCATCGCGGATCGGCTCGAATTTCTTGTCATTGACTTCGCTGCGCAAACTGATTGTATCGCCGGGAACGTACACATCGCGTTCGGACGAAACTTCAAACTGACCAGGGGTGGTGCTGACCATATAACGCAACAACTGTCTCCAGAACGTTTCGTGGTAGTTGTATTGCGATGAAACTTCCATGCGCCAGCGCCACGAATCATTCGTGGTAAACGCCAGCGTGCGGCCTCGTCCGTATCGCTGTTCGACCAGCAACGGCAGCACGCGGTTTTTGTCTGTGATGTGGCGGGCTTCCAAAATGACGGTTGCGCCGGGTTTGGTCGCCGTCAGCGCTTCGGGGACGGAAATTGGCGGCAGGTCATCCCAAACTTTCGCGCTTTGGGCGCGGTCTTCGTTGAGTCGCGTGATGGCGTGTGTGCGACCTCGCGAAGTCAACACAGCTTTGAAGTTTTGCACGATCTGCATTTCCGGTTCTTCGATCCGCTCGTTCAGGTAAACCGGCAACAAATCCGCAACAGGCGATTGGGCATATTTGCCAGCGTCGAATGCGCGGGAACCGCCAATGGCCATCACGCCGCCGCCTCTGCGCGAAGTGAATTGTTCGATTTGCCGGAGTTGATCGTAACTGAAAAAATTAGCTTCGATGCTGCCGATGATAATGCCCTGGTAGGTAAACAGCTCTTCCAACGTGTTTGGGAAGCCGCTTGTTAGTTCGACGCCGGATTCAACGCCCTGGCGGTAAAACTTGCCATCGGCGGAACGCAGCGACGACACCACTGTTAGATTTTTTTCTGTTTTGACGGTGGCGGCTTTTCGAATGAAACCGTATTCCCAGCGCGGTTCGCCTTCGACGTACAGAATTTTCGGTTTGTCGTCCGTGACAACAATCATCGCGTCGAGCGCGTTATTTTCCAGCGTCGTTTCGCCATCCAGCGGCTTCACTTCAAACGTGTAGCTGTGATTGCCAACCGAAGTCGGATTGAATTCAATTGTCAGGCTTTGAGATTCTCCGCTTTTTACGTCGAATTGCTGGGTCTTGAGCGCCTTGCCGTCTTCGCTGACTGCCAAAGAAATTTTCTGGTTGTCGTATCCAGTCAGCCGAACCAGCGCTTCGGCGATGATGGCTGAACCGCTGAGCACACGGCGCGGCGCAGTGATGCGCACGGTTTCAGCGTCCTTGAAGCGAGAAGGATTGCCGACGCCGACTGTGAAAACGGGGATATTGCGCGAACGCAAATCACGAAGCTGTTCCGTCAAATCCTTCGGCGTGTTCGCACCGCCATCGCTGACCAAGACAATGGCCGATAGCGGAGAACCGGTGGATTCTTTGATCGCTTCGCCAAGCGCTGAAACGATGTCGGTTGCAGCGCCTTCGGCTTTCAGGTCAGAGGCATCCTTCATCTTGTTGGCAGTGTTTGAAAAACCGTACAGGGTGGTGCGGAATTTGTCGGCTAAGCCTTTGGAAAATTTGCTATTCGCGGCAAGCAGCTCTTTGGTTGCGTCCAAACGGCTGCGGTTGTTTTCATCGCTCAGCGACATGCTTTGCGAACTGTCAGCCATTATGGCAACGCTGGTGCTTTTGGGAATCACCGAAGGCACGACAACGACCGGACGCATCAGCATAATAAACAGTAGCGCCAGCAATCCGGCGCGAAGGGCAATCAGGCCCCACTTTGATTGCGAGTTGATTCGATAGCCGGGACGAATGTAGAGGAAATAAATCAGCGCACCCAGCAGCCCGGCCAACAAGACGAGAATCAGCCATGAAGGACGATTTGCGAAGGCAAAGTTCCCTTTGGCAAACGTTGACCATTTATGCTTGAACAAGAACTGTACAAAACTATCCATTTGTTCTACTCCGCATGCTTATTTTGCTCCGGGTGAGCCGCCTTCGGGAGCACACTGGAAGTGTACCTTTGATGACTCGGATTATAAACAACCGGTCACAGCCCCGTAAAACTATTTGCGTCCAAAGCCTGATAAATGATGGAATTACCCGCCGTAAGTCAGAAGTATAAAACTACAATTCAAGAAGTTTTGAAGGAGAACCAAGCGATGAACGCCGCTGAATCCATCCCGAATCCCTCTGTCTTTAACTGGTTAAACAGGAATTTTCACTGGTTGGGAATCTTGCCGCTGCTGTTTTTTGTCGCGCGCGCCATTCAATACATTTCCATTGCCAAAACCCCGGAGCAGATTTTATGGAGCTGCCACATTTCAAACTTGATGATGGCTGCGGGAATTTTTTTCAGAATTCCATGGCTGATCCGCATTTCCGCATTCTGGCAACTTCTGGGATTGCCGCCCTGGGTGATTGATATGTTTTACAGCGGGATCACACCGATTTCTGTCTTCACGCATTTGGGCGGTTGTGTTGTGGCAATGGTCGCGTTGTGGGTGGTCGGCTCGAAACGCGGAAGTTGGTTTCCTTCGTTGATCTATTTCCTGATTCTGCAGCAAATCACACGATTTGTAACAGTTCCTGGGCCGTACACCAATGTCAACGTCGCACATTTTGCCTACGCCGGAATGAAAGACTGGTTTGCCAGTTATTGGACGTATTGGCTGGCCAACACGTCTGTTCTGGTTGTGGTGTTGTGGTTGATGGATTGGGCGTTGGCAAAGATTTTTCCGCCCCGCGAACGTTGATGGCTGGGTGCGCAAGCTTTCGGCTTGCGCACCCAGCGCTTGTTTACTTGATGGTAATCGTGACGGTGTTTGCCACTTTGCCATCAACGGTTAGAACCACGTCCACAGTTCCTTTGCCGATTAAGCTGCGGTCAATCTGCATATTGACCTGGTCCAAACCGACAAAACCCGGCGTTGGCCCGACGAAGAAGATCGGTGCATTGACGCCGCCGATGGTGGCTTTGACATTGGCCAGGTCCGTAAACCCACGCAAGCCGGTCCCATAAGGAATCAGCAGCACTATGTCCGTTGCCGGCCCCAGATCAATTGGCCCGGCAGCGGATTCATAAGTGTCCACGCCAGCAGCATTCCGACGGAAAACAACCGCGGCTGATGGGCCCGTTCCACTGGAATTGGCTGTGAATAGGCTCGGCGCAACGTTTGCCACCGTGACCGTGCCAGTAACAGTTTCACCCGCAGCATTCGTGACAATCACAGTTGCCAAGCCTGCCGCTGTGCCGGAAGGAATCTGGTAATTAACTTGATCCGGCGACACGAAAAAGAGCGGCGACAACCGATCCACATTCAGGCTATCACGCACCTTGACGGTCGTTCCTCCGAGCGAAGTAGGCAGGGGCAACGAAGGCGCAACGACCACGGACGAAGCCAAACCGGGGCCAAATCCCGCTACGATTTCTTCCGGAGCGACGCCGGCCGGTTGAGAAAAGCTGGCGGCGGATACCGTCGCGACAGTTCTTAGATTCGCAGACGGTCTTGTGCGGCGAATGCGATGAACTGCGTTGTCGGCAATGAAAAGCGCGCCGGTGGAATCCACCGCCACGCCCGTTGGCAAGGACAGGTTGGTCCCGGTTGGCGCAGTTCCATCCCCGTTAAAACCGGCGGTTCCGGTTCCGGCAACCGTCGTGATGATTCCCGTGTTGACAGTTATTTTGCGGATGCGGTTGTTGACTCGATCTGCAATGTAAACATCGCCTGCCGAATCAACGGTAATGTACGAAGGGAAGGCCAGATTGAGTCGCGCACTTGCCGCCGGACCATCGTCGCCGCTGAAACCGCTGGTGCCAGTACCGGCAATGGTCGAAATCTTTCCGTCTGCGATGGCAATTTTGCGAATTCGCTGGTTGCCCAAATCCGCGATGTAGACGTTGCCTGCCGCGTCGACAGCAACTCCGGTGGGCGTGGCCAGGTCAGCCTGGGTCGCCAGCCCGCCATCTCCGGAAAATCCATATAAGCCGGTTCCGGCGATGGTCGAAATTTTGCCGTCGGCAACAGTGATTTTGCGAATGCGGCTGTTGCCATAATCCGCGATCAGCAAATTGCCATCTTTGTCAATTGCCAAGCCTTGCGGATAGGTAAGCTCAGCATTTTTGGCTAGCCCACCGTCGCCGCTGAATCCGCCAAAGCCCGCACCTGTACCCGCAACAGTGGTGATGATTCCGTCGGGCGCGACTTTGCGAACGCGATGCGCTTCCTGATCGCTGATGTAGACATTTCCCGCGGCATCAATGGCGACTCCGGATGGCGTATTGAACGTGGCATCTTTGGCCTGGCCGCCATCACCTCCCGATCCGACTTCGCCGGTTCCGGCAAATGCGGTGATGACTCCGGCAGGAGAAATTTTGCGGACTCTGCGATTGGTCGTGTCAGTGAAAATGACATTGCCCATCGCATCAACGGCGACGCTGCGTGGTTGCCAGACCGAAGCTGAAGTTCCGGGACCGCCGTCTGCGCTTTGCGCGCCGATACCCGTACCTGCAAGCGTCACAATAACTTGCGGAGATTGGTAGTTGACAGTCAGCACTGCTGAGCCTGCATTGCCCGTCCCGTCCCAAGCTGTAATTGTTAAGATGTTGACGCCCGGTTGCAAAGCAACTGCTGGAATTGACCATGAAGTCGTGCCAATGGCAGTGCCGCTGCCACCTCGATTATTGCTCCAACGGACAAGGGTGACAGTTCCCACATCGGCGGCTGTGCCGCTGAGCGCGATTGGGTTTGCCGTGGCCGTAAAGTTTCCGGCAGGCGCGGGCGCGGTGATGGCCACCGTTGGCCCTGCGGTGTCGCCTGTCGCTGCAATTGCGATTCGGCGAATGCGAAAATTGTCGCGGTCCGAAAAGTAAACGTTGTTTGCCGCATCCAACGCAATGCCGGTTGGCAGGTTCAACCGCGCCAGCGTGGTCGGAGACCCATCCGGTGATAACCCCGAATTTCCTCCCGCCAGGGTGCTGATCGAGCCATCAGCGACGGTGACTTTGCGAATGCGCGAATTGCCGCGATCCACAATGTAAACGTTCCCAGTAGAATCCAGTGCGATGGATTGCGGGCCGCTCAGTGCGGCAGCCGTTGCCAGAATTCCATCACCGTTGAACGTTGTGTTGCCATTTCCGGCGATGGTGTTAATGACACCGTCAGTCGTAACTTTGCGAATGCGGTTGTTACTCGTTGCGCAAATATAAATATTTCCAGCGTTGTCCACGACGACATCTGTTGGGAGAGAAAGATTGGCTGCCGTTGCCTGGCCTCCATCACCACTGAAACCCGCAGTGCCTGTTCCTGCAACCGTGGATATCGTTGCGCCACTGGCAGCAACTTTGCGAACGCGGTTGTTGCCAAAATCAGCGATGAAAATGTTGTTGTCTTTGTCTACAAAAACATTTTCAGGGCCGGAAATGCGCGCGTTGGTTGCCGCTCCTCCGTCGCCGTTGAATCCTGTGTCGCCGGTTCCGGCAATGGTGGTGATGACGCCTGTTGCCGCATTGATTCTTCGGATTCGATTATTGCCTCCATCGGCAATCAGAATGTTTCCATTGCGATCCAGTGCCACACCAAGCGGCCCGTTCAGTTGCGCGGAAGTGGCGGGCCCGTTGTCGCCACTGAATCCGGCGGTTCCGGTTCCGGCAATCGTTGTAATGATACCGTTCGTTGCCACGCGGCGAACGCGGTTGTTGTTGAAATCGGCGAAGTACAAATTGCCCGCCGCGTCAAACGTCATGCGGATGGGGCGAGAAATGTTTGCCGAAATCGCTTGCCCTCCATCGCCGGTAAATCCATTGGTTCCTGTTCCGGCTACGGTCAACAGGGAACTAGGAGCAGCGACATTGATGGTGATGGTTCTTGCGACGCTGACATTGCCCGCATCATCAATTGCCACAAAGGTAATTTCGTTGCTCCCGGCCAGCAGTGTCACTGTAAATGACCAATTGACTGTGCCGCTGGCAGCAGTGGAAGACCCTGATGCAGCCTGCCCACGGTTCGTGCGATAGCTGATCGTTGCGATGCGCACGTTATCCGTGGCATTGCCGGAAATAGTGACCAAAGCATTCGGTGTGGTGGTCGGAGAAGTCGCAGGTGTGGTAATGCGAAGTGTCGGCGATTCCAGATCGGGGGCGCCAGATTGCGTCACGGTGAAGCTGCGACCGGCGATGCTGACGGTTCCAAAGCGTGTGCCAATGCCGGTATTCGCCGTCACTTTCATCCCCACAGTACCGTTGGTTGTGCCGCCTGCGCCGGGTTGCAGTGTAATCCACGGCACGTTGCTTTCGGCTTGCCAGGCGCAACCCCCCGGAGCCACCGTCACGTCAACCGTCAGATCGCTGCCAGCAGCAGCCACCACACTGCCGGTTCTGGAAAGTCCAAAATTACAACCGCTCATGTTGGCGGTAACTTTGAACACGCCGCGTCCGTGTGTGAATGCATACAGAGATGTGACGCCACCAGTCACGTTCAGCACCAAAGATTCTGTAATGACGTTGGCAAAACCGGTGTTTTCCACCGTCCAGGTGGCTCCGCCATCCAAGGAAACAAACACGCCCAGGTCGGTGCCCACATACAGCCGTGCAGAATTGGAAGGATCAACGACAATGCAGTGAGCCGGAATATCCGGAATTCCCGATCCGCCGGAACCGTCAATTGACGACCAGGATTGACCGGCATTGGTTGTTTTCCAAACATGCGCGTTGCCAAAAGTGGAGTACGTGGCATAGGCAATATTTTTATTGTTCGGGTCAAATGCCACCCAGGAAACTGAGCCTGTGCGCGGGCGAGTCGAGGAATCAAAGGCAGTTGAAAGCGGATTAACAGAGCTAAGCGCCAAAGATCGCGTGGTGCGAACTATCGAACCATCGCTTAAACCGATCAGCGCATAATTGGCGTCGGTCGGCGCAACGGCGATCGCGCTGATAATACCGCCGGTCAGCGACACATTTTGCGGCGAGCCCAGATTATTCCAGAGAGTCATTCTGTCGGAGCGGAACAGCACACTGCCGCCTGTGTACAGCCGCGCCGGGTCGCTGGGGTCCATCAACATGGGTGTGATGAACGATACCGATCCGGACAGTCCAAGCGTGGTGATCGAAAAACTGGCGCCAGCATCAGTGGATTTGCGGAAATTTCCTCCCTGTGTGGAAACGTACAGCGTGTTGGGATTTAGAAAATCCACCGCCGAATAACCGCCATCGGCCAGGAAAATCTGTTTCCACTGATTGGGTCCATCCGTGTCGTTGCCGCGCGGCGTTCCGTTGTCTTGCGTGCCGCCCAAATAAGTTTTGCCGTCGGGGTAAACCGAACCGTGATAAAACTGCGTCACGCCGTAATTGTTGTTGATGTTTGTCCAGGTGACTTTATTTCCGGACGAATCGCAAAACGCGCGCGGCCCGGTTGAAACCTGCGCGCGTGCATTGTCTGTTCGCCAGATTCCACCGTCGTTACCGACAAACATTTGCTGATTGGTGGTGCCGTTGAATTGCGGGTGAAACGTGATGAAATGCTGGTCGGGATGAAGCTGGTTGGTTCTGCCGTAAACAAATTGGCCGCCGGTTCCGTCATAAGCAAAGGCTGCCGCTCCCCAATTGGCTCCGCCGTCATCGGAGCGGAACACATCAATGCCGCCCACCCAAACGCGTAGGGGGTCTACCGGATCAACCGCAATCGTCAGGTCGTACCACGATTGTCCTGTGAAAAAATCGCCCGTGCCAAATTTGCATTCGACCGCAGTGGCATCCACTACATTCGACAAAATCGCCGTGTTGACTTTGTTGGCATCCGTATTGCGAACGCGTGCTGTCCAGGTGCCTGTGGTGCCACCGCTGTCTGAGCGGAAAAATGCGTACAGGCCATGTTGATAGGTTCCACTGAGCGCGGCGGAAATTGCATACACGACATTCTGGTTTGACGGTGCGATGGCAATTGCTGTGCGGCCCATGCCTGATTCTGTCAGCACCTGGTCCCAGCTTCCGCCAGCGGCTTCGGCGTTGGTTTTCTGATAAATCGCGCTTTGTTGCAGGTTGCCACAGGATGCAAACAGATAGTCTGTTTGCACATCCGTTCTCGCTGCCAGATCAAGGCAGCCTCCGTTAACTGTGGAAGGCAACACTTGAGTCCAGTTCAATCCTTCATCCACAGAGCGCCAGACGCCTGAACTGGTCGCAGCGTAAACGCGTTTGCTGTCGTTGTTGCTGACCACGATGTCGTTGACGAAGTTGAAATCAGCGTTTGCCGTGTTGGGTAGCCGAGACCAGGTTGCTCCTGCGTCGAGAGTTTTGAAAATGCCAGCGCCGCGAACACTGTCCGAATTGGGAAAACCTTCGCCTGTGCCCACGTAAATTGTATTTGGATTTTTGGGATCAAACGCCATCGAACAGACCGCGATGTTGGCGATCAGGTCGGCGATGGGCGTCCAGCTTGCGCCGGAGTTCACCGATTTCCAGACTCCACCCGCAACGCCTGCGGCGTAGATAATGTTCGGACTGGTCGGATTGATGATGATCGATCGCGTGCGTCCGCCGATATTGCCCGGCCCAAGAAAACTCCAGGTTCCCAGCCGTGGTTGCTCCGGGTTTGCTTTCAACTCTTCGCGCGACAGAAGCCTGTTTTCAGCCGTAGAAAAGACCTGCATCCGCTGCATTTCATCCATTGCCTCGTAGTATTTTTCGATTGGCAAAGCGGTTTCGCCTTCAGGCAGGCGCTTTTTCAAGAAATACTCCAGCGCCTTGTCCGGCTGGTCGGCTTTCTTTCCCCCTTTTTTCGGGCCGGTAGTTTTGATTGCCGGTAAATGGTTGTTATTTGCCCATTGGGCAAAATCATCCGCTGCTTCCGATCCGGGAGTGTTTGCTTGCAATCCTGCTCCGCCGATGGCTGGCAGGATTATTGTTTGAGGCTGTGGAACCGCCGGTTGAGCTTTGGCGGTCCCGGGCTTCTTTGGCTTTGGTTGGCTGGCAGTTTTTGATTTCGCTTTTTTGCTGATGCGGCTGTTGTCGGCTGAAACTTCAGGCATCAATCCATAAGCGCCTAAGCCTACGATCAAGGCTAGTACGAAAAGCGGGGCAAACTTCGCTTTCAAGATTTGGGCAAGGGTCTTCATCAAATCCTCCGGGAAAGGCGCGGCGTTGCGCCATTGATTATGACTTGTGCTCTAAAAATGTTTGGTCATTTCAGAGCTTGAAATTGCTGAGGTTGAGGCGATATTGGCATTCGATATTTTTTTAGCGGAGTTTTTGGAGTGCTGAGGCTCGAGGCAGCTTTGGTAGTCATCCCGGCAGTTACGCCACAGTCAAAGACTACCAAAGCCGTGAGAACTCCCAGCGCTCCAAAAGCCGCGGCTTACTGCCGAATGATCTCGATCAATGTGCGGAAACTGTCTCCGTTTGAATTGGTGATGAGAAGTGTTGCCGTTCCTTCTGTGATAGAAGCAGAGCCTATCAGGTCAATTCTTGCCCGTGTCAACCAAAATACCTGGGCAGGCGCTTCTTTGCCGCTGCTGTCAATCAAGGTCAAGGTGGACCCTTCCCGCAATAACAATTCTCTGTTGCCCGTAGTTTTCCAAATTTTCTCGGAGTTTGTTCGGTAGAGAACAACGTATTGTGTATTAATTCCGGCATCTGAGAGAAGGTCTGCGGACAACGTTTCTGATTCCAATCCGTCGGCGGAAAAGTAGCTGTGTACCGGATTGGCTTCTACGTCAGCCATTTCGCGTTTAACCGGAAAATCACCGAAGTCGAACATCAACTGCAATCCTTTGCGACTGGCGATTGGCGCGAATTCGCAGACCACCAATTCCCGCTCTCCGCGAGCAATGGCTTTTCCAACCGGCATCGCCAACGCGACGCCGATTCGCCCACGTTCGGCCTGCGACGAATTGATGTGCAGCACGGCTTCATCCAAATCGTGCCCCGCTTTTACATTTAGCAATCGCCAATGCGAAGCATTGAAGATCAGGCTGAATCCAAGCGCGTTTTCGATGCCCTGAGCGTCAATTTCAATTGAGATCGTTGTCGGTTGTCTGTTGCTGCTTGTCGGTAGCTGTCGCATGCGAACGGTTGAGGATTGGCGAAGAGCTTCTTCAGTTTTCAGATGGTCACCACCCACCGCCCACCGAGCACCGCTCACCGACAAAGAACTGCTTGCCGCCGTCGGACCGCCCGCGGCAGTCACAGGATCAAGCGCGGCTGCGTAGCGGCCTGCTTGCGTCCAGTCAATGATCGAAATTCTGCCGTCACCCAGACCGGAACGCGGCGCACAATCGGCGCGCTGAAATTCATTGCCTGTTGCCGCGGTGTCTAGTCCCGCGACAAACCGTCCCACCTGCACCCAATCCGTGATGGTGACGGTTCCGTTGTTGTCGCCATCTGGGCGCGGTGTAACGTCGGCTTCAAAGCCTTTAGTGATCGTTACAGTTCCGCCGGTAAAGGTGGCAGTCAACGGATTGGCAGTGGTGTCGGCAACTTCTCGCTGCACAGGCTGATCGCCGAAACCGACATTGGTCGTTCCAAAGCTGGCATTGGCTGCAACCGTAAAAGTGACAATGACTATCTGTCGCACGCCGGCAACAAATTTCTGATTGGCGGGGAAGGCCAGCGCAATGCCAAATCGCCCTTGTGCAGCCTGGGCATTGTTGGTGTTTAATGTTGCGCCACTTGCGCCGTTGCCAAGCGCCGCCGTCGGATTGCTCAGGACCGCAGCGTCAAAGGTCAAACTAAATCCCAAAGCGTTTTCGTCACCTTGCGAAACCAATTCGATGGGAACGTTGATTGTTCCGCCGACAGGCCCGCTGGCCGTACCAACTTGAATGATTCTGGCTTGCGCGGCGATGACTTCTTGCCGCGAACTCACATGGGAAATGATGGCGCTGCCGAGTACTGCACAGCAGAGCAGGAAAACGAGCTTACGGGGTTTTATCACGTTGTTCCTCCGAATCGGCTTTGTATTGCTGGATGAGTGGGAAGCTTCCATTTTCCATTTATCGTTTTCCATTTTTTCATTGGCCATTGTTGATGCGGCTGAGCAATGTCAAATGACGACTGACAACTTTTAAATGGAAAATGGAAGCCCGAACAGAAATGCTGTTGAAGAGTTTAGTAACCGACTGATTTGCCATTCGCGCGGCTGTCATTGCCGCCCAAACGGACGCCGGATTTGTCTTCGACCATCACAGCTTCACAATCGCCCATATTGCCTGGACGGTCGGCGAATTTGTGACCCATCGAAGTCAGTTTCTGCATGGTATCGGGCGAAATGCCAAAAGGTTCATACCGGATTTCGTCCGGCATCCATTGGTGATGGAAACGCGGCCAATCAATGGCCTGCTGGATGTTCATGCCATGGTCCACAACGTTGATGATCGTCTGCATCACGGTGTTGATAATTGTCGGGCCGCCCGGACTTCCCAGCGCAAACCAGAATTTGCCGTCTTTCAACACAATGGTCGGCGTCATGGAAGACAGCGGACGTTTTCCGGCGGCTACCGCATTGGCTTCGCTTTGGATCAAGCCGTACATGTTGGCTTTGCCCGGTTCCGGCGCCAGATCGTCCATTTCATTGTTCAGCAAAAATCCTGCGCCTTCGACCGTCACGTGGCAACCGTAGCTGCCGTTTAAGGTGTAGGTATTTGTCGCCACATTTCCATCCTTGTCCACCACTGTGAAGTGTGTAGTTTGTTCGGATTCATAAGGCGCTGGGTTGCCGTGTTTGATGTGTTCGGAAGTGGAAGCGCGATTCGGCTCAATGGTCGCGGCGAGTTTGTCGGCGTATGTGCGCGAAGTAAGGCCCGCCATAGGAACTTTGACAAAGTCAGGATCGCCCAGAAATTCTGCCCGGTCGGCGAAGGCGCGCCGCATGGCTTCGATCATCAAGTGGATGGATTGCGCGGAACCCGCGCCCGCTTTTTTCAAATCGTAGCGTTCCAGAATGTTGAGCATTTCGAGCATCGCAATGCCGCCCGAGGAAGGGGGAGGCATGGTGATGATCTCGTGTCCACGATATTTGCCCCGCAACGGAGTCCGCTCAACCGGTTTGTAGTTTTTCAAATCTGCAACGGTCATCCAAAGTTGGCCTTTACCGGTTTTGGCGTTGGCGCGCTTCATACTGTCTTCGATCAACTGCGCGGTTTTACCTTCGTAAAATTCGCGTGGGCCGTTTTTGATCATTCGCTCAAAAGTCGCCGCCAGATCGGGCTGCTTGAAGATTTCGTCCGTTTCGTATGGCTTGCCATTGCGAAGAAAGATTCGGTTTGATTCGGGATTGCGAGCAAGTTGCCGGCTGCCGGCTCTCAAGCTGGTTTCCAGTTGATACCAAACAGGGAATCCATCAGCCGCCAGTTTGCGCGCTGGTTCCGCAACATCCGCCCATTTCATCGTTCCGTACTTTTCCAGCGCGTACGCCATCCCCGCCACGGTTCCCGGAACGCCCGCTGCCAGATGGCCGAAAGTCGAAGACTCTTTGATGTATTCACCTTTTTCGTTCAGGTACACGTTTCGATACGCCGCCGCCGGAGCCATTTCCCGATAGTCTACCGTCGTTGTTGTGCTGTCGGCTTTGCGAATGACCATAAAGCCGCCGCCGCCCAAATTGCCCGCCGAAGGCCACACCACCGCCAGCGCCAACCCGACTGCGACTGCCGCATCCACCGCATTTCCGCCGCGCTTCATGACATCTACGCCGACTTGCGAAGCGATTTCACTGACCGATGAAACCATTCCATGTTTCCCGCGAACCGGCGGGCGAGATGCGGCTTCGGAAACAGGAGCTACGTCCGGCACAAGTACGGGTCTGATGGAACAGGGCGCTGCAATCAGCGAAAGCAGCAGCGTCAGGCTTAGCAATAAGGAGAAAGTTTTCCGGGTTTTCATAAAGTCCTTTTTGATAAATCAGGAGTTAAGTGTCAGTGGTTGCCGTTGTGATTGGTGATATGGTTTTCGACGACGTTAATCAGGATGTTCAACCGTTCATCAGTTGTAGCCAGTTGTTTGTCCGTTTGTTTTTGAGCCTTGCCGAGTTCTGCGAGTATCTTGAACGCATTGGCGCTTGCTTCAGTCAATTGTTCCATCACTTCCTGATGGACGGATTGAACGGCCATGATTTCTTTCATTCTCTGATCTGTAGCTGCTTGGGATTCTTTCAGCAAATCCATATCAACCGAGAATTTTGCTTGTTGTTCGACGATGAAGTTCATCGCATTTTCCATCTGTTCCTGCGTCATACAATTTCCTCCGGTGTAAATTCGGGGTGGCCGCTTGTGGCCGGGATTCTATTGGCTGAAGGAAATGCCGTCAATTTTCTGTCGGATAGAGCCGCAGAAAGAAATCTTCGATGTGATTGGCAACCTCGGTTCCGCTTTCCAGCAAGTCCATGATCTGGGCGCGGCAATCTTCGGCAAACTCCTGATCGCTGATGTTCATCACGCCCGGCAGAATGTTGTATGCCGCGCCGCGAATTGCCGTCACCGCCAGTTGAGCGCTTAGCGCAAGGTCGGAAAAGCCGCTGGCGTTGCCCATTTCGTATAGCTCGCTCAGGATTTCCAGCACCTGGATTGCACTTTCGGCAATCCGAAGGGGAACGGCAACAGCATTTTTGGTGGCTTGTTCGATGGCCATCGAACGCGACAGTTTTTCCGCATCGGTTTCACGCCGCAACGCCATTGCGTCAAGCACTCGCTCGCGGCCTTCCATGTCTTCCTTGAGCGCCAATTGCAAATCGGCGTTTAATTGCTCCAACCGGTCCAGCATGGCAGTGATTTCATCTGCAACCGACGGTTTGTGGCTGGCCGTCATCTCGGCCACGGTCACGGCCAATTGAGTGGCAAGGATTCCAGTGTAAGCTGCAATGCTGCCGCTTTCGGGCGTCAGGTTGTCCACGGCAAAGGCGCTGGCGTCAATTGCGCGTGTCTGTTGCTGATCAAGGTGCGCCAACGCTGTCGAAGAGGCTGTTGGCACGACAGGATAATCCAAATTGTCTGTGTCTTCGATTTCCGCATCTTCTTTCAGGCCCAAACCGATTTCCGGAAAGCTGTCGGCCAACGCAGCGTGCAACCGATTTTCCAGAACCAAATCTTCGCTGAAGTTTTCGATTTGCAGGTAAAACTCACCGCAAGCATTCAGCGCAGCTTGCGGGACAAGGCCGACGATTTCACTTCCAGCAATCGCGACGCCGTAGCGTTCCGCTTCGCGTTTGACCAGATCGAAGGCGCGAAAGATCGGCGTCGCTTCGTAATTGACAAGATTCATCGAAACCTGCACGCGGTGCCGATTCTTGATCTGCATTGCCAACGCTTTGACGTTTTGCAGCCCACCGCTGCTACCGCGCACGGCCTTGGCGATTTTTTTGGCGACGACCACATCTTCTGTCGCCAGATTGATGTTGAAAGCGATCAGCGGATTGCGAGCCCCAACGGCCATGGCTCCAGCGGTTTGATGAATCTGGCGAGGTCCGAAATCCGGCTTGCGGTCGGGATGAAACAGAATTTCTTCGCGTATAACTTCAAAGCCGCCGCGCCGAACATTCGCCAGGTCAGCGCGGTCAGGCCGAGTTGCCGCTTGTTCATACAGGAAAACCGGAATCCCAAGCTCTTCGGCAATTCGTTCACCGGCTTTTCTGGCCAGGTCAACGCATTCTTCCATCGTCACATTTTTGATCGGCACAAAAGGCAGCACATCAAGCGCACCCATCCGCGGATGCTCTCCTGTGTGCTGGTTCAAGTCAATAAGTTCAACCGCTGTCGCTGCTGCCCGAATGGCTGCCAGCAGCACGCCTTCTGGTTCGCCCGCAAACGTGATGACAGAGCGGTGATGATCTGCATCCATGGTTCGGTCGAGAACCGCCACGCCGTCAACCGAAGCAATCGCCTTGGCAATCAACTCGATTTTTTGGGCGTCACGGCCTTCGCTGAAATTGGGGATGCATTCGACGATCTTTTTCATAAGGCTGAATCGTCACTTGGAGTGCTACGGCTTTGGCGTAGCTTTAGTAATTACTTCGGTCAAGATGAATTTGTCTTTCACAGAAATACCAAAGCTGCGCCAAAGGC
>CAZMXG010000139.1:0-21188 GCA_964570175.1 uncultured Heliomicrobium sp. | reverse complement strand
CGACCGGAGTCAGCAAAGGCGGCGCAACCGTTGCTGACATTGAATTGATGCGAAAAGCCGTCGGCGCGGAACTCGGCGTCAAAGCGGCGGGCGGCGTGAAGGATTTGGCCGGGGCAAAAGAAATGATCGCCGCTGGCGCCACACGCATCGGCGCCAGCGCAGGCGTCAAAATCGTGCAGGAAGCAAAAGGTTTAAAAGTTACCAGCAGCGGCGCTCCGGGAAACTATTGAGGCTTGAAACGAAAGCGACCCCGTTGACGCTTTCTGAACCCGTTTGCTAGTATGCGCGCTCGCTTGAAGAAGCAATCTTGAGTGAGTTTTGACAATCCGGGCATATAACTCAGCGGTAGAGTGCTGTCTTCACACGGCAGAAGTCACAGGTTCGAATCCTGTTATGCCCATCAAACTGAAAGGCCGTCAGAAATTTCTGGCGGCCTTTTCGCTATGCAGGAGAAAATTTATGGCCGATCTGGAAATTGTCGCCACCTTTCACCCGTCGCCAGCGCTGGCCACCGACTTCAGCGGGAGATGCTGGCAACGCGCTGAACCGCTGACCATCAGTCGCAACTGGCAAGGCAATGCTGCGCCGCCAGAACTTCATACGACGGCCAGAGTTGTATGGAATGAAACGGAGATTCTGTTTGGCTTCGAGTGCGCTTACACCGAACTCGACGTTGACAAAGTTTTTGATGTGAACCAGGAGCGCCACGCGCTGTGGGATCGCGACGTGTGCGAAGCGTTCATTCGTTCTCCGCTGGAACCGCACGAAAAGTACTACCGCGAATTTGAAGTTGCGCCGAATGGGCAATGGTGCGATTTGCTGGTGGATCGCTCTGTGATGTGGAGCGACTGGGAATGGAAAAGTGGAATGCGCACCGTCAGTGAAATCCTCGAAGCTGAAAAAGTCTGGCGCGTGGCCATGGCAATTCCTTTCTCAGCATTTGGCTGCACGCCAAAACCTGGCGACATCTGGCACGGCAATCTATTCCGCATCAGCCGCTTGAATGGAGAGCGGCAATATCTAACGTACTCACCCACATTCACGGAAAAACCGAACTTTCACGTGGCTGAAAACTTTGTCCCCCTGCGTTTCATCTGACAAGTCTGTGGACAGAAATGTCTGCCAACAAAGCTGATCTGACAATCATGTATCTGCTTTGCCAGTCTGTTTTAAGTGTCAAACATCTTAAGCTTATTGATCCAACAACAGTTAGCGTCTTTCTGCATAGGCACAGGCAGGGCGGCACGGAGCTTGCCAATACTTCTGTCGAGAAGGAGCGCGGTCGCCAAAATTCTTGTTGCGATTGCGTGTCAAAACCAAGGCGAATTTCGCCAGAATTTTCACAGGAGAAGTATGGCTACCCGAATGAATAAAAAGCTGAAAGTGACCGAAGAACCCACACCTTCAATTGCAGAAGCGCCTTTATCTGCCGCTGAATTACGCGACAAGATTGTATGGCGGGCGTATGAAATTTTCCTGGCGCGCAACGGAGCCCCTGGCGATGCGTTAGGCGATTGGCTGATTGCCGAACACGAAATTTCCGCAACCTATTCCGCACCCATCACCTTTGCAGATAACGTCGTGCCCATCAATTCCATAACGACCAAACGCAAACGTGCCTCGACAACACAAACCACCAAAGCAAAAACCACTGGTTCATCAACCTCAAAATCAAAAACAGCCAGCGCTCCTCGATTACGAAAGCGAAAAGAAACAGGCGAATAAAACAAGCGGCAAATAACGGCTTGTCCGTCTCGCAATTCAGTTTGCCACTGAAACGGTGCTTTCGCGCCTTTGTGGCTTACCTGGATTGCGTCCGGCAACCATTACTTGCAACCAAATCTGACACGGACTTGAAACGCCCTTGAAAGAAACCTAACGGCGAAGCTGTACCGTTGAGCCGGTTGGCCCAAACACGTTTCAAGAACCTTGTCGGTTGCAGGAGTTTTCTACCCAAAGACAGTAAAACAATAGCAATACGCTGACTGGAGAAGGACTGTATGAAGACATTCGTTATCGAAGCAGGTCGAAGTGTGCCTGCCCGCGTTCGATTGTTCCGGTTTCTGGGGACACTATTGCTGACGATTTTTGCGACGGCATCGGCCGTTGCGAATTCTCTGCCCGCTCAAATCAATGCTGGCATCTGGCTCAGCCGTGAAACCGATTACCTCTTATCAAAACAACATCAAGAAGAGCTATTACTGAACCTGCGCCAGATCACGGGCCTGTGCGAATTGCGATTTAAGGAAGATGGCTCGCTTTCCCTGGGAGACACCGCCGGTTCAAGCAATGGTTCTTTCGCAAGCCGGCAAGTTCTGTTGCGTGCGATAGAGTCCGGCTACGTTTTTTTCATCGAAGACCATACCGGTTCACCGGATGTTAATTTTGGCCAGTTGGACGAGGGCACACTTTACGAAGACGAAACCACCGGAAGCCGTTTTTTGATCTGGCGAATCCGTTTGGATTTTGAAGACTTTCGAAAAATGGCGGCCCCCGACAAAGTTCGAGAATCGTTCAGCATCGGATTCACCCTGTTGCACGAACTGCTCCACGGTTTAGGTCACAAAGACGCCCTGCAAATTCGCGATCTGGGCGAATGCGAAGAGCAAATCAATATAGTTCGCTTGGAAATGAACCTGCCGACGCGGGATCAGTATTTCGCCGAGCAACTGAAAATCACGGATCAATTTTTCACATTGCGGCTGAAGTTCCGCGACCACGTAAAACAAAAAAACCAATACTTGTATTTCATGGCTGCGCCGGGCACCAAAATCGTTGAAATCGCCGAAGGCGTTGTCAATGTGGGGCGACCTCCGCGCTGATTGCCTGGCCCTTGCCAGCGTATACGATCCCCAATTACTTCTTTTCGCCGATGTCTTCGACAGCCAGCCCGGTGCGCGTTTCGATGGCTGGCAATAGAAGCTTGCGTATATCTTTGTCCAGTTTTAGCACAGCGTAATCATCGCCGGTTTTGATGGTCAGCCAGTGCCGTTTGGATTTTGACCGCGCCACCATCAAGCCCGCCGGAATTGCCATCCAGGGAACAACCGCCACCAGCAAAAGCGGGCTGATGGCCACCGCAGCGCCTGTGACTCCCACCGCTGCTCCGGCCCCGGATTTCCATCTGGGGTGTTTGGAATAGGAGTATTCAAGAGATTTGACGCTGTCATAGCTGAAGGTTTTCAATTCCTCTCCAGTCTTGTCCGCTGTAACGACCAAAGTTTTTCCTTCCAGCCGCAAACGAACTGGCAATTTTTCCAACTTCTTTCCGTTCAGGGTCAGCAGCTCGACATTTTCGAAAACTTCAGGTGGTTTGGACGATGATTCCTGCGCATATGCATTTGGAAGAGCATTCAAAAACAGCGCCAAGCTCAACAGCAAGGCTATGGATTTCATGTTGGGCATCCTCTCTTTTGGTTGTGGATTGAGACGGCAGGCATCGTAATTTCAACAGCAGAGGATCAGCGACAAGCATTGTGACACTTTTTGCCTCCGAAAAATTTGTCCGTTCGTGACGGGCAAACTGAGCAGTGGTAGACTGCGGTTCCGGTCATCAACTTCCAGGAGATTCGTTTAGCGATGGCAATCGCTTCCGGCGTTCGATTCAATCAATATGTGATCCTGTCGCAGCTTGGCAGCGGCGGCATGGGCGAAATCTATCTGGCGCAAGACACGCGGCTGGGGCGGCGTGTGGCGCTGAAATTGTTGTTGACGCATTACACGTCCGACGAAGAACGACTGCACCGTTTTGAACAGGAAGCCCGCGCCGCTTCGGCGCTGAACCATCCAAACATCATCACGATTTTCGAAATCGGCCACGACAACGCTACGCACTTCATCGCCACGGAATTTGTCGAAGGGCAAACGATCAATCAGCGATTGGCGTTGGGCCGAATGGAATTGGTGGACGTGCTGGATGTGGCAATCCAGGTCGCCAATGCCCTGACCGCGGCGCACGCCGCCGGAATTGTCCACCGCGACATCAAACCGGAAAACATCATGTTGCGGCCAGACGGGTACGTGAAGGTGCTGGATTTTGGCCTGGCCAAGCTGACTGAAAAATTCGATTCGGACGAAGATGTCAGCCCCGAAGCCACAACCAAGCCGCTGCGTGACACTTCGCCCGGGGTGATCATGGGAACAGTCAGTTATATGTCGCCGGAACAGGCGCGCGGCCACAGAGTGGATTCGCGCAGCGATTTGTTCAGCCTGGGCAGCGTCATTTACGAAATGGCCACAGGCCACAAACCATTCCGTGGCGACACAATGAGCGATGTGATGGCTGCGGTGCTGGATTCCGAGCCGGTTTCAATTGCCGGAATTCTGCCCGGCGCTCCGCCGGAATTGCAGTGGATCGTGTCAAAGGCGTTGTCCAAGGATCGAGAATCCCGCTATCAGACTGCAAAAGAATTGTTGAACGACCTGAAACGGTTGAAACAGCAAATTGAATTCAAAGCGGAACAAGCCCGGCAAAATCGAACGACTTCGCTGAGCGAGGAAAGCGTGTCTTTCCGCCGCAGCAGCGGCAGCTTGCGAAAAAGCGGAAGCGGCAAGACCAGCGGAAGCAGCGCGCAGGTAACGATTAGCTATGACACGGAATTCATAGATCAAGCCCGCCCGATTTCCAGCGCGGAATTTTTGATCAGCGAAATTCGCCGCAACAAGCGCACCGTTTTGTTGACCTCGCTGGTATTGCTGGCCCTGATTGGTTTCGGCATCTATCAGTGGTTGAAACCCAAACCTCGCCTGACGGATTCGATTGCTGTGCTGCCCATGGCGCGACTAAGCGGTGAGCCGCTCACGGATTTTTTGGCGGATGGGTTCAATGAAGGATTGATTCAAAACCTGTCGCATATTCCAAAACTGAAAGTCCGCTCCATGACTTCCGTGCTGCGGTACAAACTCTCCGGCTCTGCGCCGCCGCCCGACCCGCGTGTCGTCGGCCAGGAATTGCAGGTTCCTGTGGTTTTGACCGGAAGCATCAGCCGGCGCGGAGAAATGGTCGCCATCAATCTGGAGCTGGTTGATGCCAAAGACAATAGTTACATTTGGGGGCAAAAATACGAACGCAAGCCCGGCGATTTGATGGCATTGCTGGTCGAAATCACGCGCGAAGTTTCCCAGCGGCTGCAATTGGATTTGACCGCCAACGAACAAGCCGTGCGCGAAGCATATCAGTTGTATTTGCGCGGACGGTATCACTGGAACCGCCGCACTCCGGCGGACTTACGGCTCGGCGTGGATTTTTTCGAAAAAGCCATTCAACGCGTGCCCAATTACGCGCCGGGTTACGCCGGTCTGGCGGATTCTTACAACATGCTGGGAGCGTATGGCGCGATGCCGACGGTTGAAGCTGCGCCCAAAGCCAGAGAAGCTGCCGAACGTGCTGTCGCCATAGATGATTCGTTGGCCGAAGGTCACAACTCACTGGGGTACGTCAAGCATCGTTACGATTGGGATTGGGCCGGCGCAGAGCGTGAATTCAAACGCGCGATCGAATCCGATCCCAGCTACGCTCCGGCGCGCATCTGGTATTCGAACTTTTTGAGTTCCATGGGACGCATGGACGAAGCCATTGAAGAAGCAAGACGCTGTCAGGAGCTTGCGCCGCTATGGTTGCTGGCTGGTTCGCAATTGGCGTGGGTGCATTACTACGCCCGCCAATACGACCAGGCCATCGAACAAAGCCAGAAAATTCTGGCCATTGATCGCGGCTCTTTTGCCGCGCACCGATATGCCGGTCTGGCTTACGTGCAGCAAGGCAAATACAAGGAAGCGATTGATTCATTGACGAAAGCGCGGGAGCTTTCGGGCAATTTGCCTGTTGTGGTGGCTGCGCTGGCCTACGCGCAGGCGGTGAGCGGCAACAAAGATGCAGCCTGGAAACTGGTCAATGAATTCAATGCCAATCCTTCGCAACATAAAGTCCCGGCGTACGATCTGGCGATTGTGTATGCGGGACTGGGCGAAAAAGAAACCGCGTTTTCCTGGCTGGAAAAAGCTTACGAGGAACACAGCGAATATCTGCCTTTTATGCGCATTGAACCCAGATTGGATTCGCTGCACTCCGACCCACGATTTATTTCTTTGCTCAGTCGGCTTCGCCTTCCGCAGTAAACAAGATCAGAGCGTAAAACTTGTAGACAGGATGAACAGGATTATTCAGGGTGATGATTCGTCAATCAGGTTTGTGATCTACGCCAATCCTGAAACATCCTGAAAATCCTGTCTAACGCGTTGTCCCATTCTTGTTTGGTTCGGGTTAGCCGGCAGCCGCAGCCTGATATTTGGCTGGGTCCAATTGAATGCCATACGCGGCGGCGAATCCGGCCAGTTCACCTTGCAACAATTTTCTGCCGCGACTCAGCCGAGACATCACGGTGCCAATCGGAATGCCCGCAATTTCCGCAACTTCCTTGTACGAAAACTCCTGCACGTCGGCCAGCATGACCACAGCGCGATAATGTTCCGGCAATTTTTCAAATGCCGCCAGCACATCTTCATCGCTTAAATGCTGCGGAATGGGTTGTTCGGCAGCCACTTTGGCCATCATCTCTTCCTGCTGTTCTGTAGCCTGTCCCAGTCGAAGCCATTTGCGGCGATGGTGCGACACCACGTGAAACAGAATCTTGAATAGCCACGCGCGGCAATTGGTTCCAGCTTCAAAGCGATGAAACGATTTCCAGGCCTGCAGAAACGTTTCCTGCACAATGTCTTCGGCTTCGGTGGCGTTGCCGATGACACGGCGGGCGGTGCGAAACAAATCGTTCATGTGCGGCATTGCAACGGATTCAAAATCTTCGAGGGTGAACTGGGGATTCATCTCTTGTCTCCTGTATGGTTGATTGCGTCTTTCAGTTGTTCGTTCAAAAAAGGCGAGCAGTTAATAAACTGGACCTGAGAACCAGCCAGTTCTCTGAACAAAGCCACTCCGTCCCGATCAACGAACAGAAGCTCTGCCAGGTCGAGCGTCAGCCGAATTCCCTTTCCAAGCGATTTTTCGATGACTTGGCGAACTTCCTCCACTCCCGCTCCAATGACTTCTCCCTCCAACCGTAGCGTCGTTGCGCCATCCAATAATTCAACTTCTGAAATTCTCAGCATTCTGCTTCTCCTTTTCCTAGATTCACGGCTTGACGAATGGCAAGCGTCAAGCCACGAGAAAAGCAAGTTGAAAATTCTCTGTAAGTTATTTATTTGGCAGGGATTATTCTGACGGTGATGCTTCCAAAGTCAGAAACAAAGTGTGGTGGCCACGAAATTTGGTGGGCAGGTTTCTTTGGTGGCGTGAGTGGAGCCACGAAATTTGGTGGGCAAGTGTACAACAGGGTTTCCAACCTGCCGTGGCTCGTTGATAAGGCGGCTCTTCAGCTCACCGATTTTCTATGAAAAGGAGTTCCAGGCAGATTGGAAAACCTGCCCCACAAAAATCCTATGGCCGCTGGATGCCAAGTTTTTTCATGCGGCCACGAAGTGTGTTGGGATGAAGGTTCAGAATTTTTGCCGCGCCACGTTCGCCTTCGATGACCCAGCCGGTTTGTTCCAGCACGGTCAGGATGTGGCGGCGCTGAATGTCATCAATGGCCATCGGTCCGGCCTGTGATGACTGAGTTTGTGGCTGTGGCGGAGTTGCGCGTTTGGTGGGGGCAGCGACTGCTCCACCTGTCGAAGCCTGGAAAAGATCACGGTCCAGCGTTAGCAGTTTGCCGGTCGCCAGAACCGTTCCGCGCTCGATGATGTTTTGCAGTTCGCGGATATTGCCCGGCCAGGAATAATTCATCAGCATTTCCATGGTTTCCTGCGAAACACCTTCAATTTGTTTGCCGAACTTTCGAGCAAATCGCGTCAGAAAGAAGAGTGCCAATTGCGGGATGTCCTGTTGCCGCTCTCGCAGCGAGGGCAACGTCAGCGGCAAAACATTCAGCCGGTAGAAAAGATCAGAGCGGAATCGGCCTTCGCGCACGGCGTCTTCCAGATTCCGATTGGTGGCGGCGATGATGCGAACGTTGACGCGTTGAGTTCGACTGCTGCCCACAGGCTCGAATTCCTGTTCTTGCAACACGCGCAACAATTTGACCTGGGTTTCCGGTGGCAGCTCACCGACTTCATCCAAAAAGATGGTGCCCCCATCGGCAAGCTCAAACCGCCCAACACGTTTGTCGCTGGCGCCTGTAAACGCGCCTTTGACGTGGCCGAACAATTCGCTTTCAACCAGTCCGGCGGAAATGGCTCCGCAATTGACTTTAACCAGCGGACGGTCGCGTCGCGGGCTGCGGTTGTGCACTGCGCGGGCAATCAATTCCTTGCCGGTTCCGGTTTCCCCCAGAATCAGCACCGTGGAATCCGTTGGCGCAACCAGTTCAACCTGGCGCAACACGCCCAGCAACGCAGGACTGCTGCCAACGATTTCTTCAAAGTTATGCTGCTGGCGGATCTCTTCCTGCAAGTAAGCGTTTTCCGCATCCAGGCGGTTTTTCAACCGCTCGACTTCAGTCATCGCGCGGCGCAACTCATCTTCCGCAAATTGCCGTTCCAGTTCCGCTCCGGCGCGCGCCGCAAAGATTCGCAGGAGCGCTTCATACTGCTTCACTTCCGGCAGCGGCTTCTCATCCAACACAGCCAGATGACCGATGACTGCGCCATAAAAATTGTGCAGCGGAATTCCCAGATAGCTTTCGGCCTGCAACGCAACCAAGTCCGGGTCGTTGGGAAAATGTTGTTGAAGTCCTGTCGGATAATGGCAAATCTCGCCTTCCAGCACGCGTTTACAAGGCGTTTGGGAAATATCGTATTCAACGTTGTCGGACATTCTGTCTTTCATCCAGAACGCCAAGGTCCGCGCATGCGTTTTTTGGTCGCCTCGGCATTGGGTCAGAAACGCGTAGCTAACGTTGAGCGTGGCAGCCAGATGGCGAACCAGCGAAGCAAAGAAATCATTTCCGGTGACCGCCGCAGTGCCTTCCGTGATTGACCGCAGGATGTGTTCTGCCCGCTTTGTTTCGCTATAAAGCCGCGCGTTATCCAGCGAAATGGCCGCTTGGGCCGACAGCATCTGGCAAATCAAAATCCGCTCTGGCGTAAATATGCCTGCGGCTTGATTGTTTTCCAGGTATAGAACTCCAAGCAGGCGCCCCTGATCCATTACCGGAACGCAAAGAACCGAACGCGGGCGACGACGCGCAATATAAGGATCGCGCGCAAACCGGTCATCGCTGACAGCGTCCGACAGAACCACATTTTCCTGTGTTCGCCGCACATAGTTGACGATGTTGACTGGCAGGTTCAGCGATCGAGATAGCGGCGTTGCACCGCTTAATTCGATCTGGGTTGAATCCAGTGAACCTTCGGCCCGGATGAGAGGCTCGTCGCCTTGTTCCAGAATCAAATAGCCGCGTTCGGCTCCGGCATTTTCAATGACGATGCGCATCAATTTGCCCAGCAGTTTGTCCAGTTCGATTTCGCCGGCAATGGCTCGCGCAGCTTTCATGACAGTCGAAAAATCCAGCGTGGCTGCTGAATCTTCCGTTGCCATCAACTCATCCGGTTTTGAAGTTTTCTGGCTGATCGCCTGGCGAAGTAAGTCAGGATATTTGCGTTCCAGGTCTGTAACTTTTGCCGCTGCACCCCACTGCATGTAATGATCGCGCGCAGTCGCCAAAAAAACTGCCGCAATTTTTGACTGCTTTCGGCCCAGCCAGAATTTTGCATAAAGTTCGTTGGCCAACGCCTGATGCTGCAACATTCCGGTTTCAGCGGCATAAGCAATCGCGCGTTCATAAAATTCCATCGCGGCTAATCCGGAAAGCTCGCCGGTCTTTAGTCGCTCGCTTTCCGCAGCCAGCAACAGCGACTTGCACAAATAGGTTTCCGGACAACTGGCCGCCAAAACTTCCAGCGATTTTCGCGCCCGCTCAATTTCCAATCTCACAGTGTCCAGTTCCAGATCACGGCCTTCGCCAGCCAGCGCCAGCGCATCCCAAAAGATGAACTCAACCGGCCAGATCGTTCCCGATAAGTGGTGAGAATGTTGACGGCCAATCCAAGCGGCTTCTTTTGCCTGTTCGAATTCACCAAACAGATACCCGAGCTGAAGCTTGACGACGGCATGAAACATCGTGAAGAAAGGATTGCCGGCATAGGCTTTGACATAGCCATTTTCATCAAATTCTTCGTCCGAAAGCGACAACGGCGACGCAGTTTTTCCGCCCAGCGCTTTTGCCCAGTTGATGAAAAGCTTCAGCGAATCCGCAAAGCCAGTGATCTTGAGTTTTTTGATCAGTGCCAGATTCGGCAAAAGATCGCGAACAAACTGTTCCAGGTTCTGCGTCGCCAGCATCGCAGGCCAGGCTTCAGTGCTGGCGCCATAAGCTGCATAGAGAAAGTCGCCGCTTTCCAATCCGCTGCGGCAGGCTTCTCTGGCGTGCGCGACGCAATTGCTCATCGGTTTACGCCATAGATTGACGTGTGCGTGAACCTGCTGATGAATTTTTGCCCGTAACCTTGAATCGTCAAACTTTTCATTGACGGCCAACGCCAGTTGGCCAAATTGGTAGGCCGATTCGTAATCCTGCAAGATTGGCCCGACGGTGATGGCATGCGTGACGTACCCGTAAGCCGATTCTTCGGCGTTACCGTGCGTCAACGACAACCGCACCATTGTCGCAGAAATCAATCGCGCCAGAATCGCATCGCCGAGAATGTAGGTTGAAGACCAGATGGTTGTCAGAATGTTCAACACCATCCGAACATCCGGATTGGACATCGTTGGCAGTTCAATCAGCGATTCAATGCTGCGGTTGCCCAGCAGCGATTGAATGGAAGCGATCTCATTGTCCAGCGCAGCCTGTTTTTCCTGCTCCGAATCCGGAAACGTAACGCCGAACAGCGCCAGGGCTTCGCGCGCATTGGCCAGTGCGTCGGCGTAACGAGCAGTGTTTTCACACTGAACCATCCGCAACCGATAAGCCTTCGCCTTGTCCGGCTTGTTGGCTGCGCGCGCCAACACCAATTCGATTTCGCGTTCGGCCTGTTCGAACTCGCCGCACAAGTAACGGCATTCAGCGGCTTCCAGATGCAGCGCGAAGCTGAGCTCGTAATGCGAGTTCCAACTGTTTTCGTCGAGCAGACTCAGTCCCGTTTGCAGATATTCCAGCGCCGCCGCATGCGCAGTGGAGGATTTGGCTTTTAGTCCAGCGTTCAGATTCAGGCGTGCCAGTGACAATCGTTCCGTCTTGTCATGGATTAAATCGCTGGCCAGATTCAAATGGTGGGCAATGTCGAACAGCTTTTCTTCGAAGTGCTGGGTTCCTGACAGCAACCGGCCAACTGCCAAATGGACAGGCTTTTTCCAGGCTTCGGAAATCAGCGCGTACGCCGCCTGTTGAACGCGATCATGCAGAAATACGTAGGAGTTGGGAGTTGGGAGCTGGGAGTCGGTTTCCGATTGAAGAATGAGCAAGCCTTCGCGAATCGCCTGCTGCAAATCTGCTTCAGTGGCGTCTTCGGATTGTTCACTGACAACGGCCAGCGTTCCGAGATCAAATTGATTACCAATGCAGGCCGCCAGCGTCAACGCGCGTTGCGTTCGTTCGGGTAGCCGCTGAATTTTCTTCGTCATCAGATCAACGACATTATCGGTAAACGGCGCGCGCGCAATGACTTCGATCTGATAGACCCACCGCGCCTGTTCCGGATCGAATTTCAAAAATCCTTCCTGTTCCAGCGCCTGCAAAAACTGGATGACAAAAAACGGATTGCCGCCGGTTTTTTCCATCACCAGCCGCGCCAGCGGTTCGGCCTCTGCCAGTGAACCGCGCAAGCTGTCGCGAACCAGCAAGGTCAAATCGGCCAGCCGCAACGGCCCCAAAACGACTTTGTGAAGCTGGGCTCCGGCGGTTTTCAGTTCGCCCAAAATACGCGTCAACGGATGACCGGCATCCACCTGGTTGTCGCGGTACGCGCCGATTAAAAACAGCGCGCGAATGTCGCGGCTGGTCAACAACGGTTGCAACAAGCTCAGCGTAGCCGAATCCGCCCACTGCAAATCGTCCAGGAAAATCACCAGCGGATGTTCCTGACGCGCAATCGCCGCCACGAAATTTTGGAAAACCATCTGAAAGCGATTCTGCGCTTCTGTCGGCCCGACAGCGGGAACCGGCGTCTGTTTGCCAAGAATCAATTCGATTTCCGGCATGACTTCGGCCAGCACGCCGCCGTTTGCACCTAGCGCTTCGGCTATATCAGCGCGCCATACTGCCAGTCGGTCTTCGCTTTCGGTCAGCAGTTGGCGAACCAATCCGCGCAAAGCTTGAATCAATGCGCCGAATGGGTTGGTGCGCACCACCTGATCGAACTTGCCGGAAATGAAATACCCTCTTTGCCGGACAATGGGTTTATACAGTTCCTGAATCAGCGAAGTTTTGCCAATGCCGGAATACCCTGTGACCAACAACATCGCCCCCGTTTCTGCGCGGCCTTCGCAGGCGTCTTCAAAGGCGCGAAGCAACCGTTCGACTTCCGGCTCCCTGCCGTATAACCGCTGAGAAATCAAAAAGCGCTCAGGGAAATCGCGTTCGCCAAGTAGAAACGTAGGAACCGAACGGCTCTCTGCCCAGGCGCTGGCGCAACGTTCCAGGTCGGCTTTCAATCCCGCGGCGCTTTGGTAACGATCTTCCGCCGTCTTGGCCAACAACTTCATGACCAATTGCGAAAGAGGTTCAGGAATTTTCGGATCAAGCCCGGCGGGTGTTACCGGAGTTTTGGCAATGTGCCAATGGATCAATTCCAGCGAATCTTCAGAAACAAAAGGCGGCGCACCGGTCAACAGTTCATAAAACATCACACCGAGCGAATAAAAATCCGATCGGTAATCTACTGCTCGATTCATACGCCCGGTCTGCTCCGGCGACAGGTACGCCAGCGAAGTGCCGCGAAACAGCGACGTTGGTATTTCGTTTTTTTCGTTATTCCAATTGCCTGGGAGTGTGGCGAGGTAATTTTGAAGTGGCACATTTCCGCGAGTGTTTTGCCGGTGCAGTTCAGCCAGCGACGCCGTCAACCGCAGGGCCAGATCGAAGAAAGCATCCAGCTCCAAGCGCGGCGAACCATTCCGCAAAAGATTTTCCTGCATGGCTTCGTCGCTGGAAATCTGCATACCCGTTTCCTCGAACGATTCTCAGCCTCACCATAAGTACCGATTGGCTTCGATCATGGCATCGGCAATGCGGCGGCGCGCGGCGATGGTGTTGACAGGGCGATGAATGGACAGACGCTCAAAGGCGTCGCGAAGTTTTTTCGGTTCGTTCAATCCGGCCGCCAGATTGCTGGCAGCAACGGCGACCCGGTCAACGGCATCGCTGGCATACGTGCAAGTCAAATCAATTGCCAGCGAGCATTGTTCGCGACCTTTGGCGGCAATCAGCTTTTCAGTTCTCAGCAAGGCGCTTTCGATGGTGTACGCTTCAATCACAATGTCGGCTGCCAAGGCAACAACTTCCTGTTCCTCGCTGAACTTGTCACCCAGATTTTCAGCGATTGCGGCCAACGCCAGTTTGGCCATCTCCTTCACATTTTTCAGGGAGCGGTAAACAAAGATCAACCCTTCGCCGCCGGGATCGGTAATCGTTCGGTCCAAAATGTCGCTGATTTCTTCGTGCAGGTTTGGCAAACGATCTTTGGCCGAACCTTTCAACAAACGAGTCGGAATAATCATCCGATTGATTTCGTTTGTGCCTTCGTAAATGCGCGTGATGCGCGCGTCGCGATAAGCGCGCTCGGCCGGATAATCTTTGGAATAGCCGTATCCGCCGTAAACCTGGACGGTTTCATCCGTGACCAAAGCCAGCGCTTCGCTGGTCCAGACTTTGATGATCGAACACTCAACGGCAAATTGTTCGATGGCTTTCAGCGCTTGCATCGGATTGGCAGCATCAATGGTTTCCAGGGACTGGTCAATGGCTCCGAGCGTACGCCAAACCAGCGCGTCGCCTACGTAACAGCGAATCGCCATTTCAGCCAGCTTGCGTTTGATTAACCCAAAACTGGCAATGGCACGGTTAAACTGGTGACGCTCTTTTGAGTAGGCAATGGCATTGTTTAGCCCGAACTTGGCACCGCCAATGTTGCGGCTGCCCAGCTTCAACCGGCCAAGATTCAAAATGTTGAACGCAACAACGTGCCCTTTGCCGATTTCACCAAGCAGATTTTCGACCGGCACTTTGGCGTCTTCCAGCATCACCGCCGTTGTCGAGCTTCCGTCCAAGCCAAGTTTTTTCTCTTCATGACCCGCAACAACGCCGGGACCTTTTTCGACAATAAACGCCGTGAACTTTTCACCGTCCACTTTGGCAAAAACGATGAAAATGTCGGCGAAGCCACCATTGGTGATCCACATCTTCTGCCCGCGCAAAATGTAATGCTTGCCGTCTTCGCTCAAGGTGGCTTTGGTTTTGGCGGCCAGCGCGTCAGACCCTGAGCCAGGTTCGGTCAAACAATACGCGGCAATCAGTTCTCCGGTCGCCAGCTTCGGCAGATACTTTTCGCGCTGTTCCGCCGTGCCGAAATACACAATCGGCAAGGTTCCAATCGTGGTATGCGCGCCAAGCGAAGCTCCAAACGAAGGCATCACCGCAATCTGCTCGCCGACGTAAGCCGAACTGACTTTGTCGAGTCCCATTCCGCCATACGCTTCCGGAATGTCCACACGCAGCAAATCCAGCTCGCCAGCTTTCAACAACAGTTCGCGCGTCACAGGCCAATCTTTGGCGTAAATCTGTTCAGCGCGCGGCAAAACCTCTTTTTGCATAAACTCCGCCGCAACCCCGGCAAACATCTGCTGCTCTTCGCTGATGTCTTCGCGCGTGAAAACCTCTTCGTGCGAACGGTCTTCAAACAGGAAATTACCGCCTTTGACGATTGCCATTTTGATTATCCTTTTGAGTGACGATTCCTATCAGAAACAATTTCACGCAAAGTCGCCAAGGCGCAAAGAAGTATCGTTATTTTGTACCCTTCTTGGCGTTTTTGCGGCTTTGCGTGAGCGCTGATTCAGTCAAACATTCTTTGTCTTACTTTGCTGCGGCTTTGCTTTTGGTCTTTTTCTGGCAGGCGGAACAGATACCCCAGATTCTCAAGCTGTGCCGCGTGGGTTTGAAGTTGTAAGAAAGCGCAATTTCGTCCTGCTTTTTTTCAATCAGTTCGCTGTAAAACTCGATCAGGTCGCCGCATTCTGTACAGATCAGATGGTCGTGATGAGGATGGTTGTAGTTGTGCTCGTAACGTTTGAAACCGTCGCCCATGCCTTCTTCGCGCGCCAGGCCGCATTCGCACATCAGCTTCAGCGTGCGATAAACGGTCGTGAAGCCCACTGTCGGGTCTTCCTCCTTAACCAAGTTATACAGGTCTTCGGCGCTTAAGTGACCTTCCGTCTTCAGAAACACTTCCAGGATCACTTCGCGCTGGCCAGTTTTCTTCAAGCCTTCTTCTTTCAGATGGTTGAAGAAAATCTCTTTTTCTTTGGCGAAATCATTCATTGATTTGTCTTGTGTTGCTGGGAGTGAACATCTCACTCCTAGCAACAAAGCCGACTTTATCTCATTACCAGATTTTCGATGAAAAACTCCATCATGCGATCCTGCCGCAAGCCGGAATGTCCGGCGTCAGGACCAACCTGAACTTCAAAACTCTTCCCTGCTTTCTGCAACGCCTGAATCAATTGCATGGAATTGTTCGGATGCACGTTATTGTCCGCCGTTCCATAGTAAATCATCAAGCGGCCTTTCAGCTTGTCCGCGTAATTCATCGCGTTGCCCGCTTCGTACCCTTCCTTGTTTTCCTGCGGAATCCACATGTAACGTTCGGTGTAAATCGAATCGTAGTGATACCACGAAGTCACCGCCGAACCAGCCGAAGCTGCCTGAAAAACATCCGGGTGCCGCAGCAAACACATCGCGGAACTGTAACCTCCATACGAAGTGCCGAACATTCCCACGCGCTCTTTGTTCAAGTATGGACGGTTCCACAACGAACGCACGCCGGCCGCTTGATCGTCCATTTCAACTACGCCGAGCTTCATGTAAATCGCATCCAGAAACTTTTTGCCGCGACCGGCTGCGCTGCGGGAATCCAGCGAAGCGACCAGGAAACCGTATTCGGTCATCGGACTAGGCGTCGTGAACGTTTCGCGCGCTCCGTTGGTCGCTGGGCCTCCGTACACGCTGACAAGCAAAGGATATTTTTTGTTTGGATCGAAGTTGGATGGAAAGTGCAGCAGTCCGTGCAAGTCAGTCACGCCGTCCGCGGCTTTGTAGGTAATCAATTCGACGCGTTTCAGTCCAAGCTGATCGAATTTTGTCGTGTCACTCTTAGCCAGTTCTTCAATCACTTTGCCGTCGGCATTCACCAATCGGGTCGTTGGTGGAATGTTGTGCGTTTGCGCGATGTCAATAAAGTTTTTGCCGTCCGGCGCAACATCAACCGTGTGATTGAGCGCCGGATCCGTCATCCGTTTATCGCCTTTACCGTCCAGCCCCACGCGATGAAGCTGCAATTTCATGTGATTGTCACCGCTGCGCGCCATGTAATACAGCAGCCCTGCTTCTTCATCCACGCGAACGATGCTGGCGACTTCAAATGGATGATTCGTCAACGTTGCCAGCAACTTGCCGCTTAGATCGTACAGGTAATAGTTTTTGAAACCGGTTCGTTCGGAATTCCAAATGAACCGTTTGCCGTCTTTCAGAAACCGCATTGCCGGAGAGTTATCGGTCCAGCTTGGCAACCACTCTTCGCGAACGATCACACGGCATTTGCCGGTTTCGGGATTGCACGCAACGAATTCCATGATGTTCTGGCGACGGTTGGTGCGATTCGCCAGCAATTCCGTTCCGTCCGGCGACCACGAAACGTTGTACACGTAATGACCGACTGTGGAATTTTCAAACGGCTTGCCGTCGCGCACATCAAACTGGATCGTCTTTTTCGTGTCCAGGTCGTAAACGAATATATCGGCAATCGGATTCGCGACGCCCGCTTTCGGATACGCCTCGATGTCCATTTTGCTTTGCAGTTTGGTTTGGTCCAGTTGCAGGTAAAAATCCGGCACCGGGCTTTCGTCAAAACGGTAAAACGCGATTTTCTTTCCGCTGGGCGACCACCACATGGCCGTGCTCTGGTTCAACTCTTCGCCATAAACCCAGCTTGCAGAGCCGTACTTGGTGCGCGCCTTTTCACTGCCATCCGTGGTGATGGCAGTTTCGTTGCCGCCGGTTGAATCGCTGACCCAAAGATTGCGATTGCGATAAAACGCCTTCAGTTTGCCATCTGGCGACATAGCCGAATCAAATTGCCGTCCGCGCTCCGGCCCACCGCGCCCCATTCGCCCCGTTGGAGCAGGCCCTGAGGCAGGCGAAGGCTCCGCTTCCGCCGAAGTCTTCGTCGCCACATCGTAGCGAAAGGTTTTGCCGTCCCGGCGAAATTCAAATGCTTTACCGCCGTCCAGCCATTTCACCTGCATCGTTCCCGGCTTGACCGAACCAGCAATCTGGCTGCTCATCTTCTGGTACTGGTCATACCCTGGCATCGTCTTCAACCGATCCTGCGCGGCGGCAGAAATCGGCGAAAGACCGACGGCCAAAATCAGAACTCCACACAGAGTTCGTTGAAAAGCGTTCGCAAACATATTGTTCATAGAATCAACTCCGCAATTTAGGGATTCAGTTCTTTCGTGTTATTTCGCAGCAATTGTCGCGCTTGGCGAGGGTTGTGGTGAAGGCGCAACCATCGGCAGCGGTTTGCTTTCGGCAACGCCGCTGCCTTCTTTGACGATGTAAAGCTGGTTTGCCGCCATGCCTGACAACTTATCTACTTTGCCGTTAGGCCATTCGATTTCGACGCGATCAATTTTGTCGTTGCGGCCAAGGCCAAAGGTCAGCGCAAGATCGCTTTGCGAGCAATAGCTGGATCCACTGTGAACAGTTTGCCATTGTTTCGTGCCATCAGGCAGAAAGATGGTCAGCTTCGCTCCAATGCCATTTCGGTTGGAGCCAGCGCCGATGGTTTTGAACCTGGCAAAGCGGGCCTGATTGCCGCCTTCGTTTCTGAGCAAATACGCCGGGCCGCCGTTGGTGGTCAATAAAATATCCAGGTCGCCGTCGTTGTCGAAATCGGCGTAAGCAGTTCCGCGAGCGATGACTGGTTTGGCAAAAGGTTTACCGGCTCTTGCGGTCGTTTCAGTGAACTTCTTTTTGCCTTCGTTGTGAAACAGCTTGGGCCGCATGGCGTAAGTGATTTTCGGCTGGACCTTGCTGATGTCATCGGCGACGTGGCCGTTCGCCAAAAAAATGTCGGGCTTACCATCCAGGTCGTAATCGAAAAAGAACAAGCCAAACGTCAAACTAAGCAGCGTCGCCTGCCCCATATTCGTATTGGGGGCTTCGTCAATGAAAAGACCGGATTTGCCTTCGTTGTGGTATAAGCCGAGCATTTCATTGGAGAAGTTGCCAACAATCAAACTGGGGTACCCGCTGCCGTCGTAATCAGCAAAATCAACGCCCATGCCTGCGCGCGCTTTGCCTTCTTCGCTGAAAGCGACTCCGGCGGTAGTCGCAACTTCTGTAAATGTGCCGTTGCCGTTGTTTTTGTAAAGCTTGTTCGGTTGCGTGTCGTTGGCGACGAAAATATCAACCAAACCATCCAGATTGTAATCGAACGTCCCCACCCCAAGAGATTTGCTGGCCGGATCACCAACGCCAGCCTTTGCTGTTACATCTTCAAACTTGCCGCCGAGATTCCGATAAAGCCTGGCCGATTGGCCTTTGTAATTTTCCGGAGTGCAATAACTTTTATTTGTGCCATCCAGCGAACAATGCACGTCCTTCTCGATTGACCATTCGACGTAATTGGCGACAAACAAATCCAGCTTGCCGTCTTTGTCATAATCCAGCCAGGCGGCGCTGGTGGAAAAATCCGTTGCCAAACCACTAACCCCCATCTTCGCAGTGACGTCTGTGAACTTGCCGTTCCCCGCATTGCGAAAGAGCTTATTCTCGCCGTACGCCGTCACGTAAATGTCGTCGAAGCCATCGTTATCGTAATCACCAATGGCGGCGCCCAGGCCATACATCGGCTTCGCCAGCCCAGTAGCGGCAGTTACATCCGTGAAAGTGCCATTTTGATTGTTGTGATAAAGCGCCATCACCGAACGGCGTTTTTTCGGTGCATCTTCAAAATCTGTGGAATTAACCAGCAAAATATCCTGCCAACCGTCATTGTCATAATCCAGAAATGCACAGCCCGACCCGGTTGTTTCAGGCAAATACTTTTTGCCGTAAGCGCCGTTGTTATGGCGAAACTTGATTCCGGCCTGAGCCGTAACATCGGTGAATTCAACGGGAGCGAATTTTTCAGGTAGTGGCGGCAGTGTTACTGCCAATGGTGATGGAGAAGCCGCTGCTTCGGGTGAAGCTTCCGTTGCCACTGTGACAGGCGTTGCGGCTGGGGCCGGTTGAGTTGCCGGTTGCTGGCAAGCAGCCAGCAAGAAAAGAAATAACAAGACGGTAAGCGAACTAATTAACCTCATCTTTTCTCGCAATCGAAAATTCAAGTGTTGAATTGAGTTGTGGTTGACAGACTGCGAGACTACGAAATCCAACGGTTTGATGCAAGCATTTGCAGCAAAGCCTCCGCGTGTAATTTACACGCGGAGGCTTTGGTTTATTCATCCGGCTTGAAACCGGCCTTAAGCAAACTGGCGTCTGCCTGAGCGACGCGAATTGAACGAGCGAAAATGGCCACGTGCCTGCATCGGTGAAGATGTTTTTTCAGTAACAGGAGCCATCCCACCAAAACCTTCCAGCAAAACACGCTCGACTTTTTGCCCGGTCAGCTTCTCAATTGCGCGCATTGAAAGTTCATCAACCGGCGTCAGCAATGACAGCGCCTGGCCTTCGTTGCCTGCGCGTCCCGTGCGGCCGATGCGGTGAACGTAATCTTCCGCCACATCCGGCAAATCAAAGTTGATGACGTGCGAAATCGAATCCACATCAATTCCGCGAGCAGCGATATCCGTCGCCACCAGGACGCGAAACCGTCCATCGCGGAAACCGCGCAACGCCGCTTCACGTTGGGATTGCGAACGGTCGGCGTGAATGCGATTGACCTGATGTTTCCGTGCTGCCAGCAACGTGGACAAGCGCTCAGCTCCGCGACGCGTGCGAGTAAATACCAGAACACGTTCAAAGCGTTCACGCTCCAACAGGTGCAGCAACAGATTGGTTTTGGATTCCAACGCCACCGGATACGCCGTCTGTTTGACAGTCACCGCAGCTTTACCGCGAGGGTTCACATTCACAGTTTCCGGAGAATCCATATATTGTCGGGCGATGCCTTCAACCGCCGCAGACATCGTTGCCGAAAAAAGCAGTGTTTGCCGATCGCCTGGCAACAGAGAGATGATTTGGCGAATCACGGGCAAAAAGCCCATATCCAACATTCTGTCGGCTTCGTCCAACACCAATACTTCTACGCGTGAAAGATCAATCGTTTTGTTTTCAATGTGATCCGTCAACCGTCCCGGCGTGGCAATAACGACTTGAACGCCTTTTCTAAGCTCCAAATTCTGCTTGTTAAAGCTTGCGCCTCCGACGATGGTCACAGCGCGGACTTTGTGCTTCGCGTCCAACTCATGCAGGTTGTCAGTAACCTGCGTGGCCAGTTCGCGAGTCGGAGTCAAAACCAGAACTCTCACAGCGCGTTTGTTGTTTTCGCGTTTTTCAGTTCCCAGTCTTTGCAAAATTGGCAGCAAAAATGCCGCCGTTTTGCCTGTGCCTGTCGAGGCACAGCCAATCAAATCAGAGCCAGCCAGAACAACAGGGATCGCCTGTCGTTGAATGGGCGTTGGCTCTACATAACCAAGGGATTTACAACGATCAGCCAGTGGCTGATTCAATCCCAACTCAACAAAATTCATTACATTCCTTTAGGCGCGTTTTCCAAAATTCGAACCGCGCAATAATTTGGTTCAACAGAACCATCTCCCCACGAAGCCACACGAAGTTTCACGAAGAAAACAAAAATATTTCTCTCTCCCTCATGTCTCTTCGTGTGCTTTATGGGAGATTTTCTTTCGAACGCTAATTCCTAGTAGCGTCCGCCACCACGACCACCGCCGCCGCCACGACCGCCGCCGAAGC
>CAZMXG010000138.1:0-21325 GCA_964570175.1 uncultured Heliomicrobium sp. | reverse complement strand
CCTGACGGCGGCAAATCTTGCTGGGGTAGCGGTTTTTTGCCGACGGTTCATCAAGGTGTGGAGTTCCGCTCCAAGGGCGAGCCAGTTCTATTCGTCAACAACCCTGACGGAATCAGCAGCGATGTGCGACGCCAATCGCTGGACGCCATTCGCGATTTGAACCAGATCAATCGCCAAGCCATCGGCGATCCTGAAATTGACACGCGCATCGCCGCCTACGAAATGGCCTATCGCATGCAGACCAGCGTTCCCGAATTAACCGACATCAGCAAAGAGCCGGCGAAAGTTCACGAAGCCTACGGCACAAAACCGGGCCAGGCTTCGTTCGCGAACAACTGCCTGCTAGCTCGGCGACTGGTTGAACGCGGCACTCGGTTTGTCCAGTTGTATCACTGGGGCTGGGACATGCACGGCAACGGCGTAGGCGTGGACATTCCCACCAAGCTGCCGCGTATGTGCCGGGAAATTGATCGTCCGATTGGCGCGCTTCTCGATGATTTGAAACAACGCGGCTTGCTGGAAGACACGATTGTCATTTGGGGTGGCGAATTTGGCCGCACGCCGGTCAACGAAGCCCGTTCCGGTTCCAAACTGCTCGGACGTGATCATCATCCGCGCGCGTTTGCTTATTGGGTTGCCGGCGGAGGCTTCAAACCCGGCGTGACCATTGGCCAAACCGACGAACTTGGTTATAACGTGGTCGAAGACCCAGTCGAAGTTTATGACCTGCAAGCGACTGTGCTGCATTTGCTCGGCATTGAACACACCAAGCTGACATATCGCTTCCAGGGACGTGATTACCGCCTAACCGATGTGCATGGAAATGTTGTGAAAAAGCTGCTGGCTTGAGAAGTAGAGAGAAGCAGTAATGAAGAAGTTTATTCAGAGCAGTTTTTGTTCGAGTTTTGTTTTTGTGCTATTCGCGGTCGCGTTCCTCGGTTCTGTTCGGGAGGGGGAAACGCAAACCATCAACCTGATGCCGAATGGTTCTTTTGAAGCGGTGTTCGATGCCAAGCTAGGTAATTTGTGGGGCGGATTTCCCGGCGGCCAGACCAGCATTGTGCAGGAAACCGTGGACGAATATCTGGACGCGCGTCCGGTTGTTGACACCGGAACTGCCGCGGATGGTCGCCAATCCTTGCGCATGGATTTGCCCGCTCGATCCGGTTACGTCGTCGCATCGCCGTTAGTAGCCATCGTTGCCGGTCAAACTTATGTTGCCAGCATTGCGCTCAAAAGCACTGCTGTAGTCAGGGCGAAACTTTCTTTTGTCGGCACAACGATTGAGCGCGAAATTTCTATCGGCACAAACTGGCAGCGGCATTCGCTCAGCGGCGTTTTGCCGCAACTGCCGGAAGGCGTCAGCCTGAGGGTTGAAATTTCAGCGCCAGCAGAAAACGGCGCGTCAGCCTGGCTGGATGCCGCGCAATTGGAAGCAAGCACAACGGCTTCCACCAATTACATTGCGGCGCAACAAGTGGAACTTGCGCTACGGTCTCCGCGATCAGGAAGCATCTTTCACGATGGCGAATCGGCGGGAATCCAAATTTCGACTTCAGGCACATTGCCGACTGGGGCACGTTTGAAGTCTTCGGTGACGGACCTTTATGGCCGCACACAAGCGCTGCCAGACATTGCCTTACCAGCAACATCGCTGACGCTGCCGCCAAATGTTTTACCGCAGCCTCGCGGACTGTTCAGGCTGCAAAGCCAGGTCTTTGATACGAACAATCAACCGCTTTCGGCGTTGGTGGATGTGGTCTTCGCGCGATTGCCACGACCGCGCCAGATCGCGTCGGAGCAATCGTATTTCGGCGTGCATGCTCCCCTTAGCCACGATTGGCTTGAAATTGCGCAGGCAATTGGAGCGCATTGGGTACGGTTACATGATGCCAGCAAAATCAGCAAATGGCGCATCGTCGAAGACAAACCCGGAGAATTCCGGCATCTGGATGACGGCGTTAATCTGGCACGCGAAATGGGATTTGCAATCTTGGGAATGGTGGACGGCGCACCGCCGTGGGCAAGCATTTCGCCCCAAGCGACTGAAGGTTATTTGTCCATGTACAACCTGCCGAACGCACAGAATGCGCTTGACCGTTGGGACAATTACGTGGCTGAAATGGTCGGTCATTACGCTGGCCGCATTAACCACTGGGAAGTTTGGAACGAACCGTGGTACACGCCGTTTTTCCCTGGTGGCATCCCGGAACAGTATGGCGAATTGCTGCGGCGCGCGCATGCGGTGGCAAAACAGGCAAATCCCAATGCGGTCGTTGTTGGCATTGATACTCACGACAGCGCGGATGTGTTCACAAACCGCGCGCTGGCGGCATCAGGTCCGAGCTTTTACGACATCTTTTCCTTTCACGAATACAACGCCAATTTTTTTGGTGGCCCTGGAAACGAGGCAGTTGCGCGCGTGCAGAAGTTTCAACAAATGCAGCAAAACCACGGCACGCCCAAACCGATCTGGATTACTGAAGGTGGACCGAATGTCAGTGGGGCATCTTTTTACAATCCAACAGGGCCGGGTCGCTCGCCGCGTGAGCAGTTAGCGCAGGCGATCCGAATGGATGTGAGCTTTATTGCCGCTGGCGTGAAGAAGTTTTTTCATTACACCTTTGAGATCAACTCTCCGCTGGGAAGCGCCGCCGGCATTTATGAAACACTGGAATGCGACCGAGCACCGCGCGCCTTGCTGGTGGGGCGAGCCGTTCTGGCAAGTTTGATTGATGGCGCGCAATCTTTGGGGCGAACGGACCCAATGCCCGGCGTAGAGGCTTATTCGTTCCAACAACCTGATGGAACACAGGTGACGGTGCTTTGGAGCTATGACGGTCAAACACATACCATGCCCGGTTCTCGCGGCGTAACCACACTTGATGCGCAGGGCAACGCGATTGCATACTCCGGCACGCTCACAATTGGCGCGGAACCGATTTATACAATCCAATCCGTGAGACCGCGACTGCAACGATTACCTAGAACTTGATGAGGGAAGATTCGATGGCAAAACCGCGTTCGTATAAACGCATACTTGGCTTGATCGTTCTGCTTCAATTGTTATCACTGCCAACGCTGCATGCTCAGCAGCCACAAAAACTGCGCATTCTGTTCATTGGGAATAGCTACACGTATTTCAACAATCTTCCGCAAATTCTTTCCGGCTTGGCGGCTTCTGCCAAACCTCCGCGAACCATCGAAACAGAGATGATTACGGTTGGCGGAGCAACGCTGAAATCGTTGTGGTCTGGCGGCAAACCGCAGGCAGCGCTGGCCAGTGGCAAATGGAATTACGTGATTTTGCAGGAACAAAGCACGCTTGGCCCGACACGGATGGTTGATGGCGTTGTGCAGATCAACGATCCGAAAGACTTTCAGGCTTCGGTCAGGACCATTGACACGGAAATCAAAAAAACCGGAGCCAAGCCGTTGCTGTACATGACCTGGGCACGCAAAGACACGCCGGAAAAGCAGTCCCTTCTGACGGACGCGTACCAAAACATCGGCAAAGAACTTGGCGATAAAGTCGCGCCTGTGGGGTTGGCTTGGCAAGCAGCGTTAAAAGCTCGGCCGGATTTGGAATTGCACATTGCCGACAAAAGCCATCCGAATCCGGCTGGATCGTATCTGGCGGCTTGCGTCTTTTACGCAACGATTTACGGCAAAAGTCCGGAAGGGTTGACAGCGCGCATCACCGGAACAATTGTCGAACACACTGGCACCGTCTCAGGGTCGCAAGGAGACCTGGTGAACCTGAGCAAAGAGGACGCGGCATTTCTGCAAAAGATCGCATGGGAAACAGTTCAAAAATCGCAAAAGAAATGAGCTTCAAGAAAAAGCTGAAACTTATCTTCGTTGTGCTGGCTCTTTTGATTCTGACAGCCTCTGTGAGTCTGGCGCAGAGCGAGCAGAAGTTTGCAGAGTTGGGAGACTTCAAGCTGGAAAATGGCGAAACGATTCAGGATTGCAAATTGGGCTACAGAACCTTCGGGAAATTGAATGCCGACAAATCAAACGCAATTCTCTTCCCTACGTGGTTCGGGGGAAAAAGCGATCAACTGGCTGGAAATTTCGGCAAAGGCAAAATGGTGGACGACACGCGGTTTTTCATCATCGCCGTGGATGCCCTCGGCAATGGCATTTCATCTTCGCCGTCAAACAGCCGCAAACAATTTGGCGAACAGTTTCCGCTTTTCGGCATCCGCGATATGGTTAATGCCGAGCATAAGTTGGTGACAGAGGTGCTGGGAATTAAAAAGCTGCGCGCGGTGATGGGAATTTCGATGGGCGGAATGCAAACCTTTGAATGGATGGTTGCTTATCCAGAGATGATGGAGCGCGCGGTTCCGATTGTCGGCACTACCCATCAAACCGCGTTTGATTTGCTGCTGTGGTCAACCGAACTGAAAGTGATTGAAGAAGCGCGCAAGCTGGACACAGCCGAAAATGCCGGAGCCGCGCTGGTTGGGCGCATTCACGCGCTGGCACTGTTTACGCCCGCGTATCGCAATTCGGCGACACCGCCAAAAGAGTTTGAAGCTTTCATCGAAAAAGAAGAACAGAATTACTTGAACACGTTCAAAGCCGACGATTGGGCTTCGCAACTGAAAGCGATGATGGCCCATAACGTCGGCAAGAAATTTGGCTCCATGCAGCAAGCTGCCCAGGCTGTCAAAGCCAAAGTGCTGGTTGTCGTCGCCCGGCAGGACATGATGGTCAATCCCGATCCGGCAGTGGAATTTGGCAAATTGATCAAAGCGGAATTGCTGGAAGTCAACAATGTTTGTGGTCACGTTTACGCAACCTGTGAAGGCGACAAGGTAAGTGCCGCCGTCGCAAAATTTTTAACTCAATAACTATGCCTTTTCGTCGCTTCGCGGCGGCTGACTGAGCAAGCACCATACCCTCATTCGAGAAAGGAAACAGAAAGACAATGGAATCAAATTCAAGGCGCGATTTTATCGCCAAAAGCGCGGCGGGCGTCGCCATCACAGCGGCAAGCTGGAACAGAGTGCTGGGCGCAAATGACAAAGTCCGGTTGGGCGTCATCGGCACAGGCAATCGCGGCGGCGACGTGATGAGCTGGTTTCTGAAAGAATCAGACTGCGAAGTCACGGCGCTGTGTGATGTATACGAAAAAGCCATGCTCGAACAAAAAGAAAAGGCCGGCGGCAAAGCGAAAACCTATGCCATTCACAACGAATTGCTGGCCAGCAAAGACGTGGACGCCGTGCTGATCGCCACACCTGATCACTGGCATGCCCAGATCGCAATTGATGCCTGCAACGCGGGCAAAGCCGTGTATTGCGAAAAACCGCTGACCTATTCCTGGCAGGAAGGCCACAAAATCATTCAAGCCGTTAATGCCAACAAGACCGTTTTCCAGGTCGGTCTGCAACAACGCAGCGGCGCACATTACGCCGAAGCCAAACGCGAATATTTCGACAGCGGCAAAATCGGCAAAATCGCCTTCGTCCGCACCTATTGGCATGGAAACGGATATCACCTGCGCAAACCGAATTTCAAAGATCAGCCCGCCGGATTGGACTGGAAACGCTGGGTAGGTCCAGCCAAAGCGCGCCCGTTTGACGCGCATCAGTTTTACAACTGGCGCGCCTATTTCGATTTCGGCGGTGGACAAATCACGGATCTGTTCACGCATTGGATTGACGTGGTGCATTGGTATCTTGGCGAAGAGATTCCAACGTCGGCTACGGCTGCGGGCGGCGTCTACAACTACAAAGACGGACGCACCGCGCCGGATACAATTTCGATCCAGTTGGAATACCCGAAAGAGTGGATGGCGACCTTCGACGCGACTCTGGTTCCGGGCGCGCGCGGGGCAGCGATTGAGTTTATGGGAGCAGGCGGCAGCCTGTACATTGATCGCGGCCGGTATGTCTGGCAGCAAGCGCCGGAACGCAGGCAAGCGCCGCCGCCAGCGGTAACGGTGCAAGCCAAGAAACCGCTTGAAGCGGAGCACGTGCGGAACTTCCTTGACAGCATCAAGGCCAACAGGACGCCGAATTCCGATGTGGTCAGCGGTCACCGCTCAGCATTGGCTTCCAACCTGGGCAAGATTGCGTATCTGCAAAAGCGCCGCATTACCTTTAATCCTGCCACTGAAAAAGCTTACGTCCTGGCTGCGGCAACGCAAGCCAAGAAATAACCGTACCCGCAAAGCCGTGACAGCTTGTCGCCCTGGAAATCCGTTTAGGGTGACAAGCTGTCACGGCACGCTTCTGAAGAACCTGCCCTTCAGCCTTCATCGCCATTGGTTTTCAATCACTTACGCCTTCAACCGGATTGTGGTACGACTGTTGCCAATTAAGGTGGCGTTCGCGGGAGAATCCAAGTCAAGCTTGGCTTTTCTTCTTACCTCTCCGCCTTTACGTCAATCGCTATTTTGGAGATTTACCTAGCATGTTTAGAAATTCCAGACATTCCATATTCGGCGGAGTTGCGTTTCTTTTGTTGGCTGCAGCGTTGTTTCTGTTTAGTTCATTCAACGTACAAGCCAGTGATGATAGTGATTTTGAATTCACAGGAGTGATTGAAACGCTGCCTGCAACAACAGGGTTTATCGGCGACTGGAAAGTGGATGGCCGCATGATTCACGTCACGTCCGTCACAAAATTGAAACAATCCGATGGCCAGTTTGCCGTCGGCAAAACAGTCAAGGTCGAGGGCATTAAACAGAATGACAATTCGATCAATGCCAAGGAAATCGAAACCAAATCCGGTTCGAATGGCAACAATCCCAGCTTCAAGTTTTACGGTGTGATCGAAGAATTGCCCAATACCACAGGCCGGATTGGCGATTGGAAAGTTTCCGGGCGCGTTGTGCACGTCAGCACAACCACAACGATTGAACAACGAGACGGCCCGCTGGCCGTCGGCGCCAAAGTGGAAGTAGAAGGCATCCAACGCACGGACGGTTCGGTGGATGCGCGTAGAATCCACACGGAAGATGAATCCAGCAGCAACGGCTCGATAGAATTCACCGGCACAGTTGAAAGCTTGCCCAATGCTCCAAGCCGGTTTGGCCAATGGGCTGTCAGTGGGCGCAAGGTCAATGTTGGCCCCGGCACTCGCATCAAACAGGAACGCGGTTTGGTTGCTGTTGGCACAGTGGTCGAAGTCAAAGGCGTGCTGAAAAATGACGGCTCGGTGGATGCAACCGACATTGAAACCAAATCCAATCCTGGCGGATCAAATAACGGCCGGGTGTCGGAATTTTACGGGACAATTGAAGCGCTGCCCGGCACTACGGGTCAGGTTGGCACCTGGACGATCAGCGGCCGCAAAGTCAACGTCACGGCTTCAACTGTCATAGAGCATGCGGATCTCGGCATTGCGGTTGGAAAACGTGTTGAAGTCAAAGGCGCATCCCAGGCGGACGGTTCGATCAATGCCTCGAAAATAGAAATCAAGGAAGGGCCAGCAGGATCCCCCGGTTCAGGCATTTTATACGGCAAGATCGAAACGCTGCCATCGGCAACCAGCCTGATTGGCGACTGGAAAGTCGCGGCCAAAACGGTTCATGTCACTGCGGGGACGGTCATTGAACGCAAATACGGGACAGTCGAAATTGGCGCGTTCGTCGAAGTGTACGGCACGGCTCAACCCGATGGTTCGGTTAACGCCACAAAAATCGAAGTCAAACAAGGGCCTGGCAATGGCGCTTTTATGAGCTACATCCCTGTGGCAACCGTCAGCTCCGCCAGTTACCGCGAAGACAATTCTCCGGAATCCATCGTTTCGGCGTTTGGCAATGGCCTGGCTTCAACCATTCTGGTCGCTTCGACGCAGCCGCTGCCGCTCAGCCTGGGTGATGTCAATGTTCTGGTGGACGGACGGCAAGCAAGGTTATTTTTTGTGTCGCCCAATCAAATCAATTACCAGATTCCGGCGGACACGCCCTCCGGATTGGCGAATGTGGTGATTTCAAAAGCTGGCGAAGTTGTTTCGCAAGGCACGATTCAGGTTTCCAATGTCGCATTGAGCCTGTTTACGGCCGACGCGTCAGGCCAGGGAGCGCCTGCTGGTTTGTTGCTAAGGGTCAAAGCGAATGGTGAACAGGTATACGAATCGCTGGTTCGATTCGATGCTTCGCAGAACAAACTGGTTCCGGCGGCAATCGTTCGCCGCCCCGGTGAACAGCTCTATCTGATTCTCTTTGGCTCTGGGTTGCGAAATGCGCCGAATTCAGACGGCAATGCGGCAAACGGCGTAGCCGAAAGCGTCACCGTCACCATTGGCGGAGTGAACGCCCAGGTAATTTATGCAGGTGTCGCACCGGGATATGTTGGGCTGGAACAAATCAATGTGCGCATTCCCGATGAGGCGCAATCGAATCCGAATTCCGCTGTCACAGTGAAAGTTCGCGACGTGCTGAATAATGTCAAGCAAGCCAATATCGTAACTGTGTCAATTCAATGAGACCTTGCCGGCGAGAGGTGTCGGGGGATAACTCTTGCCGGTTGGGAAGGCGGTGCTCGCTTCTGCGGAGAGATCGAGCATCGCCGCTTTTTTTAACGCCAATTGCTCTCCCACATGAAAAAGGCTTTTTCACAAGTAGGCCGAACGACCATCTGGATCATAGCCATCATTGCCATTTCGACAGTGATGGCTTTAGTCGTTGATTGGCGTGCGCCGTGGCTTGGGTTATATGCGCGCGACGCGTTGATGCGCACGCGTGGCACAATGGCTGCGCCGGGAGAGATCGTTATCGTCGCCATTGACGAACTGAGTATTGCCCGCTTTGGACGCTTTCCCTGGCCGCGCACGCTGACAGCCCACGCGTTGGACAAAATCGCCGCAGCACAACCGAACGTCATCGGCGTTGGCGTGCTGTATAGTGACATCACCACTGAAGCCGATGACACAGCCCTGGCGCAATCCATCAAGAATGCAGGCAACGTCGTTGTCGCGGCGCAACTGGCCAACGACGGACAAAACCGGTCTCACTGGTTGCATCCCTTGCCTGCCATTGAACAGTCGGCGGCGGCTGTTGGCCACGGCAATGTGTTGACCGATTCCGACGGCGTGGCGCGCGCGATTCTGTTGCGCGAAGCCGATGACGAAGGCCGTGCGTTCTGGTCCATGGCGGCGGAAATTATTCGCGTCGCCGATGGAGCGCCCGCTGGCGAAATTCACGAAGTCCCAGGCGCTGTGCGCATTGCCGCGCGCACGGTTCCCGTGATTACAGGCCAATCCACCATCCTTGCCGCTTCCCAATCCGACGCGGCTCAACTGGAAATATACAAAGCCAGCCGTCTGGCGATTGATTTTATCGGTCCGACTGGATCATTTGCGCCAGGCACTTTCAGCTTTGCCGACCTGATGGATGGACGCGTTTCCGCAGAAGAGCTGCGCGGAAAATATGTTTTGATCGGCGCGACTGCCGCTGCCATGAGCGACCGTATCGCCTCTCCTTTTGCCAAATCAGAAGGGGAAGACGGCGACCAACATGCGGCGTTGATGCCCGGCGTGGAAGTGTTGGCCAACACTGTGAACACAATTTTGCGACGGCGGTTTTACGCTGAAACATCAGATTGGATGGCGATTCTGGCCGCCGCCTGCGTTGCCGCGGCGATTGCATTGATTCTGACGGTTTCACACCAACGGGCGGAATCGGTGCGCCATTTGCTTGCCATGTCGGGTTTGTTGCTGCTGATTTTGCTGGCATCGTATGTGATGTTTGCGCGCTTGCTGATTGTGCCGCCCTTGATCCCGGCGTTGCTGGCATTCGGGACCGCCACGCCGCTTACATTGCTTTATCGCGCAATGACGCTCAGCCTTCACCTGGACGACCGCTTTGCCGAATTGCTTCAGGAAAGTGCGAAACTTTCTCCAGTGGCCATGAATTTCAATGGGCCGTCGGAAAAACAGAGCAGCGGAAAATTCTGGCCGCACGGCGCACACTGGAAACTGCGGTTGCTGGGAACATTGCAACGACAGTTAATGGCTCGTTCGCAGTTTGTGGATCGCGCGTTGCGCTCCGTCGAAGACGGCTTGCTGATCGCCGACACCGAAGGCCGCATTGTGTTTGCCAATCCGCGCGCTTCGCAAATCTTCTCAGCCTCTGAAAAACCGCTGCAAGGTGATGACCTGGTTGCGCGGTTGAATCCGTTTTCTACGGAAGTCCACGGCTCCGGCAACCAGTTGTTGTCGCGACTGCTGCAAACCCGCCAGCCAATCGAACAAGAACTTGTCATCGGAGAATCTCAGCCACAGGTTTACACCTTGCGAATGGCCGCTGTTGTTTCAGGGGAAGATAATTCTCCGCTGGGCATCGTTGCCACGCTGGCCGACATCACCAAACAGCGCGAATTGCAGCAAATGAAAAACGATGTGATGGCCATGGTTACGCACGAGATGCGAACGCCACTGACCGCCATCAAAGGCATGAGCGAAGTGCTGATGCAGTTCGACATTGATCCAGAGCGCCGTCATGAAATGCACCAGACAATCCACGAAGCTGCCCAGCGGTTATCGCGGATGATTGACGAATATCTGGACCTGTCTCGACTGGAATCGGGAGCCCGCCCATTGCGTCTGACCCCGGTCAGATTGGCGGCGCTGGTTGAAAAAAACCTGTTACTGATGGAACCTTTAGCGGCCCAACGCGGCATTAAATTGACCAGGCGATTTGGCAACGATTTGCCGGGAATTTTCGTTGATGAGGATTTGATTTCGCGTGCCCTGACAAACTTGCTGTCGAACGCAATCAAATACAGTCCTCCGAACACCGAAGTGGTGGTTTCGACTAAAACCGATGGCAAAACGGCGTTTATCTCTGTGGCAGATCAAGGGTATGGAGTGCCGCTGGAACTCCGCACACGCATTTTCGAAAAGTTTTATCGCATCCCGCGCGTGGAAGATATTGATGCTCCGGGCATAGGGCTTGGGCTGGCAATGGTGCGAGAAATCGCGGAGTTGCATGGAGGCAGGGTTCTGTTGGAAAGTGAGCCTGGTTCTGGCTCGACCTTCACGTTGCGCCTGCCAATCGACTCTGCAGTAAGCAAATGAATGCCAGCAAGCATCCGTGGTTATGCCGAAATTATGCCGAGAATCCTGCCCAAAATTTTGCCCCAAATTCTAGTTGCCGATGACGACCGCCTGATTCGCGCCACGTTGGAAACCGGACTGACACTGAATGGGTTTCAGGTTTGTTTGGCGCGCAGCGGGAACGAAGCAATTGCGGCGGCAGGCGAACGGAGTTTTGACGCAGTCATCAGCGATATTTACATGCCTGACGGAGACGGTTTGAAAGTCGCGCGAAGCTTGCGCGCAACACAACCCGCGCTTCCCGTCATACTGATGACGGCCCAGGGCGAGTTGGACGTGACAGTGCAGGCACTGGCGGAAGGCGCAAACGACATTATTGCCAAACCGTTCGACATTGCCGCGCTGGTTTCAATCTTGCAAAAACACCTGGATGCGAACCGGGAAAAAAGCCTGGCCCAGGATTCGTCGTCCGAAGCGGATTTTTTGCGGTCAGGGTCAATGGCCGGTTTGATTGGGCGCAGCGCCGCGATGATGTCCGTGTATAAACTAATTGCATACGCCGCCAGAACCGACGTGACGGTGATGATCACCGGGGAATCCGGCACAGGGAAAGAATTGGCAGCGCGCGCAATCCATGATTTCAGCGAGCGAAAATCGCAACCGTTCCTTGCAGTCAATTGCTCCGGACTGACCGACACGCTGCTGGAATCGGAATTGTTCGGGCACATCAAAGGCGCGTTCACTGGCGCAACCTCTGACCGCCCGGGTTTTTTTGAAGCGGCGAATGGCGGCACACTGTTTTTGGATGAACTGGCTTCCACCAGTCAGGCGTTTCAGGCAAGTCTGCTACGCGTTTTGCAATCCGGTGAAATCCGGCCAGTGGGCGCAACAAACACACGGCAAGTCAATGTTCGCGTCGTCGGCGCCAGCAATTCGCCGCTGCGCGAACTGGCGGAAAGCGGAGCCTTTCGTCCGGATTTATTTTACAGGCTGAGCGTGTTGACAATTGATCTGCCGCCGTTGCGCGAACGCGCTGGCGATATTGAATTGCTGGCGCAGCATTTGTTGCGCCGAAATAGCGCTGGCGACCAAACGCCGATTCTGTCGCAGGATGCGCTGGAGGCACTGCTAAAATATCGTTTTCCGGGAAATGTGCGCGAACTGGAAAATGCGCTGAAACGGGCCGCCGCGCTTTCCAATCACGGAGTGATTACGCTAGATTGCCTTCCGCCCCACATCGCCAGCAAATGCGGCAATCAAACCGCAGCACCCATCTCTGAAGACGCGCTGAGAAATCTGGCGTTGGATTGGCCTACGCTGGAAGAACTTGAACGCCGCTACTTGCAACTCGCGCTGGTAAAGGCGCAGGGCAACCGGCAACACGCGGCTGATCTGCTGGGGACGGCTCGCCGCACCGTTCAACGGTTGATCGTGCGGTATGGATTGAGCAACTCCGAAGAGTCTGAAATCGAAACCGCCAGAGACGGGCAAGAGGAATAGTTTTGGACGTTAAGATCAGAATCACCCGGAAAATTGTCTCTGCGATTTGCGCGCTGTTAATGACAGCGGCAACGAACACATCCGTCGCTGCCCAATCCGTCGAAGCCAGAATTGCCAGCGTCAGCGGCAAAGCCATACGAATCAATCAAACGCTGAAATTTGCCATCCGGCGCGGCGACAAACTGGCTCCGGGGGATGAAATTGACACGCGCGGAGGCGGGCGCGTCGTCATCGAATTGACCGACGGCAGCATGATCACCGTTCAACCCGGTTCTCACATCATTTTCAAAGATTATCGAACTGTGAACTCTTTGCGCGAACTGATTCAGGTTTTCCTTGGCCGTGTCCGAATCAAGATCAATCATTATGGCGGAAAGCCGAATCCCTATCGTGTCAACAGCCCTTCGGCTTCCATCCTGGTCCGTGGCACCGAATTCAGTGTCGGTGTTGATTCGACGGGCGAAACAAGCGTCGTGGTTTACGAAGGTTTGGTGGAAGTGGAAAGTTTGAGCGATTCGAATCGTCGCACGCTGGTTTCACCGGGAAATGGCGTTTTGGTAATCCCCAACGAAGACATACGGTTTTTCACGCCTGGCGGAAGCGAAGCTGTCGAACGCGGCGGCAGAAACCTGGATAATCACCAACAGTTGTTTCAGTCGAAATCTTCCCCCAACACGGGAAATCCTATGACAGGAACCGTCAGAAATTACGTTGGCGGAGATTACGACCGTTACATTGACAGTTTGATTGAACCGGGTGAATCAGCGCCGTTGCTGCGGTTTACGGCATTTTCGGATTCGCATCTGGACAGTTTGGAAAACCCTGCTTACGCCACAGAGTTTAACCGGCTGGAAAACCGAAGCTTGTTCATTTCATCGTTCAGCAATTCCCGAACGAATATCGGCAACCGGTTTCCAGCCAAAGTCAATTCCGTTGAACCGATTGACGCTGGTTACCTCATTCAAAATACATTCTTTCTGCCGTTGGCAAATACTCGATGGGTGATTGGCGGTAATTTTGCAAAATCCAATAGCAGAGTCAGATCCAGCGCCGAACAAGAGATCCCTGGCCCGGTAACACCGTTTTTCCCAGCGGGAATCCCCGGCTTGCGGACAAGCAACAGTTCAACCCACGCGGATTCCAATGGCGGCTCTGTATTGATCGCGCGCCGCTTTGGCAAAGAAGGCCGAACGAGTTTTGGATTTGGCGTTGATTACGTCAAAGGGCTTGGTGAACTTAGCGGATCCACGACGCTGGTAAATCAGTTTGGTTCGCGTTCGACCGAATTGATTGAGGCAAAATCAGATATTGAGCGAACACGGTTCAAGCTGGGCTTTGCGCACCAATTTTCAAACGGCCACAAACTTGGCGTGTTTTACAGACATGGTTTGATGTCGGCCAATGACAACGACATTTTGCGCACGTTTAACGGTCTGCCGTTGACGCTGGACTCCGTTCGGTATTCCAGCCAGACATCGGAAATTGGCGCCAGATTGCGCGGTGCGCTTACTCGGCGATTGTTTTACGGCGCAGAAACTCATTTCCTGACGACCGGCGTCAGGGAAAATATCAATCGTTCGGTCATTGTTGAAGCTTCGGAACGTGAACGCATTACGCGTGCAACTGCGGGTTTCGGTCTGGGTTATGCGCTGCCAAGACGAACTATTTTGAGCGCGGACTTCGCCATTGGCTCTTCTCAGTCACGAGAGAATTATGTCGAACGCGCAACAGGCAATCCCCTTGAACGCGAACTTGTGCAATTGCGATATTTATCGGTTCAAGCTGGCATTCAAACCGATTTGTGGCGAAATCTTTTTACGAACATTTCGTTTTTCAAACTGGCTCAATCACGGACTGAAGATCATAAGCTTTTTCCTGACCGATTCGGCCGCCTGCTCGACACCACTGGAGTATTTGTTCCAGACGGCGTAGCCAAAGAAAAATTTTCTGACAACTTCGCGGATTTCGGCTTCGGTTGGCGAATCACGCGCAACATTTTGGCACAGTATATTTTGGCAACCAGTTACGGTCAGCGCGCGCCAAACCACATTTTCCTTTTGCGGTACAACTTCAAACGTGACGAATAAACTTTGGAGTTCAGTCTATGCAATTGCTTGCCTATAAGTTCATGGACTGAACTGCTCAAATTTCCTTACATTCTTTCTTTACCTGACAACGATGCAACTTAAAAAGTTGACCGCTTTCGCAGCGGCTTTTCCATTCTTTTTTTGCCTTCTGCTGGGCACTGATTCAGTCACGGCGCGCTTATCGGACAATGCGCTGCTGCTTCCGGAGGGCAAAGCTTCCGCCGGAACGTTCCGCTTTGCCGTGCTGGGTGACGCAGGCACAGGCAAGGAAGGTCAGTTTGCCATTGCCAAACGCCTGACCCAGTTTCTGGGCGAACGCCCGTTCAACACCGTTCTGATGCTGGGCGACAACATTTACTCCAGCGGCAGCCCATCCGATATCGGAAAGAAATTTGAACAGCCGTATGCCGAACTTTTGAAACAGGACGTCAAGTTTTACGCCGTGCTGGGCAATCACGATGTCCGCCGCGGCCGCGCGTTTCAAACCAATTATCCGAAGTTCAACATGGGCGGAAAATCCTATTACTCGTTCACCAACAACGACGGGTTGATTGAATTTTTCGCCCTGGATTCCACAGCGTTTGACGAAAAACAGCGCGGCTGGCTGGAAACGGCGCTTACCGCATCAAAAGCCCGGTGGAAAATCGCATACTTCCATCATCCTCTTTACTCATCTGGAAAAACGCACGGATCTGATGACACATTACGCGCCACACTCGAACCACTGTTGACCAGGCATGGAGTAACGGCAGCCCTTTCCGGCCATGATCATTTTTACGAGCGAATCAAACCGCAACGCGGCGTTCAATACTTCGTTTCCGGAGCCAGCGGGCAGCTTCGTCCCGGCAACATCAACCGCCGCAGTTCTCTCACAGAAGCCAGCAACGATAAAACCCACAGCTTTATGTTCGCCGAAGTATCAAAAGACAGTCTGAACTTTTGGGCGATTGATTCCGCAGGAAACATCCTCGACAGTGTTTCGCTGAAACATTCGGAGCGACGCAATGATTGAACGGCTGATTTCCTTTGCCCTGAAACAGCGGTTCATCACTTTGGCATTGGTTGGCGGATTAATCGCTGCCGGTTTGTATTCGCTGTACACCATCCCGATTGACGCCTTCCCTGACCTGACCAACAATCAGGTCACCATCATCACGGAAGCTCCGGGCATGGCCGCCGGTGAAGTCGAAAGCCAGGTCACATTCCCCATCGAAGGCGCGATGCTGGGTTTGCCGCGAACCGAAGAAGTTCGCTCCATTTCCAAATTCGGTTTGTCGCTGATCACGGTCGTCTTTGATGACAGTGTCAACACCTACCTGGCGCGCCAATTTATCAACGAACGATTGAACGAAGCTAAAACCCGAATCGCTCCGGGGCTGGAACCGGTGCTCGGCCCGGTGGCGACTGCGTTCGGAGAAGTTTATCAATACACCATCGAAGACAATCGCAAAGACAAGCCCAAAGACAGCGTGATGGAGCTGAAAACGCTGCACGATTGGTTCGTCAAGCTGCAACTGCGAACCGTTCCGGGCGTCGGCGAAGTCAATTCCTGGGGCGGAGAAACGCAACAGTTCCAGGTGCTGGTTGACCCGGCCAATCTGGTGAAATACGGGTTGACCTTGCACGATGTGTTCAATCGTGTGGCTGAAAACAATTCCAACTTCGGCGGCGGGTATATTGAACATCGCGCGGAACAATACACTGTGCGCGGCGTGGGGCTGCTGCAAAGTTCTGCCGATATTGAAAACATTGTCGTCAATGCCAGCGCCGGAACTCCGGTTTTTCTGCGCGACCTGGCGGAAGTCAAAGCCGCCCCCATGCAGCGCCAGGGCGCGGTTTCGCGCGATGCAACGGGCGAACGCGTCGCCGGGATGGTCATCATCCTGAAGGGTGAAAACGGAAAATCTGTCGCCGAGCGCGTTAAACAGAAAATTGCCGATCTGCAATCCGCGCTGCCCGTTGGCGTTAGTATCAAATCCTTCTACGACCAGACCGAAGTCATTGACCACACCATCCAAACCGTCAAATGGAATCTGATCGAAGGCGCAGTGCTGGTCATCATCGTCCTCTTTCTATTCCTGCGGAACGTGCGCGCTTCGCTGATTGTCGCGGCGGTAATCCCCATTGCCATGGTTTCAGCCTTTATCGTCATGAAATGGTTGGGCGTTTCAGCAAACCTGATGAGTTTGGGCGCGGTAGATTTCGGGCTGATCGTGGATGGCGCGGTTGTGATGATGGAAAACTTCATTCGCCGCCTCGGTTCAGTACCGGGAGCGGTAGCAACCGGGTCGTCGGCTGAGCGCACATCGCAATCAAACCAGGTCGCTACTGCTCCCGGTACTGCAACAACCGCTGTGATTCACGATGCCGCAATTGAAGTCGGCAGGCCGATTTTGTTCGGCGTGCTGATTATCATCGCCGTTTACCTGCCGGTTTTCACGCTGCAAGGGCTGGAAGGCCGCATGTTTTCGCCAATGGCAATCACAGTTTGCGCGGCGCTGCTGGGTTCATTGTTGCTGGCTCTGTTGTTCGTTCCGGCGATGTCTTCGCTTCTTCTGCGCGGAGAAATCAAAGAGCACGAAGGCATGCTTTATCATTTTGTGCAGCGCAGTTACGTGCGATTCCTGGATAGCGCACTGAATCATCGCTGGCTGACCATCGGTGCGGCGGTGTTGGTTGTTTCCGCAGCCATCGGTTCCTTGGCGTTCATAGGAACAGAGTTCATGCCGCGATTGGACGAAGGCTCGATTCTGATCGAAACGCGCAAGTTGCCCAGCGTTTCGCTCACGGAATCCGTCAACATCAGCCAAAAGGTCGAAGAGATCGTCAAATCCTTTCCCGAAGTCGAAAGCGTCGTCACCAAAATTGGCCGTCCCGATCTGGCCACCGAAGCGATGGGAATTCATCAGGGCGACGTGTACGTCATCCTGAAACCGCACGATCAATGGCCGAAAACGATGACGAAAGATAAGTTGATTGAAGCCATGTCCGACGAGCTGGGCAAGCTGCCGGGCGTGGCGTACAACTTTACACAGCCAATGGCCATGCGGTTGGACGAAACCATCTCCGGCGTCAAAGCCGACGTCGCCGTCAAACTCTTTGGCGAAGACCTGAACGTGCTGGAAGAAAAAGCCGCTGAAATCGCACGCGTGCTGGAAAAAGTTCAGGGTTCCGCAGACGTGCAAGCCGAAGCCTTGTCCGGCGCAGCGCAACTGCAAATCACCATTCACCGTGAGCAGATTGCGCGTTACGGTTTGAACGTCGCCGATGTGCGAGAACTGATTGAAACTGCCGTCGGCGGCAAAGTCGCCACAACCTTGATTGACGGCCAGAAGCGCTTCGACGTCTTGGTGCGCTTTCCTGAAAATCTTCGAAACGATCCCGACCGCATTGCCGATTTGCCGTTGACTGCTCCGGCGGGCGAACGCTTGCGGCTGGCCGACATTGCCAGCGTTGAACTGATTCGCGCGCCTGATCTGATTAATCGCGAAAACAATCAACGCCGGATTGTCATTCAATCCAATGTGCGCGGACGCGACATCGGCAGCTTTGTCGCTGAAGCGCGCTCGAAAATCGCAGCCGCCGTCAAAATGCCTTCGGGGTATTTCATCGCCTGGGGAGGCCAGTTTGAAAACCAGGAACGCGCCATGAAACGAGGCTACATTGCCGTGCCGCTGGCAATGGTGCTGATTTTCGCGCTGCTGTTCGTGATGTTCGGCTCGGTCAAACACTCTCTGCTGATCATCATGAATGTGCCCTTCGCGGTGGTGGGAGGCATTGCGGCACTGTGGCTGCGCGGATTGAACCTGAGCCTTTCGGCAGCCATTGGCTTCATCGCACTGTTTGGCGTCGCCGTACTGAATGGCGTAGTGATGATCGCGTACATCAACAAGCTCCGTGACGAAGGCTCTTCTGTCCGCGATGCTGTCCGTGAAGGCGCTCGCATTCGCCTGCGCCCCGTGCTGATGACGGCCCTGGTTGCCAGCCTGGGCTTCGTCCCGATGGCCATTTCGACCAACCCCGGCGCGGAAGTCCAACGCCCGCTGGCAACTGTGGTCATCGGAGGTTTGGTGACTTCGACTTTGCTGACATTGCTGGTGCTGCCGGTGATTTACCGGATGTTTGAACGTGATCCCAAAACAGATTCAGACAACGAATATGGGCCAGAGATTGAAGAAGAAACAGCAGCGGAAGAGAGTGAGTAGTCCCGGGAAGCATTGTGTCAAAACAGCGTCAGCACACCAATTATCTGGTCATCGGCCAAAGATCGGATTTGGTCAAAATGGTTTCGTAGCAGGCTTTCGATGGTTGAGGTACTGCAATTCCCAATTCGCAGCCAAATCACCTTTGGCGGAAAACCCAGCAACAAGCATAAATCGCTGAAGTCGCTATCTTTTGTGACAATGATGAAATCGTTCTGCTGGGCAAATTCGCGGATGATTTTGTCATTAACTTTGTCCAAACCGAGCGAGTAAACGTGGCTTGAGTCTGGAAACAAATCGCTGAGGTGTTTGACCAGTTTGGGCGACAAATTGTGATCGAACAGTAATTTCAAGCAGGCACTACCATCAAGCTCTTTTCTCGATCAGCGGCGTAACTTAAACAAGCTCGAATGTCTTCTTCAGTCAGGTAGGGAAAGTCGTCAAGGATTTCCTCCACCGTCATTCCCGAAGCCATATACTCCAGCACGTCATAAACCGTGATGCGCATTCCGCGAATACAAGGCTTCCCGCCGCGTTTGCCAGGCTCTATTGTGATTATGTCTTTATAGTTCATAGCTGTGATGCTAAGTCGTTAATTAGCGCCGTGCAAGCTTGATAAAGTCTTTTCCTTATCAAGCGATTCACCCAATAACAGCGGCATCATTCTCAGAGAAAACCCGTTCAATATATTCCGTCATTCGTGGCTCCGATAGAGCACATTGCTGTAAGAAGGATGACAGGATCGTGTAAAAGAAGCCAAAGTTCGCAGCGATTCGATTCTCGTCAGTTCCAAATCTGTTAAAGTACCAATGCCCCGCGTGCCCAGACTGAAGCGTGAGGTTCATTTCTCTGAATAGGCCAGGGTGAAGGCTGAAATAAGACCAACTTTCTCCGGTGCTCCAGGCACCCTCCGTTTTATAGGCCACTACACCTTTGTTTAGAAAGCATAGTAAGTTGGGAAGATAGCGTGGCTGCTCACTGGCATAAAGCTCCTTTATATCCTCAATGTCAAAGTCACCCCCATCAACAAACAGCATAAAGGAAAAAAGAGGGTTATCACTCCCATAGGTACTTTCAGGCAATTCCATGCGTAGAGATAGTGAGCCATCCCTATGATGCATGACACTTTCTCGCTTCAAAGTTGACCTGATCCTAGTTAGAACATCAAAAAATTTATGAACATGCCTTTCGCTTTTGCGATAGGTTGATTTGATCTCTCCGACTGCGAACACCGATTCATAAGGAAAGTATTGGGTACCATTTTTAGCTTGAAATAAGATCGGAGCGCCTGCGTTATCCGCGATAATTACATCAAGCTGAGGACTTGACATCCAATTTAAATCGACAATATGACCATGCCCTACATAATAGATTTGCGAAAGTTTTCTGCGTAGCACATCTCTCACAGCTAGCTCTACTTCATCGCCAGCAGCATCAATATCTCTTGTATGATGAATGAGAATTGCCTTCTCACGCGCGGCGATAATTTCGGCAGCATCGCCTAGCAGGATTTTCTCAAGCTCGAGTTTAGGTGAATCAGTAGACATATTTTTGCCCCTTATTCTCCTTTTTTGATTGATCAGAATTCTGTCGCTTCGACCAACTCAGTAAATTTAATATTTCCCCGTAAACCGTCCAGCATCGGCTCCACGCGAACAAAAGCCATAACGCCTGATCGTTCTTCAAAAGCCTTTTCCAGCCATCCCATCGTCTGATCCAGATCGCCAAGTCCCAGATGTATTACAGCCATCAGGTAAGAAGGCACATATTGCTTCTTCGACAGGCTTTCCAACTGGGAGAGCATTTGGCGGGCTTCACGGTGTTTTCCGGCACGGGCACTGGCGTGGCCCAGATAACCAATAAACGTTGGAATGGCTCCAGACAGGCTGATGGCTTTGCGAAAGGCGTTGATGGCTTCAGTAAAGTTTTGCTGCTGGATAAAAACCATCCCCCGGTGCCAGTACGCAAAGCCGAAGTTCGGGTCCATTTCCAGCACTTTGGCGCTTTGCTTCAGAGCTTCGTCATAACGGCGGGCGAAGTAATACGCCCAGCCGAGGCTGAGGCTGAGAAACAGTGACAGCGGTTCCAACTCCTGGGCGCGTTTGCACGACGCGATGGCCTGTTCGTGCTGGCCAGTGGCTTTCAGGTAAAAGCCATAGCCGTCGTGCGCGTTGGCGAAATTCGGGCTGAGTTCAATGGCGCGTTTGAATTCGGCTTCGGCTGCGGCGAAATCCCAGTCGAACAGCAAGCGGAAAAACCCCAGCGAACAGTGCGCTTCGCCAAGTGTGTCGTCTAGTTCCAAGGCTTTCGACGCAGCCGCTTTGGCCAGGGGATACGCGTCGCGCGGCGGTTGCCCTCCGGTGGAAGACGCCAGAAAACCATACGCTTCGGCCAAGCCGGAATAGGCCAGCGCGTAATTCGGGTCCAGATCAATTGCTTGTTGAAAATGTTCGATGCCTTTTCGAATCCATTCGGGCGTGCGTTTGCCGACGTAATACCGGCCTTTCAAATACAGGT
>CAZMXG010000137.1:0-21433 GCA_964570175.1 uncultured Heliomicrobium sp. | reverse complement strand
TGGGCGTTTTGTTCACCTTGTCCGCCAAACCGACGGCTTTCTGGAAAATCGCTTTGTCTTTTTTGGCGATCAAAACTGCGCCGGAGAATTTGTCTTCGGCGGACTGCTTATCCAGCCACGCCGGAAGTCCTTGCAGAAATTCAGCTTCGTTCCTGGACGTTGACGGGTCTGTTTCAGTCTTTGGGCTAGAAGCCGCGCTGCCCACTTTTGACTGCTCGCCATCCGGGGCAGACGTTTGGTCAACCTGAAGCGCCTGCACTTCATGCGGAGGTTTCGATCCCACAACAATTCCGAATTTGATCCAGCCCTTGTCCTTTTTGGTTTGAGCCAAAACCTCAATATCCAACTCGTTTGATCGGGTGACGCTGTGCGGAATCAACCCGCCGGTTTGCTGATAAAGCTCAAAATCCTGGCCGGCGTTTGATTCATCTCCGCCCGTGTCTTTGTGAAATTGCTTCATCGTCGCCAGATCGCCACTGTTCAAAGATGTCAGAAATTTGTTTAGGGCCTTTCCGGCTGGTGTTTCCGGCCAGGCAAAAGCAGTTTTGTTGGCGGGGCTTGGTTGGGCTGTTGCTGGCGCAGCCGCAGGAGCCTGGGTTGGTCGAACGCGAATTTCCGTGACTGGGTATGGTGGATTGGGATCAACCCCAATGGTGAAGCTTAACCAGTTTCCATTGCTGGCCTGAACAATCGCTTCGATGGAAGTGTTGGTAGAACTCGCAACGCTGTGCAACGTCATCGCACCCGTTCGTTTGAATGCGCCTAGGTCTTGTTCGGCATTGTCTTCCGGTCCGCCATGGCTTTTGTGGAAGTTTTTCAGCGTTTCCAGGTCGCCAGTATTGAACGCTTTCAAAAACTCTCCAAAGGTTTTTCCGGCTGGCGTGTCCGGCAGCTTCACACTTTGCGCGGGAATCGCGCTTGATTGGGTTTGCGGCTTGGTTGTTTGAGCGACTTGCGCAGTCGTGGGGAGAGTGATGTCGCCGATTTCTTTTTGCAGGCTTTCAATCAGTCCTTTCAACTGATCTGCCAGGCGCGTGTCTGTAACGGTTGGTTGCACAGCTTTCAGCGCTGCCAGGTGGCCGACTTTCAACGCTTTGTCCGCTGGGACGTCAATATCCGGTTTGACGCCTGTGCCTTCCCAATTGGTTTTGGTGATCGGATTGATTGAGCGAGCAAACGGAACCGTGATGGTAAACAGTTTGCCCAGCGGGCGCGGCTGCACTGGATGCGCTCCGCCGCCCGTAGTTTCACCGATGATCGTTGCACGTTTCAGACTTTGCAGGTTGTAGGGAAATTCTTCGGCGGCGGAAAAGGTGCGATTGCTGGTCAGGACGAAAACAGGTTTGTTGCCATAATGTTTTCCAGGCACTTTTTCATCCGTAAAGAAATCGCGTGTGGAATTGCCCGGTCGGTTGTAAATGCTGTTCAAGTGTGTGCGTTTGTCGAACAAGTAGCTGGACAGGAAGGCGACCATTTCCGGCGAGCCTCCGCCGTTTTGCCGCAAATCAATAATCAGGGCGTCCGTGTTGGCCAGAAAGTTCATTGCCGCTGTGGCGGTGTCGCTTGCCAAACCCGGCTGTTCAAAGCCGCGCAAATCCAGATAGCCAATGTTTCCGCTGAGCCGCTCCAGTTTTTCAAAGCCGAAGTTGCGTTTGAAAGCAGCTTCACGCTGTTGATCGGGCGAACCACCAAAGCGCGAACCTTCGCTGAGTACGACACGCAGGTGTTTATCATGGCTGACTTCCTGCAAGTCAGCGGTCAATTTGCGCGCAAAGTCCAGGGCATCCGTCAGATTGTCGTATTCTTTTTGCTGAACACGCTGACGGATGGCTTGCTCCATTTTCTTCGCCACTTCGGGAAAAACGTAGGCGTCGGTCAGCGCCTTGATTGCACCTTCTATCACTTCGGTGCGCGTCGCCGCGTCAATCTTTTGCGGGCTAGACGGCTGTCCTTGCGCATAAGCAAGGCTCGGAATCAGCAACGCCAAACAAAGGGCCAGTCGAACAAAATTCGATTTTGTATTGAACATATCCCTCCTTCAGGGAATCAAAGTTGAAATCTTAATTTCCCAAGGCCTAAAGTTTCAGACTATGTGGCTTATTTTTTGACAAATTTTTCAGGCTTGAGTGAAGGGTTGACTTTCACTTTGGTGATGGTGATTTCCTCGTTGGTTTCGCTATCAATGCCTTTTGAGATTTTGTGAGGCAGCCAAATGCCGCTGACTTCCTTGTACTCTGAAAAGCGCGTTTGATATTCGACATCCGGTTGTTTGGCAGCTTCTGCCTCAGCATCCTTCACGCGTTTTTCCATTTCTTCGTGGCTGGGAGGTCCGTCAGTTCTGGTTTGCGTGATCATGCGGGGGCGTTTGCCTTTGTAACTCAGCATCAGCAAGCGATGCGATTTTTGGTCGAAGTAAAGCCGCAGCGCAGGACCGGTCGGAACTTTTGCGTCCAGAACGTCCGCTTTGCCTTCAGGCGCTTCGGCTTCGCCTGCATACGAAAAAGTCGTTGGCAACGAAGAAGGAGTGTTGATCAAAAAGCCCAGGCTGGTTCTCAAGGCTTCGCTGCGAATCATGTCCTCACTGGCTTTGGGGTCATTGGCGCGGCCGCGGCGAATCATGATCATTCCGCCACCGCCGCCACCCTGTTGCTGATCTTCCCAAACTTTATCTCCGTTTACTGCTTCCAGCCGTGTAATTTCCATCCCGCCCATCATGTTCATAACTTCGGTTCTCAATATTTTGTCCGGCATCATGATGTCCACGTTAAGCGTTCCGGACATTTCCATGGGGCCCATCGAACGGCGGAATTCGCCTTCCACACTCAGGCCTTGCAACGATTTAAGCTTTTCTCCGCCTATAGCGGTACGGGCAGCGGCCAAAATCTGCTGCGCTTTGTCAGCGGCTTCCTGGGCGCTGACATTTGGAAACAGTTCGGCGACGGCAGCCACAGCAATCAAAAGCACAATCAATAGTTTCTCTCGCATGAAAATTCTCCTCTAAGGGTGTTGAACACACAGTCAGTCTGTCGTACTTGGCGAAAGGCGCATTGAGAATCAGCCACCGCATCGCCTATTTTGCGAGCTCATAATCGCGAACAGGCAGGTAAATGTGGTTAAGCTGGGGAAAAACTTTTGTTAAGGATGTTAAGTTTTCTGGTTTTCATCTAGTTCGCTCCAATCACCTGAACCTCAATATTCACATAAAAGCCCTTCTAGCCAAGAAAAGAGCGTTCCAGGAAATTTGAGTGAGTTTGGCGCACTAGAGACAGAACCGGCAGAGTTATCACAGGTGGAGGCTAAATGGCTGATGCAACAGGCTTTATAAGTGGGCGGGCGCAAACAGTTGAGAGTCATGTTGAACTGCACAAGTTTCTCAATTACTTCTTTTTATTGGGAAGCCGTCGTTCCAATCGTGAATGATTCTGCCGGAATTTTCTGATTGAACTGAAACCTGCTCAAGTTCAGGCTCCATTCAGAAAGATACGTAGACCCCGTGCCTTCGACGGAAAGTTGAATCTTATAGCTATGAGGAAGGAGCAAGCCGGATTCTTTTTTGAAATCGCCAAAGTCTTCCGTTAGGGAATAACGCGTTTCGCGTTGATTCGTGGTGGAGGACTCAGGGTTGGATCTCATCTGAGCGGAGATCAGTCTTTTGTATTCGCTGCGGATGTGATTGAAATTATCGGCATCAAAAAACAGTTTGATTTGTGAATCCGACCCGCGCTTTGGTGAATACCTCAGCTCATGGGCTTGTCGTTCACCAATTTTTTTCAATCCGCCATATTCAACCAGATTACTGTTTAACGCCTCATCGAAAAATGGCCATGCTGATGACAGGACACCGCCCAATAACCCTTCACGAAGAATGACATTTTCAGACAGAAGGAAATCACCAAGTGCAGATCGTTTTCCTGGTGTAATGTATCCAGTTGTGAGTTTTTGACCATCATATCCGAACTGCTCTGCCGGGTATGCAGTGTTTCCAAAATTGATTCCCACCAGCATTTTTTTTCCATCCGATGCCAGGACAGCGGGGCCTTGTAATTCTCCTCCCGTGCCATTACGCACGGTAAACTTGCAGGAACCACTAAGAACACGAGTTTTAATTGAGTCTCTGCTTTCCTTCTGCCCGACTGCTTCAATATGTCTGGCGATCACTTGCTTAGCGGTCAATTTCTCATCTGCTGTGACTGAGAGTGGTTCGGTTAACAAGGGAATTTCCAGCCCGACGAATATCAAGATCAAGCTTAGAACCGGGAAGGTGAAATTCTTTATTGCGATGGTCATCTTGTTTCCTTGTTCACTAAGTTGATGTAAAAGTCGCTGAAAGGTTCTCCGGCAATTCCATAACCGCTTTTGAACAATCTCAGCGATCGTGCATCACGGCTATTGATCTGATTTAGAGACGAACTCTTTGCAATTGCAGGTCGCCTTGCACCCATGAGCGTTATGGGAAAACGCCATATGACCGCAATTCGCGCATTCACGCTCTGTGCCCTTACAGCGATTCTCCGTATTCTGAGCAGTTTGTTCAGTGCCGCAAACTTTACACTCCGACCCGCGTTTGGCATCCCGAGTAATCCATTGATGTTTCATTGATATATAAATTCCATTCTTATGGGTAATTCTCAGCCTTCGAACTCCTGCCCGATTGGATCAAGTCTCAGGCCAAAGATTCTTTATACAGAAAGAGTCCAATATACGAAAGACGCACGGAAAAATAAGATTGAAGGCACAGTTGTAATGAGCGTTGTCCAAACATTCGACAAGCCGATTACGCATATTAAAGTTGTTTTCAATCTATCAGATGGCTAAACAAAAAACGTGATCGCAGGAGTGAAGAAAATCGAATTCGAGCCACCGATAAAAGACAGTTAGCCAGTGAGTGAGGATCAGTCAGGAGCAGGGAAATTTGATTGATGGCACTAGATTTGCTGCCCGTATGTCGCATGGAGGATGTATAGAACGTCAATTCGATGCGTTAGCGAAATTGTCTGGCACGAGACGGTTTGCTTGTAAGTATTGATGTGGAAGCATCTTTCTGAGCAAGGAATAGTGCGGTAATCAAATCGGAGGAAAATATGAATAGAAAATCAACAAAGTGGATAACCCTCTTGCTGTCGCTTTTGGGAACAGTAGTGATTTTTTTGCAAACACCCATGGCGGAGGCACAAAGTAAACCTGGTAAAGATGTTTATCGCGGCAATATTTTTTACTTTGGTGGAGGGCGTAACATCACCACAGATTTCACGTTGACCATTACAAGCTGGACATCAGAGTCGGAAGCCAATCGCTTAAGAGAAGTATTGCGTAGTGAAGGGCAAGATGATTTTCAGAAGATTGTGGGCAAAGAGAAGCGAGGAACAATTCAGGTAGGGACGGGGCTGGCACTGGACCTAAACGCTGTTTGGGTCACGCAAGGTGAAGACGGGCGCAAAATTTCTGCGCTGGCCGAACGGTGGGTAGGGTTTGGCGAATTGCGTCGAGGCACCCGGTCCACGGATTACCCTTTCACTTATATCGAGCTTTGGGTTGAAGAAGACGGCGGCGTGGAAGGCTCGCTATTTCCTGCAGCCCGCATTCGGGCCAAAGGCGACAATACGATCGAAGTGGAAAATTTTGGCATTTACCCGGCCCGGTTGACGAACATTAAGCAGAGTAAGAAATAATTGTAGTCTGAAACTGTGCTTAAAATTCGAAAGAATAGCCGCCAGATGTTATTGCTGGCGGCTATTGATGTTTTCGTTGGTTGTTGGGCAAATTTACCAGTGCTAAGAGGCAAAATGCCGCAGTCGCCCACTTTCACAGTTGGGCCCCAGTCACAGCGGGGCCCATTGTAAGATGACTTAAAGCTCACTCCATGAGCTTGTTAAGGATGTTAAATTTGCGGGAAGGTGATTTCAGACAGCATTCATCGTGTTAAAATGCACGGCGTTTCAGCATTGAGGCGTGAAATGCGATGGATATAAAACGAAGAACATCATGGATGCTGTCGGTGGTTGCCGGTCTCTTATTGCTATTGCCCTTGCTGGCGTGGTTCCAGTATCGCTGGCTGGGCGAAGTCAGTCAGGCTGAACGAGAGCGCATGCAATCCAATTTACGAACCAGCGCCGAAAAATTGTGCGCTGATTTTGACCGTGAGTTGACGAATATTTACGTTCAGTTTCAATCGCCCTCTTTACCGAACTCCGATCAGCTAGCCCTGAATTTTGCCAGCCGCTACCGCCGTTGGGTTGCCAGCGCGCCAGAATCCAAATTGGTCAGCAAAGTTTATAGAACTTTTTCGGATGACGATGGAAATTGGAAGCTGATGCAGTTTGACGCTTTGTCGAATTCGTTTGAAGCGGTTGAATGGCCGGAAAAGTTGTATTCGATTCGGAATCGTTTCGAAACCGAATCGAATACTGAAGTCGCGACTCAAAATGTTTTACGTGGAATTTTCAGGCAAAATAACGATCCCTCCAATTTGCAGCTTCCCAAAGGTGCACGCAGCTTTATTCTTCAGGTGTCTTCAGGCCAAACGGCAGGCGACATTCCTGCTTTGATTATTCCGGATATGACTCTTCCGGGGGCGGATTTTCAACCGCTCATGAAGGGAAAACGCGCTTTTACGATCGCTATGCTTGATGAAGAAGTCATCAGGAAGGAGATTTTGCCGTCACTGATTAAGCGTCACTTTTCAGCCGAAGGCGATGACGAATATAAGCTGGCCGTTGTTCAGCGCGGCGAATCGTCTGAAGCAATTTACCAATCCGATGCAAGCTTGCCGCTTAAGGCTTTTGAACAAAATGATGCGCGCAGTTCGCTTTTCAAAATTCGAACGGAAGAACTGGATAGGCTCTTTATCAGTGGGAATAATGTGCCTGCAATTTCCCCGCCTTTGACGCCTTCTAATGCTCAGAAATCAGAAGATATAAAAAGCAAATCCAGTCAGGTGGCAGTAAGAGTTTTGCAAAGCGATGTGCGCGTTGCCAAATCGGGCGAAAACCTACCACTGGTCAGCCACCCTCAGAAGATTGAAATTCATCGCCCGTTTATCAAATCTCTTGATAGCGAAGGGGAATGGCAATTACTGGTCAAACATCGAGCCGGGTCGCTGGATGCTGCTGTCGCCAATGTTCGCTACCGCAATTTATCCATCAGTTTGGGTGTTCTGTTGTTGCTGGGTGTCAGTGTGGGATTCATCGTTCTTTCCAGCCGTCGCGCCGAACGATTGGCAAAGCAGCAAATGGAATTTGTTGCCGGTGTTTCGCACGAGCTTCGCACACCACTGGCGGTGATTTGCTCGGCGGCGGAAAACCTGGCCGATGGAGTCATTGACAACCGCGACCAGATCAAACGCTACGGCGGTTTAATCCGCGACGAAGGGCGCCGCCTGACCGGAATGGTGGAACAAGTTCTGGAATTTGCCGGGGCACAATCAGGCCGTAAAACGTACGAACTTCGCCCAACCGATCTGAACAGTGTCATCGAAGATGCTGTTGCCGCTTGTCATTTGCAGCTTGTTGAGGGCGGCTTTGCGCTTGAAAAAAACATTGCTTCTAATTTGCCGATGGTTAATGCCGATGCTGCAGCTTTAAGCCGGGCGATTCAAAACCTGCTGAGCAATGCCATGAAATACAGCGGGGAAAGTCGCTGGATTGGCTTGGACGTCAATTCCATGAACGGAGATAACAGCGGAGAAGTGCAGGTTAAAGTTTCTGACCAAGGACTTGGAATTCAACCATCAGAACTGCCGCATATTTTTGAACCGTTCTATCGAGGCAAAGAGGTTGTCGCCAGTCAGATTCACGGTAATGGGTTAGGGCTAAGTTTGGTCAAACATATCGTTGAGGCTCATCAAGGACAAGTAAAGGTTGAAAGTAGTGCCGGTCAAGGATCTCAGTTCACGTTCACTTTGCCGGTATTAGCCGCACAGGAATTAACGGCAAAGGTTACACAGGAAATTTATGAGCAAACGAATCTTGCTCGTTGAAGATGAACCTGGCTTGGTTCTGACGCTGACTGATCGGCTGACCAGCGAAGGCTATCAGGTCGAATCCGTGCGCGACGGCGAGAACGGATTGGAGCGCGCATCGAATGAAGCATTCGATGCAATTCTGTTGGATGTCATGTTGCCGCGAAAGAACGGCTTTGATGTTTGCAGGGATTTGCGGCAGCGCAATGTGACGACGCCGATTTTGATGCTGACGGCTCGCGGGCAGATTGTAGACAAAGTCGTTGGCCTGAAGCTTGGCGCGGACGATTATCTGACCAAGCCATTTGAAATGATGGAGCTGCTGGCCCGTGTTGAGGCATTGTTGCGGCGGGCGGCGGCTCCGGCTGTGATGCTGTCTTCGACAGAAGCTTACCAATTTGATTCGATCAAAATTGATTTTCGCCGCGCAGAGGTTGAACGCGACGGAGAAAAGATTGAACTCTCGGCCAAAGAATTCCAATTACTTCGCTACTTTATCGAACACCGCGAAGCGACGCTTTCCCGTGATGAGTTGCTGAATGAAGTTTGGGGCTATGACGCAATGCCGACGACGCGAACGGTGGACGTTCACGTCGCCTGGCTGCGTCAGAAGTTGGAATCCAATCCGCGCCATCCGATTTATATCCTGACGGTTCACGGAATGGGCTACAAGTTTGTTGGATAGGGTTTAGCTCACGATCACCGAATCTCCAACTTGTCCAGGTTTGGCCCGCCTTTGGTTGTGGATGCTGTTACTCGCAATGCCTTGTTACCGGTGGCAGTGCCGAAATTAACAGCCAGCGAAGCTTTCTTCCAGGTAGTCCAAGCACCTGTTGGAGGGAACGTCAGAGTTCCGACAGCGACACCATTCAATGAGACGATGCACGTACGATTCACGGTGCTGCCATTGGCATAGCGGAAATCAATCGTACGATTGCCGGTGAGATTGAGTGCAAATCCAACGAAAGAATTGGCCACGTTATCAGCAAAATCCACGAATCCCGTCCCCGTAAACCCTGCGTGATTGTTCATAATCCACGCGCCGCCACCCAGAGTGCCGGTTTCAGCTTGAACTACTGTTACAGTCGGAGTCGGAGTTGGAGTTGGCGTTGGGGGCGGTGTAGGAGTTGGTGTTGGCGTTAACGCGACAGGTGACACTGCAATATCAATCGAGCCTCCCAATTCATTCATCAAAATAGATTTGACGGTGACGTTTTGCGTGGAGCCCAGCGCCAGCGACGGATTGATCTGCCCCAGATCAAGAGTAAAGAGCATTCGCCCATTGACGCCAACCAAACTGTTAACGCCATTCGCGTCAGTGTAAATGTCCAGGTCTGCCGTTGGAGAGAAATTAATCGCAGCGCCGCTGGCATCCACCATGCGGCCAATGGTCTTCAATTGTCCGCCTCCAGTGTTTGAGCTGCCGGTAGCATTGACTGTTGCGATCGTCACCAATGTGTCCAGGTCGTAATCAATTCCATAGAACAGCGTATTCTGCGCCGTCGGCAGGTTGTTGGAATAAGTGCCGCCGGAAATGTTCGGGTCTACACCGGCATTTACGTCTCCTGCTGCATAAGCCATGGCAGTTTGAACTGCCATGGCGTTCAGGTTGCCACCCGAGCTGACGACTGCAAAATTCTGATCGTTGCTGCCGATCAAGCGAATCGCATTCAAAACCGGATTGAAGTCCATTAGGGACTGGCTGCCTCCTGCAAAGCGCGTGGACAAAGTGCTGACCAATGTTGCCGCACCTAAATTTGGAGCGACCAGATTGATGGTGTACAGGTTGCCAGTGTCTGTCAGGCCGTAAAGCAAGGTACCGCTCGTTTCAGCAGGGCGAAAATCAATGCCGATCAAATTGCCGCTAACCTGAGTTACGCGTACCAGGCGCGTGAAACTCAGTGATCCTGGCGTGAGGACGAAAATCGTGTTGTCGCCGTTCAGAACATAAATGTTTGTTTTCGGCAGAGTGATGCCGGTGCTTTGCGCCGCCACACTGGCAGTGGATGAATTGAATGTACTTGAAAGGCCGGTGGAACTTTCAGCATTGGCCGAATAGCCTCCCAAATGTCCAAGGATCAAAAAGGCGACAAGAGCCAGGGCGGCAATCGTCAATGCAGCAAATGTTTTTTTCATGTTCAAACTTCTCATAAATTTTTATCTTCTCCGAGGTAAAGAGATGCCCATTCGCCGGGGTTGAAAAAGGCAAAGTTTGACCTGTGGCTGGAGGAAGTCCGCCAGGCGTGTAGTTTTATAAATACGAGGTCAAATAGGATGCGTTAGAGACAAAAGGGGAAGTGGCTCTTTGGTGAGAGAAGAGCGATCAAATCGTGAGACAAGCTACGAATCTGTCAATCAATACTGATCTAATTTGTAATGTGGGCAAGTCAATTCGAGTGGGCACTGAATCTTTCTCTTGGGTAGTTACGGCGCAGACTCAAATTCGGATTGGGAGTGTTCCATTAAAAACTGAGATTTCTCTCGGAGATTAGGACTATGCGCGTTACAGAAAAAGAAGGTGCAAGACGATGAGCGCCTTCGGCAAAAGTTGCCCTTTGCCGAAGGCGCTGGTTAAGCAGCTTAAATTGCCAAAGCAATTTCGCCTTGAATTGATTTCAGGAAGAGCGGCAAGTCCTCAAACCGTTTGATCTCCCCTTTTTTGCAAGCCTCCCAAAACAGATTGATGGTTTCGGTCGCGCTTTGTTCGTTGTCGTGAGTGCTAAGGCAAACCGCGTCGTTTTTGTTGAAACTGACACAGCTTCGATACAGGCCAGTGCCGTATTGCCGGATGACGCAAGCGATGATTTGATTTCGGGTAAACATCGTTTTTCACTCCTTGATTGCATTGATAGCCTTGGTTGGAAGTAGACGAATAGTGAAGCCATGAACTTCGCCTTCATCTTTCGTCAATGTCAAAAATGTCATGTTGGTTGTTGAAATGCGATGACTGATCGCGGAGGTGTTTACGTCCGAGAGTGGCTTCAGTTTCAAAAAAGTTTGGGTTGATTTACCTCTGTTCCAATCCCCAAAATTTTGATTTAGTATGCGCCCGAAACACAGGCGTTCACCGCCACGAACGCATTCAATCCATAAATTGAACTCGCAACTTGAGTCCATCTTTCCAAAGGAGACATGTCCATGAAAGTCTATTCGACACAGGAAATCAGAAACTTGGGCATTGTAGGTCACGGCGACGCTGGGAAAACCTCCCTCGTCGCCGCAATGCTATTTGCCGCCGGTGCGACAAACCGGCTTGGCAAAGTTGATGACGGAACTACCACTACCGATTACGACGAAGAAGAAATCGCTCGTAAAGTCAGCCTGAACATTGCTACCGCCTACCTCGAACATAAAGGAACAAAGATCAATCTAGTTGACTCGCCTGGCTATGCTGCCTTCATCGCGCATGCCAAACCGGCGTTGAGAGTTTGCGAATCGGCGCTGTTCGTGATTGACGGCGTCAATGGCGTCGGCGTGCAGACAGAAAAGGCCTGGGAATATGCAGACGAACTGAACCGTCCACGACCGCGATTCATTGTGGTCAATAAATTGGACAAAGAGCGGGCCGATTTTGGCGCTGTCTACAACTCGCTGCGCGAAACATTCGGCAATAGTTGTATTCCACTGACGTTGCCCATCGGCTCTGAAAAGAATTTTCGTGGCGTGGTGGATGTCATTCACATGAAAGCGTACGAGTTTGACGCCAACGGCAAACCCAAAGAGGTTCCCATTCCAGAAGACGGGAAAGGTTATATTGACGAAACTCACGAACGATTGATCGAAGCTGTCGCGGAATCCGACGACACATTGATGGAGCATTTTTTCGACGCAGGAACTTTGACAGACGAAGAGTTTCTGAATGGATTGAGACGGGCGATTATCAATAAAAACCTGACTCCTGTGTTTGCTGTTTCATCGGCAAATATGGTCGGGATTACGACTTTGCTGGATGCGATTGTGGATTACGCGCCAAACCCAGCCGATTTGGGTGGAGTCAAAGCGCACGCGGGAGTTGACCCGACTTCGGATGACATCGTGCGGAATGTCGGCGATAGCGAATTCCCGGCAGCCTATGTGTTTCGAACTGTGGTTGAAAACTTCGGCAAAATCACGCTGATGAAAATCTGGTCAGGCGTGATTAAGTCCGATGCGACGCTTCAAAATATTACAAAAGGTTCGGCGGAACGCCTTGGGCCGCTGCACGTGATGCAGGGCAAAACGCTGGAAAAAATTACGGAAGCGCATGCTGGCGACATTGTCGCCGTCACCAAGCTGAAAGACACCACGACCGGCGATTCGCTGGCGGACAAGGCTTCGCCAATTCTTTACGACCAAGTGAAATACCCGGAAGCTGCAATCCATTTTGCCATCGAGCCGAAATCGCGTGCTGACGAAGATAAGCTTTCTGGCGCGATTCATAAGCTGGTCGAAGAAGATCCTTTGCTGCATTACACGCGCAACGCTGAAACCAAAGAATTCGAGCTTGGCGGTTCCAGTCAACAGCACATCGAAACTGTGGTGGCCAAACTAAAGAACCGTTATCACGTCGAAGTCACACTGCATCAACCCAAGGTTCCTTACCGCGAAACATTCAAAGGGAAAGTCGAAGTCCGTGGCCGCCACAAGAAACAAACTGGCGGACGAGGCCAGTTCGGCGATTGCGTTTGTATCTTTGAACCATTGCCTCGCGGTGGTGGATTTGAGTTTGTAGATAAAATTTTCGGCGGCTCAATCCCGGCAAATTACCGTCCAGCCGTCGAAAAGGGAATCAAGGACTCCGCCGCCCGTGGCGCACTCGCCGGGTATCCGATGGTGGATTTCCGCGTCGAGCTGATTGATGGTTCGTACCACGACGTAGATTCCGATGATCTTTCCTTCCAAATGGCCGGCCGTAAAGCCTTTAAGGCGATGATTGAAAAAGCCCGGCCAACCTTGCTGGAACCGGTCATGCACGTCGAAGTTGTCGCGCCGCAGGAATACGCCGGAGACATCATGGGCGACCTGAACTCTCGCCGGGGCCGCATTCAAGGCATGGATACAAAAGGCCTTAACCAGATCGTTAAAGCCGAAGTCCCCATGTCTGAAATGCTGACCTATCCGCAAACGCTGAATTCGATCACCAGCGCGCGCGGCTCATATCACATGGAGTTTTCTCACTATGACGAAGCTCCCGCGCTGATTGTGCAGAAGATCGTGCAACAGGCGGTAGCCGAAGGGCGAGTGAGGAAGGAAGAGGAAGATTAAGTCTCACAAGTTGCTAGACTTGATAGGCGCGATTGTGGTTGTTACAGTCGCGCCTGTCATTATTTTGAGATTGAAAAGGAGGATGACAATGAGCGTACAAGTAGTAGAGACGACCACTCCTGACAATGCGATTGACCCCGCCTTAAAGCTGTTAATTGATCAACAAGGCGTTAGGCCTGTAGTAGACTTAAATCAGCTTTCTTCACTTTGGCCTGCCGATGATGACCCGGATGAATTATTGGCGTTCATCCTGGCAGAAAGAAATCAGCGAAATCTGGTAGCTGAACGGAAAGGTGAGGGTGAATGAGTGTTGTTCTTTTGGATACAACGGTTGCAAGTTTGCTGCACCCCAGAAAGCAGTCGGACTCTCGCCGCGCCAATTATGAGCCGCATATGCAAGGTCAGATTCTGGCGTTGAGCATTCAAAGTGTGGCTGAACTTTGGCAGTGGGCGGAAGAGAGAAACTGGGGTATCAATGAAAGGCAGCGACTGGACGTTTTCGTTCAACAGTTTTTGATCATCCCTTACGACATTGAGATTGCCAAAGCCTGGGCCAAGCTCAATGTGCATTGCAAGAAAATCGGGCGGCGTCTGGAAGCCGGAGACGCCTGGATTGCCGCAACTGCGATCCGTTTCAATCTGCCTCTGCTGACCCACGATAAAGACTTCACCGGAATCAATCATCAGCAACTAAACGTCGTCTCATACGCTTGAAACAAAAGCCTACCGAAATCTCACTGCTTTATTCTTTGCTCGCCGTTTCAGCCGCCGTCACGACCCGGCCTTTCTTCACTTTCAAATTCAAATCCTCGCTAATTGATTCATAAAAGATTCGGCCTTGCATCATTTCGTCCGTAGTCTTTTCGCCCCAGCGAATTGTCTTCGTCGGATCGGGGTTGAATTTGTTTTTCGCGCTATTGTCATAAGTGCCGATGAATTCAACAGAAGTTCCTTTCGGGACTTTGATCGGTTCGGCAAAGACATAGCTGCGCTGCCAGTTGAAATCGTAGTTTTGCACATCGAAAGGCGTTTCGACCCGGCCGTCGGGATAGGTGAAGCGGAACGCGTAGGATTTGCCTCGCAAGTGCATGTGAACATGGAAGAAACGTATGATGGCGTCGCTGGAAAAAGTTCGCTTTGAAATCAATGAATAGTTCGCATCCCCTGGCGGAATCTGCAAATCCTTTCGGTCGCCAAACAGCATCTGCAAGTTCTTTCGAATCGTTCCATCGGCGAAGTAAATCCCGAGCGAAGTCTGGTCGGAAGTTTCTTTTTCGTTCGGGCCGTAATGGATTTGAATTCCGAAGCGCATTCCTTTCGGAATTCTGACTCCTGTGCCTTCAGGTAGCATGATGTCGTTCGAACCGGGAACCCAGCCGGAAATCATAATCGTTCCGCGCGCAGAAGGATCGAAGTCGCCTTCAAAATAACCTTCTTCGGGAGCTTTCAAGTTTGGCGGAACCAGATGGGTGTTCGCGTGATGAACGGCTCTAGGATTGCCGGGTTTGGTAACGATGCCGCGAATCCAGGTGTCTTCAGCAAAAATGTGATCAAAAACGAAGAACGCATATTGATCAGTCGAGCTGGCTTTCAGTGGGAAAGATTTTCTTGCCGTCAGAATCAAATCGGGCTGGCCGCTCGCCCAACCGGATTTCCAGATTTTCGGCGCAGGCAAATCTTTCGGATTGCCTTTGGCGGCTCCTGTATCAACCCATTTGGTGATGGTCGCAATCTCTTCCTCGGTTAAGCGTGGATCGCGGTCGTAACGGCCAATTGCTCCTGTGGCGTGGAAAGGCGGCATTTGTCGGCTGGCGACTTTTTCCTTGATCGCGCGTGCCCAGGGACGAACTTCTTCATAAGTTGCCAGCGACATCGGAGCCGATCCGCCAGCACGATGACATTCTTCGCAGCGATTCTGAATGATTGGTGCGACTTGCTTGGCAAAATTGATCGAAGTCTTTTCAGTCGTATTGCCTGAAACTGATGAAGTCGAGTAAAACGCCATTCCAAGCAACAAAAGGGAAGCGACGAGAACAAGTTTTTTCATTGCGATTTACCTTCCAGCGAATGTTTGAATAGTTTGCGATTATAAAGCCAATCTTTGGAGATGCACAGATGCTAAACCTAGAAGATCTTGCTCGCCGAAAGTTTTTGAGTCTGCTTGCTGGCAGTCTTGCTGGCTCTGCTTGTGGCGAAGCAGAGGCTCAAACTCAAACCCGTCCTGATTTATCAGCAATCAAAACGCGAGCTGATTGGCAGCAAGCACGAAGACAGATTCTGGAAGGAATGGAACTGGTGATGGGGAAGCTGCCGACGAGGGCACGCGAAAAGGTTCAGTTCGTTGAGATTGAAAAAGAAGACCTGGGAGCTTTTACCAGAACCAAACTCAAGTATTTGGCTGAACCGGGGGATTGGGTGATGGCTTATTTGCTGGTACCGAAAAATCGGAGTCGCCGTGCGCCAGCAATGCTTTGTCTGCATCAAACGACCAAAATTGGCAAAGGTGAACCCGCAGGCTTGGGAGGCAGTGCGAATCTTCATTATGCAAAAGAGCTGGCCGAAAGAGGCTACGTTTGCATTGCTCCGGATTATCCATATCTTGGCGAAAACGCTTTCGATCCATACAAAAATGGCTATGTCAGTTGCACGATGAAAGGAATCTGGAACCACATCCGCGCGGTTGATCTGCTGCAATCCTTGCCGATGGTTGATGGAAAACGAATTGGCTCGATTGGCCATTCGCTCGGTGGCCACAATACGCTTTTTGTATCGGCCTTCGACGATCGCATCAAGGTAATGGTGACAAGTTGCGGATTTACGTCTGCCAAAAAGTATTACAACGGCGATCTGACCGGATGGGCAGGCATTCGTTACATGCCCCTGATTGCTGACAAATATGGCAAAGACCCCGCAAGGATGCCGTTCGACTTTCCCGAAATTTTGGTTTCGCTGGCTCCGCGACCTCTCTTCATCAATGCGCCGCTTCGCGATGGTAACTTTGAAGTTTCCGGTGTGCGCGATTGCGTTGACGCGGCAACGCCAATTTACGAAAGGGTTTTCAAATCAAAAGACAAATTGGTTGCGGTTTATCCGGATGCTGGACACGATTTCCCGCCGGATGTTCGTCGTCAAGTCTGGCAATTCCTTGATCGTTGGCTGAAGGTAAGCTGAATAGAGGAGAGGTTATTTGCACATCGGAGTTAGCAGGGAATTTTTCAGCGGGCGGCAGCGCAAATCTGACTGAACATTGAGAAAAGCAAAACAACGCAATTTCATCCAATGCCCAATCGCTTTGATAAATTCTTCCTCTATGCCGCCGTCGCAAAGCGAGGTTTCGTTTCCCTCTGTGGATTTGTAGTAAACCACCCCTTCGACAGAATAATCCTGAACATTGACGCGTGATTTGTAATACGTTGCCCCTGCATCCAGGCTGTGCGGGGTGTACCCTAACGTTGGCAAAATCGTGACGCGAGAAATCAGCTTTGGCTGCGGAAGCCGGACTCTATTTCCATATTCGCGCTGGTACGCCGTTACCGCTCCATCCCACGCAACATCAATCCATTCCAATTGCACGCGATATCGCGAATCAATTGTTTCGCGATCAAAACCATTTGTTTGAACCGGAATTTTGTGTCGAGGAGTCAGGACAAGGCGCTGTGGCTTTGCCGGGCCGAGCCATTGTTTTAGCTGCGTCTGCTGGCTCAGCGTCGGCGAATAACTGGCTATCGTGAAGAAAAAGCTTCCCAACAATACTGCCCTAAACAAATTATTCATAACTCTGTCCTGTGAGCGGGGAAGTCAGTTTCGCTAATCAGAGGACTTGCCTCTAAGGGATTCGATTAGTTGAGTTTGACTGAAATCAGTTTCGATACACCCGGATCTTCCATCGTCACCCCGTATAATGTCTTTGCTGCTTCCATGGTTCGTTTCGCGTGCGTAATGACCATGAACTGAGTGTTGTTGCTCATTTCCAGCACCTTGTCAGCGAAACGGCCGATGTTCATTTCGTCTAGTGGCGCATCAACTTCGTCCAGCAAGCAGAATGGGCTGGGGCGGTATTTAAATATGCCCAGCACCAAAGCCATTGCCGTCATGGCTTTTTCGCCGCCTGATAGCAGTAATACATTCTGCAGCCGTTTGCCCGGAGGCTGAGCAATGATTTCAATGCCGCTTTCCAGCACATCGGTTTCGTCAATCAGTCGCATTTCAGCTTGACCGCCTCCGAATAATTCGACAAACAATGTTTTGAAATTCGCGTTAACTGCATGGAAAGCTTCAACAAATCGTTCGCGAGATCGTTTTTTGATTTCTGCGATAGCCGACTGAGTATCAATAATCGCGCTTTCGATGTCTATTTTTTGCGTATTTAAGAACTCGAACCGTTCTTCAATTTCAGTCAGTTCCTGCAATGCCATCATATTCACTGGCCCAAGCGCATCAATCTTTGCCCGCAATTCATCCAGGCGGGCTTTAGCGGTCTCCAAATTGAAATCATCGGGAACTTGCCAAAACGATATTTCAAAGTCATCAGCTAAAGCTAAATCATCCTCATCCAGGGAGTCTGTTTTTTGATTTTCTATATTACTTGAGGCTGATAACGGCTCGGGCATTATTTGTTCTACAGCTACTTGGTTTTCCAAATCATCAGAGGCAGGGGAGAGGATATCTATTTCTTGAACAGTGTTGGCTTCGGTTGCCAGTTTGGTTTGCTCCAACCGCTCACAAATTTCAACGATATTTTCTCCAAGTTCAGCGTGGCAAGTTTGAACCAAATGCTCCAGATTGCTTGTCAGCTTGGCCCGCTCGATTTCCTTTCTTGCGCGTTCCTCGCGTGCCTGCATCGAAGATTCTCGCATTTGTCGAAGTTGAGCGTCCAAAGTTTCCAGCCGCTCTCGAACAGAAGACAATGCAATTTGTCGCTCTTCCAGTTCAGCAGAGCGAAGTTGTTGCTGAGAACTTAAACTCTGAAGCCGTTCACTTGTTTCGGCTAGGGAAGACTGCATGGAATTGGATTGTTCTTCCGCTTCGATGGCTTCAAACCGGCTGCGTTCTAAACGGCTGGTTAAGTCAGCGGATTCATTTTCCAGACGCCGAATGTCGTTGGAAAGACCTCGGCGACGCTCAGTTTTCGCAGCAAATTCAACGCGACGGGCTGACAGCTCCTGCGCACGCAAATCTGAAGCTCGCCGTAGGTCCGCTAGACCAGATTGAGCTTCATTGGCTGCTTGCTCCGATTCCGCACGAATTTGCTCAGCTTCATCCATTTGCTGACTGGCATGCAGCAACTTGGCTTCGAAATCCGCTCGTTCTTCTTCGACTTGAGCCGTTTCCTGTTCAACGACGCGAATGTGTGTCGTAGTACGTTCCAGCTCTCTGGCGAATTGCTGTAACTGTTCACGCTGAACGGCCAGTTGTTTTTCGATCTGGCGTTGGTCTGCATCTAAGCGCCGTTGTTGTTCTTCCAGTTCGGCGATACGCGCTTTAACAACGCTTAAATCAGAATCAATTGTCTCAGTCTCTACGGCCAGGGATTCCAATTTAGCGGTTAGCTCCGCTATTTCACGCTTCACCGTCAACACGCCGATTCCTCTATTTTCACCTCCTCCACCGGTGATGATGCGTCCACCAATAACCCGCTCACCAGTACGAGCGAGCATCATAGTCGCGTGCGCGCTTCCGTTCTGAGAAATAGATGCGGTTAACGCTTCATTCGCGTCGTTCACAATCTTGGCATTTGCCAAGCTGGGCATTGCGAACTTGAAGGCTTCGGAAAACTCTGTTCGTAGTCCTAGAATTGAGCCAAGCGTCTGATAACCAAGAGAATAATTGCCATTATTTACTGACAATGAGGCTAAAGCCGGCTCAGTCTGATCAGAATGAATTCCATTTTGAGTCTGATTAATTACCAGGAAAGTCGCACGCCCAGCTCCTTCGGACTTCAGAAATGCTATTGCCTGAAGTGCATCGTCAAAGCTTGGAACAACAACAAATTGCAATTCCTCTCGCAACGAAGATTCAAGCAACGTTTCATGTTCAGGGCTTACTCTCACAAAATCGGCGAGGGTGCCCAAAGTGCGGAAATTTTGCGATTGAGCCTTAGGGCTGAAAAGCGCTTGAACAGCTTCAGAAAAGTACGAATGCTGTTCATCCAATTGGGTCAGTGATTTCAGCCTTTGTTCGGTGGCAGTTTGGTCATGTTGCAATGATGAAAACCTGGTCTGCTTTTCATCCCGAGTTCTGCGCGCCAAAGCCAATTCCAAAGCTGTTGTTGCCAATTCCTCGCCGGTCAATTGTTGCCGCTCGGTCATTTGCTCAACGATGGCTGTCAACTCGGAATGCTGTTCGCGTGCCATTTCAGCTTGCGTGGATGCCCGTTGGCGCTCAGCCGACAGCCCATTCAATCGTGACGCAGAACGGTCAACTGACTCGGTAAACTGGCGCTTTAATTGCCGCCACCGCTCGACATTTGTACCATTTTCATAAACTTTCTTGCGTGCCTCTTCCAGTCGTTTCTCCGCTTCGGTATCCCGGTCAATTTGCTGCCGATGATCATTTTCGGCTTCAGATAGCGCTTTACTTTCAGCATTGATTTCAAGTTCTATCTGCTGCAAATCGCTTTTTAAGCGAATCGTTTCCTGCTCAATAACACTTGTGCGTTCAGAAATAACCGCTTGATCCCGGGCAAACTGCTGAGATCGTGTGCCCAGTGATTGAAGCTGCTGGGTCAAATAGTTTTGCTGTTGACGCGTACGTTCCAACTCAATATTGATTTCTGCAGCAACCTGTCGAGCCTGATTGAGTGATTCTTCTGACGAACGTGCAGCTTGAGCGGTGACCGCTTGCTCCTGTTCAAATTGGGAAATCGAAGAAGAAATCTCGGCTTCTCGCACCGAACCCGCTTCAAGCACTGCCTCTAAATCTTCCAAAACCTTTGTTGTTGCACGAAAATCAACGACATAAACCGATCGCATCAGATCACGCATTTCCTGTCTGAATTTCTGATAGCGCCGAGCGCGACCCGCTTGGCGACGCAGGCTATTCTGCTGACGTTCGATTTCAGCCAAAATGTCCGTGACACGAGACAGATTTTGCCTGGAAGCTTCCAGTTTTAACTCCGCGGCATGCTGACGCATTTTGAACTTCGAAATGCCAGCGGCCTCTTCAATCAAAGCACGCCGATCCATAGGTTTGGCTGAAAGAACCTGGCCAATGCGTCCTTGTTCGATAATTGCGTAATGAGCTCCGCCCAAACCTGTTCCGGCGAATAGATCTTGAACGTCACGCAATCTGCACGACCGGCCATTCATTTCGTATTCGCTCTCTCCTGTTCGATACAAACGGCGCCCCACAACGATCCGCTCGCCTTCATGAAACACCCTCAGGCCTGGCGCCGCTGAGGTTTTACGCTTTTTCTTTATTTGCTGAGCCTGTGCCGTTTCTTCAATGCTTTCAATTTGTTCGTTGCTGGCTTCGGTAATTTGTTCAATTCTTTCGGAGCTTTCATTTGCTGATCCCTGAGGCTCAGCATTCATTTCCAACTGATAAGCCTCCGCTTGTTCAACTGCTTGAGCAGATTTTTGAGCAACTTCAGCCGCGTGTTTTTCTGCATCAGCGGCCGTGGCTTCTCCTCGAATTTCAAAAGTTTCGTGGACAATCATCGTCAACATGACTTCAGCCATGCCGGCTGCTTGACGATTGCGGCTTCCCTGGAAAATCACATCTTCCATCTTGCTGCCGCGTAATGCTTTTGCCCGTTGTTCACCGATTACCCAACTGATGGCATCAGCTACATTGGATTTGCCACAGCCATTTGGGCCGACGACGGCCGTAATGCCTTCCTGGTCAAAAATGACCTCAGTCGGGTCACAAAAAGACTTGAAACCTTGAATAGAGAGTTTTTCGATCCTAAGCATGAAAAGATTTTACCGCCTTGGGCAAGCTTATCGAGACACCACAACTAATTGGGCTGTTGAAAATTGAGCGCGCACTATACGGTAGAAAATTCGACCTTGTCAAACTTAGGAGGGGTATAGATATAAACACAAAATGTCCGATTTCTGACCACACCCTAAAAATCAACGTATAAATAAGTTGATAGCTATTTTTCTTTCGCCTTTTCAATTTTGTCTTGATCAAATTTTGAGGTAGCCGCTCGAAGTTTATCGAGTGACGACGGGCTAAGAGCTTGTTTTGAAATAGGGTGAGTCAGTCGGGTTTTGAGTAAACTGTTGT
>CAZMXG010000136.1:0-21605 GCA_964570175.1 uncultured Heliomicrobium sp. | reverse complement strand
GCGATCATCTGCCGATGCGCGTGCGTTCGATGGTGGGCCTGACACCTCTTTTTGCCGTCGAAACGCTTAAGGCAGACTTGATCAATAAGCTGCCGGGCTTCAAAAAACGAATGATGTGGTTCATCGAAAATCGTCCGGAATTTGGCCAGCACGTGAAAAAACAACTCGGCAAGGATGGACAGGAACGATGGCTGCTTTCACTGGTGAATCATGAGCGGTTGCCCAAAGTGCTGCGGTACCTGCTCGATGAAACGGAGTTTTTAGGACCTCACGGCGTTCGGGCTGTCTCGCGGCATCACTTGGAAAATCCGTATATGTTGCACGTCAACGGCCTGGAACATCGCGTGGATTATGAACCTGCCGAATCTTCCACTGGATTGTTTGGAGGAAATTCGAATTGGCGTGGCCCGGTATGGTTCCCGGTCAACTTCTTGCTGATTGAATCGCTACAGAAATTTCACTTCTTCCTGGGCAACGACTTCAAGGTGGAATTTCCCTTTGGCTCTGGCCAGCGCGAAAATCTGTGGCACATTGCCGGGGAAGTTTCCCGCCGACTGACCCACATCTTTTTGCGTGATGAAGATGGACGCCGCCCAGTTTTTGGCGGTTCGGACAAATTCCAGAACGATCCGCACTGGCGAGATCACGTGTTGTTTTACGAATACTTTCATGGCGACAACGGCGCGGGCATTGGCGCCAGCCATCAAACCGGGTGGACGGGACTTGTCGCCAAACTGATTCAGCAAAGCGGCGTGTGAAAACTTTCCGAGAGGGCAATTTGGCCAAATTGCCCTCTCGCTTTCTTCACTTTAACCTCTCAAGTATAATCAGCCGCGTTGATGTGGCGTTCGCACACATCATTCCCAACAAAATACAATCAACATGAGGTCAAAGATGAAATCAAAATTTGCTCCCGTTTTTCGGGGAATGTTTGTCTGTGCGCTTGCCCTGATCTGCCTATCGGCAATGGCCGTGGCGCAGGAAAAGAAGGATCAAGGTCCGCAAGTTCCGGGTGACGAGCGTGCTGCGATTGAAAAATTGCTCAAGGCACAAGGCCTGGAAGCAAAAACCAAAGCGGCAGCCGAATACGCCAAGAAGTTTCCCAAAGGCGTCAAACGCGCTGAAGTCGCAGGAACGATTTCCAACGAAATCTACAAAATCCAGGACCAAAACCAGAAGATCAAAGCGGCAGAGGAGTTTTCAAAAATATTTACCCAACCGGGCGAATCCGATCTGGTTCGTCCTTCGCTGATCGAAGGTTACTTCGCCACAAACAAATTCGATCAGGCCCTGGACGAAAGCGCGAAGTATCTGGAAAGGAACCCTGAAGACGTGACCATCCACGTACAAATCACATGGGCAGGCGCTACGCAAACTCAGCAACAAGCGGCCAACAAACAAGCGGCCAACCCCAAACTGATGAAAGCTGCTGTGGAATCTGCCGCCAAAGGCGCGGAACTGATGGAAGCCGACAAAAAACCAAGCTGGATGGCGGACGACAAGTGGAAAGATTACAAGAATTCCTGGCTATGGCGGCTGTATTACGCGCGCGCCGTTGTGCTGAATCAAAACGGCCAAAAAGCCGAAGCCAAGGAAAGCGCCGAAAAAGCCGTCGGGTTGGAGTCGAATGACGTTGGCGTGTTGTTGTTGCTAGTTAACCTGACGAACGACGAATACCAGGCGCTTGCTCAGAAATACCAGACGGAGAAAAAATCGGAGCTGATGGACAAGGCGCTGGAAAAAATGGATGAAGTCATTGACTGGCTGGCTCGCGGGATTGCCGCCTGTGATGGCAATGCGCAGTTGAAACCAATGCAGGATCAGTTGATGGACAACTTGAAACAGTATTATGCGTTCCGCTTCAACGGCAAAACCGATGGCATGCAAGGCCTGATCGAAAAATATAAAAAGAAGTAACACATAAAAAAGTAGCGCAGTTCATTTACGGCCTGCGCTACTTTTCCGAAGAAACTTGATATGAATCAACCGACCGAAGCCGAACGCGCCAACGCCATTGCCAACGTGATCCGAGGGGCAGGCATTTTATGCCTTGTCGCAATGGCTTTTCGAATTCTTCCACTGGGATTCGCGGTGCTCGGTGCCGCGGCTCTTTTTATCCTCTCGGTGGTTGTCCGAAAAAAGCTGCTTGCACAGGCAAAATAAAAAGCCGTTTTTATCGGTTGGAATCGAGCAACTGCCTGGCTGCGCGTTGATTGCTGCGAGAAACCGGCAACTTCATTCCATTCGACAGCTCAACCCAAACTTCGCCATCTCCGGACTTTCCCAAAGCGACGATGGAGGCGATTCTGACAATGCTGTTTCGGTGAATCTGGCGAAACTTGTTGGGATCAAGCCGCTCAGCCAACCGAGCCAACGATAAATCGCAAATCCCTTCCAGGCATTGCAAAGCTTCGCCAAAATAAACACACGTGTAATGATCGCGGCTGACGAAACAATAGATTTCCTGCTCAGTTACCAACCGTAACCGGTTGCCTTGTTTCACAGTTAGCTGCCGCAAATGACCATTGCGTTCAGCCAGTCTGGTTTCCAGTGCGCGCAGTTTCTGTTCATCTGCGACGTGGCTGAGCGCTCGCGAAAGCGCCTGATGCAAGCGTTCGACGGTAAACGGTTTCAGCAAATAATCGCAGGCGTTTTCTTCAAAAGCCTGAATGGCAAACTGGTCATAAGCCGTTTGAAAAATGACCTGAAAAGGACGCTGCTCGAATTGCTGCAAAACTTCCAGGCCGTTCAATCCCGGCATCTCAATGTCCAGAAAGATAATTTCAGGCTGAAAGGCTTGAATCATCTCGACGGCGTGAATGCCGCTTTCAGCTTCTTCAAGCAAAAATTCCTGGTTGAACTGGCGCACATAGCGGGTGACGCGCTGCCGGGCCAACAGCTCATCGTCGGCAATCAGAATTCTTTTTGGCAGGATGCGTTTCGGTTCAGCCAATGTTTTCTCCACTGAAATGAAAGCTGGCAATTGTGCGGTTGGGTTCCTTGCGAAGCTGGAATCCATGCCGGTCGCCATACAGCAAACCCAATCGAGCCTGGGTATTGGCCAGACCTGTTCCTTCGCTCAATTCTGATTTGAGTGCTGAGCCGGAGTTTTCCACGTTCAGCCTGTAGCCGCCAGTCTCAGAGCGAATTTCAATCAGCACGTCTCCGCCTTCTACCGAAGGCGCAATTCCATGTTTGACGGCATTTTCAACCAAAGTTTGCAGCATCAGGCTTGGCAGAAAAACTGTTTCGCAATTTTTCGGTAAGCGAAACTCAAAGCGCAGGCGCGACCCAAACCGCAACTGCTCAAGCTCCAGATAATCGCGGGTAATTCCCACTTCCGATTCCAGTGAAGCCGTTTTCAGACCGGAATTGGCCAGGATTCGGCGATAAAGGTTCGACAATTTGTAAGTCGTTTCCGCCGCATCTTCTCGCCCGGATTCGATCAATTCAGCCAGGCTGTTCAGCGCGTTGAACAGAAAATGCGGGCGCATCTGATTTTCCAACACGTGGTAACGAGCTTCGGCGGCTTCTGCGCGCGAAGCCAGAGCGTCCTCTTTTGCCTGCCGATAAGCGAAATAAAGTGAAAATGCTGTTGCGATCATTCCGCTGAAAACGATCACCGGCAACCAGGGTTGAGACGATCCCGAATCACCACTCAGCCGGTACCTGATCAAATCCACCAACCACATTCCGGTGATTGCGCCAAAGCTCCCCAGCAGAATTTGAAAAAACACTGGGGGTTGATAGAACTTCCCTGTTTTGACTGCGATCTGGGTTAAAGCTCCGTAGAAAGCAAAAAAGAAAAGCGCAATCGTCAACCCGATGCCCGTCCCGGCAACCAGCGACGAAAACAACCCACGCCATATGCCGCGTTCCTGCCAATACGCGAGATTGAGCAGGAACGGGAGCAAGGCAATCAGCGGCGCAAAAAACACATAACGCGAATAACGCCGCATCTCTGTCCAAAATCGAAGCCAGTTTTGATTCATCGCAATGAGATTGTGGCAAAGCCTCTGCCATCTGCCAATCACCAGGAAGGAACTGCATTGCCGTTCAGTCGCCCAAAACGACCGTTCAGAAGAATCATCAGCTATTCGATCAAAAACCGTCGTAAATTCCGGGCAGCAGCGATTTCAATCTTTGCGGCTGACAGCAGTCACAACCAACAGGAGAACTTTCGGAATGGAAAACCTAGAAAACATCCGCCAGGCAAATATGGTGGCTCAATTGATCAGACTGATCGGCATTCTATTTTTTATAGCAATGGCCTTTCAGATTCTTACCTGGAAATACGCCATGTTCGGCGGCGTTGCCTGCTTCATCATCGCGCCAATCATCAGAAAAATCATTGCTGGCCAATAACTCAGGAGATCACCGATGAACTCAAAAACGGTCAAACGGAACTTTATCAGCGGCATAATCGCCGGAACCATCGCCTTGGCAATTTATTCCGCCATCGCGGCTTTTTTCTATGGCGGCCTGACTGGTGCCATCCTTTCCACTGGCTTGGTTTATGGAGTAACCACGTTTGTCATCACCTTTTTAATCAGCTACGCAATATCCACCTGGAAAGCCAAAAGTTAAACCTTAAAGGAGAACATCGTGAGCAAAATTATCTTTGTTATGTTGTGGCTGTTGTTACCTATTTTTACCTTCGCGCAGTCGGCAGGAACCTCCGCAGAAGCAGAAATGAAGAAGCTGAATTTTCTGGTTGGCGATTGGAAAGGCGAAGGCTGGATTGAAATGGGTCCGGGCGGACGCAGCAGCTTCAAACAAACAGAAACTGTCCAGAGTAAGCTGAACGACACAGTTGTCATTGTTGAAGGTTTGGGCAAAGGAAAGCTTGCCAGCACAGGCCAGGAAGGCATTGTTCACAACGCGCTGGCGGTGATTTCTTATGATTCGCGAAGCAGGAAATATCAGTTCCGGGCTTTCCGAGCCGACGGCAACTTCGTTGACGCAGAAATGACCACTGAAGGAAACGGTCTGGTATGGGGATTTCGCGAACCGCAACGAAACGTCGAAATTAAATACACCATCAAGCTGACCGACGCCGGTCTATGGAATGAAGTCGGCGAATTTTCGATGGACGGTAAAACCTGGCGCAAGTTTTTCGAAATGACGCTTCAGCGCGTGAAGTAAGGTAGTTCGCGGTTCATGGCTTCAAATCTGTGAACCGCGAACTATCTCTGGGATCAAACAATAATGGAAAGAACTGCCCGCCCATCTTTTCGCCTTTGGGAATCGGCGGCACGCCAGCCAGTGGAGCTTCATCGGAATTTGACATCACGCCGTCCTGGAACACATTGATCACCGTAGCTCGCCTTGGCCGCTCAGTGGTGTTGGCGTAAGAACCGTGCATCGTCCGGGCGTGATGGAACGAGCATTCGCCCTTTTTCAACTCGATGGCGACGGGCTGAAATTTGCCTTTCAGATCATCCGGCAACACATCGCGCACCGAATCCATATCGCCGGTTAATCCTGTGATCGGCAAATCCGGCCACAGATGACTGCCGGGCACATAATTCACACAGCCATTTTCGCGCGTCGAATCATCCAGCCCGATCCAGCACGTTAGATGCCGCAATGGAGTCGTTCGCGTCCAATAGGAATAATCCTGATGCCAGGCGACTACGCCGCCGTGCCGCGCCGGTTTGCAAAAAAGCTGGTCGTGCCAAAACCGCACCGCTCCGCCCAGCAGTTGCGAAGCTGGAACCACAAACGCCGGATGCCACAAAATGTCGTGAAAGCCTGGCTTGATGCGCCAGGCTCCCAGCACGTGAAAAAGAACTTTCGCCGGATCAAGCGATTCGTTGGAATGATATTCGTAAAACAGCTCATGGCCTTCACCAGCCGGATTCATCATATCGGTCAACTGTTCGCGCAACGCTTCGACCTGTTCATCGCTCAAAATGCGTATGCCTGCCAAATACCCATTTTCGCGAAAGAACTGCACCTGGTCATCGCTCAGCTTGTACTGCTCCCAAGCTTCGGCATCCGTTGGCAGCGAAAACAAATCGCTAATCGGTTGATGGTAAATGGACAAATCTTTTTGCAAAGCAAACACTCCTGAATTTTGATCATAAAGTGCAGCCATGCTGTTCACATGTCAGAAAAGATTCAAGCTGTGGCAGCAATTCGCCTGACGAAGTCCAAACTCTGTTTGTGCTAGAATTCCAGCCAGAAAGGAGCTTCCGATGAAAGCCGAAAAAGAAATTCTTGCTGAATCTGCGGCGACAAATGCTGAACACACAGAAATTCAGTGGCCAGAGCCACAAACGGAACTTGGGGCCAAATTGATCGCGCTGGCTAAAGAGATTGAGAACTCAAACTTGCCAAAGCTTTCGACAGAAGAAATAGAGGAATACATTGGCCGTGAACTTGGCTGTATCGCCGCCGCCTATGGTGACACAATCAGGAAATGAACATGGCAAAGGTGCTAACGTTTGTAGATTCTGGAATTCTGATCACTGCCGCTCGCGGACAAGATTTGGTGCTAAAACTGCGGGCGCTAACCTTGCTGAACGAACCCAATAGAGAATTTGCTTCCAGCCGCTTTGTTTGGCTTGAAGTGATGCCCAAAGCCATCTGGGCCAAGAACCTTCCTGAACAAAAACTGTACGAAATCTTTTTCAACGCCGTCACTCATTGGCCTCACAATTATGATGCCGTCATTTCTTTAGCTGAAACCGAAGCAGCCACCGCTGGCCTGGGAAGTTTGGACGCGCTCCATATTGCCGCAGCAAAACTGATTGGAGCCGATGAGCTTGTCACAATTGAAAAGCCCCTCAAATCAATCCATCGCGCCCAAAGCATCAAAGTCGTTTCGATCCGCTGAGTTTTCCGCTGTCGAAGTTGTCCTTTTATGGCCACGATAAATCAACAGGTTTTCCTGTCCGCGCGGATTCATAGGCTGCCATTGCGACGACGAAGGAATTGCGCGCTTCGCGAATGTTGGACACTGTCGGCAAACCGCTTTCAAGACAGTCAATCACGTGGCCGAGCGGTTGCGGCACGGCGGGCGCCAGAATTTCCTGCGATTGGCGTTCATAAACCCACTCTTTCGCGTTCGCAGCCAGCACCGCAAAGCCTGGCTCGCGAAACCACGTATGAATCATCTCGCCTTGTGTGCCGATGATTTCCGTTCTCAGCACAGCATTGTGTTTCGGCGAAGGTTTGGTGATTTGCGGCGAGTTGATCGTCCAGGCCCCTTCCAGCGTCGCAATGACGCCGTTGGCAAAGGTGAACGTCGCCATTCCCCAATCTTCGACTTCGATGTCTTTGTGAACCAGATTCGCCGTTTTGGCTTCCACACGGACAATTTCACTGCCCGTCATCCAGCGGAAAAAATCTATCCAGTAAATGCCTTCGTCAATGAATGCGCCGCCCGGCACTCGTTTTGGATCAACGAACCACCCGGGCTGGCCAGAATGAAACCAGTCTTCGGCAATGGACCAGCGGCAGGTTTGATGCAGCAGAACGATTTCGCCAATTTCTCCTCGACCAATCCGCGCCTTCCAGTCTTTGGCAATCAACCGCCTGTGGCTTTGAAACGGCATGGACAAAACCTTGGCCGTTTCCACCGCTTCGACCATTCGGTCAGCCTGTTCAACCGTCATCGCCATCGGCTTGCCCAGCAAAATGTGCTTGCCAGATTGTGCTGCCCGAATCGTCAACTCCGGAATCTCCGCCACAGGAGACGCGATCAGAACAATATCCACATCTTTGCGCTGTAAAACGCTTTCGTAATCCTCGTGTGCTTCGATGTGAAATGTGTTGGCGAATTCATCCAATTGCGCCGGGTTATGCCAAGCCACGGCCACAAGCTCCGCCTTCGTGTATTCCGGCAGCGCTCGCGCCAGGTTATACGCCGAATACCAATGTCCCAAACCCAGAATGGCAACGCGCCATTTTGAAGCCATCGTCTGTTTCTCCTTGTTCAATCTTTGGAAATTTCGTGGATCAGTGAATGGTCAAGATAGCTGATTTCGGCGTTAGGCGGGAGTCGCAGGAATAGTTCACCAGCAATAAATTCATCATTGACCGGTTCTCAATGCCTCATTGATAATTCGCTTATGCCAAACAAAAAACGCCTTTTTTTGATTGATGGAATGTCGAACATCTTTCGCTCCTACTACGCAATTCGCGGGTTGTCGAACTCGAAGGGGTTGGCGACGAATGCCGTGTATGGCTTCACGATGACGCTGCGGAAGATGATTGCGGAGCACAAGCCTGATTACCTGGGCGTGGTGCTTGATTCCAAAGAGCCGACCTTCCGGCGCGAAAAGTTCGAAGCCTACAAATCGAACCGGCCTGATATGCCGGAAGATTTGGCGCAACAGCTTCCCTACATTGATCGTGTTTGCGCGGCGTTGCGTGTGCCGGTCGTCAAAATGCCGAAGTACGAAGCCGACGACATTCTGGGCACGCTGGCCAAACAGGCTACAGCCGAAGGATTGCAAACCGTCATCGTCACCAACGACAAAGATCTGGCTCAACTGGTTCACGATCCTGACGTGGTCATGCTGCGGGTAGAAAAGAACCTGGGCGAAACCTTTCTGGACGAAGCAGGCGTCAAAGCCAAATTCGGCGTGCGCGCCGATCAGATTGTTGATTGGCTGGGGTTGATGGGCGATCCGGTTGATTGCATTCCGGGCGCTCCGGGCATTGGCGAAAAAGGCGCGGTCGGCTTGCTGGAACAGTTCGACAACATCGAAAACGCTCTGGCTGGCTGGGAGCAAGTCAAACGAAAAACCTACCGCGAATCCTTGCGCGACAACGCCGAGCAGATTCGTTTGTCCCGCGAACTGGCGACAGTAGATGTCAATGTGCCGGTCACGCTGGACTTGAAAGGGCTGATTTACGAAGAGCCGGATTACCAACTGGCGCACGAACTGTTTTCAGAACTTGAGTTCGCCACGCTGACGCGCGAATTTGCCAAAGGCGCGGTCGAAGGCGAAAAGGTCGAAACCAAGGCAGCCGACCAACCCGATACGCGGTACGAACGAATTTCCACAGTGAAAGAGTTGGACAAGCTGGTCAAAACGCTGACGGATGTCGGCAGGTTTAGTTTTGAATTGTGTGTTGGCACAGATGGAGCGTTGAATGGCGTGGCGTTTTCCAGCGAAGCGAATTCTGCGACGCATTTTGATTTAGGCACCTGTGACGATTGCGACAAAGCCATCAAGATGCTGAAAGAGCTTTTTGGCAATCGTTTGATTGAAAAAGCAACCTTCGATTTGAAACGCGCAATTCACCTGCTGTCTCAGCGGGGAATAAACATTGAAACAGCTACGGATGACGCGCTGCTGCAAGGATATTTGCTGGATTCCGAACGATCCAAATACGAAATTTCTGCGCTTGCCAACGAACATCTGGGCGGGTACGGCCTGGCAAAAGATCAGGATGTGACTGCGCAGTGCGCCGAACTGGTTGGGCGATTGGCCGACGCGATGAACCTAAAAATCGCCGACGACAAAATCCAGTTCGGCTTTCAGGAACAGACGCTGGATTACGTGTACCAGCAAATCGAAATGCCGCTGGTTCCTCTGCTGTATGAAATTGAGCAGGCGGGCTTTCGCGTGGATACAGATGTGCTGGCAAAACTTTCAGTCGAAATGGCGCAGGAGATCGAACGTCTTTCGCAGAAGATTTACACGGAAGCCGGTCGTGAATTCAATATCGGTTCGCCGCAACAACTGGGTGAAGTGTTTGAAGAGCTGAACTATGAAGTTTCCAAACGTACAGCGACGGGACAAATTGCCACCAGCCGCGATGTGCTGGACGAACTGGCGTTGAAATACGAACTGCCGAAACTGGTGATAGATCACCGCGAACTATCGAAACTGAAAAGCACTTATGTTGATGCCTTCCCTTCTCTGATCCATCCGGCGGACGGACGCATTCATACGACGCTGAATCAGACTATCGCGGCGACTGGGCGAATTTCTTCGACCGATCCAAACCTGCAAAATATTCCGATTCGAACGGAAATGGGCCGCCGCATTCGCCGCGCCTTCATTCCAGCCGATGGCTGCGTGCTGATGTCAGCGGATTATTCGCAGATCGAATTGCGTTTGCTGGCACACATCACCAAAGACCCCGTGATGCTGGACGCGTTCAGCAAAAACGAAGACATCCACGAACGCACCGCCCGCGAAGTTTTCGGAGCCCAAACCGCCGAAGAACTGAAAGAAAAACGCCGCGTCGCAAAAATCGTCAACTTCGGTATCGCGTACGTCATCGGGCCGTTCGGCTTGGCGCAGCGCGTCGGCATCAATCGCACAGAAGCCCGCAAAGTAATAGACGACTGGTATCGCACTTACGCCAACGTCAAAAAGTACATGGACGAATTGCCGGAACAGGCGCGCAGCGCGGGCAATGTGGTGCGCTCAATCTTTGGCCGGTTGCGGCGAATGAACGATCTGGCCAGCAAAGGCGCCGCGCGCGCGCGCGCCGAACGCGAAGCAGTCAACATGCCGATGCAAGGCTCGGCTTCGGACATCGTCAAACTGGCGATGCTGCACGTTTGGCAAGCGCTGAAAAAAGAAAAGCTGAGCGCCAAAATGATTCTGCAAGTTCATGACGAACTGGTTTTTGAAGTGCCGAAAAAAGAACTGAAGCAAACCTGCGAAGTCGTCAAAACGGCAATGGAAAATGCGGTGAAGCTGGCTGTTCCGTTGCCGGTTGAACTTGGCAGCGGCGAAAACTGGATGGATGCGAAGCCATAAAAACATCTTCCACGAAGGCACACGAAGTTCCACGAAGAAAACCAGAGAAGCAATTTTCTTATGTAAACTTCGTCAGAGAAAACGTCCCCAAGGAAACTGCAAATGAAGAAGCTTTTTGCGATTGTTTTGATGCTGGCGTGGTCAGTGACGGCATTTGCCCAGAAAGTGCCAACACGAGATTACCTGGTGTACGTGCTATCGGAATCCGCCGACAAGATTTCGTTGATTCGCTTTGGCCCTGGCGGTGCGAAAGTCGAGCGCGAGTTCACCACAGGTGTGATGGAACCGGACATTGATGGCCCGCACGGCATCGCCGTTTCCCCGGACAAACAAAACTATTACGTCTCGCTTGCGCATGGACGTCCGTTCGGAACTGTCTGGAAGTATTCGGCAAGCGACGAAGTCTTGAAAAAAGTCACGCTGGGCAACTTCCCGGCGACGATGGATATTTCGCCGGACGGCAGTTTTTTGTACGTCGTTAATTTCAACCTGCATGGAGATATGGTTCCGTCATCGGTTTCTGTGGTGCTGACCGACGAGATGCAGGAAATTGCCCGCATCCCGACCTGCACGATGCCGCACGGTTCCCGCTTCAACCCGGCAGGGACCAAACATTATTCAGCTTGCATGATGGACGATATGCTGGTGGAAATTGACACTTCGACATTGAAGGCTTCGCGGCACTTCATCCTCACCAAAGGCAAAGAAGTTGGAATGACTGGCTCTCCGCAAATGCACGCCGCCAAATCCCATGCTGGCCACGATTCAGGCGGTCACGGTCTGGAGGCTCCCAAACCGGGCGATGTGGGTTGTTCACCAACCTGGGCGCAACCATCGGCTGACGGATCAAAGATTTTTGTGGCTTGCAACAAGTCTTCAGAAATTGTCGAAGTGGACGCCAAAACCTGGCAGTTGACTCGGCGCATCGAAGCCGGGCCGGGCGTTTACAATCTGGCGGTAACAAAAGACGGCTCTAAACTGATTGCTACGAACAAACGTGGGCCATCCGTTTCGGTTTATGACGTAAAGTCCGGCAAAGAGTTGGCGCGCATTCCAACCAAACGCAAAGTCGTGCATGGCGTAGTCATCTCTCCCGACAATCGGTATGCGTTTATCTCGGTCGAAGGCATCGGAACCGAACCCGGCACGGTCGAAATCATTGACCTGGAAGCGTTGAAAACCGTTGCGCTTGTGGAAGTCGCTCCACAAGCGGCAGGAATTGATTTTCTGAAAACTGAAGCCATCAAAAAATAGGAAGCAGACTTTGCGCTATTTGTGGTCAATTACCTTTTCAATCGCGCTCATCACCTGAGCCACGCTGATTGAGCGAATACATTCCGGCTCGTCAAAGGCTTCGCACTTGTACATAGAGCACGGATTGCAGGCGAATGAGTTTTGCACCAATTCTGAAGGCGCTCGCCAGGGACGCCAGCGAACCGAACTCGCCGGCCCAAACATAACGACCAACGGAGTTTTCACCGCAGCGGCAATATGCGCCGGGCCGCTGTCGTTACCAACGAACAATTTTGCTCCGGCAATTACCGCGACCAGTTCTCCGATGCTCAGCGAACTCAAACTGGCCAATTTTCGTTTTGTCGTTTTCTGAACTGCCTGCATTTGGGCTCGCTGTTCGTCAGTCGGCGCTCCCGTCATCGCGATTTGAAATCCCCGCTCGCTTAATGCTTCGGCGACTTCTGCAAACCGCTCCGGCATCCATCGCTTGGTGTAGAACTCGTTGGTAGGGGCCAATATGGCGTAAGGTTTGGCTGGATCAATGCTGGAAGCAATCAACTTTGCCGTGGCGGTTTCCTTCATTTCGGGAACTACCTGCAAATGCGTCGGAGCAGGTTGATCCCCCGGCAATCCCAACCATTGAAATTCCGCGAACTGATTTTCGACCGTATGAAGTTTCTGGCTAATTCCAGGCTGCTTCAAAATATCGTCAACGGATGGAATTCGCAGGTTGTAAGCATAGCCATTGCGGAAATGCGCAGGAGCGACGCGGTGTCTGGCTCCGCTGGCAAACGTGTTTTGAGCGCTTGTTGGCCCGCCGTGGAGGTTGATGACAGCGGTGAACTTTCGGTCGCGGATGTCCCTAATGACGCCCAGCCGCGCAGAAAATGAACTGCGTTTGTCGCCGCTTCCACGAGGCAAAGGGATCGCTTCTATATCCGGATCAGCGGCAAATAAATCGGTATAAATTGCCTCAACCAGCACAACAATTTTCAGGTCCGGGCGAAATTGCTTAAGCGCTCGCAGATTGGCTGTATCCAGGACAGCTTCGCCCAGGTTTCGAAGCCTTATAAAAAGCAGGCTCGATTTCTCTGGAAGTTCTTGAAAAAGTGGCGTTGACATCAAGGCAGGAGTGGGATGATTCAGGCTTCAACAACTTTTTCGATGGTCGCTTCTTCAATGATCATAATTGGTATTTCATCGCGGATAGGATAGACGCGATGGCAGGTTTCACATTTCAGGCCACTGCCATCGGCTTTCAATTCGACCTTGGATTTGCAGAATGGGCAACGCAGAATTGCCAGAAAATCAGGATTTACATTCATAGGGATTTTTTTCTTTGCAGAAACTCATTGCAAGGTTATTAACGATCGGCATTCTAGTAAGGCAACTGGAAGGTGTCAAAGCTGGGTTTCTGAAAGATCATTGTCCAATTTGATAAATTGCATTGTGTGGGGATTTTGAGAGATTAACCAAAAAGAACGTGCGAAAAATTCATCCTCTGTGCTAGACTGCATCCCGAACTTAGCTTCACCATTTGACTCGTTACCCCAGATAAGGTCTTCCGCCCCCATCCTCGATCGTGGGCATTCAGCGTCCTGGTCGTCAGCGAAAGAAGCTTTGGAGTCAATAATTACCCGAACGTCATCGGCATTTTTATGGGTTGGCGTTCTAATTACAGCCTTCGCTGTCAACACATTTTCAATTTTTTGAATTTTAGAACTCAACAATAGACTGGTTGAGTGTAGGAATAGAGAGGTGAGATATGAAAGCCAAATTGATTAAGAAAGATTCGCCATTGCAGGAGCAACTGAAACAATCACGCAAGAATAGAAAGCTCAGAAAGAAAACCACGAATCCGGCTCGCACTGCCATTGAAATCACAACCGACTGGTTAAAAAGTAAGCGCGAAGAAACGGGTAGCGCACGTGAAGCCTTTGCTTCATTGTTCACGAACACGGATCCACAGTCGGCCTGAACTTCTGGATAAAGCCTGCTACCTCCCCCTTATCAGCTAAAGATTTCCATCAAATCCCCAAAGAATCGCCGCTCAAACCTGGCCGTTTGAACAAAACACTTCCAACAAAGCAAAAGGGGGTTCCTCTTGTTGATACCAACAAGAACTGAATCCCTTTGTGCCCAGCCACATCTCAGCTACAATCTGCGCCTCGCATTGGTTCATCCAATTTTCAAACTTAATTCGAGTATCAAAACTGCGGAGGAGCATGTAATGAGTAGTCTGCAACCGAAAAAAGAGCACAAATTTACCTTTGGGCTTTGGACTGTTGGAAATCCTGGCAGGGATCCGTTTGGCGAACCGACTCGCCAGCCAATTTCACCAGTTACAATCGTCAAACGACTGGCCGAACTGGGCGCTTACGGAGTCAATTTTCACGATAACGATCTGGTTCCGATTGATGCGACAGCAGCCGAACGTGACAAGATTGTCAGCGATTTCAAAAACGCGCTTAGCGACACGGGAATGGTTGTGCCGATGGCAACAACCAATTTGTTTGGCGATCCAGTTTTCAAAGACGGAGCATTTACTTCAAGCGATCCGAGAGTTCGTCTATATGCAATTCAGAAAACGATGCGTTCAATGGATTTAGGCGCTGAAGTTGGCGCCAAGATCTACGTTTTCTGGGGTGGCCGCGAGGGCGCGGAAGTTGATGCCGCCAAAGACGCGCGCGAAGGGATCAAATGGTTCCGCGAAGCGATTAACTTTTTATGCGAATATTCCATTTCGCAAGGTTATGGCTACAAGTTTGCGATGGAAGCCAAACCGAACGAACCGCGGGGCGATATTTACTTCCCTTCCACTGGCTCATATTTGGGATTTATCAACACGCTCGATCATCCGGAAATGGTCGGCGTTAACCCCGAAGTAGGCCACGAACACATGGCAGGGTTAAACTTTTACCATGTGGTTTCTCAAGCCATCGAAATGGGCAAGCTCTTTCATATTGACCTGAACGATCAAAAAGGCTGCCGCTTCGATCAGGATTTGCGCTTTGGCTCCGAATCCCTAAAGGGCATGTTCTTCCTGGTCAAACTGCTGGAAGAAGCCTACGACGGTCCTCGCCACTTCGACGCTCATGCCTATCGCAGCGAAGACGAGGAAGGCGTTTGGGATTTTGCCGCTGGCTGTATGCGGACTTATCTGATCCTGAAAGAGAAGGCCCAGCAGTTTAACGACGATCCGGACATTCAATCGCTGCTGGCTGAAATCAAATCTTCGAACCCGAATTTTGAAACAATACCAGTACAATTCACGCCGGAGCGCGCCAAGCAAATCAAGGAATTGAACCTTGACCGCGCCGCGCTGTCGCGCAAGCGGCTACCGTACGAAAAGCTGGATCAAATGGTCGTTGATTTGCTGCTCGGCATTCGGTAAGCAAAACAAACGCTCAAGCTTCTGCCGCTGGCTTCATGTCTGCTAGGTGGAAGCTTGAGCCACAAACATTCTCTTCCCTTCCTCGAATGAAGTATCGAAAATTTAACCACCTAGACTTCGCCTGCTCTGAAGTCGGTTTGGGTTGCTGGCAACTTGGCGGCAACGACTGGGGCGATGTCTCAGAAAAACAGGCATTCGACATTTTAGGCAAGGCCGTCGAACGCGGCATCAACTTTTTCGACACCGCAGATGTGTATGGCGATGGGCGAAGCGAAACGCTGATCGGAAATTTTCTGAAAGCATCAAAAGCCGATGTTTTCGTCGCGACCAAACTCGGTCGCCGTCATATTTATCCCGACAATTACACTGAAGAAACGATTCGCGCAGCGACGGAAGAATCGCTTCGGCGACTGCAAGTTGAGGCTCTGGACCTAACCCAACTTCACTGCATTCCGACAGAGGTTATGCGACAAGGCGAAGTCTTCGATTGGCTGAGAAAGCTAAAAACCGAAGGTAAAATCAAAAGCTTCGGCGCCAGCGTTGAATCAATGGAGGAAGCTCTGATCTGTTTGAATCAAGAAGGGTTAAGCTCACTTCAAATTATCTTCAATATCTTTCGGCAAAAGCCGATTGCGGAGTTGTTTCCAGAAGCAAAAGCCAAATCTGTCGCATTGATCGTTCGGCTGCCGCTGGCCAGCGGCTTGTTGGGCGGAAAGCTGACGAAGCAATCAAGCTTCCCTGCCAACGATCACCGCAATTACAACCGCGACGGTCAATTTTTCAACGTCGGAGAGACGTTTGCGGGACTTCCCTATGAAACCGCTGTTGAATTGGCAGAAGAGCTTCGTCCACTTGTGCCTGCAGAAATGACAATGGCGCAATGGGCAATGCGGTGGATTCTGGATTTCGATGCCGTGACGGTTATCATTCCTGGCGCGACGAAAACCCAGCAAGTGGTTGACAATACGGCAGTTTCCAGCTTGCCGTCTCATGGCGAAGAAATACACCATCAGCTTCAAACTTTCTATGATCAGAAAGTCGCGCAACATATTCGCGGTCCGTATTAGACGCACGACCATCAACTTTCAACGATTCGGACAAGCTTTATGACACCCACTCCTCCGCCCCAACCGCCTGTTACCAAGAAAGAGATCTTCGGCTGGTGTATGTACGATGTCGCGGACTCTGCATTTACGACAGTCATTGTTACAGCGCTGTACGCCCTTTACTTCGGCACGGTTGTCGTCGGAGATCCCAATCAAGCTGACTATCTGTGGGGATGGGGGGCATCCATTTCGGAAGTCATCGTTGCCGTGGTTGCTCCCATCCTTGGCGCGATTGCAGACTTTTCCGGAAGCCGAAAAAAGTTTCTGGGCGTTTGCGCGCTGACCATTATCTTTTTCACCGCTTCACTTTATTTTGTTGGCCCTGGAATGGTAACCCTGGGACTGACGCTTTACATCATCGCCAACGTGGGTTTTGCCGGCGGCGGAGTTTTCATTGACAGTTTTCTGCCAGGTATTTCAAACGAACAAAACGCGGGCAAACTTTCGGGCCTGAAATGGGCGATGGGTTACGCTAGCGGGCTGGTTTGCTTGCTGCTTTGTTATCCGTTGGCAAAATACATCAAAGCAAATCCTACTCCAGAAGAGCTTTCGCGCGCCCGATTGATTCCTGTTGTTGTTGCTATTTATTACGCCGTCGCCGTGATCTTCCCACTGGTTTTCCTGCGTGAGCGAAGCGTCAAGCAAACATTGCCGAAAGGCGAAACCTACCTGACCGTCGGATTTCGGCAGCTCAAAAAAACTCTTAAACACATTCGCCGGTATCAGGATTTGCTGCGTTTGCTGATTGCCTTTCTAGTTTATAACGATGGCGTTGTGACTGTGATTTACTTTGCAGCCCGCTATGCCAAGGAAACCGTTGGCTTCAGTCCCAGCGAAGTTGTCGTGTTGCTGATTTTGAACAACATCGTTGCTGCGGCAGGCGCTTTCGGGTTTGGCTTTATTGCCGACTGGATCGGCCAGAAGAAAACAATCTACATCACTCTCGTCATCTGGATTGCCGCTGTCACAACGGCATATTTTGCGCACACCAGAATGACGTTTTATTTTGCTTCGGCGCTTGTGGGAATTGGACTTGGATCATGCCAATCAGTAACGCGTAGTTTGCTGGCGCTTTTTACGCCGAAAGAAAACGCTTCGGAATTTTTCGGTTTTCTGGGCATTGCGGGCAAAGCGCTGGCTTTTCTGGGGCCCATCATTTTTGGCACGGTTTCCAAAGCGACCGGCAGCCAACGTCCGGCGATCCTTTCCATCGGCGCATTTTTCGTTATCGGAGCAATTCTTCTTTCATTTGTTGACGAAAGCCGTGGCAAAGCGGCGGCGCTAATCCCGGTTGAAGCCGAGGGCTAAATTCGGCTACAGTCACTTTGTTTTAACCCATTCGCAAGCTTGCAAATATGCCAATTGCCGAAGGAACTCGCCTAGATCGCTACCAGATTCTCTCCACAATTGGTGCGGGAGGAATGGGCGAGGTTTACCTTGCGCAAGACACTCGGCTAGGCCGAAAGGTAGCCATCAAGCTTCTGCCCACGCAATTTTCCCAGGACAAGGAACGATTACGGCGCTTTGAGCAGGAAGCGTTTGCGGCATCCGCGCTCAATCATCCGAACATCATCACGATTTACGAAGTCGGCCAAGCCAATACGGAAACTGGGAACTACCTGTACATTGTGACCGAATTCATCGAAGGGCAAACATTACGGCGAAAAATGGCGGGCGGGAAAGTTCCGGTCCACGAAGCTCTTGAAATCTCATCACAGATCGCCAGCGCTCTTTCAGCCGCTCATAACGCGGGAATTATTCACCGCGACCTGAAACCGGAAAACCTGATGATCCGCCCTGACGGTTACGTCAAAATGCTGGATTTTGGACTGGCCAAGCTGACCGAATCGTTCAGCCCGGACCTGACCGGGGGAATGTTTGACACAAAAATTGATTCCGCCGAATTTAGGAACATGCCCGGATTGGTAACGACGGTTGGCGAAACGACTTCGATGTCAGTTCCCCACGAAGACCATCAGACAACAGCCCCACCAGCCACATCGTTGAAGCAAACGGTTCCTGGTGTCGTGATGGGAACTGCACAATACATGTCGCCGGAGCAGGCTCGCGGCCAGCGCGTAGACTGGCGCACTGATCTATTCAGTTTCGGAATCGTGTTATACGAAATGCTGGCCGGTCGTGCGCCATTCACAGGCTCTTCGCCAAAGGAAATTGTCGCGGCGATTCTACAAACGGAACCGTTGCCCCTAGCCAATTACCTTCCTGACGCCCCTGAATCCCTGGAATGGATCGTCTCGAAAGCTCTCGTCAAAGACCGCGAAGAGCGTTACCAGACTGCAAGAGAAATGCTCAATGACTTCAAACGGCTTCAGCGCCGATTGGATGTCGAGCACGAATTGTCCCGTTCATTTATCGTGCCACCGCCAGATGAAAGCCCCAGCCATGTGACCGAGAAAAATCGCGTTCGGCCAAATAGCGACAAGCTCAGCGGTAACACAACCCAGGAAATGACCCTGGCAACAGGCGCCATCAAACAATCCAGCGGCATCTTTGCCCACTTATCCGGCAGAGGTTCAAAAAACAAATTTGCCAACCCGCTTTTTGTCGCGCTGGTGATTACGACCTTGTTGGCGATTGGCTTCAGCATCTACTTTTACCTGAATTCTCGCACGTCGGTTCAGGCACCGTTTCAAACCATGCAGGTTCGTCGCTTTACTGCCAGCGGCAAAGCCGCTCGAGTGGCGATTTCGCCCGATGGCAAATATGTTGTTCATGTTCTGCTCGACGCCGGCAAACAAAGCCTGTTGATTCGCCAGGTGACGGATTCCAACAACGTCGAAATCGTGCCGCCGTCTGATTTGCTATACCGTGGGCTGACCTTTTCGCATGACGGAACCAGTATTTATTACATCGCGCAAGAGCGCACCGATCCGATTCAATCGCTGTATCAGGTTCCTGTGCTGGGCGGAACCTCTAAAAAAATTCTGCGCGACATTGATTCTCCCGTGGCAGTTTCGCCGGACGGCAAACAACTGGCGTTCATTCGACGGCTGCGCGGTAAAGGCGAAGATCAGTTGATTCTGGCAAACGCTGACGGCAGCAACTTGCGCGTGCTGTCTTCCCGCAAAGGCGCGGATTTTTACAACATCACCGGAATGGCCTGGTCGCCCGACGGCAAGTTGATCGCCTGCCCTGCTGGATCAAATTCCGGGGTTCGCCATATGTATGTCGCCGAAATCAATGTGGCCACGGGGAAGGAAAAACCTCTTTCGCCGGGCCAATGGGCAAACGTTGGTCGTGTTTCGTGGGTGCGCGACGGCAAAGGATTGGTCATCGGAGCCATGGAGCAAGGCTCTTCGTTGACGCAAATTTGGTTCATTCCCTATCCCAGCGGCCAGCCGCAGCGAATCACCAACGACCTGAATGATTACCGGGACATGCTTCTGACCGAAGATTCGCACTCTCTGGTCGCAGTGCAAACCGAAGCCCACGTCAATGTTTGGCTGATGGCGCTTCATGATCCTGCCCATTCCAAACAGATCACTGAAGGTATCGGCCAGCGGAGCGGTGAGCGCGGGCTGACATGGATGCCAAATGGCAATTTGATTTATATCTCTCGCGCCAGCGGTAGTTCGGATGTTTGGCTGATGGATCAGGAAGGCAAGTCGCAGCAACAATTGACCACGGCTGAAACGCGCGCTGAAATTTACCCGGAAGTTTCGCCTGACGGCCGTTATATCGTTTTTGTTTCCACTCGCTCAGGCAATTCGCATATTTACCGGCTGGAATTGAGCACTGGCGATCAAATTCAACTGACCCACGGAATCAGCGAGGAATTCCCTGCAATTTCGGCTGATGGAAAATGGGTCATCTACAATTCCACGGCTTCCAGCAAATTCACACTTTGGCGAGTGTCCATAGACGGCGGCGAACCGGTTCAACTAAACGACGAGCTGACACAATGGCCAACGGTTTCGCCTGACGGTCAGCGCATCGCCTGCTGGTACCGTTCAGACCCAAATGCACAGTGGAAAGTCGCTCTGATTCCCATCAATGGTGGGCTGCCTGAAAGATTCGTTGATCTGCCTGGGGCTGACGTTTCATTTCCGGTTCGCTGGACGCCAGATGGCAAAGCAATTAGTTTCGTTTCCACTCGCAATGGAATCTCAAACGTTTTCCTGCAACCGCTGGAAGGTGGCGAAGTAAAACAATTGACTCAATTTACCAGCGAGCAAATCTTCTGGTTCGACTGGTCGCGCGATGGCAAACAACTGGCTTGTTCGCGCGGCAGAATCACCAACGACGTCGTCCTCATCAGCGATCTCAAATAGCCGCAATGCCCAACTACGACCAAATTTCCGCACTCATCATTGGCGGCGCAAGCGGCATCGGTTTGGCAACCGCACAGCTTTTACATCAGCGCGGTGCTCGCGTAGCCATCAGCGACGTTCAAGCTGAGAAAGGCGCCGAAGCGCTGGCGATACTCAATGACAAAGCCAATCGCGCAATCTTCCTCCAAGCCAATCTGGCGAATCCCGAAGAAGCCGACCATGTTGTGGCGGAAACCATTGCGGCTTTCGGCCAGATCAATGCCGTGGTCAACAGCGCAGGCATCCAGCGATACGGCAACGCCGAGCTAACTTCCCTGGAACTGTGGAATGAAGTACTGGCAGTGAATTTGACCGCCGCTTTTCTGGTTTCGCGCGCGGCAATTCCTCACTTGCGGAAAAGCGGCGGAGGCTCCATCGTCAACGTTGGTTCCGTGCAATCCCATGTTTCTCAGCGTGGCGCGACGGCTTACGTTACCAGTAAACACGCACTGCTGGGACTGACTCGCTCTATGGCGGTGGATTACGCTGCCGAACGCATTCGCGTGAATTGCATCTGTCCTGGAACCGTGGACACTCCGATGTTCCGCTGGACAATGTCGCGCGATCCGAACCCGGACTCTGTTCTTCAAGCTTGCGAAGCGATGCACCCGACTGGTCGAATCGCACAGCCTTCCGAGGTCGCTGAAATCATCGCCTTTCTGCTGACCGATGCCGCTTCGTTTATCACAGGAACTGCGATAGATGTGGACGGAGGCTTGTTGGCGTTGGTCGGCGGCGCACCAAAACAGGAAGAGATCGGGTAGGAGGGAGCCTCACGGCTCCCGTCCTCCCACACCACCGGACGTGC
>CAZMXG010000135.1:0-21932 GCA_964570175.1 uncultured Heliomicrobium sp. | reverse complement strand
TTGTTTTTGAAATTGCCGAAGAGCCGCGCGCCCAGGTTGGTATCGCTGAAAATGAAACCGCGAAAATCGCTGGTGAATGGCTGAATGCCCACGCGAATGGAAGTTGTGTCGAATTCCGGCGAGCGGCCGCCCTGGCTGCCTTTGCCGCGCAGGAACGGAAACAGCTTCGTTGTGTCGCCGAGCCGGTATTCAAAGAAAACTTCTTCAATGGAATTGAACCCGTCCAGGCGCGATTTCCCTTCGCGCACATCAACGTTGACGACGCCGTTTTCCCGCACGCGCAATAGGTTCAAATTGGCAATGCCGGTGACCTTGAATCGCCAATCCACCGGTTTGAACGAAGCGTCGCCTTTGAACAGGTCCAGCGAAAAAATGAAGTTTTGATTGAAGGCTTCCTGCCGCCCGCGTCCGAAAAATTCAAAGCTGCCGGGAAGTTGCGTGCTAAGGTCTGATGGAATGGGAACTCGGCGAATGGTGAAATCGCTTTCGCTGGCCAGCGTGATGGCCATAAAAATATCGTTTCCGAAGATGGGGTAATCGCCTTTCAGCACATTTTGGCGATAAGGGTTTTTGATGTCGCCTTTTTTGAAACGCGGGTCTTCGGGCAACCCGATGCGCCAGCGATCCCGAATGACCATAAAGTCTGCGTCTTCTGCTGAAGGCTTCTGCTTGTCACGCGAAGGCCCTGCCGCGCCCAATGGTTTGTCTTTTGGCGTTTGAATGTTGGGAGGCGTTGTCGGTTCGGCAGGTTTGGTCTGCGGTTTTGATTGCGGCGAAGCCTGGGCGGATTGCGGATTCGCCTGGCTCAAATCGGCTTTCTCGGATTGTGCTACTGCGGATGCCGTTCCAGCGATCAGAAATAAAAGGGCTGACAGTATGATTTTGCTTCGCACCGCTTCGTCTCTCCCCCGGGATGCAGGTTATGGTTTCGGAATAAATAGGAACCTGATAACAGAAAATAATGCGAGCGACATTTACGTCGGAAAAAGATCAAATTTAAGACAACGAAAATGGCGACTGACGGTGAAATCCAATCGGCGGTAACCTTGCACGGAATCTGAACGGGAAGACTCGAACCCACGGTCAAGGTGCGAGGGTTGATAGCACAGCCTTTTCAACCAAGTCAATCATTGATTTTAGAAGCTTTATTTACTGGCCGCGCCAACAGGCGTCTCGTTTTTCCAGAAACGCGCTGATGCCTTCCTGCGCGTCGTCGGCCATCGCGTTCAGGCTCATCACTTCCTTGGTATAGTCGTATGCCTTTGCCTGATCCAGATCAATCTGTGTGTAAAAAACCTGTTTCCCGATACCAATCGTCAGCGGGCTGGCAGTGGCAATCTGCTTCGCCAGTGTTTCGGTTTCGGTACGTAGCTCAGACGCCGGGATGACACGATTGATCAATCCCCAATCGGCGGCGGTTTTGGCGTCAATCGGGTTGCCGGTCATCAACATTTCCAGCGCGCGTTTGCGACCAACGGCACGTGAAAGCGCCACCATCGGCGTTGAGCAAAACAGCCCGATGCGGACTCCCGGCGTAGCGAACCTTGCGCCTTCCGCCGCAATCGCCAAATCGCAAGTCGCTACCAACTGGCATCCGGCGGCAGTGGCCATCCCTTGGACTTCGGCGATGACCGGTTGCGGAATGCGCTGAATGGCTGTCATCAAGTCCGCACACACATCGAACAACTGCCGGTAATCGCCAAGCGTTCGCCCGCGCAGTTCATTCAAATCGTGTCCCGAAGAAAACACGTTGCCGGAAGCCGCCAAAATGATTGCGCCGACTTCGCGGGATTGGCTGAGCTGCTTCAAACAATCCAGCAGTTCCTGCATCAGGGCCAGCGAAAGCGCGTTGCGGCGTTCAGGCCGGTTCAATGTAATGCGAGCCAGCGGTGCATTCATTTCTACAAGCAGATTTTCGTAAATTGTCGGCATAGAGTTTCCTTGTAAGATCGCGAGACGAAGCAAGGATAACAGCCTGCGCTTCACGCGGTCTAGCTTCATTCAATTTGGCGCAGAGTAATGATTTCGTTATTCGAAGTTTTATTTTGATTGCGTTTCAGTCCAGCACATTGACGCAATGGACATCCTCAAGCCAAACTGTCTGCACAAACTCAGCGGTAAAAAGTTACCGAATGTTTTTGCGAAATCTTTATGCCTGTCTTTCGCGTAAGCCGCCCCGTACAAAGATTGATTGATCAGGTTCGAAAAGGTTTTAACCGGGAGGTTGAATGAGTTTCTCCGTGCGTCTAGTTAGCGTTCTGTTTTGTTTTTTTGTTTTGCCTGCGACGTTTTTGATGGAGCCTGTTGGATTGTTTATTGCTTCCCAGGCAACGGCTTCCGGCCAATCGCCTCATATCGTCAACGCCGAATCTAACCGCAACGGACAGGCAGCGCCTGGCGGTTTCCGCACAATCTCGCGACCAAACGTATTCATCGCGCAAACGGGCTGCGCTTCATTCACGCCGAAGGCACAATACTTCGAATCTGCGGGAAGCACAGGTTCTATTACCGTTACGGCTCCTGGCACTTGTTCATGGACAGTGACGGGCAATCCCGGCTGGGTAACGATCAATTCCGGCGCGTCAGGAACCGGAAACGGGACCGTCGCTTACACAGTCGCGGCCAACAATTCGATCAGCACCCGGCAAGCAATTCTGACGATCACAGGCCAAAGCTTCATCATCAATCAAAGCGGATCGAACGGCAGTTGCGCCATTACGCCGATTGCCGCCGGACAAACGATCAATGGAGTGTTGGCTGTCAGCGATTGTTATTCGCAGCAACGTGGCCAGCTTTTTCCGGCAGATCGTTATTCGTTCACCGGCACGGCGGGACAGCGCGTGGCCATTCGCGCGGATTCATCAGCGGTTGATACGTTCGTTTATCTGATTGATCCCACCGGAGCAGCCGTTGCGTCCAACGACGACGGCGATTCTCGCACTGGCGCGCGGATCCCAACAGGAACAGGATTTTTCACATTGCCAAGTTCCGGCTCCTACCAGATTGAAGTGACTTCGTTCGGCACAACGGCGGCATTGGGTGCCTATTCTGTCAGCTTGAGCCTTGGTTCGGCGAATTGCACCTACACCGCTGCGCCCTCAGAACAAATCGTCGCAGCCGCTGGCGGTAACGGCTCAATTGCCGTCACCGTTGCGGGCAGTGGATGCAACTGGACGGCTTCCAGTAACTCCGATTGGGTGACAATCACTTCCGGAGCTTCGAGCAGCGGAAACGGCAACATAAATTTCAATGTCGCAGCCAATTCGGGGCTTACGAGAACGGCTTTTGTAATCGTCGCCGGTCAGCTTGTCAGCATCACGCAAACGGGAATTGGCACACCCACCTTTGCTCGCTGGGACAAACAAACTTCCGGCACAACGGAACAACTGAATCACGTTTATTTCCTTGATGACGTTCAAGGTTGGACGGTCGGCGCAAATTCCACAGCGCGTCTGACGGTGGATGGCGGTGCAACCTGGAATTCCTTCACGGTTGCCGGGCCTGTGCAATCGCTCAATTCCGTCAGATTCTTCGACACTGATCTCGGCTGGGTGGCGGGAGAAAAGCTTACGGCGACCACCACCAACGGCGGACTCAGTTGGACGCTGCTGGAATTCTCTACCGGCACGCGGTATCGGCTCTTTCCCGTCAATACATCAAACGCGTTCAATGTTGGCGAACGTGACGGCGCAGGGTTTCACGCCAGCACAGTTGTCATTCCTTTTTTGGGGTTTGGGCAGGAAACGCAAACACTGGCAACACAGCATCCGCTTCGTGATATCTACTTTTTCAACGCTGCCAATGGATGGTCGGTTGGTGACCAAGGCCAAATCTTTCGCTTGTCCAAGGGCGGTAACAACTTCAACCAACAAACCGGTGCAACAATGCAAAACCTGAATGGCATTTTTGCGCTTGATCTGGGAACCGCCTGGGCAGTGGGCGACGGCGGCCTGATTCTAAAAACCATCAATGGCGGCGTAAGCTGGCAACCGCAAATCAGCGGAGTGACGACTGCTTTGCGAGACATCCATTTCATCAATGGCGACAAAGGTTGGGCAGTTGGCGATGGCGGCGTAATTCTGGTGACACACAACGGCGGCAATGCCTGGGTGCCGGAAACCAGTGGAGTGACCGCCAATTTACGGAGCGTTCACGCCAATAGCATCAACGCCGTTTATGCCGTCGGTGCGAACGGAACAATCATCAAACGCTCACTCTGTGCCTTCACGCTTTCGGTCGCCACAGCATCATTTGAATTTGGCGGCGGCAACGGTTCGTTCAATGTAACAACAACCGCCGGTTGCCCGTGGACGGCAACCAGCAATGCCAACTGGATTACGATCAACAGCGGTTCGCCAGGCACTGGCAATGGCACGGTCAGTTTCACTGTCGCGGCCAACACGGGTCCGGCTCGCACCGGAACGATTACCGTCGCCGATCAAACGTTCACTATTACCCAAGCCATGTCTTGTCTGAGCGTCACAAATATTGCCCCTGCAAGCGGAGTGACCGGCACAAACGTCACTATCACAGGCACAAATTTTACCGGAGTGACTGCGGTAAAATTTGCCAATAACGTGTCCGCAACATTCACCATTGTCAGCGATACCCAGCTCATGACGGCTGTTCCGGCGGGAGCAGTAACTGGCCCGATTACTCTTAACAGCCAACTTTGCGGAGACGCGACAACGCCTGTTTTCACCATTTTACAGAAACCGACGATCACGCTGGCCCCATCGTCGCCGTTGATCGCCGTTGGGCAACCGGTAACATTTGTCGCCACAATCAATATGACTCTGCCAACAGGCATCAGCTTGTCGCTGAATTCTTCGAATCCCTCCGTGGCTCCGGTTTCGCTGAATCCTTCCATTCCAGCGGGGCAGACTTCGGCACAATTCACTGTGACGGGAGCTTCGGCGGGAACGACAACGATTACGGCGACAGTACCTGCGGCTTATGGCAGCGCCAGCGCATCAGCCATCCTTACTGTCGCCGCAGGTTTTGAAGCGGATGTTTCTCCGCGACCAAACGGCAATGCCAACGGACAAGTCACAACGACCGATTGGGTACAGGTTGGGCGCTTCGTTGCAGAATTGGATTCGGCAACCGCAGGAAGTGAATTCCAGAGAGCCGATTGCGCACCAAAGGTTACGCGAGGCGATGGTCGGCTGACGATCATAGATTGGGTTCAAGCCGGGCGATATGCCGCAGGGCTTGATCCGATTGTTGCCATTGGCGGCCCGAGCGCGCCGACTCCATTCACCACGAATGAAGAATCGTCATCATTCACCACCGCAGCAGCTTCGCTGGTTCGCGCGGAAATGGTCGTCAACAAGTCTTTGGCCTCAGCAGATAAAGACCAGCAAGTCATCAAGCTGACGGCACAAGGAGGCGAAAACGCCGTCAGTTTCAGCTTGATGTTCGAACCTTCCAAATGGCGATTCCTGATCGCGGAGTTAACCAACGAAGCGGCGGGCGCAAATTTGATCGTCAATCGTGAGCAAGCTGCCGCAGGAAAACTCGGTTTTATGCTCGCCTATCCAACCGGCAAAGCGCTTTCGCCGGGCGAATACCAATTGTTCACCGTCACGTTTGAACCTGTGGCAAGCGCCACCGAAACATTGTTTGTCGGTTTCGGCGACAGCCCGACCGCGCGCGAAATCAGTGACGCAAACGCCAACCGTTTGCCGTCAGGTTTTGCCGCCGATTATGGCTTCGCCGGTGTCGGGGCTAGTAGTAGCGTTTCCGCCGCCAGCTTTGCCGCTGATCGGCTGGCCCCCGAACAAATCGTCGCCGCGTTTGGAAGCGATTTGGCGATGACAACTGCCGTGGCAGCGACCTTGCCGCTGCCGACTTCGCTTGGCGGCGCTACGGTTAGACTCATAGATAGCAAGGGCTTTGAGCGTTTGGCCGGATTGTTTTTCGCTTCGCCGGGCCAGCTCAATTACCTGCTGCCTGCTGTAACAGCCGAAGGCATCGCTCGCGTGACGATTACGGCAAACGGTAAAACCTCTGTCGGCTTGATTGATGTTGCGCCGGTAGCGCCAAGCCTTTTTGCAGCAAACTCTGACGGCCAAGGTGTGGCCGCAGCCGTGTTGCTGCGCGTTCGCGGCGATGGTTCGCAAAGCTACGAAGCGATCACGCGCTTCGATCCGGCGTTGAATCGTTTTGTCGCTGTTCCGATTGAATTCGGCGAAGCGAATGAACAGTTCTTCCTGTTGTTGTATGGAACTGGCTTGCGCCATCACGCGGGTCGCGCAATTAAAGCTTCCGTCGGAGGCTTGGAAGCAGCGGTGCAATTTGCCGGAGCGGCAGAAGGTTTTGCCGGGCTGGATCAAATCAACCTTGGCTTGCCGCGAAGCCTGGCAGGAAAAGGCGAAGCTGAAATCCGGTTATCAATTGGCGACCGTTCAAGCAATACAGTCAGGGTCGTCTTTCGTTGATTATCACTGCGAATGCTGCCTGAAAAACGAGGTGGATTCATTGACAGGGCTTTCGTCCCGAAAGGGACTGTTTGACAATAGCCCGGCGGATTTATCGCCGGGAACCGATTGCTCGAAATGGTGAGTCCCGTAGGGACGACTGAAGCTGGTTCGGAATTTCAGCCGTCCCTACGGGACTTCATTGACTCTCTTGAACTTTCCCAGCGATCAAATCGCTGGGCTATTCTCACGCTGTCACTTGCGGGACGAAAAATCAGATCAAGGTTCTGACTTTTCATTTCGTTGCGAAGTGCCAGCCAGTCACAACTCAGAACTGGAGCGCGGGTCCAGAATTTTCACAATGGCGTTCATCCAGTCCACCAAATGTTCGGTCACCTCTTCGCGGTTCAATTCATTCAGCGTTTCGTGGCGGGCGCCAGTGAAGATGCGATAGCTGACTTTTTCCATTCCAATCGAGCGGTAGTATTCGGCCAGCGCGGTTGAACCTTGTCCTTCGTTGTTGACCTGATCCCGCGAGCCGGAAAAAAGATATATGGGCATTTGTTTTGGCACTTTGGCGCGAAATTCCGGTTTGGCGGCTTCGGCCATCGCCCCCAGCAAATCCAGCCACAATTGCGTTGAACACAAAAAGCCGCACATCGAATCGGCGATGTATTTGTCCACTTCGTCTTCATCACGCGAAAGCCAGTCGAACGATGTGCGGTTTGGCTGAAAAGCTTTGTTGAACCCATCAAAGGTGAGTTTGTTGATTAACTCGCTTTTGCCGCGTTTGCCCAGCCGCCAGCTTTCGATTTTGGCGATCAATTTGCCGATGCGAGCCAGCGGGCTGAGCGTTCCATTCGCGCCGGACATGGCTACGGCGTCAAACAGGTTTCTGGTTGCCAGGTGCTGCGCCACCAGCGACCCCATGCTATGACCAAGCAAAATCACACGATGGCCAAAAAATTCGTTTCGCTCCAAACGGACAAGTTCTTCAATGTCTTTCAGGATGCGTTGCCAACCGTTTTCATCGGCAAAATGACCAGTCTCTTCCAACTGCTCAGCCGTTTTGCCATGGCCGCGATAATCATTGGCGAAAACGACGTACCCATTTTCCGTTAAAACTTCCGCCAGCCGTTCATAACGCCCGGCGTGTTCAGCCAATCCGTGCGCAATGTGAACGACGGCTTTGCCAAAGCCCACGTCCGGCAGCCAGCGGTAAACAAACAACTTTGCGCCATCGTCGGCTGTATGAGTGAAATGGTTTTCCTTCATCGTTCGCCCAACTTTTCCCGCAAAAACCCCATGGCAATGCAGTATTGCCCCAGATAATACGTCGCCCAAACCAGGTAATCCGCCAGCGGCACAGGCGTTTTGAATCGTCCGACGGCAATCATCGAATCCGACAACATAAACAACATTGCGCCGATCCAGACAAAACGTTTTGAAAATCCAACAAGGATTGTCGAAACAGTCATCACCGTGATTGTGCAGATATAAACCATCACTGGTATGGCCTGCGCACCCAAACTTGGCGACAACCAGCTCGACAGCAGCAAGCTGTAAACCAGCACCAACGCCGACAAAATCAGTTGCCCGCCATTTGGCCGCAAAGGCCGAGGCCAGTTCCGGACGAACAGCAAAATGTATGCAAAGTGCGCAAACAGAAACGCTCTAAGCCCGTGGCTGAAATACCGGCTTCCCAGATCCAGATAAATATCGCCCAGGCATGACAAGCCAAGCGCCGCGCTCAAAATCAGATTGTCGCGGTCGCGCAGCCATTCCATTCCACGCGGCCGTGTACCGTTCAACAGCCGGAACGCCAGCACAGCCAGCGGCGCAATGCTCAATGCTTTCAGCACAATGCTACCGGGAAAAGGCTGAACGCTTTGCGTCGCCAGATAAATTGCGCTGCAAATAATCGAAATCAATAACAGCCATTTATCCGCGTCACCAAACCCGCGCAACTTGCCAAAGGTCAAACCCTCCATGTTCATTTGCCACACCCCAACGTTTCGAGACGAAGATGCAGACGACCGCGTAATTGCTCGATCATCAAAATTACTATGCTGCCCAAACTGCCCAGATGATTGATTGAAAGGAATAAAGCGGCGGGATGATACCAGCGGGGTTACGACTTTGGCGAGTTAGCCCGGCCAAGAAGCTGCTATTTGGCCGGGCTATTTCATTTTTCATTTGCCAGTTTCCATCTTTCATTTTTTCATTGGAGTCACAGATGCCTAATCAATGGCAAGTGACAAATCAAAAATGGAATATGGAAAATGAGTTTGTTGCCGAGTTTTTACCGGCCAACTATTTCTTTCTGGTGTATAGGCCGTCAAATGCGGTGGTCCAGGTTTTTCCGTCGTCTTGCGACTGTTCCCAATGCTGGCGAACCTGATCTTTGTCGAGCGCCTTCCAGGTGATTCGTTGGAGCGTCTTTTTGCCGTTGCGCGCGTTCTCACCGACAAGCTGCATCACGCCGTCTTTGAATTCGCCATAAAGTTCCAGCATGTTTCCGCTGTTGTCCACCCAGGTTTGTTGCCATTTGCCTTTGGCGGAGTTGAACAGATTGAAACTTTTGCCAGTGCCGCCCTTGGATCCAGTCCAATTTTCCAGCAGCACGCAATCGCCAAGAATCAACTGAATCGAGTTTGTTCCGGCCGCTTGCCCGCCCATCGTGACTTCCCACTCGCCGATCCAGAAATCGAACTGGCGATGTTCAGGCATGGAACAGGGTTTGGAAGGTTTTGTTTGTGAAGCGGAGCTGTTTTGAGTTTGCGCGGTGGCCATTTGGACAAACGCCGTCGTTAATAAGACAAGAAAACCTGTCTTCAAAAGTTGTCGAAACATAGATATCTCCTTCGGGTTTGAGGTTGAAATTCCGGTCGCGCAATCCCGAGTCTGGCCGAAGGTGGCAAAAATGTCTTCAACAGATTGTAAAAAGCAAAATGGCGCAGAGCGAGGCTTTTGCCTCGCTCTGCGCCATCAAATTTCCAATCTCAGCCGGTTTTACCGTCCAACGCCGATTTGTTTAGCGACAGGTTCCATTCAGCTTTGCCAGAATTTGCGCCAATGCTTGCATATCCGCGTCACGTTTTTCCGAACCGGGCGGATCAATCGCCGTCAGATCGCATTGGGTAAACAGCGCTTCCAGTGACGTTTCAGGCGTGATTTCAACCTCGTTGGTCAGCTTGAATGGTTCAAACTCTATCCCATAACAAGCGATGCTGCTTTTGACCATGCTGTACACGGACGGCAGTGGAATCATGGCCAGGCTAAGCTGGGAAGTGACATATTGCCGGTTAAATTCCGCCAGCGGTGCAGACGACGGATTACGCAATGCAGCCAAAATTGTATTGGAACTGGTAACTTCAACTGGGTGGTTCAAATTCACGCCACTGATCAAAATATCACGCGGGAAAAAGCGGATTCGTTTGTAGTTCACGACAAAATACGAAGTGGCGCGTAAACAGACTCTTCCCCCACATTGGACTTCACCATCTTGCGATTGAAAATTCGCGCTCGCATTGGTGCGCGGCATTGCCAAAACAAACAGCAACGGAAGTGTTAAAAGCAGCAGCTTTTTCATTAGTGTATCTCCTTCGATGAAACGAATGTGTAGTTTAGAAACCGGCAAGCGGTTGAAGCAATTCGCCTGATTGGCACCGGGGAGCAAGCTGAATGCTAATGAAGCAGAACGGGGTGAAACTGACCGGCGCAGTTTAGGCAGCACGGAAAGAAGTGTCAACAAAAGACTTGCCGCCGCTCTGGTTTTAATCAAAGCGGCGGCGTTTGGAAATGATGGTCTAGCGTGATGGTGGCATTGTCCACATCAAATACATGCCGGCAGCGCCGCCTGCGATAGAAATCGCGGTCAGTACCTTGACCACAATTGGCGACTTGAACTGCCAACTGAAGAGGCCGGGATGTTTTACTAAAAACTCTGCGCCCTCTCCCAAGTAAACCCAAAGCGCGCTGAGAGTCCAAATACCGATGATGATCAAATGGAACGCCAACACGTATGGATTTCCGTCTTTTGGTCTAAAGAAATCGAAGACTCCAGAAACGTGGCCTGACACCACTCCGATACCCATTACAATCCACGGCAGATTACCGAAGAAGAGATAGCCTTTGAAGAGTTTCTCGTACCCCTCTTCCAATTCCGGGTGTTCGGCTATAAAACTCCTTGCAACGCGCTTGATCGAGTAGGCATTGAATATGGTGCCGCCAATCGCAAGGAGCCAAAAATATCTTTCCATGACGATCTCACTTTCTACGATTCGGCCAACCGCCGTATGGCTAGCGGTTGACCGAACGAATTGATTTACAGCCTTTGCTTTACAACGCCATTCACCGAAGCATCGGCGCTCTGCCCGATCTTCATCTGGTCGCGAAACAAATTCAGCAACAGCAACGTGCCCAGATTGCCGCCACCCTCGCCGTTGCCACCTGAAGCCAGCACGTCTGGCGTGATGCGAACGCCTTTTTCGCCAATGACCTTCAGCGTTTCGACCAACGCGACGCCCTGCGGGCCAAGCGCGTTGACCTGTTCTTTGTAAGCCACACCTTGCGCTTCACCCATCAAGCGAACCTTTTCGGCTTCTGCTTTGCCGGTTTGCAGGATGTAATGCGCTTCGCCTTCACCTTCGGCACGGCGCTGTTCAGCGCGACGGCTGGAAATTTCAACGCCGACCGTCGCTTCCATCAAGCCTTTCTGGTTGTCGGCGTGCGCTTTGGTCTTTTCCAGTTCGATGCGATTGACCTCGGCTTCACGCTGCGCGTTGAACATCGTTTGGCGTTGTTCGGCCAGCACCTTTTCGGTCTGCGTTTTCATCAATTCTTCCGGCAGACGGATGTGGCAGATCAGCACGTTGACCACGTCCACGTGATATTTCAGCAAGTGCGTGCGGACGCGAGCTTCGGCACGTTCCTGCTCTTCGTGGCGGTTTTGCAGATATGCCATCGCAGATGATTCCGAAGCCTGGTTGCGAAAGATCGAATCAATCAGCGGATGCATCACGTTTTGAATCAGCCGGTCAATCGAACCGATCTTGGCGACCATAAACGGCGCGTCTTCGGGTTTGACGCGGAACACAACACGAACTTCCAGCCGCATCGTGAACCCGTCTTTTGAGATAACTTCAAACGGATCGAACGAACCTTTGACGTCTTCCGCCGTCCATTCGACAGTCTGGTTCGTGGTCGTGATGACGACCGGCGTCACGGCCAGCGTGTTGATGTAATAGCGTCCGGGACCGACAACTGCTTCCTGGATGCCCCGGAAGCCTTCGGGCACAACATAGGCTTCGTGCGCGCCTTGATCTAAACGTTCGTCTGCCGGATCGCTCAGCTTCAATTCCTGTTCGATGCGCAGAATGTCGTCGCCCTTGACGCCGTCCAATTGATCAAGATGCGCTGCAGCCAGCGCCAATTGCTCGCGCTCTTCGCGTTCCAACTTTTCGCGAACTTTTTCGGCCATCGCGCGGCGAACCTCTTCACCGGGATCTTTGCCCACGTTCGAAACGATGACAGCGACTTCGCCCGGCTTGACCTCTTTGGCTGTGTCGGGAATCACTTTGAACAGCAGTGGGTTGATGTAATACGTGCCGGGCAACAGCAAGTCTTTTTGCGGGCCGCGCTGGCCACCGCGCTGGATGAAAGCGTTGCCATTCTGGAAATTGCCGTGACCTTCGACCGGCACAGCCACATAATCGCGCGGATTGAGCGGCGAACCGTCCAGCGCTTCCACCAAACCGACTTGGTTCTCGTTGATGATGGCCGCATCTGCCAGTTGAAGCGAGAACAAACCCGGTTTGACGCTGTTGTCATCCAGCGCGACAGAATTGGTCAAAATGCGGTACGTGCCAGGCGTCAAAATGTCCACTTGCGGACCTTTCTGTCCACCAGCGGCAATGAACTGTTCGGCATTTTGAAAGTTGCTATGGCCTTCAACGCTGCGGCCAATCAATCTGCCTTGGTCTAGCGAAGTGCCGTCAGCGGCATTGACCAGGCCGACTTTGCCTTGCGGAATCATCGTCGCTTTCGCAATCGAGATGCGAAACAAGTAAGGATGAATCGGCCACAACCCCGGCGGCAGCGAACGCATTTGAATGCCCTTGACTCCGCCTTCCTTAATAAAGGCAATCGGGTCCTGGAAGTTGTTATGGGCGTTCTGTGCGCGATCTGGCGCGAAAATGCGGCCCGACGGCAACGGCTCGCCGTCAATCGCTTCGACGATACCCATTTCGTCTGAACCGATTTCGATTAGCGGCACTTTGCTGACCACACGCTCAAACGGGTATTTGATGATGTGCAATCCGGGCTTCAGCACGTCGGCCTGAATGCCGACTTCGCCTTCAGTGGCCACAACGCGTCCCGGAGGCATCTTGCGACCTATGTAACGGCGTTCCTTGATCGCAATTTCCTTGGCGCCGACGTTGACCAGAATTTTGCTCAGCACATACAGCACAACTATTACGCAGACAATCGCCGCACCAATCAGGAAGGGCGATTGCAAAAAATCGGAGTTCATATCTGTCCTTTGCTGCTAGCGGAAAAGGGATTTGAAGATCAAGCCAACGACCGATTCGTCGTCGCTAGCTGGCGACGAACATCGGCGATGGCCTGTTTGAGAAGAAACCCTTGGCCGGAATATCGAACTTCCCCTGAAATCAACCAATAGGCGCTTTCCACTGTCGCCAGAAAGTCCTTGGCTGAAATTTTTGTTCGCAGGTCACCGCGCCAGAGTTGAACAGCCTTGTTGATTGTGAGTTGGAACATTTCCGTGTCGTCAGCCAAAGCAGCCAGATACAGCATGTCTGCCAGTGATCGTTGACTGATCGGCGCGCGCCAAAATCCAAGCATCGTTTCAGCGAATTCGCTGCTTACACGCAGTTCCTGGCTGTCCACGATGTATTCGGCGATGGAGCGCAACCGCTCGGAATCGCCATCTGCCTGTGCCGCCAGGGTTCGTAATACTTCGGTGTAAAACTCGCGGTCGGCAAGGTTTCCAGCCTCATCAAGTGCGCTTTCGTCGCCTTCGGCGGCACGATTTAACAGTCGCTGACGATGCTCTTCGTCGCGTAACCGGGCTTCGGCCATCGCCAACTGTCTGGATTCTTCGGCTTGTTGTTCGGCAAATAGCCCGTCGAATTGAAAAGCCGTCAGGCGGGAAGGTGTGCCTTCGTCCATTGCGTTACGGGCGACATCTCGCCAAACCAGCAACGCCCAAATCAACAAAAAGCATGGAGTCAGGAAGAAGATGATTTCCATAACGTTCCTCCTCCTAAGCAAGCAAAGAAGTAAGAAAACGTTTGGCCAAAATCGGATTAAGTTCAAAGATTTTCTGGAATTTCGGTTTTCGCGGCAGAGCGTCCATCGGTTAGAATCGCGCCGCTGCAAAATCACAACTCAGTTTTTGAAGGAGTAACAACCGTGCGGAATTTTCTGGAAGGCCGAATAGGCAAAGAAATCGAAGTTCAATGCCAGGGTGTCACCCTGAGCGGCAAAGTGGCTCGTGTAGAAGGCAACATTCTTCACCTGGAAAAGGACGATGAAACTGCCTACATCAATATTGATAAGATTGTGGTCGTTTGGGATTCGCGCGAAAAGAAAGCGAAGTCGCCGGGATTTCTGGCCAAAACAACATAGCCTAAAGCCAAAGGCGGGATTGGTTTGCAGACCAATCCCGCCTTTGGCTTCTTATTTCTGCAAATTTACTTTCTGGCGCCCTCCATATTCTTTGGTAAAGGCACTCGGCGAAAGCCGATCACTTTGTCTCCCCAGTACCCTGAGTAAAACGAGCGAACGACTCCCTGCGAAGTAGAAGCGTGATAAAACGAATACTCATCACGCACAATGCCCACATGAGTTAGTCCTTCAAAGAAAACCAGCGTACCAAACTCGGTGACTTCGTCTTCGGTCGCTTCGGGCAAAGTTATCCAAAGCGTCCGGGCAGACGTGCGAGTCAGGTCAATTCCAGCATCCTGAAAAACCCGCCAGACAAATCCGGAACAATCATAGCCACGATCATCCGTCCCGCTTGAGCGATACGGCGCGCCCAACCGGTCTTGAATGGCCGAATAAAGCACCGTTTCGATTTTTGCTTTGGCCTCTCGTTCACGACGAGTTGAGCTGTTGCGCGAATACGGTTTGGAAGTTGCACTGCCCGGACTTGGCCGGAAGGACCACGGTTGATCGCCAGAAGGAATGTTGTTCAGCGAAAGACCGCGTCCGGAAATCCGTATCCGATCTTGCGCTTTCGTTTCCAGACCAGCGAACACAATTGTGATAGAGAGAGCCAACAGACACACTACTAGCCGATATGCTTGTCGCATAGTTCGATTACTCCTGAATGTATTTGAAGTCGAAAGGGGTCGGCTAGATCGGTGAGGTGAATTGACAACGAACCACTTTAAGAGGGCGAAAAGAGGGCTTCTTGCAAGAGGGCTTTGTTAAGAAAGGGGTCTGGTAACTTTCTGGGGTGCGAGGCGGGCGAATATTAGCGGCAAACGATTAATCTGTCATCAAAAAAATTAGAGCTTGGCGAAGGAAATGTCCTTTTCCGTTTGAAGGGGACAGAAACCGGGCCGAAAAACAATCTGGCAGTGCGGGTCAATGCTGACACTGCCAGATTCCGGTGTTTATTCACAGGTAACGGTCGTCATTATTTTTGGAGGCTTTGGTATTGGCAGTGCCAACGGCGCAGGTGCACGGCGATAACCAGTGATGCGCGATTCCCAATACCCGGCAAAGCTGGAAAGCGTCACTCCCTCTGACCGTGAAGAGTGATAAAAGCTTGCCGCATCCTTCACGATGCCAACGTGTTTTAAGCCATTAAAAAAGACGAGGGTGCCGAATTGGGCGACTTCTTCCGCTGTCGCTTCCGGGAGTTGATCCCATAACGTGCGGGCGGCAACCCGCTCAAAACTGGCCCCGGCATCCTGAAAGACTCGCCAGACAAAACCGGAACAATCGTACCCACGATCATCGGTTCCGAAAAAGCGGTAGCGGATTCCCAAGCGTTGCGTTATGGCCTGGAAAAGCAATACAGACTTTTCATCGCCAAACATCATCGGGGGTGGCGGCAAAAAACTGGGACGAAATGTCGGAATAACCAACGATGTTAAATTTACAAATTCGGTTTCTTGCAGCGTTGTCGGCAACTGGGGCAATTGCAGAGCGTTTTTTTCGTTTGCCGGACGTTTCCAAACATCCATGCTGATCTGGGCTTTCGCGTTTAATGAAGCTGACAACCAAATCGGGGCAAACAAAGAAACGCAGAGCAACAGCCGAATAGCTGTTTTCATAAATCGAACTTCTCCTATGAAATTGTTCTTTTAACGTTTCTTGCTGTTTTGAGGACTACCCATAAAAAAGTGGCGGCATTTTAGCCGCCACCTGGCAATTTGTCATGTGCATCAAGCTCGGTTTAATAAGGTTGCAGCTTGACAAATCTCACCAGCTTTCTCCGACTGCGGTCAGTGACTCCACTTTTAGCCGAAACACAATGGTCTGGCCCATCCCTTTGGCCATCTTCGATTCGACGGGCGTCAAATGAGGCATGCGCTGGAAAAGTTCCGCCAGAACCCGTTCACGCTCTCGTTCGTCACTGATTTCTTCATAGTTTCCATATACGATCACGCTGCGCCAATGATATGCATCTTCAATTTCGTCCACTTGCAAACAAACGCGGGGATTGTTTCGCAAGGCCGTAATCTTTTTCCCTGCCAGTGAATGCATGTAAATGTTTTCGCCATCAAAGAGGTAATTGATTGGCACCACATACGGTTCGCCATCGGCGATGCAGCCCAATCTGGCAAGTGTGCCCGCATTCAAAATTTTGAGCCCGTCTTCGTGTGTCAGCTTGCCGATCATCATTTTGCCTGCCTCCTTCCTGTCAGTCGGAAAAAAAGAGAAGAGGGCAATTTTTAGATTACCCCCTCTTTTCTGCTTCTCAATCTTCGTGCGCGCGCACGATCTCAACGGAACATGGCGCGTGCGATGCCACAGCTTGAGAAACCGAACCCAACAGGAACTTTCGAAACCCGCTATACCCGTGGGAGCCAAGCACAATCAAATCCGCACCCCATTCCTTTGCAGTGCCAATAATTGTCTCTTCCGCATGGCCAATAACGGCTTGCTTAATCAGTGTCAAAGGAACCTCGCGATCAGAATTGCTTTTTACCAACCGGTCAATCGCTTTTGCGACAACTTCATCAGCATGTTCGCGTCCAATTTTTTCCACCTGCGCATAATAGGTGTTTGGCAAAGCCCAAGTTTCAGGTGTCGGCGTCATTGGCAAATGAATCGCGCAAAGCACATAAACTTCAGTGCCTGCAGGCCAAGGACGCTCTGCGATTTCCTCCAAAGCCTTTTCGCCGCAAGCCGAACCATCCACGGCCAACAAAACCTTCATTTGCAGTGGCTTCCCTGTCGTTTTTGGCTGCCGCACGATTTCTACGGAACAGTGCGCATGCGAAGCGACAGAGCGCGAAACCGAACCAAGCCAAAACCTTTCAAAAGCATTATATCCATGAGTGCCAACGATGATAAGATCGGCGCCCCATGCTTCGGCTTCTTCAACAATGGCAACTTTCGGGTCGCCTTTTACTGTTTTTGTCGCAGCCTCTATTCCAGCACCGCCGGTTTCGTAAAAACGAGCAATTGCGTTTGTTGTGTTGGCTGTCGCCTGGTCTTCGAGCGCCTTTTCCCATTCAATGTAATAATTGTCTGGCATCGGCATTGTGCCAATCACAACCGGCGTTGGCATTTCGATTGCCGAAATGAATTTGACTTCGCTGCCCGCTGGCCACGGCATAATAGCTGCTTCATCAACTGCGGCCAGACTACATGGCGAACCGTCAACAGCGACTAAAACTTTCATAGCTTTTTTCATAATTGTCCCGTTGCTATTGCTGCAACGCCCTCCACAATGATGTTGTGCAATGCGTATGCCGCTCGCAATCCCCGCCCTTGCGGCATTCGCAGAGCAAAAAGGTGGCCAATTCTGGGGAAAATCGCTAATCGGTGGGGAATAGTTCTCAAAGTATTCAAAACTCAATTCAAATTCGACAAATGATCTCACAGAAAATCATCGAACAACTACAGCTCATCGTTGGACCTGATTTCGTTTCGACCGCGGCTGAAATCATTATAGCCAATTCGCAAGACGCGCTGAAACAACTGTTCTGTGCGGAAGCCATCGTCTTCCCGCGCACTGCGGAAGAAATCGCGGCGATCATGCGGCTGGCCAACGAACATCGGTTTTACGTCACCGCGCGCGGCGGCGGAGTCGGTTACACAGGTGGAGCCGTCCCGATTCGCGGCGGAATCGTGCTGGCGACTGAGCGAATGAATCAAATCCTGGAAATCAACAAAGCCGACTTGGTCGCTGTTGTCGAACCGGGCGTAAAAACCTTTGATCTGGCCGAAGCCGCCGAAGCCGAAGGCTTGTTTTACCCGCCCGATCCTTCAAGTTGGAAGGATTCGTTCCTGGGCGGCAACATTGCGCTCAATGCCGGAGGCCCGCGTTGCGTGAAGTACGGCAACACCAAACAGTTCGTGTTGGGGCTGGATTTCGTTACGCCGACCGGAGAAATCATCAAAGCCGGAACCCGAACGCCGAAAAACGCCACAGGCTTTCATCTGGAAAGTTTGCTGATTGGCAGCGAAGGCATGCTAGGAATCATCACGCGCTGCATTTTGCGGTTGTTGCCGAAACCCGAAGCCCGGCGGACGGCGTTGGCGATTTTTGAGTCGGCACAAGATGCCTGCAATTGCGTCGCCGACTTCACCAGTTCAGGCATTTTGCCGGTTGCACTGGAACTGCTGGATCGAACTTCAATCAACGCGATTGAAGATTACGAACCGTCCGGCTTGCCGCGCGAGGCAGGAGCGTTGCTGATTATTGAGGTAGACGGCCTGAAAGAAGCCGTCGTGCGTGAAGCCGAAATTGTCCGCGAAATGTGCCAAAAACATCACGCCATTCAATTCAGCGAAGCCGCCAACGACGCCGAAGCTGACGCGATCTGGGAAGTGCGCCGCAAAATGTCTCCGGCAGTCGCGCGAACAGGAATCATCAAATTGAACCACGATGTCGTCATTCCCCGCTCGCGGATTCCAGCAATGCTGGATTTTCTGGAAGATTTAAGCCGACGCTCCGGCTTTCTGATTCCCACCTTCGGCCATGCAGGCGATGGAAATCTGCACACTAACATCATGCTGCAAACCGAGGACGAGGAAACGCGGCGACGCGGCGCTGAAACCGCGCGGGAAATTTTCCAAAAAGCCGTAGAACTTGGCGGGACACTTTCTGGCGAACACGGCGTAGGATTCGCCAAATCACCGTTTCTTGATCTGGCCTTGACCGAACCGACCATTGAACTGATGAAGACGATTAAACGAGCGATGGACCCAAACGGTATTTTGAATCCTGGCAAAGTTTTTGAAATGCCAATGGCTCCACATGAGGTGTTTGTCAGCAGCGGGCAGACCTGCTGTTGATTACCAAGTTCAGGTAATAAACGCGGTTATTGCTTGTGTGGCGAGAACTTGAGATGTCGCTTCCGGTAGTTTCTTACATAATTTTCTTGCCTCAACCAATGACGCAGCATAGACTCCGCGCGTCATCAACCGATGTTCCCCCGTGTCCGGCCTCACAACCTAAGCCAGCCCCAGAAGGATTTCCCCCATGAAACAAATATCCGTTTTGCTTTGCATGTTTTTAGTTTGCTTCGCTCAGCCACTATTACCTGATCAGCAGAAAAGTACTTCACCTACCCCACAACAGAATCCTGCTCAAACTTCAACAACCACACAGTCTCTAAAACAGGCACTTGCATTTGGTTTACAGGATGGAACGCCAGTCAAACTGCGCATCAGCAGAAACCTTTCTTCTGCCGACGCTAAGGTTGGCGAGACGGTTGATTTTGAAGTGCTCGAAGATGTCAAAATCGGTGAGACAGTCATCATTCCGCGCGGCGGCATCGCTTGGGCTACTGTCACCGAAGCTGAACCAAAAAGGCGAATGGGACGTGGCGGAAAGCTGAATGTCAATGTTGATTCAGTGCGCCTTGTTTCCGGTGAAAAAGCCGCACTGCGCGCTGTGAAGGATATGCAAGGCGGCGGAAACACAGGCAAGATGACCGGAGCCATTGTTGCCACCAGCATCATCTTCTTTCCAGCCGCGCCGCTTTTTTTGTTTGTGAAGGGAAAAGACATCACAATTCCGAAAGGCACTGAGATCACGGCGTATACCAATGGCGATTTTGAACTCAATCCAGCCAAGTTCATTGCCAGCGGCGCTGATAAGGCTCCATCCAATGGCAATGTGCCTGCTTCTACCAATGCCGACGGTAATACTGTCGGCGTGATTATCAAGTCCACACCAGACGGAGCCGAGATCACAGTTGATGAAAAGTTCGTCGGTAATACGCCTTCGACATTGCGCTTGAAACCCGGCGATCACGTTATCTCAATCAGCAAATCCGGTTTCACTCTCTGGAAACGCACAATGACATTGAGTCCCGGCAGCAGCATTACGGTTGACGCCACGCTGGAGAAAAAGCAATAAGTGGCCACAAATGTTATTAGCAGGTGAAAGCATCAATGTTTCTGCAGCCTTGATGCTTTCACTTGCCAAAGCTGTAGAATCACCTTTCAGTGCCTCAGAAAAGCTGTACTTCATGCATCCCCACACTTCTTTGTTCCGACATTGCCGAACATGCGGCAAACAAATCAAATTCGGTTTTCTCTTCTGCCCGCAATGTGGAACCGACTTGCCGACTGATGCTTCCGTTCCGCAGCACTCTCCAACGCAGAGGCTCTCAAACAGAATCTCCAACAAAACGATTGGCGTGATCGCGATAGGGATGTTTGGGTTTAGCTTGTTACTCTCGATCATCGCGGCAAACAATCAACAGGCTGTTAGGCCATCCACAAGGCCAGATCGCCTGCCATCGGCTTTGGTTGAGTCGTCGCCGTCGCCAATCACCGAGATTGGCCATACTAAGCCAGGTCAAAAACACAAAGTCTCTTCGACGAAGCCAGCGACGCAAGCAAAGAAGGATGAATCTGTCACGTCCAAATCAGCGCGCATCGCCACATACTCACCGCCAACCACCAAACAGAGCGGCTACATGACCGGGCCGCGTGGCGGCTGTTATTACATCAATGGAAACGGAAACAAGACCTATGTGGACAGGAGTCTTTGCGGCTCGTCGTACTCTTACGGCAGTTCTTCGGTCAGCCGGGGCGGTTACATCACCGGGCCGCGTGGCGGTTGCTACTACATCAACGAGAATGGGAACAAGACATACGTTGACCGAAGCTTGTGCAGATAAGCTGCCCCTACAATCTATTTGCATATTCCGAAGGGCAAGAACTATCAGAGAAAATGGGATAAGCCGTCATACTCGCCGGATGTGATGCCTGAAAAGCTGAGGGCTGAGCTACAGCAAGTAAATTTCCTTGCTCACGCTCATAGGCTCAATTAAACTCTGCCCGCCATCAACCGATGCTCCCCCGCGTCTTGCCTCAAACTACAAGCCAGCCCCGTAGAAATGGATCAGCCGTGCATAAATATTTTTCCTTAGTTGTCATTTGCCTCACGCTGTATTTGTCAGCCTGTAGCAGCAGCAGTCAACCGCAGACCACTTCGACTAGTCCTACGCCGAAGCCTGAACCGACTCGTAATCCAAAATTGAAACTGGCTGACGCTGAGATTCAGGAAATCATTCCGACTGCTGATGGCGGAGCATATATTTGGACGTTTGATAATCATTTGTGGTACGTGCGCGGAGGAATTGCAGTCAGGGTACATGAGGCCGACGATATAAAGATTTCAACCAACAAAATCCCAAACGCCAACAACGGTTTTTTTGCACTATGGATAAGAGAAAGGCAAAAGTTGAAAAAGATCAGGGAGGAAAAAGACTCACTTGAAAATGAGATAGGCGAGCTTGAGGACAAACTTAATGACCTCGAAGCTGAGGAAGGAGGCGATAAAGGTGACCAGGACAATTAAGCTTGTAGCCATATCTCTGGCATTATTGGGAAGTATCGCTGGTTGTAAGTCCGGACGAATGGCACCTGCTCAAGCAAGAAGCAACATAGGCAAAACCGCCACCGTTTGCGGTAAAGTTGCGAGCGCCAAATACGCAGCAAACACGAGTCGCAAGCCGACGTTTTTGAACCTCGACGAGCCATTTCCGCGACAGATTTTCACAGTTGTTATATGGGGTACTGAGCGAGCCGTATTTGGCCAACCTGAAGTTGAACTTCTGTACAAACGGATTTGTGTCACCGGAATAATTGAGGATTACAAAGGCGACGCGGAAATGATACTGAAAAGCCGAAACCAACTGAAGGTAGATGAGTAATGGGCATATTTCAAAAGTATTTAGCAGTAAAGATCAAAGTAAGGAACTCCCTCACTATATCGACATTTTAGGCTTAGATCGGTTTTCAGTTGCACTTACGGGAAAGATCGAGATGATAGAGCGTATG
>CAZMXG010000134.1:0-22280 GCA_964570175.1 uncultured Heliomicrobium sp. | reverse complement strand
GCAGCGGCCTTTGGAGCCGCCATCCGTAGGTTCGAATCCTACCTCCCCAGCCACATATTCAGTGATGAGTGCTGGGTACCGCAGTGACAAATGACAAACAATCACTCGGTATTCAGCACTCATCGCTATTTATAGGGAGTCGTGAAAAGCCTGCAAATCTTTTCTGGCAATGCGCATCGCTCGCTGGCCGAAGAAATCTGCCAGTATCTGGGAATTGAGCTTGGCCGCGCCAATACAACGCGGTTTCCCGACGGAGAGTTCAATTTTCAGATTCTGGAAAATGTTCGCGGCGGCGATGTTTTTATCGTGCAATCAACCTGTCCGCCGGTTGACGCGCATTTGATGGAACTGCTGATTATGATTGACGCGTTTCGACGCTCATCAGCAGATCGAATCACAGCGGTCATTCCTTATTACGGGTACGCGCGCGGCGATAAAAAAGACAGGCCGCGAATTCCGATTTCGGCTCGGTTGGTCGCCAACCTGATTACTACTGCCGGAGCGAATCGGGTTCTGACGGTGGATTTGCACGCCCCACAGATTCAGGGCTTTTTTGACATTCCGGTGGATCACTTGTTTGCCGCGCCGGTGATGATTGATTATTTCGCGGCCAAACCGATTGAAGAACTGGTTGTGGTTGCCCCTGATCCGGGAGGAGCCGAGCGCGCCAGGGCATATGCCAAACGGCTGGATGCCGATTTCGCCATTGTTGACAAACGGCGAGACAAATCGCAGCCCGGGCATTCGGAAGCGGAAGTGATGCACGTGGTCGGAAACGTCGAAGGTCGTAATGTTCTGATTGTTGACGACATGGTTGATACCGCCGGAACGCTGACCAAAGTTGCAGAGGCGCTGCACAAAAAAGGCGCCCAGAGAATTTTGACAACCTGTGTTCACGCAGTGCTTTCGGGAAACGCGGTTGACCGAATTTGCAATTCGCCGTTGGAAAAGGTCGTGACGACCAACTCCATGCCGGCGAAAGATGAATGCTTGCCGCCAAGGTTTGAGTATTTAAGCATTGCGCCTTTATTGGCTGAAGCGATCAAATCCATTCACGAAGAAAGCTCTGTCAGCAGGTTGTTCATTTGACGATTGAGATTTGAATTCATCCATTCGAATTCATCAAAAGGGAGAGTTATGAGTTTAGATAACAATATTTCACTGACTGCCGAAACCCGAACCGAATTCGGCAAAAATGTGTCGCGCCGTTTGCGAGCAGCCGGGCTGGTTCCTGTGACGGTTTATGGCGGAGGAAGCAGCGAAGCGACCAGTGCGACTGTCACCAAACGCGAATTTTCCGCGCTGATTCGCCACCACGGACGCAACGTGATTTTCACGCTCAATGTGGGAAGCAAGGCGACACCGGTCAAAATCTCCGATGTGCAGATTGATCCGATCAAAGGGTTTCTGGTTCACGCCGATCTGATGGAAATTTCGATGACTGAAAAATCCAAGTTCGATGTGAAAATAAAGATTGTAGGTGAAGCCGACGGGGTCAGAAATTTTGGCGGCATTCTGGACGTTCCCACGCACACGCTGGAAATTCGTTGTCTGCCAAACGACCTGCCTACGGTGATCGAAGTTGACGTGACGAATTTAGGGCTCGGTGATCATATCAGCGTCAAGGATTTGAAGCTTGGCGACAAGATTGATTTGATGGACGACCCCAACAAGGTTTTGGCGACGGTGGTTGCTCCAAAGGCTGAAGAACCTGCCGAAGGTGCTACTGAGGCTGCTGCTGAACCAGAAGTGCTGAAGAAGGGCAAGGCGGAAGAGAAATAATGCTGGCGGGTTCGTGATTGATAGCGATCAATTCGAATTCGATAGTCTAAGTTCCGCAAGTGTATGTGGTTGATCGTCGGTTTAGGGAATCCCGGTTCGCAATACGAATGGACGCGCCACAATTGCGGGTTTCTGGTCATTGATGAATTGGCGCGGCGGGCTGGACGTGAAGTGCGAACGCCCGAATGCCAGTCCTTGACAACACGAGCGATCATCAGCGGTCAGCAGGCGATTTTGGTCAAGCCGCAAACGTTTATGAACTTGAGCGGTTCCGCAGTTGCAGCCCTGAAGCAAAAGCATGAAATTGCTTCCGCTGCCAATGTTCTGGTGATCAGCGATGATCTGGCGCTGCCGTTCGGAAAAATTCGCGTTCGTCCAAAAGGGAGCGCGGGTGGCCAGAACGGGTTGAAATCCGTAATTGCCAAGCTCGGAACGCAGGAATTTCCTAGAATTCGGCTGGGCATTGCGCCGGAATCGCATCCGGTTTCCAATGCCTCTGAATTTGTTCTTTCGGATTTTCCGAAAAAGGATCGAGAAGCGCTTGCTGAAATGGTGGCGCTGGCGGCCGAAGCCGCTGAGGTTATTTTGACAAACGGCATTGCTGAAGCGATGTCGAAATACAACTGAGGGCAAAGGAAGAATTCTGGATTCTTGGTGTTGGGTTTTGGGTTCTGAGCGCAGTATCCAACATTCAGAATTGAGAATTCGAAACCAGACTTGCCCCTCCTTGCCTGCTGGCTTTGGACCAACAGGCTTTATCATCCACAAGGAGGATTGAATTGAGAACTTACGAAGTAATATTTATCTCTTCGCCTAACACTACTGACGAAGAGGTCAACAAGCTCACCACCCAAATCGAACACGCCGCTACAGAGCGCGGTGGCAAAATCACGAAGATTGACCCTTGGGGCCGCCGCAAACTCGCCTATAGCATTGGAAAATTCGACGACGGCATTTACACGCTGATCCACATTGAAGGAACCGGCCAGGAAATTGCTGAAATCGAACGCCGTTTACGCGTAACAGATTTCGTTATTCGCTACATGTCTGTGCGAACAGATGAAGATTTGAAGCGCGCCGCCAAGATGAAAGCCAAACGCAGAGTCCTTGCTTCGCCTTCGGCTGTCGTAGAAGACGACGACGATTTCGATCTCGACGACGACGGGGAGTAATAGGCGTGAAAATTTTTTGCGCCGCCAGGATACTGGCAGCGTGAATCAGAAAATTGCGGCTAACATCAGAGCCGGTTACGATTTGGAGAAAAGTTATGGCTGATATGGAAAATAACGACAGAAACGATAGAAACGACAGAGAGAGAAATGGCAATTCGGGGCGTGGTCGCCCGTCGCGCCGCCGCCGCGTGTCGCGTTTGACAGCGGAGCGGATTGATTACATTGACTACAAAGACATGAAGCTGCTGCAGTCGTTCATTGCTGAAAACGGCAAAATTTTGCCGCGCAGGTTGACCGGCGTCAGCGCCTGGCAGCAACGCAAACTGACTGAGGCCATCAAGCGCGCACGCAACATCGCGCTGCTGCCTTACACGAAATACTAATCACTGGTGATTGGCAGTTCGTTGTTCGTGATTGGTTGAAACTGTGCACACCAACCACCAACCACCAACCACCAACCACCATCAGGAGTTGAAGCTATGCCATTGATGGAATTATTGCTGAAAGAAGATGTCGAAAAGCTGGGCGTGCGCGGCGAATTGGTCAAGGTTCGTCCGGGATACGGACGCAATTACTTGTTGCCGCGCGGGTTTGCCATTCAGGCCACGCCGGGAAACGTCAAACAAATCCAAATGCAGCGCAATGCGTTGTTGAAGAAGGAAGCCACTGAGCGCGAAGGCGCTTTGCAGCAGTCTGAACTGGTTAAAGGCCTGACGCTGGAATTCGCTCGCAAAGTCGGCGAACACGGGATGCTTTATGGTTCCGTTACTTCCATGGATATTGCAGAAGCCTTTGCTGCGAAAGGTTATGAAATTGACCGCCGCAAGATCCAGCTCAAAGATCCAATCAAAGAGCCGGGTGAATTTGAAGTTCCGGTCAAATTGCACCGTGAAGTCACGACCAACGTCAAAGTCGTGGTCAAAAACGAAGACGAAGCTGCCGCCTAAAACGACTGCTTCGGTAGACACCCACATTGACAAGGCAGGGGCGCATCTAAACTTGCGTCCCTGTTGTTATTTTCACTTCATGCTTCTTTGGAATCGCAACTTACATCCAAAGACTGTCGCCGCCGGTACCGCCTCACCGGAGACAAAACCGTCAACTCAGCAAACAATTCGACAAGGAGATTTCACATGTCCAAAGGCAAATCAAAAAAGAAACACGGAGCCGTGACACCTGATGTTGAAAGAACGCAACCTTCCAACGGCGGAATGGCGGCCGAAACCACAGGTCGTTATCTGGTTTTGATGCGCGAAGGGACCGCCAAAGCCAATGTTGAGGCGCTGAAAAACGTTGCCGGGGTGAAAGCTGCAAGTTCTTTCGATTTCAAAAAAGGCGCAGTGAATATGGACACGCTGGGTGGAGCGCAGGCTGTAGTGTTTGAATCTCTTGGCGTGGCAGTGATGGATGCTCCGCCGGATCAAACCGAAGCGGTCAGCTTTGCCATCAGCGGCGACAATCCCATTTTGGCCATGGAACCCGAAAGAATTGTTTACGCCGTTGCCAATGCTTCAACGGACTATCTGCGCGGCTATCGTGACGCAGTGAATCAGTTGACGGATAAAATTCTGGGCCAGACACCAGCCGACGCTGAGCTCAGCGTGGCGGGAATAGATCAATCCAAGCTGACGTATGGGTTGCAACTGACCAATGCCAGTATTTCGCGGTTTACGGGAAAAGGCATCCGGGTTGCTGTTTTGGATACCGGGATGGACGTTGGGCATCCGGATTTTGCCGGTCGCAAAATCACCACGCAATCGTTTATTGCCAACGAAACCATTGATGATGTTCACGGTCACGGGACGCATTGCATAGGGACTTCCTGCGGTTCGGTGAAGCCGAAAAAACTGCCTCGGTATGGTATCGCTTATGATGCGGAAATTTTTGCCGGAAAAGTGCTTAGCAATCGTGGCTTTGGCTCTGACGGTGGCATCCTGGCGGGCATTGACTGGGCGCTTACCAATGGCTGCGCCGTGATTTCCATGTCGCTCAGCGCGCCGGTTGGCCCGAGCGAAAGCTTTTCACAGATTTACGAAAATGTTGGCATACGGGCGATGAATGCAGGCGCATTGATTGTCGCGGCGGCAGGGAACGACAGCCGCCGATCAGGGTTTGTTGCTCCGGTCGGCCACCCAGCCAATTGCCCCTCAATTTTGGCCGTTGCTGCGATAGACAAAAAACTCAAAATCGCTTCGTTTTCAAACGGCGGTATCAATCCCAACGGCGGAGGCATAGACATCGCTGCGCCGGGGGTAGATGTTCGATCTTCCGTGCCGCGCAATAAGCTTTATAAGGAAATGAGCGGAACGAGTATGGCCACACCGCACGTTGCCGGAATCGCGGCTTTGTATGCCGAATCTGATCCGAAGCTTCGAGGCCAGGCCTTGTGGATGGCGCTGGTTTCACGCGCGCGGCGTCTCGATCTGCCTTCGCGCGATGTCGGCATGGGATTGGTTCAGGCTCCCTAAGCCGTTACAATCGCAATTAAGAGGGAAGGCGATGAGCAAAATCAATCTGACGGTTTCGGTCGCTGATGATCATTTGAAAGACTTTTCCGACGTGGTCGCTCGTTGCCGCAAAGCCGGACTGAGCGTCACACAGGAAATGAAGTCCATTGGCATAATTTCCGGCTCGATAGACGAATCGGCGCTGGAAAAACTCAGCCAGATAAAGGGCGTGTCGCATGTGGAACCTGAACGCTCGTTCCAAATTGCGCCGCCTGACAGTGACGTGCAATAACGAAAAATCGCAAACAAAGGGAATTAAGATACTATGGCCGGTAACGGTTCGGGGGGAGATTACACGCTCGAAAAATCCCTGCCCAGCAATGTGGATGCGGAGCGCATGATCCTTGGCGTCATCTTGCTGGACAACATGACCATCAACCAGGCCGTGGAGCATTTGAAACCCGACGATTTCTTCCTGCCTTCGCATCGCCGCATCTTCGAAAAGATGGTCAAGCTTTACGAGCAAGGAGAGGGAATTGACCCTTTGACCTTGCAGGAACAGCTTCGTAAGGCTGGGGAACTGGATCAGGTCGGTGGCCCTGCTTATATCGCTTCGCTGTTTGACGGCGTGCCTCGATTTTCCAACATCGAAAGTTACGTCAAGATTGTCAAAGGCAAAGGCATGCTGCGCAAACTGATTGGCGCTGGCAATCAGGTGATGCAGATGGCTTTTGACGACGAGGAGGAACCGGAAGAAATCCTGGACCGCGCCGAACGGCTGATCCTTTCCATTGCCGAAGACCGCATTAAACAAGGCTTCGTTCACATCGGCGACGTCGCTGAAAAACAACTCCAAACCATCGAAGAAATCGCCGCCCACCAACAACTGGTGACAGGTGTTGCCACTGGGTTTACCGACCTGGATTACATGACTTCAGGCTTGCAGCGAGGCGACCTGATCATCGTCGCGGCTCGTCCGAGCATGGGCAAAACCGCGTTCAGTTTAAATATCGCGCAGAATGCAGCGCTTGGGCAGGATTCTTCGGGCAGAGTCCACGAAGATCGCCCCAAAGCCGTCGTCGGTGTTTTCTCGCTGGAAATGAGTAAGGAGCAGTTGGTTCAGCGCCTGATGTGTTCCCAGGCGCAGGTGGATGCGCACCGCTTGCGTAGCGGAATGCTCAACAAAGACGATTGGCGGCGATTGGCGTTGGCCGTTGGCGAGCTTTCTCAAGCGAGTATTTTTCTGGATGACACGCCGGGCATTACGACGCTGGAAGTCCGTGCCAAAGCCCGCCGGTTGAAGAATGAACAAAAGCGACTTGACCTGCTGATTATTGACTACTTGCAGTTGATGACCGGCAAAGGCCGTTCAGAATCTCGCCAACAGGAAGTTTCCACAATCTCGCGCGAACTGAAGATTCTGGCAAAAGAACTGGATGTTCCGCTGATTGCGCTTTCCCAGCTTTCGCGCGCGCCAGAAACCAGAACCGGTAACCACAAGCCGCAACTTTCTGACTTGAGAGAATCTGGTTCGATCGAGCAGGATGCGGACGTCGTGATGTTCATTTACCGCGAAGAAGTCTACAAGCCGGAAACCGAGAAACAGAACATTGCCGAAATCATCATTGGCAAACAGCGCAACGGTCCCATCGGCAGCGTTGAATTGGTCTTCCGCAAAGCGCTCACGCGATTTCACGACTTGTCGCGCGATTCGATGGAATAAAGTTTCATGCCGCAGCTCACGAATCAACGTCCAACCTGGGCGGAAGTTTCTCTTCAATCTCTGACGGAAAATTATCTGACGCTCAAGCGTCACCTCGCCGCCTACGGCAAGCCGACGCCGCTGATGGCTGTGGTCAAAGCCAATGCTTACGGTCACGGAGCGATAGAGTGCGCGCGTGCGCTTGAAGCCGTTGGCGCGGACTGGTTCGGCGTGGCCCTCGTCGAAGAAGGCGTTGAGCTTCGGCAAGCCGGAATTCTTCAGCCGGTGTTTTGCCTCGGCGGATTCTGGCGAACGCAAGGCCAGTTGGTTCTCGATCATCATTTGACTCCGGCGCTGTTTCGAATGGATTTGGCAGAAGAGTTAAACGAGCGCGCAAAAGCAGCCGGGCGTATCGTCAATTATCATTTGAAAGTGGACACAGGAATGGGAAGGTTGGGCGTGCAGCTTGATGATCTTGCGGAGTTTGCGCGGGCGTTGACGGCCTTCGACCATATCAAAATGGACGGCGTGATGACCCATTTTGCCGACGCTGACAGCGACGAATGTGATTACACGGAACAGCAGATTCATCGTTTTGAAGACGCCGTTTCAACCTTGCGCGAAATCGGGTTTCAGCCTCGCTGGCTTCATCTGGCAAACAGCGCGGGACTGCACGCCTATCCACAAGCCCACGGCAATTTGGCACGTGCAGGAGCGGCGATGTACGGCTTGGTGCGTGACGTTTTGTCGTCCAGGCAGGAACCTCTCCCGCTCAAGCCAGTGATGTCACTGCATTCGCGGATCGTTCTGCTCAAAACCGTTCCGGCAGGAACTTCGCTTGGCTATGGCTCCACTTTCAAAACCCGCCGCGAAAGCAGGATTGCGACGTTGCCGATCGGTTATGCTGATGGCTATCGCCGCGCGCTATCGAACAAGGCCCAGGCCATTGTTCATGGCCAAATTGCGCCGGTTGTGGGCCGCATCAGTATGGATTTGACGCTTCTTGATGTGACCGAAGTGCTGGATGTTCAGCTCGGCGATCAGGTCGTCTTGCTGGGTGAACAAACCGGATTGCGAATTTCCGCCGAAGACATTGCCGAACAGGTCGGCACAATCTCGTATGAAATTGTCACTGGCATTTCTGCACGCGTACCAAAAATTATTGTCTGAATCGGTTTGACGGTTGGTTAGACCATGTGTTATATCCGCCGCGTCATTATGGCTGATGTTCCTGGTTGTTCTTCGGTGCCAGCACCAGCCAAGCTTATTCCTTCCAAAATAGAGACAAATTGCTGGGCTTTGCTGGAATAGTACGGATTCATAAAGGGCTGAAAAGGCTTTTCTCTTAAAAATTCGTTTTGAGCTAATGTGGCTTTTGGGGTAACCAGATAGCATTGGTCAAGCTGTTGCTTTGAAAGCCGAGATCCAACTTTCTCTACCAGAGGACATTCACATGAAAAACAGACTTTTTTCCCTTCTGAATTCGGCTTGTCTGAAGTTGGTCACTGTCATGATGTTGACTATGTTTGGTATCAGTGCCAGCGCCCAAACAACTGGCGAAATTACGGGTGTCATCACCGATTCAAGCGGTGCTGCTGTAAAAGGCGCATCAATCAGCGTGATGAACAAAGCCACTAACGCTGTTCGTCAAACCACCAGCAACGATGAAGGGGTTTACGCTTTTCCTTCGCTGATGCCTGGCGCTTACAGCCTGAAAGTCGAACAGACGGGATTTAAATCTTCTGTGCGCGACGGGTTGACGCTGGAAGTTCAACAGACCGCGCGAATAGATATTTCGTTGGAGGTTGGATCGGTTGGCGAAACCGTGACAATTACAGGCGGAACTCCTCTGTTATCGGCTGAAAGCACGACGGTTGGAACAGTCATCGAAAACAAACGCATAGTTGATCTGCCATTGAATGGCCGTAATTTTTTGCAATTGGTGGCAACGGCTCCGAACGTGAGTTTTGGATTCCAAAGCGCGGGCCAGGCAGGTTCGCGGCAAGGCGGCACGCGCGCCAATCAGAACATTTCGGTTGCCGGGCAACGCAGCTATTTCAACCGTTTCACGATTGACGGCGTGGAAAACACGGACGTCAATTTCAATTCACCCATCATTTTGCCCTCGATTGACGCTTTGCAGGAGTTCAAGGTTCAAACCGGAATTTTCCCGGCTGAATTCGGACGCGCTTCGACGCAGATCAACGTTTCGACCAAATCCGGCTCGAAGGAATATCATGGCGCCTTATTTGAGTTTTTGCGCAACGACGTGCTGGACGCTCGTCAGTATGATTTCACCGGCAAACGCGCTCCCGATGCGGCGAAAGAACCGTTCAAGTGGAATCAATACGGTTTCGTGCTTGGGGGACCGGTGTGGATTCCGAAGGTTTATAAAAATAAAGAGCGCATCTTTTTTCTGACCAACTTTGAAGGCTACCGCGACCGCAAAACGACTCGCGGGCGGTATTCGTTGCCGTTGGCATCGTGGTACACGGGCGATTTTTCGCAATTGTCCAACCCCATTTATGATCCGGTTACGCGCACTCAGTTCGCGGGGAATAAAATTCCGACTAACCGCATTTCTCCCACTTCACTGAAACTGCTGGAGTTTTATCCGGTTCCCACGCTGGCGCCGAATGCTCTGGGCGTCAATCATGAACAAACCAACAAACGGTTCATTGATAAAGACCAGTTCATCGGGCGCGGAGATTTCATTGAAAGCTCGGCATCAAGCTGGGCAGGGCGCTATAGCTGGGGCGACGAAGTTCAGCTTGATCCGGGGTTGAAACTTAACGGAACCAAGTTGCTGACCAACGTCAAACAAGTGATGGTTTCAAACACCCGTACGCTGAAAAGCAGCATGGTCAATGAGGCGCGGTTTGGCTACAACTATTTTTTCAACAGTCTGGGACGTGAACTCGCGGGGTCGCGCGATGTTGTTAAGGAGTTAGCGATTCCTGGGGTTACTTCCGGTCTTCCGGTGTCGTGGGGAATTCCCAGCATCTCCGTTTCCGGTTTTACCGGGTTCGGCGATGATTCCGAAGGGCCGTACGTTAATACCAACAAAACCTGGCAGTTTGTAGATAACTTCAGCCTGACCAGAGGCAATCACAGCTTTCGTTTCGGCGGCGAAGTGCGCTGGGATAATTACAACCAGATCGGTAATCAGTTTGCTCGCGGAGCATTCTTGTTTGAGCCAAACGCGACAGGTTTGCCGACTGCGGCCGGAACGTTGACGGCCAATACCGGAAACTCCTTTGCAGATTTCCTGCTCGGTTATTGTAAACGCTGCGAAGTTGCTGTGACGTTGGCTTCGGCGGATTTTCATGCGCGCAGCCAGTATTATTACATTGACGATAGTTGGAAGGTGACGCAGAAACTGACGGTCAACATGGGGCTGCGTTATGAATATACGCCGCCCTGGTTTGATGAATCTGGCAAACTGGTGAACATAGATGTGCCTTTCCTGGATAACACGCCGAATGTAGCCGACCTCAGTCGTCACCCGACGTTCATCCGTATTGGCAGCGGCGATTTTTATGAAGGCACGTCCTTGCGTTTCAATCCGGCAATAAAGGTTGCACGCGATGGGCGTCTAGGCGAACGGTTGGTGCGCGATGACAAAAATGATTGGGCGCCACGTTTGGGCTTTGCGTATTCGCCGAATACCAAATGGACTGTGCGTGGTGGAGCCGGGGTTTTCTATTCGCAGGACACGGGCAATCCGCGTTTCGACATGGCTCGCAACCTGTCCGGTCGCCGCCGCGAAGAATCCACGCCGACCAAAATTGATCTGACCTGGGCGACTCCGTTCGGAGCGAACGCTGGCAGCAATGTCCAGATCAACAATCCTTACGTGTTGGGCAATATCAACGGTCGCCGGACACCTTATGTGTTGCAGGCGATGCTGAACGTGCAGCGCGATTTGGGAAAAAACCTGCTGCTGGAAATCGGCTACCTCGGTTCAGTTGGACGCAAGTTGGAATCGTTGCGCGCTTTCAACGAAAGCATTCCTGGCACGGTTGGGACAGTGCTTTCACGCGCGCCATATCCTGAATTCGGACGAATTCAGGAAGTGGATGGCAGCGGTAAATCACATTACAACGGTTTGAGCTTCAAGCTGGAAAAACGTCTGTCCAGTGGGCTGAGCTTCGTGTCGGGTTACACCTGGTCGAAGTCCATTGATAATGCCAGTGCCATTCGTAATCACAACGGCGATACGCTGTTCCCGCAAAATAGTTACAACCTGGCGGCTGAAAAAGCTCTTTCGGGATTCCACACCTCGCACCGCATGGTCAATTCGGTGCTGTATCAATTGCCAGTCGGCAAGGGCAAACGGCTCCTGGATCGTGGCGGCATCACCAATGTGGTGCTTGGCGGTTGGGAATTCGGTTCGTTGTTCAATGTGCAGACAGGATTTCCGCTGACAATTGTCAGCGGCATTGATCGGTCGAATACGGGCGCTGGGTTTGACCGTCCGGACACAGTCGCCGGGCAAATCGCCAATCTGGATCGTGGATCGCGCAACGCTGATCAGTGGTTCAATACAAATGCTTTCGTACTGAATCAACCTGGCACTTACGGCAGTACGGGGCGCAATACCGTAATCAGCCCCGGCATTATTCAATGGGATGCTTCGTTGCTAAAGCTGTTCCGCTTCACCGAAAGAAAGTCGCTGCAATTCCGCTTCGAAGCCTTTAACGCAGCGAATCACGCCAATCTGGGGAATCCGGACACCAGCCGCAACAGTTCAAACTTTGGTCGCATCACCGGCACACGTGGTGTTATGCGTGAACTGCAGTTCGGATTGAAATTCCTGTTTTAAGTGCGATTGCGATCAGGGCAGATTGTGTAACTGCCCTGATCGCAATCTGGAAAGCGCATCGGCAGAGCGCAAAAAACTGTCCCCATTCATCCGTGCTGTCCCGGCACTAAATTGATCCAACAATTTTCCACATCAGAAGGGGAATCAATGCCGCGTAAAACTGGCTCGGTTGGCAGCAATGGTTTTGCCGCACTGAATGATAAATGGGCCTCGACTTTTATTCTTCTGTGCGTAGACAGAGAATTTCCGAGTAAAGAGCCGGTTTAATGGCCCATTGGGATGGGGATCGCCCGGTAAGTTTCGTAGTGAAAGTTGAGGAGAATACTGTCATCGGTTTCTGATCTGACAACGACCTGGTAAGCAGGCGGAAACCCCTCATGGCCATTTTTTTTCATCAGCGTCTTCAGCGCAGTCAAATGCTCTGGCGAGGTAAAAAACTCCGCTGCTGCCTGAGCGCCCGCCGAGTTAACACCGGAAAAAATAATTGTGCGATGTTGCTGATTTGTTGAGCTTTCGCTGGGCAGCACTGTGATCAGACCATAGGTTTGCACCGGGCGACTTATAGGATCGCGCCTGACAGCATATAGCCGCTGCTGTGGTTTTCCCGGCTCTGCGCTGAAAATGGCATCCAGATAGTTGACGGTCAACGGGCATTTTTCCAGGAAATGCGCCACGGCAGGGCTGTATTCCGGCGCTCCCAGCAGAATTACGTTACGCCTCCGCAAGGTGGGGACCGTGATTACTTTTTCGGGGAAAAGCTGCGGGGCTGCTCCTGCGGCAAACATGGTTTTTAACGCTGTCATTGCTGCCAGGGTATCGCCCCAATACGTGGCATTCGTTGTCAGCGTCAACGTCAGTTCATTATCGGGCGGCGTGGGATATTTCGTTTTATACCAATCATACAATTCACGCGGTAACGGCCGCGCACCGGGATCGTTAAATGGTGGAGCAATGATAAATGACGGATCTGTAGCGCTTCGCGGATGAACTGACAAGCTCGGTTGATTGGCAACGCTGACCAGCACATCTGCATTGTGGCTTAAGATCGGTCCCCAAACCTCGCTCAAGATTGGCGCAATCGTTTGGGCTGCAGGGGAAACAGGCTGCTTTGCTCCCAGCAGCAGGTAAAGCAGTCCAGCAAGAAGCGCAGCGAAGAGAGCCCCGCCGGCAAACCCTCGCTGGAATTTATTCTTTTCCTGGCTAGCCGGAATTTCGATTGGCGCCGAAACTTCCGGCGATAGCGATACCGGGACAAGCGGCGAACTGAATTGTGCCAGCTGAAAGCTGGTTTCAGCAGACTTCTGTTCCGGCACGTTTTCGACAAAATGCGGGCAATAAGAACCTTTTGTCAGTTCAATGCGAAACGTGGCGTCAGGTTGTTCGTGGTCGTACAGCTCTAAAAGCTTCTTCCGAAGCGCGAAGGCACGATTTCGCACGGCTGAATCGTCGCTCGGAGAGTAGTTGCTTGGTCGCCCAAGAGCCTCAACTCCTATCAGATACTCCGTCAGTTCATTTCCTCGCCCGGCGAATTCCATTTCACAAACGTATTTCAGGAAACTTTTTAGTTGATCTGCACGGGCAAAAGTGTGGCTATGCAGGGCCGCTTCAAGCGCTGCTCGCTTTTGCTCAAGGGAGATAGATTGACTTGTTTCGACGACAGTCTCGCTCATAAATCTTTTAGATTGAGTGTTGTTTGTTAAAGGGAAAACGTTTGCAGATGGATGTTAGCAAACGTTTTGAGACGTTCCAATACTTGCCAGAAATTTATGGGCGCAGTACAACTTAGCCGCTTTCCTACCAATAAAAAGATAGACTTGCTTTGCTGGCTTCAATTCGTTTTTTTGTAGTCGTTTTCGCCCCCAGTTTCTCTGGGGTCGTTTGCTATCCACAATTTATTAGAGGACAACACGGCAGAGGTATGGTTCAGTTTGGAGCCTGACCCTGACCGGTGGCAAACTTTCAAACTTCATTTCCCCTCTGGAGACAACCATGACTAGAACCAGCGTAAGAATTCTTGCGTCGGCATTGTTGACACTGTTGCTGTTGGCAACCGTATTCGCCCAATCCGATCGCGGCACGCTAACAGGGATCGTGTCTGACAGTAATGGCGCTGCCGTTCCGGGAGCCACCGTAACAGCAACCAACCTATCGACAAACTCGTCTTCGTCGGCAGTTACCAGCACCGAAGGCGTGTATACCATTCCGGCGCTTCCGCCCGGCACCTATAAAGTTCGCGTTGAAAAAACTGGCTTCAAAGCGGCAGAAATTGGCGGGGTCACGCTGATTACCGGTAACAGTGCATCGGCGAACATCACGCTGACTGTTGGCCAGGTTACTGAAGTCGTTGAAATTGCAGCCCAACAGGGCGCTCAGGTGCAGACGGAAAACGCCAAGGCAAGTTCGCAGGTCGCCAACAAACAGATTGACGAACTTCCGTTGGTGGTTGCGGGCACAATGCGCAGCCCGTTTGATTTGACGTTGCTGACGCCTGAAGCGAAACCCATTGGCTTGGGCGGCGACGCAGGTGTTCAAGGGCCTGGTTACACATCGAACTTTTCGATTGGTGGCGGACAGGGTGGAACCTGGGGAATTACGCTTGATGGCGCATCATCCGCGACCAGCCGTTTTGGCTCGACCGAATGGTCCAGCCTGAACACGCCTTCGATTGACGCCATCACTGAGTTCGCCGTGGATACCAATGGCTTCAAAGCGGAATCAGGTCGTGCGCAAGGCGGAAGTCTGAACTTTTCATCAAAATCCGGCACGAACGAATATCACGGAACGGTTTACGAATTTGCGCGCAACAACTATTTCGACGCGCGCAACTATTTCGAAAATAAAACCAGCGTTCTGAAGCAGCACGATTTCGGGCTGACTTTCGGCGGACCCGTTTGGATTCCGAAAATCTATAACGGAAAAAACAAAACCTTTTTCTTCGGTTCGGCGGAATGGTTTCGCAACCGTGCCGGATCCGGCACCTTCGTCACTTCTGTGCCGACGCCGGAAATGTACCAGGGCGATTTCAGCAAATGGGTAGACCCAACCGGCAAACTGTTGCCGATTTACGATCCGGCAACCACTCGCGCCAATCCGAATTTCAATTCTGGCCTGCCGATCAGCGAAACCAATCCGCGCTTTATCCGTGATCCTTTCCCTGGAAACATCATTCCAGCCAATCGCTTTAGCACCTTGGCAAAAAATTACCTGGCTTATGTCGGCAACACAGTGTTCCCGAATTCGGCAGGGGCGCCGGGAACCTACGGATATGTGAACAACAACTACCGCAGCTTCGCGGGCAGTTCGCTCTTTCCCTGGACGAAATGGAGCATCAAGCTGGACCACAACTTCAACGAACGGCACAAGCTCAGCGGTCTGTACAATTACGGCTTAAGCGAAGTGTTGCCGGGCATTGACGGATTCCCGCAACTGCCTGCTTCAGTCAGCAACTTCCGCTATACGCAACAGGACAGTCACGTTTATCGCGTCAACTACACGTGGACGATCAGCCCGAAACTGGTCAATTACCTTTACGGCGGCGTCAACTGGTGGAAACAGTTCAATTACACGCCGAACATCGGCGGCGGTTGGAAATCCAAAGGCATTTGTCTGCAAGGCGCCTTTAACTGCGACGAGGCTCTGTTGCAGGTCGAATACCAGAGTGATGGGTACTCTGCCTGGGGCGGTTCCAATGGGGACGGTTCTGAAAACCCGATTTTCACCTTTGGTGATGACCTGACCATCATCAATGGCTCGCACACAATCAAGGGCGGCTATATGTACGAACGGCTGCATTACAACGGCTTTGGGCGTCAGACGCTGGCCGGTTTGGTTCGCGTCAGCCGCGCGCAAACAAGCATTCCACAGAGCGGCAATTCAGCCCTGGGCGGAGGCAACTCTTTTGCATCGTTCCTGCTGGGCGAAGTCAACAGCGCGCAGACAGAAAACGACCGCTTTATTCGCCAATACTGGCGCGGCCACGCTGCCTACATTCAGGATGATTGGAAGGTGACGCCGAAGCTGACGCTAAACCTGGGTTTGCGTTATGACGTGACTTTGCCGCCGCTGGAACGGGATGACAAATGGAGCGACTTCGATCCATTTACGGCCAATCCCAGCGCCAACGGGAGGCTTGGCGCGCTGCGCTTTGCAGGCACGAATGCAGGCGAAGTCGGCAAGCGGACGCTGGCAGAAGGCTGGTATGGAGGCTGGGGGCCGCGCTTCAGCTTTGCTTACAGCCCCGATCAAAAAACCGTTGTGCGTGGTGGAGTCGGCCGCACCTTTGGTTATGTGCGAACCACTTCCGGTTCGACACACAATGCCGGCGCGATCCAGATTTACAGTGTCAATTCGCCGGACGGCATCAATCGCCTGTTCAGGCTGGATGACGGTTTCATCGTCAACGGTGTCAACACCGTCCCGCAACCGCCAAGCGTTGATCCGGGCTTCAACACCAATGCTGATGTGGATTGGTGGCAGTACCAGGAAGTTTCGCGTCTGCCGGAAAACTGGAACTGGACCTTGTCATTGCAGCGCGAACTGCCGGGCAAATTCCTGGTGGAAGCTTCTTACAATGCCAGCGTTGGAGTTCACCTGATCGCCGGACTGCTCAACGTCAATCAGCTTGATTCGCGTTATATTTACGATCCCAGGATTCAACCTTTATTGGGTCAGCGGATTGATTCCGCGGCGGTGCGCGCGGCGGGATTCACTAAACCGTATGCCAACTTCCCGGACAATTTCTCGCTGGATCGTGCGTTGCGCCCGTTCCCGCAATATCAAAACATCAATACTTGGAGCGGCAACGGCGACCGTAGCGGTCATTCGACCTATCACGCCGCGGTCGTCAAACTTGAGCGCCGTGTTTCGACCGGCGTTTATTTGCAAAGCTCTTATGTCTTCTCGAAGCTGATCACGAACACCGACGTGGTGGATTCGGGTGGACGCGCGATGGATCAATACAACCGCCAATGGGAAAAATCGGTTGGCGCGTTCGATCTGCCGCACAACTTCAAGTTCAGCTACATTGTGGATACGCCGATCGGCAAGGGCCGTAAGTTTGATTTAGGCCGTGCCGGTAACGCAGTGCTCGGCGGTTGGCGGTTGTCTGCCATTCATGTGTACACCAGCGGTCAGCCGATTCAACTCTCCGGCGGAGCGGTCAGCCTGGGTGGACGTTCGGCAGCCTTGGTCAAAACTTTGGACGGTTGGGTGGCGGATGCTCCCGACAATCCGAACTATCGCGCGACAACGGGCTTCACCAGCTACTTTGCACCGGTTTGTGCGATTGCGGCTTTCTGCAACGCCGCCGGTCAAGTTGTCCCGCAAACCAACACGCTGGGCAATGCGCCGCGCTTCAACGGAAAAGCGCGGCGTCCAGCCAATTTGAACGAAAACGTTTCGCTGCAAAAGAGCTTCCAGTTCACAGAGCGATTCCGTTTGGATTTCCGCTGGGAAGTCTTCAACGTTCTCAATCGTGTGGTTTTGGGTGGGCCTGATACGGGCATTACCAGCCAGAATTTCGGACGCATCACCAGCGCGAATCCACCGCGTCAGATGCAGTTCGGATTAAAGCTGCATTTCTAAAGAAACAGTAGTTAGTGACCAGGAGACAGTAGACAGTAGTTTTGCTTGCTGTCGCTGTCTCCTGTTTTTGTTTGCCTCAACTTTGCCGGGAGCAATTCAGTATGAAATATTTGCTAAAACCGTTTGCGCTTAGCTTGGCAATTCTCGCCGCATTTATTTTTGCACCGCGGGCTTACTTTCGAATTCAATCGCAAATTCAGGTTCCGGCTGAATTAAGAAAACAGCATGACACCTGGAACCCGCTGGTGGATGTGCTGAAAGATAAACGTCCGCGCGTGACGGATGAGCAGCTTGAACGGCTGAAAAGTTTATCCATTGAAAATGTTTGGGGCGCAATTCAAGGCAAAGGCTACAAACAATGTTTTGTCACGCATTTGAAGCCAACGCAGCCCGGCGTGAAATTGGCCGGTCGCGCCTTGACGATGCGCTATCTGCCGCAACGCCCGGATTTGGACGAAGGCGTTCGCCAGCTTGCCAAAGAAGGGAACTGGGACCCGGCGTTCAATGTTCGCGCCGGAGAAGATGCGAATTCCGGGGATGTCGTCGTGGTTGAACTTGGTGGAATGATTGACCGCGCGACTTTCATGGGGACGATGACCGGATTGGGCATGAAAGTGAAAGGTGTCAAAGGTGTTGTTGTGGACGGCGGCATTCGCGATTTGAACGAGTTTCTGGGCTGGAAAGACTTTCCAATTTATTACGCTGGCGCGCACGCTTCGGCGATGGCGGATCAGATCGGCGTTGAATGGAACGTTCCGATTCGCATCGGCCAGGTGACTGTCATGCCTGGCGATGTCGTGATTGGCGACGAAGAAGGCCTGTTGTTTTTCCCGCCGCAACTGGCTGATGAAGCGATCAAAGCCGCGGAAAATCAAACCTACAACGAACAGTTCAAGGAAGAAATGCTGAAAAGCCGCAAATACCGAACGTGCGACATTTATCCACGGCTAAGCCCGGAAATGGAAAAAATATTTGAAGAGTGGAAAAAGACGCACCCACGCAAGCCCTAGCGCTTCGGCGGACGCCGTTGAGATCGAAGCTCGTCTTTGATTTCGTCCAGCGAGTTTTCGATCTTTTCCAGGCGCTTTTCGATGGAATCCGTTCGCTCTTTGTTCTGGTCGAATCGCTGATTGACGGTTTCGAACCTTGCATTCATTTCGCGCCGCAAGGCGTCAGTTTGAAAAATGCTGGTTCCGATCAGGCAGGTAACCACAGCAATCAGCATGGTGATTGTGAAGATGACGAACTGTTTGATTGTTTGCCGATCATTGCGTTCGGTGTTGTGCCGAATGCTTTCGATCTCTCCCTGAGTTTTTGCCAGATTGATACGCATATCTTCCACTTTCTGCTGCAACTCACGAAATTCCGGATGAATGGTTGCGTTCATCATACCCTCCAATGGCTTGAGTATTTGGGTGGCGACCGGATTATAAACAACGCTTTCCAAATTGGTAACTGCAACGGAAGTTGCTTCGTTTTACTTCACAGAGAGTAAAGCGTGAACTTCCAAAGGTTTTTTCCATTAACTGAGGACTTCATGACGAAAATCAAAACTGAACTGGCTGGTTCGCCGCGACGGTCTTTTTTGAAGCAGGCTGCTTATGGAATGGCAGGCGGTTTAATGGCGGCTGGCGGTCTTCCTGCCTGGGCACAGCAAAAGGCCGATGATTCCTTGAAGATCACAAAAGTCGAGCCGGTTTTACTGACCGGACTTCGCGCCAGCGCGCCATGGGTTTTCGTGCGCGTTGAAACAGCGGATGGATTTGTCGGCTGGGGCGAGGGCACAAATTATCCCGGGGTGCGTCCGATTGCCACGGCGGTCACTACTTTGAGCAGTGTCATCGTCGGCCAGAGCGCCTGGAACATCGAAGCGCTATGGCAACGAATGTACCGGTTTATGTACTACAACGGCATGGGCGGCATTGTGCTGGCGGCAATCAGCGGCATTGATATGGCGCTGTACGACATTGTCGGCAAAAAGCTCGGCGTAGCTGTGTATAAAATTCTGGGTGGGCAAGTTCACGAAAAGCTACGGACGTATGCCAACGGCTGGACGGAAGATTTGGGACGTTCGCCGGAAGCTTTTGGAGCCAAAACGAAAGAACTGGTTTCGCGCGGCTACACCGGCTGCAAGCTTGATCCGTTTTTTAATACGCCGATGAACCGCGAAGTTACGCAAGCCGATTTACGATTGGCGGCTTCGATCATCAAAGCCATTCGTGAAGCGGGCGGTCCGGATTACGACATTGCCATTGACGTTCACGCGCGCTGGAACACGAAATCTACGCTGGAAATCATTCGCACGCTCGAACCCTATCGTCTGTTCTTTTACGAAGAGGCCGTGCCGCCCGAAAACATTCCTGTGATGGCGGAGGTGCAACGAAATACACAAACGCCGCTGGCAACGGGAGAGCGAATTTTTGGCCGCCACGGGTTTCGCGAATTGCTGGAGAAACAAGCTGTGCGCGTCATCCAGCCTGATTTGGCCAGAACCGGCGGCATCACCGAAACCAAAAAGATTGCCGCCATGGCTGACACGTATTCCATTCCGGTTGCGCCGCACAATCCCAACGGGCCGCTGTGTACGCTGGCTTCCATGCACGTCTGCTTTTCAATTCCGAATTTTTTGATTCTGGAATACTTTGAGAAAGACGAACCAATCTTTCAAGACCTGATTCCGGGCGGATTGAAACGCGACGTGACGGGAGTTTATCCCACGACTGCCCCAGGTTTAGGCGCAAACGTTACTGAAGACTTTCTTCGCAAATACAAGTTCGATCCCACCAAGACGGACGAGATGGAACGTCGAACTTTCAATACAGTGAAGTAAACCAATCTTTCTTCTGATAGGAAATCAAACTATGAAACGACGTGATGCTTTACGTTCGCTCGCTATGGCCGGTGGAGCTTCGCTGCTTGCCGCCAAAGAATCTGTAGCTGAAAAACTGGCGCCAAATCCGGCATACACCCAAGCCGTCAAAGGCGCCGGTCCGGTCAAAATCAAAGACATCAAAGTTCTGCTAACCGCGCCAGATCGAATTCGTCTGGTTGCTGTCAAAATCGAAACCACCGAGCCGGGTCTTTATGGCTGGGGATGCTCGACGTTCACGCAGCGGGCTTTGGTTGTGCAAACAGCCATTGAAAAGTATCTACGGCCGTTTTTAATTGGCCGCAACGTGGATGAGATCGAAGACATTTGGCAATCCAGCTACGTCAGTTCGTATTGGCGCAACGGCCCAGTGCTGTTCAACGCGATGAGTGGTGTTGACATCGCGCTTTGGGATATCAAAGGCAAACGCGCTGGAATGCCGGTGTATCAACTGCTTGGCGGCAAAGTGCGTAAAGGCGCTGACTTGTATTTTCATGCTTCGGGAGGCGACTTTAACGAAGTTTCTGATCGCGCCAAACAGGCGATGGAACGCGGGTATCGTTACATTCGTGTGCAGGCTGCGGTTGAAGGTCTGGCGACTTATGGCGCAGGTCGCGGTGGACCGACGAATACAACGCCCGCGCCCGGAACGGTTGAAGAAGCCGTCGGCCCAACCAATCCCAAAGCCATTTGGGAATCCACGAAATACGCGCGAATGTTGCCGAAGTTGTTTGAACATTTACGCAAAACCTTGGGCGATGATATTGAATTGCTGCACGATGTTCATGAGCGTGTCTCGCTGACGCAAGGAATTCAACTTTGCAAAGACGTGGAGCAGTATCGTCCGTTCTTCATCGAAGACCCATTCCCGCCTGAAGACAATGCGCATTTCGCTTTGTTGCGGCAACAAACTTCGACGCCGATTGCAATGGGTGAACTGTTCAACACGCAGCAGGAATATTTACCGCTGATCAAAGACAAGCTGATTGATTTCATCCGCATTCACATTTCACAAATCGGCGGATTAAGCCCCGCGCGCAAGGTTCAAGCCTTGAGCGAGTTTTTTGGCGTTCGCACAGCATGGCATGGGCCTGGAGATGCTTCGCCGCTGGCGCATGCAGCGCAATTGGCGCTGGAACTGGCAAGCTACAATTTCGGCATTCACGAAGGCTACGTCTTTCCTCAAAACACGAAAGAGGTTTTCGTTGGCTGCCCCGAAGTCAAAGACGGTTATATGTTCGCTCAAGAAAAACCAGGTTTGGGAATTGAGGTGGATGAAAAGCTGGCCGCCAAATTTCCCTTCCCCGAAGGCCCGCCCAATTTTGATTACAGTTGGGGAACAACCCGGCGCAGGGATGGAACGGTCATTCGCCCGTAACGCTGTTTGAGAAGAAGAGAAAAGAGAGGGCTGTTGAATTTCGGTTCAACAGCCCTTTTGAGTTTGAGAAAGGAGGAGGCTCTAGGCCCGTTGCGAATGAAGAAATATCGGTTGCCGACTTTACTGATTGTGGCAAATGTTCAGCGGATTATTGCCATTCAGCAAGTCGAAAATTTTGGTCAACGCGACCATGTCCTGGGTATTGTAAGTGTTGATACACAGCCGGGCTTCACGGTACAGATCTTTCAGTTGTGATTCGGGCGTCAGCACAAACCCATCGGAAAGCGTCACCGGATCAAAGTTCAGGTTGTAGCAAGTCAGCGGACCTTCCATTGCGTAAAAGACTCTGGCCGACCCACTGCCACCCGCATTCAGCACATTCAATTGCGCCGTTACATATTCTTGGTTGAACTGTTGCAGCGGCGTAAACCCACCGCGCAAGGCAATACTCATCGTACTTCTGTCGGTTGTGCTGACCGGATGGTTGTAATTCACTCCGCCGACAAACACCGTTCCGCGGGG
>CAZMXG010000133.1:0-22341 GCA_964570175.1 uncultured Heliomicrobium sp. | reverse complement strand
ACATACGCTCTATCATCTCGATCTTTCCCGTAAGTGCAACTGAAAACCGATCTAGTGATGCGGCGTTGCCCGCTCTGCCGGCGCGAAACAAGTTGGGATGACAATCCTTGGAAACCTTTCTGTTCCGAACGATGCCAAACCACGGATCTTGGCAACTGGGCGACGGAAAGTTATCGAGTGCCGCTGGCCGAAACTCCCGAAGGTTTACTGCCTGATGAATTCATCAATGAAATTGAAAACAGTTCCGATGAAGAGCGATAAATTCGCTTCAAGTTCGCGAATGGCTGCCGTTCTGATTTGGCTAATTACAGGATTGGTTTCTGTGGGTTGCAGTGATGCGGCAGCGCCACGGCCGGTTTCCGAATCGGAACCGATGGTCGCAACCAAGCGCCCGGAAACCAATGAAGAGGGAATCAAGAAGGTTTTGGACATTCCGATTTCGAAGCTGGATGGCAGCACATTTAAGCTGGAAGATTATCGCGGCAAAGTTCTGGTCGTGGATTTTTGGGGTACGTTTTGCCCGCCCTGCGTCAAGCAGGTTCCGGAACTGATCAAATTGAATGAAAAGTATCGTGATCGCGGGCTGGCTTTGGTTGGGCTGGCAGCAGATCCAAAATCAGATCAGGATAAAGTCGAAGCCTTCATCAAACGGTTTGGGGTCAATTACCAGATTGGTTATGACAATAACTGGATTGGCTCGGCCTTTTTGAAAGGCACTGAAGACAGTTCAGGCCAGCCGCCAATTCCACAGCTCTTCGTGATTTCGCGAGAAGGAAAAGTCGTTGAGCATCTGATTGGCGAACAGCCGGGCAGAATGGAGTATCTGGAAAAAGTTGTAAACGAACAGTTAAACGCTGCTCGTTGAAGGAGAAAGAAATACTGATGTCGAAAAATTTATTCAAAGTCGTTTTTCACGCCGCAATTTTCAGTTTTGCAATTGCCGTTTTGGCGGTGGCTTCTACCCCGAAACTCGGCGCGTCGGATATACCGGAATTGCCCATGGCGGATGGTTCCGGGGAGACGCCGGAAATGACGATTGATTTGGTTCCTGCCGGTGCGGCGAAACCCGGAAAATTGAAACTATCCAGCTTGCGCGGAAAAGTGGCGCTGATGGATATGTTCTGGTCCAAGTGCAACCATTGTCAGGAACACGCTCCGCACGTCGTCGCAATTTACAATCAATACAAAGATCGCGGCTTCACGGTTTTGGGACTGGCGAAAGACAGCAAAGACAGTGCTGAAGAAGTGAAAAGCGTGAAAGATTACATGGCCACCGCGAAGATCAATTATCCAACCGGGTTTGTTTCGACTGAAGTTGTCGCGTATTACGCCGACAGCAGAAATCACGGTGTGCCGCAGATGGTTTTGTTCGGCGCGGACGGGAAAATGGTGTACCGCGAAATCGGTTGGAACGAAAACATCGAAAAGAAACTGAAAGGGTTCATCGAAGAGCAACTGGCTAAATTGCCTGCCAAGGCCGCTGAAGAAAAACCTGCGACTGTGAAACCGGCTGGCAAACCCGTTGCCAAACCGGCTCAGCAGAAGTCAAAACGTGGTTAAACTCTTTTTTTTGAAAGGGGATAGCTTGATGAATAATCGGATCAGATTTGTCGTAAAAGCTTTGCTGGTAAGTCTTTGTTTTGTCCTGACAGTGACAGCCTCCGCGCGAACCGTCGGTCAATCGGTTCCGGAATTGCCGATGCCGGACGGTTCCGGTGACGTTCCGGAAATCACTGTTAGCCTTTATTCGGTGCCGGGGATTGAGCAAGCCGAAAAGTTGAAACTGTCCAGTTTGCGTGGAAAAGTGGTGTTGCTGGATATGTTCCTTTCGACTTGTCCGCATTGCCAGGACCACGCCCCGGGCATTGTGGCCTTGTACAACCAATACAAACAGAAAGGCTTTACCGTCATCAGCATGGCGACTGATGACAAATCGAACCCGAACTCAGCCAAAAACGTGGGCAAATACATCACCAAAGCCAAAATCAACTATCCCGTCGGGCAGATTTCCTACGAAGTCATCGCTTACTACGCTGATCCGAAAAACGCCGGAGTTCCGCAGATGGTTTTGTTTGGAGCCGACGGAAAAATGGTGTTCCGCGAAACCGGCTGGGATGACGCTCTAAGCAAGCGGCTGACGCAGGCGGTTGAGGATCAAGTGGCCAAATTGCCAACCGTCAAGCCGGGCAGCAAAGCCAGCACCAAACCGACAAAGGACAAAACGAAACTCGGCTGACGCCGATCTGGAGAACGCGATTTTGAAGAAGCGAATTGGAATTCTGTTCAATACTTTTGTGCTTAGTGTGAGCTTTGCGCTGATTGTGATTGCGGCAGCGCCGCGCGCAGGGTTTGCGGAATTGCAGGATTTGCCGAAAGCGGACGGTTCCGGCGATGCGCCGGATATGCTGGTGGATCTTTTCAGTTCTACCCTCGCGGCAAAAACGCCGAAGACAATGCGGCTTTCCAGCCTGCGCGGCAAAGTCGCGTTGGTGGATATTTTCTGGTCAAGGTGCCCTCACTGCGAAGAGCACGCTCCACATATCGTCGAGCTCAATAACCAATACCGGCAGCGCGGTTTGACCGTGTTGGGGTTGACGATAGACAGAAAAGATAGCCCAGATGATCTGAATAGTTTGAAAGGCTTTCTGGAACGAACCAAGATCAATTACCAAATCGGATTTCTGACCGGCGAAATCCGCATGAACTATGCTGATCCCAAAGACGCCGGCGTCCCACAAATGATCCTCTTCGGCGCTGATGGCAAGATGATTCTTCGTGAAGTCGGGTGGTCTCCGGTTCAGCACGAGAAAATCAAAAAAGCCATCGAAGCGCAACTTGCCAAGCCTGCTGCCCGCGCAGGTAAAAAATGAATTTCTATTATTGAGAGGTGTCAGTGTCAAAATTTTCTTTTTCCGGGTTACGCCATTCAACACGAATCCTTGTTCTATCTGTCGTTGTCGGCCTGAGCTTTGCTGTGCTGCTGACGTTTTCGGGCGTCGGCGCAGCCAAAGTGAAAATCGGTGAATTGCCGAAAGATTCCGTGGCTAAATTTCCGCTGCGAATGTCCACCGGGCAGGGAATCAGCCTGATGGATTTGCGCGGCAAAGTCGCCGTCGTCAATTTTTTTGCCGTCTGGTGCGGACATTCGCGGCTGCACATTCCTTCGCTGACCAAGTACGGCGAAGAAGAAAGCAAACGCGGTTTGCAAATTGTTGGCTTGGCGATTGACGACGCCGAAACGACTCCGCAGCGAGTCAGCGAGTTTATCCACCAGATGAAAATCACGTATCCGGTCGGCTTGGTCACCGACGATGTGTTCAGAAAATATGTTGAATCGAAAGACGTCTCGGTTCCTCAAACGCTGGTTTATGCGCGAGATGGACGTTTGGTGGCGCACTTCATCGGCCACGATGATTCGGTAGCCGCCGAATTGGATGCGACCATCAAACGCGAACTCGGCAAGCAATAGCGGATTTAATGTGAGCTGCTGTAAAACAGGGATGAGCAGGATTGGCAGGAAATGACGCCTGCGTCTTGTTCATCCCTTTTGGTTTTTTGGAAGGAGCGAGGATGAGAAGAGCAAAGATTGTGGCGACGATTGGTCCGGCTTCACGTTCGCCCGAACGGTTGCGTGAATTAATGCTGACCGGCATGGATGTGGCGCGACTGAATATGTCGCACGGCACACACGAAGTTCACGCCGAAACTATCGCCAACTTGCGATCCATTGCCAGTGAGCTGAATCGCCCCTTGGCAATCCTGCTGGATTTATGCGGGCCGAAAATTCGCACCGGCAAACTGAAAGATGGAAAGCCTATCCGGCTGGTGGCTGGGCAACTGCTAACCATTACCACGCGGGAATTGGTTGGAGACGAAACAATCGTTTCGACCAGTTATTCGCTGTTGCCGCAAGACGCGAAAGTTGGCGATCGGATTTTGTTTGCCGATGGATTGATCGAATTGCGTGTTGAACAAGTCAGCAAAACGGAAGTTGTCTGTCGCGTGTTGAATGGCGGGGAGCTTGGCGAAAGTAAGGGCATCAACTTGCCCGGCGTAAAACTTTCAGCTCCTTCGCTGACGGAAAAAGATCGCGCCGACCTGACATTCGGCTTGCAGCAAAAAGTGGATTACGTCGCGCTTTCGTTTGTTCGCAGTGCGCGCGACTGCATCGGGGCAAAAACCCTGATCGAATATTTGGGCGCGGACACTCCGCTGATCGCCAAGATCGAAAAACGGGAAGCGCTGGACGATCTGGACAATATTATTTTCGCTTGCGACGGCGTAATGGTCGCGCGAGGCGATTTGGGTGTTGAAACCGCTGTGGAAAGTGTGCCGTTTCACCAGAAATTGATTATCGCCAAAGCGAATGCGGCTGAAAAAGTGGTCATCACCGCGACGCAGATGCTGGAATCCATGACCCACGAACCCCGCCCGACACGCGCGGAAGCCTCCGACGTAGCCAACGCCATTCTGGATGGAACTGATTCGGCGATGCTTTCGGCGGAAACGGCGGCGGGGGATTATCCCGTCGCAGCGGTTGAAACCATGGCGCGCATCATCAGTTTCACCGAAAGCAATTGCCAGCAGGGAAACCGCTCGCGCGAATTGATTCACGGCAGCCAGAAAGGAACCGAAGGACGCGCGATTGCCGAAGCCGCGATTTATGCGGCTTATGAACTGAAATCCAAATTGATTCTGGTATTTAGCAAATCTGGCACAATGGCACGGCATCTGGCGGCGCTCAGGCCAGAGCAAAAAATTGTCGCCTTTACGCCACAAACGCGCACTTACAACGCGCTCGCCGCTGTCTGGGGCATTGAGCCGCATTTGCTGGATTTTGAAGGACACAGTTCCGATTTACTGGCCAGGGCGGATGAAACTTTAATCCAACTTGGATTGGCAGATCGGGGCGAAACGGTTGTTGCAATGGCCGGCCGGATTCCCAATCAACCCAGTTTGTCTTCCATGATGAAACTGCATACGGTGGGGGAAATCGAAGCGGAAAGGTAGCAGGGTTCAACCTGAATGCAAAAGACGCAAAGCAGAGTTTCAGGGAAACCTGCTTTGCGTCTTTGTGTAAGAAGCGGACGACCGTTACCAACGATTGACGATGATGTCGGGTCCAACCAGATGGCCGCTCTCGCCTCCGGCATAGACGTGATAAAAATGCCCGGAATACCACATCACCACATCTTGTTCGTTAATGGACTCTCCATTGACGAATTGGTCCAGGTTGGCTTCTGTATTGGAGCCTGTGGAGTTTTGGCCGTCATCAAGTTCCGTGCTGCGGTAGCGTAAAAACCAGGCGTCGCCACGCGCGTATGTATCGGCCACACCATCGTTGGCTCCGGGTTGAACTGTGACAAGTTCCCCTGTTGCCAGGTTTTCGACCGTCCAATAACGCCCGCGAATGAAATCGCGATACCGTTTGGTTTCTGTCAGCAAAGGCGTGAAAAACGAACGCGTGTCATATTGCGTAAACCGGTTTCTACCCGCCGAAGCAATATCAAAATCCAGCCGCCAGTAAGAATGATGATGGTGCGCATTGCAGATGCAGGAGTTGCTGACGCCATCAAACCCAAACCGCGCACGGATCACGCCCGCAGGCGAAAACTCCCAACGGCTGATGTAGCGGTACCAACCGGCTTCCAGTTCGCTGACAATGGTGACTTCGTTATTGTTTGGATCCTGATAAATTGCCACTCCACGGAAATTGCCAGTGTCGTTGTGGCTTTCGATGACGGTTTGTGGCGCTGAACTGCACACCCGAACGCCGGATGCGACATCTGTGCCTGTGGCGCTGAACGAACCTTCCTGCCATTGCCAGTCGCGATACGGACCGCAGGCCCCGTTGTCGTACAAAACATTCAAGATGGGCACATGGGCGCGCTTCAAAATGGGTTTGCCGAGATAAGAAACGTCGCGCAATTCGACGCCCGATGCGCGCGTGCCAGACGAAGCTGATGGCCGGACAACCAGCATCTGCCAGATAGGAGTTCCGCTGACACTGATGGTCAGATTGAATTGTCCTGCGGTTCCGCGCGAAGTCGTTCCTTGTCCAGCGTTCGTGGCGCCGCAAACCGCTTCCAGTGCTTTCGCTGTCGGAGGAGCGTTTTTGATAAAAGTCGCAACGGACTTGCGGATCATGTTAACCGCGACAATTTGATTTGGCGTGTCTGTTCCCGAAGCCAAAACGCCAACCGCCAATGTGCGGTCCGAATTCAGGCTTTCTGACACCAGCGGTGGCATTGGGCGATAGGCCGACGCGCCGGACTTAAAAAGCGGAGAATAATTCGGATCGTTTTGAACAATTGAAACGGCGGCATCGAATTCTTCGGCACTGGGTAACGGTTGATCCTTGCCGATGGTTACGGTTGCCTGCCGCGTATCACCCACGATGGAATCAACCACCACTGGCCGATTGTTGGTGTAATCGTAAAACGTCGCTTGAATTTTTTGCTGTCCCAGGGACAGCCGTGGCGAATCAGGGTATTCCACGCTGATCAAGCGATTATCGGTTTTATTCAAAAATTTTGCCACGGCCGCATGGTTTTTAAGCGCATTCAGGGTGGAATTTACCTGGGCCTCGCTGGGGGAAACCGGTGTCACGGTAACAGTTACCGGGCCTTGAAGCTTCCCGGTCATGGCTTTTTCCCTGAGGGTTCCGGAACTGATCTCGCTCGCGTTTGTTGCCAATCCCGCCAACAAAAATCCGCCTAAGCCAAGCGTCAAAATCACTGACAATAAAAACACCTTGCGTCGCATCTAAATCTCCTTTTCCGGCAACGTCGCCAAACTGTACCTGGGCACAAGCGAACCGGAGGCATAAACCAAATTTTGCAGTACGCAATCCTGCATACCGTCATGTACAAAATGATTGTTCTCTTTGGCGAATGAATAAAGTTCGTAGCAGAAAAGCTTCGCTCCTGCGATGTTTGATGCCGTTAAACAGCAGGCAAGCATTAAAATAGCTTTTGAACTTGGAACGAAATAGCACAGCGTTTAGACGTGGGTCAAGCTATGATTCCTGGCAATTCCCAATGGATGGCGACACGGCGTTGATGCCGTTGCTGCTTACCTTGCGGTTGCGCGCCGGACGATGTTAAAAAGAGTTTCCCTCTTGCTTCAAGACCCAGTTCTGTTATTACGGAGGAATCGTTTGAAACGCTATTCGACCACACTACTGATATTTTTGCTTGCCATGACTTGTGCGTTTCCGCTGGCTTCTCTGGCACAGAAGAAAACTCGGAAACCAGCTGCGGTCAAACCTACACCTACGCCGACCCCCGATCTTCGCGTCGAAGCGGGACAAGTTGCCGAGCAAATCAAAAATTTTTCGAAGTTCATCTACATTTACGGCAAGGTCGTCAATGGATTTGAGCTGGCCGACGAACAAGCCAGAACTGGAAAAATGACTCCTGCGGCTACCGAGCAAAACCGTAAAAGCAAAGAAGCCTTGTTGGCCAATATTCGAAATTTGCGAGCCGGTATTGAGGGGGTTGCGCAAAATTTTCGCAACAATCCGCGTCTGCAGGTTCAGGCCCTGAAACTATCGTTTGCGATTGACGCCGCGCGCGAAGCCGAACAATTGGCGACTACCGGCCGGTACGATGAGGCGGGGAAATCGTTTGTGACCGTGATTGAACGGCTGACCGACATTGTACTGGCCATGCGCTAGCGGATCTTTTTCAAAAAAATATCTCGCGCGAAAAATCACTAGCCAGTCTTTGACCTTGTGACTATAATGCGCGGGTCAAATCGGGCTGCCTCTTCACAGCAGCCCTTTTGTTTACGTCAGCGGCGATCCTGCCGCACGATTTCAGTGGTTCAAATTTAAGGCTCCGTCCCCCAAGTTACGGATTCTTTTAGTTCGTTTCAGAGCCACTTACATAAACGGCATCTGACCAGAATTTAACTGGAAACCGGAAGTGCTGAAGGTTAAAGTTTTGTTCGGATTCGTTTTGAACATGTTTTTTGAGTTTGCAACTGACTGAAGCAACGCTGAAAGCCAGCAAATGAAGAGCAGGCCAGAATTTGTCATTATCCAGGCGATTGATCTTCTGAAACCTCACAACCGAAATTTCAGACTCAACCACCTTGTATATTGGCAAAAGAAAAAGTGACCGAGAAATAGTCAGCCCCATTTCCGGCAAAAAACATTGAAGATTCCTGTTCGCGCTAATCTGGTATTCAGCGATCCCGGCTCAGACACTCGCGCAAAAAAATAATTTTCAGTAACGGCCTCAACCTAACCCGTTGCTGTAAAACTGCCCACGATTTTTCTACCAAAAAGACCGCCCCGCTTTGATCGCGCGTGCTGAGTAAGAGACTTTTGGACACTGGACCGAAAGCCGACGGAATACTACACACATAGACGTCAATAGGCGTCCGGGTCACACTCACCGATCCGTAACTCGCGCAAGGTTGAAATGAAAGCGTTAACTCCGAATTCACCGCTCAAGCCGGTGAAGCTTAATCCTCGTGTTTCCCCACAAAACACGCCGGGCCAAAATTCGCTTTGGCAATTACGAATCCAACTTAACGACGCCGCAAGCGTACTGCGTTCGTTGCAGCGCATGGTTTCGTCTCATCCGCTGGTTCGTACCGCGCTCGGCACCCATCATTCGGCCAATTCCGAACCACCTTTTTCTGTTCACGACTTGGCGCAGGATTTGTACGTGCTGCTGCTGCAAAAGGGTCGTTTCAATCATTACGTGGCTGCCAATATGTCTGACGCCGAAATTGAGCGGGAAATTTTTCAGATTGAATTGACCAATTTGCTGATTGGCAATTTGCGCCGTCGCCGTCCGGAAAATTATCGAATCGCCCGCCGAGTCAGCCAGATTCTGGAAAGCGATTCAGTATTTCGACGGTTCCGCCGGAATAAACAACACAATCAGGTCGAACGATATCGTCAGGCAGCCGAAGCCATGTTTGGTTTGCGGGAATGGAGCGACGATAAACGCGTTAAAGACGGCGGCACGTTCGAAGATTTGATTGCCCACGTCCCCACACGCTGCCGAAATCGCCGCCGCGCAGGCTGCACAGGGGAAACCCAGGTGATTGTCAGCAATCAGGAATTGATTGAACTGATGAGGGATATTTTGACTGCGATTGACTCACCTGCACCTTTGCGCCTGCTTCGCCAATTAGCGCTGAGCAAATTGCCAATTTTCGACCCGATGCTGACTTCGATTGACGACGAAGCCAGTGAAGAACGCCAGGGCAACCGATTTCATTATTCTCTGGTTTCTTCAGATGCCACGCCCGAAGAGCAAGCCTTGCGCCACGAGCAACAAACCGAAGCCCGCTCTGTGGCAATTGAATTCCTGAATAGACTCAGCGAACTGACCCGGTCAAATTCGGTGCGGACCGAACGGTTGTGGCGAATCTTGTGGCATTGCTATTTCGACGCCAACGAACCTTCGCAATTGGAAATGGCAGAACTCGTGGGCATCTCTGATTCTTCAGTCAGCGATTACCGCCGCCGGATCGAAAGCGAAATGCGGCAGTTGAACTTCGCCCCCGAACATCTCAGTGTGTTTGCAGAAGAACTGAAAGAGCAGTTGCGTTGGCGGCTTTCCTTGCCCGATCGAACCGAACGACGACGCGAAGCCGTTGAACCTGCTGTCTGCCCACGATTCCGATACGATGCCCCGTCATTTTATGTCGTCGCTTCGGCCGCTTGACAATTCTGATTCCAGCAAGCCGCAAATGGGCAACGTAAGCGGCGTTCCAGACTTACTCTTTTCCTTCTGGCTACACGAAAGCTCCTGTTGATTTGCAATCAATCGGAGCTTTTTTTGCAAGCCTCTTCAAGTTTCTTCGTTCTCAGCCACGAAGAGTTCGGAACTCTTCACTCGACTTAAGCGTCGAATCAGCCCGTTAGCCTAATCGCCATTTGGAAATTGCTTCCGGCAAAGAGCCTGACCAGGCTTACGGAAGTCGTGTGCCTCGATCGGAAGTCGTGTGCCTCGATTCAGCTATTTGGAGAGCATTATGAAACGAGATTTTGTTTTTAAGCTATTGTCAGCAGTCGGAATTTGCGTCCTCAGCCTTGTGGTTTATTCAGGTTTGACTTCGTTGACCGAAGTCGTGGAAGCCGCTCCCGGCAAAGTCACGCAAGGGGCTTTGCAGGTGATCGGCAAAGACGGCCAATCAACTGGGCAATGCCCACTGAAACATACCGATGTCAAAACCGAAATCAGCGGCCAGCTTGCCCGCACGACGGTTACTCAAGAGTTTCAAAACCCGTACAACGACAAGATTGAAGCGGTGTACGTCTTCCCACTGCCGGTCAACGCAGCGGTTGACGATATGACGATGATCGTCGGCGACCGCACCGTCAAAGGCAAAATCAAACGCCGCGAAGAAGCCCGGCAAATTTACGAAGCCGCACGCGATGCCGGACAGGTTGCCAGTTTGCTGGATCAGGAACGGCCAAATATCTTCACGCAATCGGTCGCCAACATCACGCCCGGCGCTGTGGTCAAAGTGACGATCAGTTACGTCGAAACCCTGAAGTACGAAGACGGCACGTACGAATTTGTCTTCCCGATGGTTGTCGGCCCGCGCTACGTTCCGGGCCAGCCTGTGGCGCAGCCAAATCCCAGCACTGCGCCGGACACCAGTCAGGTTCCCGATGCCTCGCGCATCACGCCGCCCGTCACGCCTGAAGGCACGCGCACAGGTCACGACATTTCCATTGAAGTGAAGCTTGACGCCGGAGTGCCGATTGATTCGATTACCGCGAAATCTCACGAAGTCGAGCAACAACGAGCGAACGCGCACGCCGCCATCGTGCGGTTGAAAGATCAGAACACGATTCCGAACAAGGATTTTGTGCTGCGGTTCGATGTTGCCGGAAAGAAAATCGCCGACGCAGTGATGACGCATCGCGGCCAGCAAGGCGGCTTTTTCACCTTGATGCTGCAACCGCCGGAGCGCGTCACGGTTGCCGACGTTTCGCCGAAAGAGATTGTTTTCGTACTGGATACGTCAGGTTCGATGGATGGTTTCCCAATCGAAAAAGCCAAGGAGTCCATGAAGTTGGCGATTGACGGCATGAATCCGCAGGACACGTTCAATCTGATTACGTTTGCTGGTGATACGCACGTGTTGTTTCCTCAGCCAGTCCCAGCCACGCGAGAAAACCTGAAACGTGCGCAGGATTTTCTCGCGTCCCGTCAAGGAAGCGGCGGGACCGAAATGATGAAAGCGATCAAGACGGCGCTTGAGCCGTCAAAATCGCAAGATCACGTTCGCATCGTCTGCTTTATGACGGATGGGTTTGTCGGCAACGACATGGAAATCGTCAGCGAAATTCAGAAACATCCGAATGCACGAGTCTTCGCTTTCGGCATTGGCTCTTCGGTCAATCGCTTCCTGCTCGACAAAATGGCGGAAGAAGGCCGAGGCGAAGTCGAATACGTCAGTTTGACGGATGACGGTTCGGCGGCGGCCAAACGTTTTCACGAACGCGTTCGGAATCCTTTGCTGACCGATATTCGCGTCGAATGGGGAGGCTTGCCGGTGGTGGATGTGTATCCCGAACGAATCCCGGATTTGTTCAGCGCCAAACCGCTGGTGCTGACCGGACGGTACACCAATGGCGCTCGCGGAACAGTGCGCTTGATTGGCCGCGTCGGCGCGCAAACCTTTACGCGAGACATTCCTGTTGAACTGCCTGAAGTGCAGCCTGAACACGATGTGCTGGCGACGTTGTGGGCGCGAACTCGGATTGATGATTTGATGAGCCAGGATTACTCCGGCATTCAAAACGGCTTGCCCAAAGACGAGGTGAAAGAAGCCATCACGCAGCTTGGACTCGAATATCGGCTGATGACGCAATTCACTTCTTTCGTCGCCGTCGAAGAAACAACCATCACCGAAGGCGGCCAGCCTCGACGGGTTGATATACCTGTAGAAATGCCGGAAGGTGTCAGTGGGCAAGTTGTGTTGGGGCTTTACGAACTAAACGTTTCAGGTCTGTACATCTCTAAGCATAAGGAGCGTAAAGCTGGTGAAAACAGTCTGCGCGCTGCCACCAATAACTCTCCACTCCCGTCTTCACCGAAGTCTTTGCCGACGGCAAACATTAACATTGGTGCCGATCGTTCGGTGATTAGCGAGCGCGCTTTATCAGCAGAAGATCAAAAGAAGCGGCTTCTATTTTCCAAGCTGCATTCTTCCGTCGCATCAGTTGTAGAACGGCTGAAAAACAAGCAAGCCAAACCGCCCGCTGATGAAGCGAAGTTTGTTCGCGCTGATAAAGCCGAACTCCAAATCTGGTTAACAGACAAATCAGACGCGGCACTTGAGCAACTCAAAAAGCTTGGTTTTGAGATGGTTCTTAACCCACAATCGTCAAAACTTGTCATCGGGCGATTGCCGATTGAAAAGCTGGAAGCGTTGGCAACATTGGAGATTGTCCGGTACGTGTCGCCACTTAGCAGTAAATAATGTGGCGACATCTTGACGAAATGGCCCGTCATCCGTAAAAAAGAAGCTTCCCAAAGGGGGAGTAGATCACCTGAGGTTATGGGTGCGGTGAAGTCGTCAGTACGATTGTCCAGGACGAGCGAAATGCTGGACCATCCGGCTCACCGGTGAACGACAACCAACGTTCAATGATCAAGACCTTTTGCGGTTCCGAACAGGAGCGCAAAAGGTCTTTTTGTATTTGGGGAGGACAAGTGATGAAAGGGATGAATCGAACAAAAACAATGTTGTTAATGGCTGTGCTGACAGCGCTGGTCGTTTTTATCGGCCAGGCGCTGGGCGGGCAAACTGGCTTGGTTCTTGCCTTGCTGTTTGCGGGCGGCATTAATTTTGTCAGTTACTGGTGGTCGGACAAGATCGTGCTGCGAATGTACGGCGCGCAGGAAATTTCTGAACGTGATTCACCGGAGTTGTTTCAAATGGTTCGCGAGCTGACCGTGCGCGCCGGAATGCCAATGCCGAAGGTGTACATCATTCCTGAAGACACGCCGAACGCATTTGCCACCGGACGCAACCCTCAGCACGCGGCAGTGGCGGTGACTCATGGGTTGGTGCGAATGCTGGATCGTCGGGAATTGGCGGGCGTACTGGCGCACGAATTGTCGCACGTTAAAAACCGCGACACGCTGATTATGACTGTGGCGGCTTCGATTGGCGGCGCGCTGAGCATGCTGGCGAATATGGCGATGTGGAGTTCGCTGTTCGGCGGTTCTTCGGACGACGAAGAAGAAGGTTCAGGTTTGATGGGCGGACTGCTGGGAATCATCGTCGCGCCGATTGCGGCTTCGCTGATTCAGATGGCGATTTCGCGTTCGCGCGAATTTATGGCTGACGAAGCCGGCGCGCAGATGACGGGCGATCCGCTGGCATTGGCCAGTGCGCTGCGCAAGATCGAAAGCTGGAGCCAGCAGGTTCCGATGCACTCTGGCAGTCCGGCAACGGCGCATCTGTTCATTATCAATCCTTTTGGCGGAATGTCCGCCAGCGGATTGCTGCGGATGTTCAGCACGCATCCGTCAACCGAAGACCGCGTCTTGCGGTTGGAAACAATGTCACGGTCAGCCGTAAAGCAGGTTTTTCAACCTGCTCAGGTTTCATAACCGGCCAATTGCGATAACGCGAGCAGGTTGGAAAACCTGCTCTACATTTACCAGGGAGAGAAAAAATGAACTGTCCGCAATGCAATGTTGAGCTGCGCATCACCGACCGACAAGGCGTAGAAGTGGATTATTGCCCGCAATGCCGAGGCGTTTGGTTGGATCGAGGCGAACTGGATAAGATCATCGAACGATCGTCTTCGTATGAATCCAAACATCGCGATTACGATGACGACGATGATGATTACAAACACCGCGAAGGGTACGGCAAACATCGCGGCCAATCGCACAAACGCAAAGGCTTTTTAGGAGATTTCTTCGACTTCGACTAAGCCGGGTATCCAGCAGGCGAGCGGTGACGTGTTGTCGCCGCTCGTTTTCTGATTCACTCACGACAAGAAAACAAAGGTCAATTGATGGACATAATACTTTTTCCATTTGCAGATTATTGGTGGTTGTATGTTGGCTTTATGGCGTTCGTGCTGGCGATGCTGGCGCTGGATTTGGGAGTGTTTCACCGCAAGGCTCATGCGGTTTCGTTTCGTGAAGCGGCGACCTGGAGCGTGGTTTGGATTGGCTTGGCGTTTGCGTTCAACGCGCTGCTGTACTTTTACGCCAAGTGGAAATTCGCGGTTGATCCGCGCCTGATGGCGATTCCTGGGTTCAATGGAGACGCGGTGGCCTGGCAAACGGCGCTGGAATTTCTGACCGGATACATTGTCGAAAAGTCGCTCTCGGTGGATAACATTTTCATCTTCGTGCTGGTGTTTGGTTATTTTGCGATTCCGGCCAAGTATCAGCACCGGGTTTTGTTTTACGGCATTGTGGGCGCGTTGGTATTCCGAGCGATCTTCATCGCCATCGGTTCGGCGTTGATGCAGTACCACTGGGTGATTATCGTGTTCGGCGTATTCCTGATTTTGACCGGGCTCAAGATGATGTTCGCGCCGGAAAAAGGATTGGAGCCGGAAAAGAATCCGTTGATTCGATTGTTCCGTCGCTTCGTTCCGCTGACGCCGCAGATGCACGACGAAAAGTTTTTCGTGCGATTGAATAATGTCTGGCATGCGACGCCGTTGTTTGTCGCTCTGTTGTTTTTGGAAGCGACCGACGTGATCTTTGCCGTGGATTCGGTCCCGGCGATCTTTGCGTTGACCAAAGAGCCGCTGATTGTGTTCACGTCGAACATTTTCGCGATTCTGGGTTTGCGTTCATTGTACTTTCTGCTGGCCGGAGCCGTGGATAAGTTTTACATGCTGAAATACGGCCTGGCGGTTGTGCTGATTTTCGTCGGATCGAAGATGGCCTGGCTGAACAACTGGTACGGCGGCAAATTTCCAATCGGTTATTCGCTCGGAATCATCGCCGCAGTGCTGGCGGTTTCAATTGTGCTGTCCTTATTGTTCCCGAAAGATAAGGTTCCAGGCACGCAGAGTGTCGCTCCGTAAGCAAAGAAAACTTGCTGGCACAGGCCTCAGCCGACTTTTGGTGAGCGCCGTTGTGGTGTACCCTCTGGCTCAGTTTTGGCAGAAGAAGTTTCAACCGTTTCCGAAACAATTCAACTCAAAAATCTGAACAGGAGCACCCAAACCCGCAATGGCAGAATCCGCCTCTATGCCTTCGTTTGAAAATGCGTCGAAGGATTACAACATCTGGAGCGTCATCATCGCTTCCGCCGTCGGAACGATGATTGAATGGTACGACTTTTACATCTTCGGCAGCCTGGCAGCGATCATTTCACCGCTGTTTTATCCGCCCGGCAATGACACGCTGGCAATGATCGCTTACCTGATGACTTTTGCCGTCGGATTTGTCGTGCGGCCATTTGGCGCGCTGTTTTTTGGACGCATAGGCGATCTGGTCGGACGCAAGTACGCTTTTCTGGTGACGTTGCTGATTATGGGTGGAGCGACGGCGGCCGTTGGGTTCCTGCCGACGTATCACACCATTGGGCTGGCCGCGCCTGCGATCCTGATTCTGATTCGCGTGTTGCAAGGCTTGGCGCTTGGCGGAGAATACGGTGGAGCGGCGGTTTACGTGGCTGAACATGTTCCGGATCATCGCAGAGGGTTTTACACCAGCTTCATTCAGATTACGGCGACCCTGGGATTGTTTGTTTCGCTGGCGGTGATTCTGACGATTCAATCGCTGATGTCGAAGGAAGCCTTTTCCGCTTATGGCTGGCGTATTCCATTTCTGCTTTCAATTCTACTGGTTGGAATGTCGTTGTACATTCGCCTGAAGATGAAAGAGTCGCCGATCTTTCAGCATATCAAATCCACCGGAATGACTTCGGCCCAGCCCTTGAAAGAAGCCTTCACCAACCGTGAAAACCTGAAGCGCGTGGCCATTTCGTTGTTTGGAGCGACCGCCGGGCAAGGCGTGGTTTGGTACACGGGACAGTTTTATGCGCTGTTTTATCTGCAAACGATTCTGAAAGTGAATCCGCGCACGGCGAATATCATCGTGGCGGTCGCGTTGCTGATCGGCTTGCCGCTGTTCACGGTCTTTGGTGCATTGTCGGATAAAGTCGGTCGCAAGCGATTGATGATGGCCGGATGTTTGCTGGCCGTGATTGGCTATCTGCCAATTTACAAAGCGATGGTAGCGGCGGCGGGCAATGACATTGTCGCGGTGACTTCCTCAAAAAATCCGACGACGGGCGAATACAAGCTGACAGCCTTAACTCCGGTCAGAGACTCCAACGGCCAGCCGGTAATTGACCCTGCAACGGGACAATCGAAACAGGAACCGGCCAAAGAATCCACAAATCCGAATGTGCCGTTGCTGATCTTTCTGGTGTTCCTGCAACTGATTTTTGTTTGTATGGTGTATGGGCCGATTGCGGCGTATCTGGTTGAAGCCTTTCCAGCCAAGGTTCGTTATACCTCATTGTCGCTGCCGTATCACATCGGCAACGGCATCTTCGGCGGATTGCTGCCAACGATTGGGCTGATTTCCTGCGCGTGGACGGGGAACATTTATGCCGGATTGTATTACCCGATGATCGTGGCGGCGATCACGTTTGTGGTGGGTTCGATTTTCCTGAAGGAAACGCATCATCACCGAATCTGGGATGAAGTGGAAAAGTAGGGCAGGCTAGAAACCGACAAACCACAGATAAACACTGATCTACACAGAAGGACACAGATACGCAAAAGTTGTTGATCTTTGTTTATCTGTGCTGATCTTTGTTCATCTGTGGTTTTGTTTTTCCATTCACAATGTGACTGTTTACTTGAACAGTTGCGGCGCGAATTCATTCAGATAATTGCGCCAGTTGATCCAGGTGTGGCCTCCCGGAGTTTCATTGTAAACAGGGTTAAAGCCATGTTTCTTCAGCAACTCCAGCGTTCCTTTGGTCGTGCTCAGCAGAAAATCTTCTTTGCCGGTGGCAAACCACAACAGCTTCAAACCTTTTTTCGCTTGAGCGTCATCCAGCTTCGATTGGAGCTGTTTTTCCCAGGCTTCACCGGCGGGTGAAAGTGTCGCCACTGCCGGAGCGGGCGTCGTAGAACCCGGCGCTGGACGACTGAACACGCTCAGCAAACCCGAACTGTACACGCCAACGTAAGCGAATTTTTCCAGGTTGGGCAGCGCGATGTTCAGCGTTTGGCCTCCGCCCATCGAAAGTCCCGCGATGGCGCGATTGGCTCTGCCGGGCAGCAAGCGGTGGCTTTTTTCAACAAAAGGCTGAATGTCTTTCAGGAATTCTGCGACAAATTCATCCTGCGGCGGCGGAGTTCCAGCGGCTGGCGGCGCGATGGGCCCGCGGTTCAACCGGGTGTGACCGGCAGGCATGACAATGATCATCGGTTTGGCTTTTTTGGCGGCGATCAAATTGTCCAGAATGAATCCGGCGCGTCCCACCGAAGTCCAGGCTTCGTCAGAATCTCCGGCGCCGTGGAGCAAATAAAACAGCGGATACTTGCCTTGGCCCAATTCATATCCCGGCGGCGTATACACGTGCAGACGACGGAATTTGCCCAGCACCGTCGAGTAATACGTCACTGCCGAAACCGAACCGTGCGGAACGTCTTTGGTATCGCTGAAATCCGAACCGGGCACGTACACCAGGCTCCAAACATTGTTGTTCGATTCGCTAATCGAAGGGTTGCGCGGATCAATGACCGTCACGCCGCTGACGTTGAAATTGTAGCGATACGCGCCAGGATCAATCGGGCCAATGGTGATTTCCCACACGCCGTTTTCACCTTTGGTCATGTCTTTGCCCGGTCCCATGCCGGGAATATCGCCGCCGCTCAAGCGAACCTTGTCGGCTTGCGGCGCAAGGATGCGAAAGGTGATGTGCCGGTCGGCAGAAACTTCCGGTGAAGTGACTTGTGGCGGTTGCGTTCGTTGAGGCGCAGGTTGCGCGAAACTGGTGATTGAACTCAGCGCTGCCAAACAAACAGCGACCAGACGAAAGAGAGCTTTGCTATGAGCCATGTTTTGTTCCTTTGATGATGAGATGCGCAGATTGATGTTGTTGTTTTGATCAGGCGATAAAGCCTTTTTCGTTGACGTATTGAATGCAAGCTTTGACGTTGTCTTCTTCGACTTTGGATCGTTCCGCCGGTGCAAGCTGATCCACCGTCGGCAGCGGAGCGCTGCTGGATTTCTGCTGAACGAGCTTAAACGTTTGCGCCAGATATTTGCCGTTGCGGTCTGGGAAAACTTCCCAATACTGTTTGGTCATACACGGCACTTTCAGTGGGTCGCGCGTGATCATTTCCAGCGAGAATTTGGTGTTCGGATTTGCTTTTTGAATGATCGAAACGATTTTCGGCAAATCCAGGATTCCCCGGCCAAGAATGACTTCGGAAAGCAAAAAGCCGTCGGCGTAAGGCTGCAAGCCCATGTCTTTGATGTGCGTTGATTTGGCGTACCGAGCCAGCCCTTCGATGACTTCCATCGGATCGTCCAGCAGGGAAATGTTGTTGCCGAAATCCAGACAGACTTGCAGATATTCGCTTTGATAGGTTCTCAGCAACTTCAGAAAATCCTCCAGCGTCCAGTCTTTGTGATTTTCCAGTGCGACAACCACCTTATGCTTTTCGATGATCGGCATCGCCAGTCTCAAAGCGTCGTAGGATTGATCAACCCATTTTTTCCATTCGGCCAGGGTTTTGAAAGTTTCGTACCGGCGTCCGCCCAGCATCGCTGCGCGAACAATTGATACGCCTGTGGCTTTGGCATCGGCCAGGCCTTTGTCGAGCGTGCTCATATCGCCGTTGCGCGGAATCGAAACCATGCCTTCCATATACATCCCCAATTCTTCGGCGCGCGCACGCAGCTTCGACAAATCGCCATTCAGCGAAGTCTGAATGCCTCCAGCGCCGAGCGCATGGCATTTTTCCAGAAAGGCGTATGCGTCGCGGGCTTGTGGGCGCGGAGCAGGCGTGGTTGCCGGACGCGGTGGCGCAGGGCCAATTTGCGCGCCCATATACGACGTGGACGCGATTCCCATTTTGCTTAGCGCAAAAGCCGGTTTTGGAGATGTCGCAAACGCGGATGACGAAACGGTAGCGGCTGCCAACGGCGCAGCGGCTTGAACAAAAAAATCTCTTCTGGAAATTGAGTTCATAGAAGTTTCCCGGTTGAAAGTGCTGTTGATGGACTGGCGCGGTAGAGCAGGTTTTCCAACCTGTTCATGACTTCAAGTGTGGCGTATTGTCGCCACAACGGGACTTTCACAAAAGACAGGCGCAGGGTGGAAACCCTGCGCTACTTTTTCCCGCCAGTTTGAGAATTGCCTACAAGTTTGAATGCGAACAACGAATCGCCAGCGCCGACCAGCAAATACTGCTTGCCGTCCAGCATATAGGTCATCGGGCCGTTGCTGACCAGCGCTCCGGCACGAAAGTGCCAAAGAATTTTGCCTGTCGCCGGATCAAACGCGATTAAATTGTTTGTCGCATCGCCTGTGAACAGCAATTTGCCCGCCGTCGTCAAAATGCCTGGGCCGGAATTGCCCCAACCGCCGCTCAGGTATTTGTGGCTCCAGGCGATTTTGCCTGTGCGGATGTCAATCGCTTTCAGGACAGGTTCTGCGAATAAACCGCCGCCGGTTCCACCGTAACCTTCGGGTTTTGGTTCTGTGTCGGTCAGATAAGCGACGCTATAGCCTTCGCGGGCGTTGACGTAAAACAAACCGGTGTCCGGGCTGTAGCTGGGCGGAGGCCAGTTGCTGCCGCCGCCTGCTGGCGTGTTGATCAACGATCCGTCCACTTTCGGGTCTTTGTCCGGATTGGGAATCGGCTGGCCGCGTTCGTCAAGACCTTTTGCCCAGTTGACGCCGACATAGCCTTTTGAAACCAAGCTCTTTCCGTTCGTTCGATCCAGCACGAAAAAGAATCCGTTGCGCGCGGCTTGCGCCACCAGCTTGCGCGGCTGGCCGTTGATCGTGGCGTCAAACAGGACAGGCGTTTCGACGTTATCCCAATCGTGTGTGTCGTGCGGCGAAGCCTGAAAATACCAGGCCAGCTTGCCTGTGTCAGGATTGATGGCGACGATGGAGCAGGTGTACAGGTTGCTGCCTGCGCGTCCTTGCCCGGCGTAAACCGGATTCGGATTACCCGTTCCCCAGTACGTCAGATTCAATTCGGGATCGTAGGTTCCGGGCATCCACGGCATGCCTCCGCCGTGTTCCATGGCGTTTTTGTCCGGCCAGGTGTCAGCGCCGGGTTCGCCCGGTCGCGGCGTTGTGTTCCAACGCCACTGAATATCACCGCTTGCCGGATCGAAGGAATACAGGAAGCCGGGAATGTCCATCGCGTCGCCGCCCACGCCAATCAGCACGTGGTTTTTGACAATCAGCGGAGCTGTCGTCGTGAAGTACTGCCGCTTTTCGTCTGCGATTTCCTTGCGCCAGCGCTCCTTGCCGGTTTTGGCTTCCAGCGAAATCAACCAGCCATCAGGCCCGACGAAATACAGCCAGTCGCCATACATGCCTACGCCGCGTTGGCCGACCAGATGGCCGCCCTGATCTTTCCAGATGTAATGCCACAATTCGTCGCCTGTTCGCGCATCCACCGCCCAAACGTGGTTTGGCATCGTGAAATACAAAACGCCATTGACCAGCAACGGCGTAGATTTGATTTCGGGATTGCCCACGCCGCGCTGCGGGCCGACATTGGCGCGGAAGATCCAATCTACGGCCAGCAAGCCGACGTTTTGCGCATTGATTTGTGTGAGCGTGCTGTAGCGCCGCCCGGAATAATCGCCGTTGTAAGTTGGCCAGGTGTCTGTCGGTTGTTTGAGCAATGTTTTCGGGTCAAGGCCTTGAGCAGTGACTAGATTCGTCAATAGGACCAACGTGACAAGCTTAAAAGCAGGCTTGACCGTCCACCAAGGCACACGAAGGGAACACGAAGTCACAGGAAGTGAGAGGCGCTTTTCGGCATTGCTCTGCCTGTTCTTCGCCGCATAGCGGCGGTTGAGTTTAGCCCGGCGTTTCAACGCCGGGTAATGTGGAAAAAAGCTTCGCGTCGCGTAGCGACGGATGAATTCAATCGTCGCTAACGCGACGAGGAACAAATGTCGTGCTCTACCGTGGGTTGAAAACCCACGGCTAAACTCAATCGCCGCTAACGCGGCGAAGAGGCTGTTTGCAGGCCGCGTTTCTTCGTGAAACTTCGTGTGATTTCGTGGGAAAAACAGTTTCTTGAAAACCATAAGAATCAGGATTCGGCGCAGTTTCATTTGATGGTCACCAGATAAGCGGTCAGATCGTGCATGACCTCGTCAGTATATTTGTCCAGCAATTCGCGGTGGGCTTTCAGCGGGTCTTCAATCGTCAGCTTGAGCTTGCTGTGTTCGCGCGACCACGAATGGTAATTACCCGCTTCGTCATAAAGCGACACGTTGAAATCGTCCAGCAGCTTGATCGTGCCTTTGACAGTTTTGCCGTCGGGCAACGTGACTGTCGCTTTTTTTGGACGCGTTGGCGCGCCGAACCCTCCGCCGCCCGGCCACAGAAAACGGTTCTGAATTGCGTCAGGCGGAAACTTGCTGCCGATCTTTGCCAGATCGCCGGTGACGGAATGGCAGGTCGAGCATTTGCCTTCGCCGTTGAAAAAAGCTTCCCCGCGCGAAACGTTGCCGGTGACGACGTTCAGCCGTTTGTACGTTCCGCGATTCGCCGTCAGCTCGACTTGCAGGTGCAGGAACTGCGCGATGTCTTTGAGCTGCTCTTCGCTCAACCTCGGGAATGCGGGCATGCCTTTTTCGGGATTGCCTTTGCGCAGATAGGGAACAACCTTGTTTCCGTCTTCATCGTGCAGCACGACGACCGAACGAATCAGATTTGGCCCCTCGGCACCACGGGCTTTGGCTCCGTGACAGAACGCGCAACTGGCGGCATAGAGCGGCGCTCCGCGTTCGGCTGCTGCCATATCGGGCGGTTTTTCCAGGCCGAGGAATTCTCGGATATTGCCTCCACGACGGCCGCCGCCGGTTGGCGGGTCTTGGGCGTGAAGCGACGGCATCATTGCCGTGACGGCTCCGGCAACGAACAGGCAGACAATCAAAATGCGTAGCTTGTTTAGATAGGGCATTCATCTCTCCCAGCAGTGACTCGATACAATTGCGTGTTTCTATTTCCCATATATCAATTGTCATTTTTCATTTGTCATTGTCTGGCATCACTTCAGTAGTGTTGGGCGGAAATGAACAATAACAATTGAGAAATCAAAAATGATGAGATGAAGTAGGTGACTCCCTTCGCCGCGAATTGTTATGC
>CAZMXG010000132.1:0-22693 GCA_964570175.1 uncultured Heliomicrobium sp. | reverse complement strand
GGCGCAGCGACGGAAAGCGAGCTGCGTGTGAGGTAGTTGATGATCGAACCGAGCATAATCAGCCCGATCATCCACCAGCGGAGTCCTTTGATTTTGGGCATGAGAAGTAAGTTCCTTTGGGAGCCAGGGTCAGATCTTGCGCATGTTCAGAGTTCACGCTTCAGCGTGTTTCCCGCGCTGGACACGCCGAAGCGCGAACTCTGGGCTTTTACTTCGCGCGTTTCACTGTGAAATCACTAGGTGGAGGCGTCTGCCCGCCAAAATCGCCTTCCATCGTACGCGTCAGCTTGATTTCATCACCGGCTAATTTGCCTTTGTAGACGAGAGTAAATTTCGTGCCGTTGAATTCACGCTCAACCTTGAACGCTACGACATCGCCCTTGATTGATCCTTCTTTAATCGGCGCTTCTCCCAATTGGCTGGCGTATGTACCCGTCAATTTTTCGCCATCAGCTTTCAAGACAATGGTGATGTCCATTGCGCCTTGCGGCCCTTGCACTTGCCCTGTCCATTTGCCGTCAACGTCTGCCGCAAAGGCTGTCAGGCAGCCAGCAATAAAGAACAACGCGGTGAATAATGCAGTTTTTGGTTTCATCTTGATCTCCTTAGTTGTGGATTAGTGTTTAGCCTTCGCTGTTTGTGGTGAAGGGGGAGTCATCTGGAGAAAACGATTTGCCCCCCTCGCAACATGTAAGCCCGTTTGGCTAGATTGCCTGCTGTCTTGGGCCTGGTTATTTCATGTCCGTGTTACTGACAAAGGCGATTTTCTTGCTGTCCGGCGACCACGACGGCACGTTGATAGTTCCCTGCCCGCCGTAGAGATAGGCAACCACCTTTGGCTTGCCGCCTCCAATCGGCATCAACCGCAAATAGACTCGTTTGTAAAACGGGTGATCGCCCGGAGCAATGTCGTTCGGGAATGAAATGAAGACAATCCATTTGCCATCGGGCGAAATATGCGGAAACCAGTTATTGAATTCGTCGTTTGTGATTTGCGTTTGCTCGCTGCCGTCGGGCTTCATGCGCCAGATTTGCATCAGGCCGGTGCGAAACGAATTGAAGTAAATATATTTGCCATCAGGCGTAAATTCCGGCCCGTCATCCACGCCCTTTGCAGTCGTCAGTTGAATTTCTTCGCCACCCGTAGCCGGAATTTTGTACACATCGAATTCATCGTTACGACGCCCGGCAAACACCAACCACTTTTTATCCGGCGACCAGCCGTGCAGGTAGGAGGGGCCTTTTTTCGTCACCTTAATGGGCTTGCCGCCTTTGGCAGGCAGTGTGTAAATCATCGAAACGTTTCCGTCATCAGCGCTGGTGCTGCTTATGCCTAGCATCTTGCCATCAAAGGAATAGACGTGATCGTTGTTGTTGCGTTTTACTTCGCCCGTATCAAACAGGCTGGGCGTATTGGTTTTCAGATCGAAGCGATAAAGCAGCCCGTTATGGTTATAAAGCAGATACTTGCCATCGGTTGTCCAGTTGGGCGCTTGCAGCGAATCTTTGACGCGGTACAAAACCTTGCGCTGGCGGGTTGCCAGATCCATGACTTCCAGATTGCTGCCGATGTATTCGCGGTATGGAACAAAGTTTTCCCGGGCTGGTATCACGATTTCGACATCCCGAAATACTGCGGTTTCAGTCACAGAGTTGTTGTGCGAGCAAACGTACAAGCCAACGTAAACTTCATCGCTGAGCGAAACGTCTGAGATTTCTTTGGTCACAAAGGTCTCGCCGAAACGGGCGACAGACATAATGTATTTGCCACCCGCGCGCTCAAGCTGAACAACGTCATAGCCTTTTTCCGTAAAGTCCACACGCTCCGTAATTGCGCCCTTGGTGCGCCGGAATTGAAAGGAAGTCAGGCCATCGCCGTGCAAACTGGCGTTAACGTGCGGCCCGTCGGTTTCCAAATTCGGGCGAATGATCCAGCCAATTTTGCGATGTGGATCAACGCCTTTACCAACAAATTCCGTTCGGGCGCGCAAGATGAAATTCCCTTTCAGCCGTTTCCACGCAAAGTGAAATTCATCCTTGGTCGCCCACATATTTGTGCCCGAAGCCCTGATCGTATACATCTGTTTTTCAGCGTCAAAGACCGCCGAACCAGGTGTAGCGACGGCACCGACATCTTCGTGATGTTCGAATAGGCCAATGGACTTTTGCTGAGCAAAGGCAGTGGCCAACAGTGTAAAGATCAGAAAAAGCGATGCGGTGCATATTTTTGAAAACATAAGTCGTGTCCTGGTTTCAAAACAAAATCAGAAAGGATATTGCGTCCATGTTTTATTACGCGGAGAGGCCTGGGACCACTACCATGCCTCTCCGCTTCCATCCTTCTTGGCCTTAAAGCTAGAAGGAGATTCAAACTGCGCCGCGCCAACACTCCGGGCTTTGCCCAAAGGCACTGAATGTGTAATTTTGGTTGCCAATCCAACTGCCTTCGCCTAACACCAACCATTTTGTTTGAGTTGGCAACAAACAGCGCAAAACGAGCAAATACCTTTCAGGCGACAAGCGGTGCGCCGAAATGTTTTTGTAACACCAAAGCGATTGTGCCGCGCAGACGTGGCTGGCTAGCCGGGTCTGTCGGAAAAATACGCGGCGCAGCATGCGTAAACGAACGCTCTTTAATCACTTGTTCAACAATCGGGCCAATTCTGGTCCAGGCGCGCGTGACCTCTCCCACAATCACGATCACATCGGGAGCCAAACCGGTTACCAGTAATGACAAACCCGCGCCAATGTAATGTGCCATTTGCTCCAAAGCTTCAACGGCTTTAGGTACGCCTTTTTCCGCCAGACTCAGGATGTCTTCAAAATCCAGCGCAGCCTCAGCCGGTGATGACGCTGCTTTTAAATTGCGCTGCCGGGCAAGGACTTGAGCGTAATAGCGCACGGCGGCAGAGTTGGATGCATACATTTCCCAGCAACCACGATTCCCACAGGCGCAAAGCAATCCGTTTTCGATCAAAGTGACATGCCCAAATTCGCCAGCCGCCCCTTTTGAGCCATGAACCAGTTGGCCATTAATGACAATCCCTGCTCCGATCCCTTCCGATACCGTCACGGCCACCAGATTCCGCGCGCCTTCGTTATGCAGGCCAAACCACATTTCAGCCAGTGCGCAGGCATTCGCGGCATTTTCCAATTCCACCGGCAAGCCGGTTGCCTTTTCCAGCGGGGTTCGCAAATCAACATCGTCCCAACCCAGATTCGGCGCAAACGTCAGCTTTTGTGAAGCCAGATCAATCCGTCCCGGCAAGCTGACACCGATCCCTTCATAGGCAATTTCCGGATGCGCTTTGATCAATCCGCCGATGCGTTCAATCAAGTCGGCAATAAATCGCATGGGATCTTGTGATGTGGGCAGTGATTCCTGGGCCAGAAACTGCGCGTCCAGATTGGCCAATCCGATGCTGGTAAGCGCGGGCCTTATGTTCACACCAATGATTCCTGCACGCGTTTTGTTTAACAGCAGGAAACGAGGCTTGCGCCCTCGCGGTGTCGCGCCTATCGCTCCTTCCGTAACCCAGCGATCTTTGATCAACTGTTCTGTGATCAGCGAAACGGTGCTGCGCTGCAATCCTGAATGGCGTGCCAGATCAGCACGTGAAATCGGCTGATGTTGCCGAATCAGATTCAGCACAACGCGGCGATTGATGTCGCGAGCCGTCTCGCTGGTCGCCACCTGAAAATTGTTCAAATCAATCTTGCGCATCGCCTAAAGCCGCTCAAACTGAGCCTGGAAGCAAGAAATCCCCCGACCTTCTCAAGTATTTGTAGCCCGGAAGCAAGATAGTGCCTATTCCCAGTGTTTGTTTTGGGGGCGAACAATATGGCAATTCCATAAACGCGTCAAGAATCACTGGAGGGTAAGTTTACGACTGTACGGTGGCGGAAGTTATTGGAAATCAGAAGCTCTAACTTTGCTCAAAAGATTTCCGATCAATTGCTGCGCGCTGAGACGACGTTCAAGATTACGCGGCGATAAGAAGTTAAAGCCGGTGAACCGTTGTCCGTAACGGCAAGGATCAGGTGCGCAACTCCATTCGGGCAAGGCCTGTTCATGGGACGCCAAACGGGGCGGCAAGCTGATGTAACGGTAACAGCCGTTTTAGGAGCATTCCTTTGGGCAATTGTAATGGCCGCCATGTTCACGCCGGGGACAAATCCCGCTTCTTCATAGTGAAACCACTTATAGCTGAGCTTGTTGCCGTCCGGGTCTTTACTCTGACCGGCGTCAAGCAGGATGGGTTGGCCAACTTGCGCTTCAATGGTGACGGGTGATGTGCCGTCTTTGCCATTCACGACCACCGAAGGGTTGTGGTTGGCTTGAGCATACGGCTTGATCGTCCAATCCATGCGCGCGGCAAATTCGTTCTGAAAAGCCGTGCGCCAGCGCCAGATCGTCGCCTGATCCGAGATGTAAGTCTTACCATCCATGCCCGTAACGGAGTCTTCTGAGGTAACCCGCCGAAACATATCGCCGCCCTGCGTCCAAATTGAATGCGTTTCCCCGTAAGGTTGCCGCCAGATGTAACGCCCACTCCAACCGCCCCAGCTTGGATTGCGATAACTGTTCAGCCCATTGTTTGTCAGGCCCAGAAACGCTGGCGTGTCGCCTTCCATAATGAAAGCGAAATGCGGATACAGCTTGCCCATCGGGCCTTTTGCGCGAATATTTGTTTCCAGCCATTCATTGGTGACAGTGCTGCTATCGGCTCCCTGGCCGTTGCGGTAATACATATCTCCGCTGATGCCCGTCCAGGTGGCGTAAAGATATTCGCCGCTATCGGGGTTGCTGGGTTTGACGATGAAATGCAGATTGGGAAATTCGCGGCGAATCCATGGGCCTGCATCGTCCTGATCGGAAATCGAATATACCCTGAGCTTGGCAACGATCTTTTCTACTTCGGTGGCTGAGCGAGTGGCGCGCAAATGCGCCAGCGCTTGCGCCAAGGTATTTGCGCCACCCCAGATGGAAATCCATAGTGGACGAGGATCATTTTTCTCAGCGGAACGAATGATGGCTTCAGCGCCAGAAGACATCTTGTCTGCGCCGACCGCCGCCATTCCATAAGCAAGCTGCCCTGACACAACCATTGCATCCAGTTGCGCTGCTTCCGGCCAGCCCGCGGCGTGTTTGAGCAGGTTGGCGCGCACTTCGCCATAAGCCGCGACGATTTTATGCATGGGTTCAGTCTGGACCTTGGCTTTCTGCCAGGTGGAGGTGGTGGCAACCAGTGCTTCCAAATCAAGTTCGTTGGAATACAGCAGCAAACGCACAAACGACATTTGGTCGTCCGGTTCATTGCCCATATCGGTCAGTACGATGACACGGGGTTTGCCCGCAAAATCGTCAATATGATTTGGCGGCAAAGCCTGTGCAGGAGTATTGACTGCAAGGACAAACAAAAGGCCGATTGTCAGTAAGACAAGAGAGCTTTTAGGAGCGCTCATTTTATTCCTCTCAATTTCTGTGTGTTAAAAATGCTGTGTGAATGGTCTACGTGTCGGCGCATGCTAAATCATCGCTGGTAACACGAACAGAGAAGATTGCTTCGTCAGTAAACTTTTTGCGAATGGAACGCGGCGGGCTACAATCCGCCCCGAAGTATCAATCACAAGAATCCTACAAACGCAAAATGCAACTCACTGACCTTTTCAATCTTTCGCTGGTTGGCCGTTCAACCGCACCGGCAATTGATTTCGATCTGGCCGACGGAACTGTCGCAACACTCACGTTCGGCGAACTGGATGCCCGCAGCAATCGTCTGGCGCGGCTATTGGCTGCCCGCGGGTTGACGCGCGGAGACCGGTTGGCGTTTTTTCTGCCGAATCGGGTCGAATTCATTGACCTCTTTTTGGCTTCGGTCAAAACAGGGGTCATCGTTGTGCCGATCAATGTGCTGTACCGCGAGCGCGAAGTCGGACACATCGTCGCCGACTCTGAACCGAAGGCGGTTGTTACCACGCGGGAGCTTGCGTCGCTGGTTCCAGCGGGCATTGCCGTTTGGGACGTGGAGGAGCTTGTCGCAGCAGCGCTCGATCACGACAGCACCAGCGTCAGGACAGCAATTGACGGCGACGATGCAGCAGCGATTGTGTACACATCCGGCACGACAGGACGTTCAAAAGGCGCAGTGCTAACGCACAACAACTTTTTGGCCAACACCGTCAACCTGCTGGCCTGCTGGCGCATCGCCGAATCAGATCGCTATCTGGCTGCGTTGCCGCTGTTTCATGTTCACGGACTCGGCAACGGCATTCACATTTGGTTGGCCAGCGGATGCCGCATGCGCCTGGTCGAACGGTTCGACATCACCCGCGCGCCAGCGCTGTTTGAATCGTTTCAACCGACGCTCTTTTTCGGCGTGCCGACTATTTATGTACGTTTGCTGGAACTGCCGGGCGACTTGGCGCAGCGCATTGGCCAGCGAATGCGATTGTTTGTTTCCGGCTCGGCCCCACTTCCCGCCAATATCCTGGAAGACTTTCGCGCAAAGTTCGGCCATACGATTCTGGAACGGTATGGGATGAGCGAAACGCTGATGAATATCAGCAACCCGTACGAAGGCGAACGGCGGCCAGGCTCGGTTGGTTTTCCTCTGCCGGGCGTTTCCGTCAAAATTCTGAATGCCGCAATGCAGCCGGTGGCGGACGGCGAAGTTGGCGAAGTCTGGGTTCGCGGCCCAAACGTATGCTCTGGCTACTGGCGGCGTGCGGATGCCACGGCAGAGGCGTTTGCCGAAAACTGGTTTCGCACGGGCGATTTGGGCGAACGATCAACCGATGGTTACATCACGCTGAGAGGTCGTCGAACAGAGCTGATTATTTCCGGCGGGTTCAATATCTACCCGCGCGAAATCGAAGAAGTCTTGCTGGAATTGCCGGGCGTGCGCGAAGCAGTGGTCTGCGGTGTTCCGGACGAACGCCGGGGCGAATTGCCTGTGGCCTATATTGTTGCCGATGATGATTTTGATGAAGCAGCAGTGACGGAAGCTTGCCGTTGCGCTCTTGCATCCTTCAAAATGCCGCGCGCATTCGTGCGCGTTGACAGCTTGCCGCGCACAGCGCTGGGTAAAATTCAAAAACACTTGTTGCCGCCCTGGAAGGTTTGATGTTTCAGTCATCAACAAGTCATGGGCTGTCGTGTTTTCTCTATTTCCACAAGGAGCAATGATGAGCACAGAATCTGCTGGTGCTGCCGTCAGGCCAGTTTCCGACACGGCCTGGGAAGCAATCCAAGGAGCTTACGATCTGCAAATCCACGTCGCGCCGGATGTGATCGAACGGCGCATTGACGACGTAGATTTGGCAAAAGAGTTTTTGGCGCGTGGCTTGAGCGGCTTTGTGTTGAAATCGCACTACATCCCGACTGCCGAACGCGCGCAAGTCGTAACGAAATGCGTGCCCGGCATCAAAGCCTACGGAGCCATCGCACTGAATCACAGCGTAGGCGGGCTCAACCCCGTGGCAGTCGAAATCGCCGGACGTTCCGGTAATAAGATCGTTTGGATGCCGACGGTGGATGCGGCGAATGAAACCGCAGGGCGGCTGGATGGCGGAAACGAAAAGCTTCCCTTCTGGGCAAAGATTCAGCGCGAAATTGCGGCAGCGGGCATCACGCGACCTCCGATGACCGTGCTGGACAGCAAAGGAAAGGTTTCCCTCGAAACTCGCCATTGCCTGGAATTGATTGCCAAACACGACATGATTTTGGCGACTGGTCATCTTGGTCGCCACGAGATTTTCCCGCTGGTCAAAGAAGCGCGGGCGCTTGGCGTAAACCGTGTCGTCATCACGCACGCCGAATTCCCATCCCAAAACCTGACCGGCGCTGAGCAGGCCGAACTCGCTGACCTGGGCGCGATCATCGAACACTGCTTCACGACTTACCACACCAACAAAGCGCCCTGGGAAGCCGTCTTTGCCAACATTCGCGCCGTCGGCGTAGAGCGCACAATGCTTTCGACTGACTTGGGGCAAAAGACGAATCCGCCTGTGGCTGAAGGCTTTGCAATGTTTGCCCAAAAACTGCTCGACGCGGAATTCACAAAAGCAGAAATAAACCAAATGGCAGCGACAATTCCACGTGGTTTGATCGAATAGCGAATTGGGGAACGAAAAAATGAACTTTTCGACAGAACGATTATTGGTTGTCAGCGCGCATGCAGCGGATTTTGTCTGGCGCGCAGGCGGCGCAATTGCGCTTTATGCTTCGCGCGGAGCCAGAGTCCGTGTGATGTGCCTGTCATACGGCGAGCGCGGCGAATCGCAAGGCTTGTGGAAGAAAGAAGGCATGACAATCGAAAAGGTCAAAGAGATTCGTCACGCCGAAGCCACCAAAGCTGCTGAAGTGCTGGGCGCGGAAATTCGCTGCTTTGACGCGGGTGATTATCCGCTGGGCGTCACCCCGCAACTGACCGAAGAACTGGTGCAGGAATTTCGCAGCTTCCAGCCGACCTGCGTCATGACGCACACACCGGTTGATCCGTACAACGGCGACCACGAAGCGACTTCCAAGCTGACAATGAACGCCCGCGTTTATGCTCAGGCGATGGGGTATCCCAGCGAGCACAAACATCTGGGTGCGCCGCCCGTCTTTTACTTCGAGCCTCACCAAACCGAAATGTGCCAGTTCAAACCGGACGTAATTCTGGACATTACGCCGGTTTTTGAAACCAAGGTCGCAGCGATGCACTGCATGGACGCGCAAACGCATCTGTGGAATTACTACACCGACGTCGCCAAGCGGCGCGGCACGCAGGGCGGACGAAATTCCGGCAATCCGGCGATTGTCTACGCGGAAGCTTTCCAGCGCGTGTATCCGCAAGTCACGACCGAGGCGCTGAAATGAATCATCGCATTGTTAAAACCATCCGCCGGGCCAATGCCGAAGTCATTAAGACACTCGGCGAGCAAGGCGTCGCTACTGTTCACGAAGCGCAAGGCCGCACGGGATTACTGAATCCGTACATGCGTCCAATTTATCCTTCAGCCCGTGTTGCCGGTTCTGCTGTTACGGTTTCCTGCCAGCCCGGCGACAACCTGATGATTCATGCAGCAATTGAAGTCTGCCAGCCGGGCGATGTGCTTGTCGTTACGACAACTTCGGAATCCACGGATGGAATGTTCGGGGAATTGCTGGCGACTTCGTGCCAGGCGCACGGCATTGTTGGCCTGGTGATTGACGCAGGCGTGCGTGATGTTGCCGACCTGAGCGCAATGAATTTTCCCGTTTGGTCAAAAGCGATTTCGGCGCAAGGCACGGTCAAAGCGACGCCAGGTTCCGTCAACATTGATGTTGTCTGCGCCAGAGCAATAGTTCGCCCAGGCGATGTTGTCGTCGGTGACATTGACGGTGTTGTTGTCATTAAGCGTGAATTTGCCTCCGAAGTCGCAAGACTTGGACAGCAGCGCCTTGAAAAAGAGCAGAAGTCACGCGTGCGATTGAAAGCTGGTGAACTTGGCTTGGACTTTTACGGCTTGCGCGCCAAGCTGGCTGAATTAGGCGTTGAATATATTGACGAATAAACCGAAACAGGTGATTTCCCAATGAAAACAAAATGGTCTTTTCTCATTGCGATGCTTTTCATCGCCGCTTCCAGTTTTGCGCAAACGCCTCCGCCTGATGGCCTGGTTTCGCCGGAAGTTCACGCCGACGGTAAGGTGACGTTTCGCATCCGCGCGCCCAAAGCCGCTGAAGTCACACTCTTTGGCGATTGGATGCCTGTTGGCACAAAACATCCAATGACAAAAGATGGGGAAGGAGTTTGGAGCGCAACCATCGGCGGGATTGAAGCAACGATCCATCTGTACTCATTCACGGTGGACGGCGTGACGATGGCTGATCCGGTGAATCCGCGCATCAAGCTGCGGCAGCGAACTTCGGCCAGTCTGGTTGAAATCCCCGCCAAAGGCGCTCCGTGGGAAGTACGTGATGTGCCGCACGGCAGCGTGGAATCAAACTGGCTGCGCACCGCCATCATCAATGGCGAAACCCGACAGGTGTTTGTCTACCTGCCGCCGGGCTATGAAAAGAATCCGAAGCAGCGCTATCCAGTGCTGTATTTGCTTCACGGAAGCGGGGACACCGCCGAAAGCTGGACGCAGGTCGGCGCCACCAACATCATTCTGGACAACTTAATCGCCGAGAAAAAAGCCAAGCCGATGATTGTCGTAATGCCGCTGGGTCACACGGTTCCGTTTGGTTCGCCACGTGAACTTGCCGCCAAAAATACGCCGCTGATGGAAGAGTACCTGCTGAAAGAAATCCTGCCTTGGGCCGAAGCGAAATATCGTGTAGCCCAGGGTCGGCAGAACCGCGCGCTAGCAGGGCTTTCGATGGGCGGCGGACAAACCTTCGCAATCGGCTTTGCGCACCTGGATTTGTTCAGTGCGCTTGGAATGTTCAGCACCGCGCCCGGGCAGGATTTCGCCACGAAGTTCAAAACGCTGCTGGATGATCCCAAAGGCACGAATGGAAAGCTCAATGTCTTCTGGTATGCGAATGGCGACAAGGACGCCGTATTTCCGCGGGCGAAAGAAGCGTCGGAGATGTTCAAGCAGCATCAAATTCGCCATACCTTTCACGTTTACGAAGGCGGGTTGCATACCTGGCCCGTCTGGCGGCGATGCCTGAGCGAATTTGCGCCGTTACTGTTTCAGTAAAAAGGAATCTCCCAAATGAAATTTCTCGCTTCAATTTGCTTAGCGCTGTTCGTCGCCTTTGCTCTATTTCCATCACAGATGGCAGCCGTCAACGGCACAGTGAAAACAGAAGGTGGCTTGCTCGAAGGTGTTGCGATGTCTTCCGGCGTGCGTGTGTTCAAAGGCATTCCGTATGCTGCGCCTCCGGTTGGCGATCTGCGCTGGAAACCGCCACAACCGGCCAAAAGCTGGACGGGGGTGCGCAAAGCCGACAAGTTTTCTGATAGCTGCATGCAGGCGCTGACGCGTTCGCGCGAGCCTTGGACAAAAGAATTCATGGTACAGAACGAAGCCAGCGAAGATTGTTTAGGTCTGAATGTTTGGACAGCGGCAAAAGCCGCCAGCGAAAAGCGTGCGGTGCTGGTCTGGATCCATGGCGGCGCATTTTATGAAGGTTCTGGCGAAATCATCACCTACGACGGCGAAGAACTGGCGAAGAAAGGTTTGGTCGTCGTCACGATCAATTACCGCCTGGGCATTTTTGGTTTTTACACGCATCCCGAATTGACGAAAGAATCTGCCAACCACGCGTCAGGCAATTATGGCCTGCTGGATTGCGTTGCCGCGCTCGAATGGGTGCAGAAAAACATCGCGGCTTTCGGCGGCGATCCCAGCCGCGTGACGATTGCTGGGCAATCTGCCGGTGCATCGGCAGTGCATGCCTTGACGGCTTCTCCGCTGGCCAAAGGCTTGTTTCATCGCGCGATTGCGGAAAGCGGTTCCGGCGTCGGACGCCGCACACGATCCTTGCGCGATTCTGAAAACGACGGTGTGAAATGGGCCGAAGCCAAGGGCGCGACTTCACTCAAAGAATTGCGCGCGAAACCCGCCGCTGAACTGATGGGCGGCGCTCGGTTCGCTCCCGTGGTTGACGGTTGGTTTTTGCCTGCGCAACCGGCGGCGATCTTTGCGCAAGGCAAACAAAATGATGTGCCGACAATGACCGGCTTGACCGCCGACGAAGGCAGCGCTTCGGCGACGTACGGCAAGATCAAAGCTGATGAATTCACCAAACAAGTGCAGCAGCGGTTTGGCGTGCAAGCCGAGGCGTTTTTGAAGCTGTATCCATCCGTTGAGCAAGCCCAATCCGGCCTTTCCCAAAAGCAAAGCGCGCGCGATCAAGGGTTGGTTTCGATGTATTTGTGGGCTGCGGAACGCGCCAAGACAAGCAAGGCAAACGCTTATACCTATTACTTTACGCGCGGCATTCCCTGGCCGGATCATCCAGAATTCGGCGCATTTCACACGGGCGACGTGCCGTACTTTTTTGCCAACCTAAAACACTTGAATCGCCCTTGGGAAGCCGTGGATCGTAAGCTCGCTGAAACGGCATCTAGCTATTGGGTAAATTTTGCAAAAACCGGAAACCCGAATGGCAAAGGCTTGCCGAATTGGCCCGCCTTTGATGCTGCGCAGCAAATGACGATGGAACTTGGAGAAAAAACCGGCGCGCGTCCAGTTACGGAAAAAGAGAAGTTGGCATTCTTTACCGAATATTTTGATAAGCAGCGATAGTCAAACCAATCAATATGAAAAATAGACTTCTACTCTTCCTTGTCTTTAGTCTGACCTTTGTACTTTGTTCCTGTGGAAATCCTCCTCCGGACCAGCTTTTTGCCAGGGTCGTCTTGAATACGAATCTGCTCTTCGGCTTTGCTGGCGCAGGCATGCAACGGGAACTGGCCAGTCCTTCCGTAAAATTGACAGATGAAAAAACAATGGCTACCGCTCCCATGAAACGGGCGGAAGTCGTGCAAACCAAACTGGAAACAGTTGAAGCCAATTTTGAAAAAGTGAAGGCGATCAGCAGCAACGAAGAAACCAAAGCGATGCTGGATGCAGCAATTGCCTTATACGAATTCGTCATCCCTGTTTATAAAAACGAATATACCCAATTGGCAAAGCTGTACGATGAAGCTGCCCCGGCAGATCAAATTGCCGCCCTGGAAACATCAATCCAGGAAAAGTATGGCGCAAGGTTTGAACAACTCTACACAGCCGTCGGCACAACCGGCAAAGCTTATGCCGCAAAGCACAATATCCCGGTTAAAGAAGTGAACCCCGCACCGAGACGTGCAAATTAAAAAAGAGGATCGGAACCATGAAACTCCATTTAAGCATCGCGTTGGCTGTCTGTTTTGGTTTGGGCTTAGTGTCAGACGCAGGCACCAGCTTGGAAAACAAGCGCCTTCGACCAATTCACACAGCGACGCCTCCGCCAGCCGCACAACTTCCGCGCAGCACCCCAGAAGCGCAAGGCGTTTCGTCTGCGGCGATTCTTTCGTTCCTTGAATCCGCAAACAAAGACATCAATTCCTTGCACAGCATTATGGTGCTGCGTCACGGCCAGGTCGTCGCCGAAGGCTGGTGGTCGCCGTATGACGCGAACTCGCCTCACATGCTGTTTTCGTTGAGCAAAAGCTTTACTTCGACGGCGATTGGCCTGGCGATTTCCGAAGGCAAGTTGAGCGTGGACGATCCGGTGTTGAAGTTCTTTCCCGATGATGCGCCCACAGAGCCAAGCGCCAATTTGAAGGCGATGCGCGTTCGCGATTTGCTGCGCATGAACACCGGCCACGAAACAGAACCGCCGCGTCCACCGGGACAATCCTGGAAAAAAGCGTTTCTGGCGCATCCGGTTCGCTTCAAACCCAGCACGCATTTCCTCTACAACACCTCCGCGACTTATATGCTTGCGGCCATCGTTGAAAAAACGACCGGCACGCCCCTGCTGGAATACCTGCGCCCGCGATTGTTTGACCCGCTGGGCATTGAAAATCCCACGTGGGAGAAAAGTCCTGAAGGAATCGCAACGGGCGGTTACGGGCTGAGCATTCGCACCGAAGACATTGCGCGTTTCGGACAGCTCTATTTGCAGAAAGGCAAATGGCAAGGAAAGCAATTGGTTCCCGAAGCATGGGTTGAGCAAGCAACTTCGTTTCAAACCGCGAATGGCAGCAATCCCAAAAGCGATTGGGATCAAGGGTACGGCTATCAGTTCTGGCGTTCTCAAAACGGCGCTTATCGGGGTGATGGGGCGTTCGGCCAATATTGCGTCGTGCTGCCGCAGCAAGACGCGGTCATCGCCATCACCAGCGGTCTGCGCGACATGCAGGCGGTGTTGACTCTGGTGTGGGAAAAGCTGCTGCCGGGATTGTCGGCGTCGGCTTTGCCAGCGGATAAAGCCGCGCAGGAAAAACTCGCGCAAATGCTCAAAACGCTGTCTCTTCGTTCGCCAGAAGGCTCATCCCCAACCACGATCAGCAAAGTCATTGGTCAAAGCTATTCATTCCCGGAAAATGCCCGAAAGTTGGAAACCATTGCGCTGGAAAGCAAACAACCTGATTCGACGACGATTGTCGCGCGCTTCAACGGCGTCGAAACACGCATTGAATGTGGCCACAAAACCTGGAAAAAAACGAAAGCGGCTTGGGGAATTCAGGCGCCGCAGCCCATCGCCGCACGTGGAGCCTGGACAGCGGACGGTACCTTCACGGCAACACTGGCGCTGTACGAAACACCGTTTGTGTACACAGTCAGGCTCAAGTTTTCTGGTGGAGAGTTGCGCTTCGCCAACGAAGCAAACGTGGCGTTCGGCACAGCGCAGGAGCCTGAATTGGTGGGGAAACTGGCGGTCAGCGAAAACAGAAACTAGCGGAAGAATGCAGTTCACGATATGACCCAGGCCACTCTGGCAATCGGTTGCGCGGCGGGATTCGGCGGTGACCGTACGGACGCCGCGTTACCGATTGTCGAAACGCTGATTGCTCGCGGAGGAGCGGGCGTGTTGATCTTTGAAATGCTGGCCGAGCGCACACTGGCGTTGGCGCAATTAGAGCGGCGGAAAAATCCTGACAGTGGCTATGCGCCTTTGCTCGACCCCATGGTGCGGCCTGTATTGCGCCATTGCCTGGAAAACGGAATTCCCATCGTCAGTAATTTTGGCGCAGCGAATCCGCGAGAAGCAGCGTTGCTGATTCGCCGCCTTGCTGGTGAACAAGGAATCTCAAACATCCGCATCGCCGTGGTCGAAGGCGACGATCTGTGTGACACACGCGGGCGAGAACTGCTACGCGCTTACCTGAAGCCCGCGGATGCCGCGCGCGAAATCGTCAGCGCGAATGTGTACCAGGGCGCGGAAGCCATCGCCGATGCATTGCGGGCAGGCGCGCAAGTCGTAGTTACCGGGCGCGTTGCCGATCCATCGCTCGCAGTTGGGCCTGCGATGGCGCACTTCAGTTGGCGCTCAGACGATTGGGACAAACTCGGACGCGCAACGATGGCCGGGCACTTGCTGGAATGCGGCGCGCAAGTCACTGGCGGTTACTTTGCTGATCCCGGTTTCAAAGATGTGCAGGAGCTTCACAACGTCGGTTTTCCGATTGCCGAACTTTCCGCCGACGGTTCTTTCATCATCACCAAAGCGAACGCGACGGGCGGTGTTGTGAATGAACGAACCGTCAAAGAACAACTACTGTATGAACTGCACGATCCGGCAGCGTACCTGACGCCGGACGTCGTAGCCGACATCTCCGACGCCGAAATCGAAATCGTTGGCGAAAATCGTGTGGCCGTCATTGGCGTGCGCGGCCACCGACGGCCACACACTTTGAAAACGACGGTTTGTTTTGCAGGCGGCTGGCTGGGCGAAGCTGAGATTTCTTATGCCGGGCCAAATGCGGAAGTGCGCGCACGATTGGCGGCGGAAATCATTGGACGACGAATCGGTGATGAAATGAAACTGCGGTTTGATTTGATCGGTTCGTTGAGCGTTTTTGCCGACGACGGAGGCAACGCGATGGCGGACTTTCCGCCAGCCGGTGGTCGCGATGTTCGTATGCGCGTGGCCGGAGTCCACGCCGAACGAGCCACGGTTGAACGGCTTATGCGCGAGGTCACGGCGCTTTACACTTGCGGCCCTGCGGGCGGCGGCGGCATTCGCACGACCATTACACAGAGGCTCAATTCTGTTTCGTGCTTCGTTCCGCGCGAGCTTGTTCCAGCGAAGTTTAGTTTTCTTCATTGATGACACCCACAACGCGACAAATCGAATTGCATCGTCTTGCCCACAGTCGCACGGGCGACAAGGGCGGCACTGCAAACATCAGCGTGATTGCTTACGAGGCGGAATGGTTTCCGTTGCTGGTGGAACAGGTCACCGAAGAAGCTGTTTACGAATTGTTTCGTCATCGCCACCCGACTTCAGTGCGGCGATATGTGTTGCCAAAACTCCGTGCGATGAATTTTGTGCTGGAGAATGTGCTGGACGGCGGCGTCAACGATTCGCTCAACCTGGACACGCACGGCAAAACACTTTCGTTCTTGCTGCTGAGTTTGAAAATCGAAGTCCCGGCGGAACTGGCCGCGCGATTGGCTGGTGAAGGAGTCGCCGGATGATTGCGTTGTTAGGCTTGCTGACCATCGTCGCGCTGGCAGCGGCCATTCTCAGTAAAAAGGTTTCACCGCTGGTGGCGTTGATCGCAATTCCGATTCTCACCGCGCTGATTGGCGGCTTTGGCTTGAAAACCGGCGGTTTCATTATCAAAGGCCTTCAAGGTATCTCCCCTGTCGCGGCAATGTTCATCTTTGCCATTTTGTATTTTGGTGTGATGTCTGATGCTGGAATGCTGGATCCGATCATTGATCGCATTCTGCGCGCGGTGGGCAACCGTCCATTGCGAGTGGTGCTGGGAACGACGCTGCTCGCCGCAATTGTGCATCTGGACGGTTCGGGGGCAGTGACGTTTTTGATAACGGTTCCGGCGCTGTTGCCGCTTTATGACCGCTTGCAAATGGACAGGCGCGTGCTGGCTTGCGCGGTGGCGATGGCGGCGGGTGTCAATAACATGTTGCCGTGGGGCGGGCCGACGTTGCGCGCGGCTGCGGCGTTGAAAATGCCCGTCACTGAAATTTTCAATCCGCTTATCAAAGTGCAACTGGTCGGCCTGGCGTTTGTCTTCACTGCCGCCTGGTGGTTGGGCAACCGCGAAGAAAAACGTCTGGGATTTGTGCCGGGCGCAAATGCTCAACCATCGCTGGCGCGGCCTTTATCCGAAGCGGAAAAGGAGTTGCGCCGCCCGCGCAATTTTTGGTTGAACCTGTTACTGACGATTGTGTTGATGGCTGTAATGGTCAGCGGCAAGGCGGAACCGGCGGTCGTGTTTATGCTCGGCACCGTGTTGGCGCTGACGCTGAATTATTGTGACGTGAAGATGCAACGCGAACGGGTGGACGCGCACGCCAAAGCCGCATTGATGATGGCCAGTGTGCTGCTTGCGGCAGGCGCATTCACCGGAATCATGAAAGAGTCGGGCATGTTGACCGCAATGGCGCAAGCCGCCGTCGCGCACATTCCCGCCGGACAAGCCCAGCACATTCCGTTTGCGTTGGGGCTGGTTTCCATGCCGTTGAGTTTGTTGTTCGATCCCGATTCGTTTTACTTCGGTGTGCTTCCTGTCGTTGCGGAAGCTTCGAAGCTGCTGGGAGTTGCGCCTGTGCAAGTTGCCCAAGCGGCTTTGTTGGGACAAATGACCACAGGCTTTCCGGTCAGTCCGCTAACACCGTCAACGTTTTTGCTGATTGGTTTGGCGGAACTTGATTTAGGCGACCACCAAAAATTTACTGCTCCGTTTTTATTCGGCGCGTCAGTTGTGATGACCTGCGCATGTTTGATGTTCGGACTTTTTTAAGCTGTAAGTAGAGGGTACTTGTTATGGGCGAAATCGTAGCCGCAATGGCCACTTGCCACGCACCGCAATTGTTCACTTATCCACAGGATGAAGACCCGGCGCAGCTTGATGCTTCCATTGCCGGAATGCGCGAACTGGGCAAGCTGCTGGACGAAACCCAGCCGGATGTCATCCTGTTTCTGGGCAGCGACCATCTGGAAACCTTCGCCATCAATTGCGTGCCGACATTTGCGATTGTGGCTGGTAATCGCGCGAATGCTGAATTCGCCGGGCGCAAATATGATTTGCCGATTCACCGGGAATACGCCGAAGACTTGCTCGACAAACTGGTGAACGCCGGATTTGATCTGGCGTATTCCGAAGACGCCGTGCTTGGCCACACCTTTGCCGTTCCATTTGAATTCGTCATCGGCGGGCGAGCCATACCGGTCGTGCCTCTTCATGTGAATGTGTATATGCCGCCGCTGCCTACGCCGAAGCGTTGCGCGGCATTTGGGCATGCAATTGCCGAAATCGTCGCTTCGCGCAATGAACGCGTAGCCATCATCGCTAGCGGCGGGATGTCGCATTACCCCGGCACGTGGAAGTATCCGCATCCTGAATTCGATTTCGACAAATGGATGATTTCGGAATTGGAGCACGGCCGAGGTGAAAGCCTGCTGAATCTGACTTCCGAACAACTGGACGAAGTTGGCAACACCGAACTGCTACCGTGGGCAGTGTTGTTGGGGGCAATCGGCAACGTGCCGGGCGAATTGGTGCAATACACGGCGACCTGGCATCACGGGCACGCAATGATGCGCTTTTTGCCGCAGCGCGAACGAGCCAAACCGTTGGAAGTCGCGCCGCCCGCGTATGTCTTCAAAAACGAAGGCGGCTTTCAGTTTTACGCGCATCCGCCTGCCGAAGCCTATCACCTGAACAAGTTGCTGTTCGATATGCGTCTGGATTCCGCATTGCGCCGCCGGTTGCTGACTGATTTGGAAGGCGTCGCGGCGGCATACCAGCTTCCCGAAGGTCATTTGGACGCGGCGCGCGCATTGGCCGAAGTCGGCAACAGCTCAAAGGTCAGCGATAACGCCGGGCGCATCGTCGCCGCCGGAGCGCATCCCCTGCACGCGCTGATGACGCTGCACGCCGTCCACGGAGAAATGAAACGGTTGCAACGCGAATTGTCGGAGGGGCAATGAGCAAAGTTGCCGTTGTCACCGGAGCCGCGCGCGGCATTGGGCTGGCCATCGCAGAAAAGTTTCTGGAAACAGGCTATCGCGTCGCGTTGCTGGACATTGATGCGGCGACACTGACTCAAACGGCTGAAGCCTTGCACGAAAAGCCGGGAGCTTTCACAGTGGTTTGCGATGTATCCGACCCGCAGCAGGTGCAGGCTTCCGTGGATCGTACGGTTGCGCAGTTTGGCCGGATAGATGTGCTGGTCAATAACGCGGGCGTGGCAGTGTTCAAACCAGCGCAGGAGGTCACGTTTGACGATTGGTCGCGTGTTATGGCGACGAATCTCAACGGCCCATTTCTTTGCACACAAGCCTGCGCACCTGTGATGCTCGAAACTGTTGGCTGTGGCAGTGTCGTTAACATCGCTTCGATTTCCGGCGTGCGCGCCAGCACCCTGCGCATTGCATACGGAACCAGTAAAGCCGCGCTGATGCACCTGACCAAGCAACAAGCGGTCGAATACGGAAACCTTGGGATCCGCGTCAACGCGATTGCGCCCGGTCCGGTCGAAACGGCGATGGCCGCGCAAGTTCATTCCGCAGACATTCGCACCAGTTATCGCGACGCTATTCCGCTGGCTCGGTACGGAACGACACATGAAATCGCCGAAGCCGTCGCTTTTCTGTGCAGCGACGCGGCCAGCTTTATCAATGGCCAGATACTGGCGGTGGACGGCGGATTCGATGCGGCGGGCGTAGGGTTGCCCAGCTTGAGAAATCAAATCTGAACAGGAGAAAAAGAGAATGAGCCGATTGAAAGATCGAATCGCTGTCGTTTCCGGCGCGGCAGCAGGAATCGGAAAAGCCATTGCCGTGCGCTTGGCCGCCGAAGGCGCGGCGGTGGAAATCCTCGACATCAAAGACGCTTCGGAAACCGTCAGCGAAATCCGTGCGGCGGGCGGTCACGCCAACGCCGAAGTTTGCGACGTGACGAGCGAAGAACAAATTGCCAAGGCAGTTACCGCCATCGCCGAACGCCACAATCGCGTGGACATTCTGGTCAATAACGCGGGCATCCTTTCCGGCAAAACCCCATGGCACGAGCTTTCTTATGAAGAGGTCAACCGCTTCGTGCAGGTCAATTACCTGGGCTACTTCCTGGTTTCGAAAGCTGTTTACCCCTTGCTGAAAAAGAGCCAGCACGGACGGTTGATCAACGTCGCTTCGCGCACCTACTTTCTGGCCAATCCGGGACAAATGGCTTATGTCGCCGCCAAAGGCGCGGTGATGGGAATGACGCGCGTAATGGCCAAAGAGATGGGCGACGACAACATTTGCGTTAACGCTGTCGCGCCGGGAATGATCGCCACCGAAGGAACAATGGCGCATTCTGACGAAGAAGCCTTTAACCGCGTAATGCAAAATCAAGCTATCAAAAAACGCGGCAAGCCTGAACATCTGGCTGCGCTGATTGCCTTTCTGGCCAGTGATGACGCCGAACTGATCACCGGGCAAATGATCCTGTGCGATGGTGGCGGATACCTGCACTGAGCCAATTCACAATGAACCACGAAGCAATTCAAACTGCCGCGCAAACCATCTTTCGACACTGGAACGACTCCACTCGGCTGGATGCTCTGCCCGCGGAATGTCGGCCTGCGAATCGAGCCGAAGCCTACGCCATTCAGGCGGAGTTTGAGCGGATTTCAAGCCAGGCACGCCGGGGCTGGAAAATTGCCGCCACCAGCATTGCCGGGCAAAAGCATATCGGCGTGGATGGACCATTGGCCGGACGCTTGCTCAATGGCCGCGTGCTGGCAGGCGGAGCAACCGTTTCGCTCAGCGGAAACCTGATGCGCGTCGCCGAAGCCGAATTCACATTTCGGTTTGGGCAATCGCTGCCAAAACGCGCTAAAGCTTACAGCCTGGAAGAAGTGCTGGCGGCGGTGGAATCGCTGCATTGCGCCATTGAAGTTCCTGATTCGCGGTACCACGATTTTCTGCAAGTTGGCGCTCCACAACTGATTGCCGACAACGCCTGCGCCAGTTGGTACGTACTCGGCGAAGCGGTCGCGGTGAACTGGCGCAGCCTGGATCTGGCTGAACACACATTGGCAGCTTATTTGAATGGAAAGCTTGTCGCTGAAGGCATCGGCGCAAATGCCTTGGGCGACCCATGCGTGGCGCTGACCTGGCTGGCAAATGAACTGAATACTTTTGCCGACGGGTTGCTGGCGGGAGAAATCGTCACCACCGGCACTTGCATCACACCGGTTCCAATTTCGCCGCGTGACCGGTTGCGCGTGGATTTCGGTGTGCTTGGCGAAATCGAAGCTTTCTTTTAAGGAACCTTATGCCCATTGAAAGCCCGGCTGTTGCTCCGATCGTCAAAAGCAATTTGCGCTATGCCTGGTACGTGGCCATCGTGTTGATGTTGTGCAACACCTTGTCGTTCATTGATCGCCAGATTCTGGGATTGCTGGTGACGCCGATCAAACTGGAACTGGGCATCAGCGATACGCGCATCGGCCTGCTGCAGGGACTTGCCTTCGGGATCTTTTACACGCTGCTGGGGCTTCCGATGGGCCGCATTGTTGACAACGGCAATCGCCGCAATCTGGTTGCCGCAGGCATTTTCTGCTGGAGTCTGATGACGGCATTTTGCGCCGCCGCACACGGGTTCTGGACGCTGTTTGGGGCGCGGATGGGCGTTGGTGTTGGCGAAGCGACACTTTCGCCGTCGGCGTTTTCGCTGCTTTCGGACTATTTTCCCAAAGAGCGACTGGCAACAGCGCTCAGCGTATTTTCAATGGGCATCTTTTTCGGTTCAGGGCTGGCGCTGATTATCGGGGGATTGGTGATTGGCGCTCTGGGATCCTGGCGATTGACGTTTTTGATCGTCGGCTTGCCGGGTTTGCTGGCAACCTTGCTGATCTTCACGATCAAAGAGCCACAGCCGAAAAACCTGCTTGATGGCCAAGCCGTAAAGTTGAGCCTGCCGGAAGTTTTTGAGCAGGTAAAGTTGCGTTGGCAATCCGTCGTGGGCATTTGCCTGGCGTTTGCATTTCAAGCGCTGTGCAATTACGCACAGCAAGCCTGGCTGCCGACATATTTCTTTCGCGCTCACGGCTGGCAGCCGAAACAGGCCGGGTTAACGCTGGGCGTCATTTCCCTGATTACCGGTTTGCTGGGCGCCTTTTCGGGCGGTGCCCTGTGCGACCGCTGGCAACGGCATGGCAAAACCGACGCTCCGTTGCGTGTTGGCGTGTTGGCGACAGCTTGCGCCGGTATCTTTTTCAGCCTGGCCATGGCGATGGCTGCAATCAATCTGCAACTTGCCTTGCTGGTTCCTGCGTTTTTCTTTCTGGCAATGCCAATTGGCAGCTCTTACGCTTCGCTGCAATTGATTCTGCCGAATCAGGTGCGCGGACAGGTCGGCGCGTTGCAGGTCTTTACACTCAATCTGGGCGGCTTGATTCTGGGGCCTTTCCTGCCCGGCTTTTTCAACGATTACCTGTTCAAAAATCCATTGATGGTTGGCTGGTCGCTGGCGTTGACGGTTGGATTGGCTTCGCTGCTGTCGGCAATTTTGTTTTATGCGACCTGGCAGCCCTATCGAACGCACTATGCCCAGATGCATGGTCGGCAAAGGAATGAATATGAAAACTGACGACCTGATCGCCATTGATGTACACGTTCACCTGGAAACCGAAATTGAAGACAACGCGGCGAACGAAGCCGCCCAAAAATACTTCGGCAATTCCGGCGTAGGCCGCAACCGACACGAACTGGCGGAATATTACCGTGCGCGCAAAATCGGATGTGTGGTATTCACGGTTGACGAACGGCTGACAGGCAGGCCGCCAATTCCGAACGATGAGGTCGCGGCTTTTGCTGCTGAAAACGCCGACATCATGTTTGCCTTTGCCAGCGTTGACCCGACGCGCGGTGCGGAAGCCGTCGCCGACGCCAGACGGCTGGTTGCGGCAGGCGGCATTCGCGGTTTCAAACTGCATCCGCCATTGCAACAATTCCACGCGAACGATCCACAAGTTTATCCGTTTTACGAAGTCATTAACGAAGCCAAACTGCCCGTGATTTTTCACACCGGACACA
>CAZMXG010000131.1:0-22862 GCA_964570175.1 uncultured Heliomicrobium sp. | reverse complement strand
TTCGAGATGATGGCCAAAGACAACGTCGAAACCTTGAACGGATACGGCGTCAAAACCATCGTCACTTCGTGTCCGCATTGCTTCAACACGTTCCGCAATGAATATCCGCAGTTTGGCGGCAGCTACGAAGTCTTCCATCACAGCGAATTTCTCGCGAAGCTGGTTGATGAAGGCAGACTCTCGCCGATTGGCAAAACTGATCAGACGGTGACGTTTCACGATCCGTGTTATCTGGGCAGACACAACGGGGTGACTGAAGCGCCTCGGCAATTGGTGCAATTGTCTTCGCAGAAATCCGTCGAAATGCAGATGAACCGCGAACAAGGATTCTGTTGCGGTGGAGGCGGCGGGATGAGTTTTGTGGATGAACCGAAACATCAGCGCGTGAATCAGGAACGCGCTCGACAAGCGTTGGAAACCGGCGCGGATATTGTGGCTGTCGGTTGTCCTTTCTGCATGACGATGTTGGAAGACGGCATCAACGCCAAACGCGGCGAACGCGATGTGAAGGTGATGGACGTGGCAGAGCTTTTATTGCAATCAGTCAAATGAAGCCGCAGATCAACGCGGATGAACGCGGATTGTTTTGAATCTGCGTTGCTTCGCGTAAATCAGCGGCGAATAATCTGGAGAGCTTATGGACTTAAATCTAACTCCCGAACAACAACAGTTTCGTGATGAGTTGCGCGCCTGGCTAGCGGCAAATGTTCCGCCGCCATTTCCTGGCCCAACCAACGAAGAAGAAAAAGGCGAGTATTTCAACTTCTTGCGCACCTGGCAGCGAAAGGTTTTTGACGCCGGTTGGGCAGGCATTTCGTGGCCGAAAGAATATGGCGGGCGCGGCGCGGCGCTGATCGAACAGGCAATTCTGACCGAAGAATGGGCGCGCGCGGAAGCTCCACCGCTCATCAATGCTCTGGGACTTAGTCTAATCGGGCCGACGATCATTGCCGTGGGCACGCCAGAGCAGAAAAGCCGATTTTTGCCGAAGATTCTTTCCTGCGAAGAAATCTGGTGTCAGGGATTTTCTGAACCGAATTCGGGCAGCGACGTAGCTTCGCTGGCCACTAAGGCAACGATTGACGGCGATTATTTTGTCGTCAACGGCCAGAAGATTTGGACTTCGCTGGCGCATGTTGCCGATTGGGTATTGTTGCTGGTGCGCACCGATCCGAATGTGGCGAAACACAAAGGCATCACGGCGTTGCTGGTGGATATGCATTCACCCGGGGTGGACGTTCGTCCACTGAAACAGATGAATGGCGACGCCAGCTTCAACGAAGTCTTCTTTGACAACGTGCGCGTGCCAGCGGCCAACGTGCTGGGCGAAGTGAACAAAGGTTGGCAAACAGCCATCACCACGTTGATGAACGAACGCGCGCATCTTGGGACGGGAACGTACGTCGCGTTCAAGCGCAATTACGATCAGTTGATTGCGCACGCACGGCAAATGAAACGCAATGGCAAACCGGTCAGCAAAGACCCTGTCATCCGCCAAAAACTGGCGCAGGCGTTTATGGAACTGGAAATCTTCCGCCTGACGAACACGCGCGCCTTGAGCAAGATGCAAAACCAGCACGTGCCAGGGCCAGAAAATTCGATCCTGAAAATTCAGTGGAGCGAATACAACCAACGCTTCCAGCAAATCGCTATGGAAACGCTGGGGCCGGTGGCGCAACTGCAAGGCTTTGACGGAGGCAAATGGGTTTACGATTTTCTGCGCACGCGCGCCAATACCATCGAAGCCGGAACCAGCGAAATTCAACGCAACATTGTCGCCGAGCGCGTGCTTGGTCTACCTAAAAGTTATTGAAATAGACAGGATTTACACGATTCGGCAGGATTGAGTTCATCCTGAAAAATCCTGTTTATCCTGTCAAAAACAAGATTGGACGAAATGGATTTTGATCTGACAAAAGCACAAAAATTGTTGCAACAATCGGCGCGCGATTTCTTTGCGCGCGAATGCAAACCGGAGCGCGTGCGCGAATTGATGTCTTCGGAAACGGCGTTTGACGAAAAGCTCTGGCGCGAAATGGCTGATCAAGGCTTCACTGGGTTAACCATTCCCGAAGAATACGGCGGTTTAGGATTAAGTCTGGTTGACCTGATCGCCGTCACTGAAGAAATGGGCAGAGCCTGTTTGCCGGGGCCGTTCATTTCAACACTGTGGGCTGCCAGTTTGATTGAACGCGCAGGTAACGAAGGGCAACGCAAACAATACTTGGAACCCATCTCGGCTGGCGATTTGAAAGCGACGGTTGCTTTGCTGGAAGAATCCGGCGAGTGGAATGCGGATGCCGTGATGTTGGCGGCGACAAAGGACGGCAAAGAGTACCGCCTACGCGGCGCGAAACATTACGTCAGCGATGCGGCTGTGGCTGATGTCATCATTGTTGCGGCTCGTGCCGGAAATGAGTTGGTGCTGTTGCCGGTGGAACGTACCGCTGCCGGAGTGAACGTCATCGAAACTCCCGCGATTGACGCAACGCGCAAGCTGTACACCGTCGAATTCGACAACGTCGCCGTGCCGGAATCCAGTGCGTTGGCATTTACGACCAAAACCAAAGAAGCCCTGGAAGCTGCAACCGATGTGGCAACCGTCGCGCTGTGTGCCGAAATGCTGGGCGGAATGGTTTGGACGTTGGATACAACGGTCGAATACGCAAAGACCCGGTTGCAGTTCGGCAAACCCATTGGCATTTATCAGGCTGTCCAGCATCAATGTGCTGACATGTTCAACTTCGCCGAAAGCGCGCGCTCGGCAACGTACTTTGCGGCGTGGGCGGTTGCGGAAAACGATCCGGCGGCGAAGCTGGCGGTTTCAGTGGCCAAAGGTTTCTGCTCCGATGCAGCGCGCGAAGTCGGCAATCGTGGCGTACAGGTTCACGGAGGCATTGGCTTCACCTGGGAACATAACATTCAGCTTTACTACAAACGCGCGAAATCGTCAGAAATTCTGTTCGGTGATGCTAACTACCACCGCGAGAAGATTGCGGAAAAGGTCGTTGACGAATCGGAAGGGTAATTGAGTCAGTACCGCGACCGGTAGGGAGCGCGTTAGCATAAGCCGACGCTCCCTACCGGTCGCGGTACTGACTCAGCATCTTACCTTTTCAGTTGCGCCAGAACGCGGCGCATTCTTCCCACCAGCTTGACCAATTGAGCGTCGTCAATTTTCTCTCCGCTTAAAGTCAATTCGGCATCACTCAGCGTCTGACGAACTTCTATCTCATCAATCGGCAAATTTCGACGGCGCAAGCTGGCAATAATATCTTCGGTTTTGGCTCTGGACGATAAGCCTAACCGGCGGCAAAGCGTTGTCTTGAATCGAGGGTAGATGTTTTCCAGCGCCAGATCGCGCGCGCGCGCAACCTGCTGCAAATTGGCCATCGAATCAACGAATTCCAGTGGAGAATGGCGATCCACCTGCGGCAGCGGCAGCGGGCGCGCAAAGCGTTTGCCGACGCTGAAAATCAGTAGCAGGCTAATGAGCAAGCCTTGTAACAACAACCACGGAACCGGCGTTCCCCGAACATAATTGACCAGCGGATTGACCTGCGAACGGTAGCCGTGATGATACTCGTCGAAAAAGATTTTCCGGAGTTGGCCATTTTCGCCTTTGCTCAATGCGCGAACCAAATTCATCGCCAGCGTCAGATTCGACCCTCGGCCAATGCCATTATTGGCAATCGCGAACGGGTCGGACAGAAACATCAGGCGGCCTTCACAATACTTAAAATCCACCAGCACCGCGCCGTTTTTGTCTCCCAGATGAACAACCGGCGCATACAGAAACGGCTCGCAAGGCGCGCTGGTTGACTGGGACGAATCTGTGACAGTTGCCGGAGTCGCTGTCGGCGAAGGCGTCGGACTTGGAGGTGCGCTTTCGTCTTCGTCTTCTTCGATTTCCGGAGGCTCGAATTTGATCCGCGCGGCAAGTTCCGTCAACTGCAATCCGCGCAGGTTTCTGGTCAATTCGGTCGGCTGAGCAATCAGTTCATCGCTTTTCGGGTTAATCAGGGTTTCCGGTGGGGCCGTCCAGGGCAGGTTTTCGCCAACGACTTTTGATTGCACCATCGGATCGCCAAATTGCGATTGCGGATAACGGCTAATGATAAGGGCATTTCCGCCCGCGGCGATCCATTTCTGCAAGGCCAGGGCTTCGTCGTATTGAATATCCAGATTGGGATTAAACGGTCCCACGATCACCAGCACAGCCTTGGGCGCTTTTTCTGCCAGGGATTTGAAATCGTCTCGAAACCGGAAAACGGGCGTTCCAGATTCTTCCAGCAGTTGATAAAACGCGCGCGTTCCCGTGGGGCCGGAGTTATAACTGGAACGAATCGGCTCTCGTTCGTTTTCCGGCGGGCGGTCGAAATCCACATTACCAGCCGCGCTGAGCGCGATGATGACGCCCAGTGCCATGAAAACGCTGATGATAATGCCCAGATAACGACGCATAAATGTGAGGCGGTTTAGACTCCGAATTGCTTGAAATGATGATCAATGTGTTTGTACGTCAGCGCTCCCCAATCCTTTGTTGAAAGCTTTCCAAACGCCGGGTGTTCAGGCCAATTGGTTCGCCCGTTGCTGGCAGTCAGTTTGGCAAACACGGCTTTGAAATCGGCAATTTCGCGCTCCCATTCGCCGGGAATTCGTTCGACTAACTCAGGCGCGGTTGGCGCGCCTTTCGGAAACGGCAGCCAATAAATGATCAGATGCTTGATCGGCGCAAATTTCAGAGGAGAGATTTTGGGGGCGATATTCTTTTCGCCCAAAGTCATGCGCATGCCGTCAATGACGTGAGCCAGCATTTTCGGGCAATCCATCTTGCCCCAATTTGCCGGCAGGTCCACACGCAATTTGTCCGCGCGCGCCAGCAATTCCTCGCGGTCCGTTTGTTGCCAGATTGTCTTCATCAAGCCATTCCTCTCATTTAACTGTGTCCTGGTAAAGCGTCAGAAAGTCGTTGAATTCGGATTCCGTCGCCGGTTCCTGGCCGTACCAGACGTGTTCAAACGCGCTGGTCATCACGGAAAATGTGGGATAAAGCAATTGTTGGGGACGGACTTCATCCAGGTAATCGCGATTGGTTTTTGAACGATGCAGCCGGACATTGCCTCGCTGTTCCAGATCGCACAGCAATGCGATATACGCTCGGCGAATGGCGCTGCGAAAATCACCTGCGCGCGCAAGCTGGTTGGCGTTGTCGAGCAAATCAGCCGCAGTCGCGTCATCAGGCAGCTCTTCGCCCAGCACTTCGCGGGTATCGCCATCCTTCTTTTTCCGGCGCTGAATACGCCGCATCAGCTTCACCAAGCCGATAGATGCGGCGGCCAGCAAAACCAAAATGACGGCGATTCTGACGAAGTTGGCGGCGCTGGTGCCGGTGCTGCCAACCTGACCGCTTCGCCCGGAAAGCAGCTTCAGCAAAAGGTCCTCAATTTTTTTCCAAATGCGCTTTGCCCATTTTTTGAGCACAGTTTCTTTCTGCTCTTCGGGCAGGTATTCGTGGCGGGACAGAATTTTTTCAAGTAGTGCGCGCTGATCCTGAGCTGTGGTGGTGGAATTGAGCGAAGTGTTGACGCTTTCCTGCAAAATAAAAAGACGGTCGGCAATTTCTATCAGCATCGAGCGGATTTGCTCTTCGTCGCCGGTGGCATTTTTAATCACCAATCCAACCGCATCGTGCAGCCAGGAATTGTTTGTGCGAATGATTTGATCGTCAAGCTGAATGTCTTCCTGTGCAGGCACAAGCTGCTTGACCGAATTCATTGCGGCGATCAGTTCCGCTGCTGCTGGCTCGCTGTCAATTAATTGGTCGGTCAACTGTTCGGCTTGATTTAATCGCTCGACGTATTCTTTTACAGACGATGCCGCCCAAGCAGGCGGGCTACTGCCCGATACCCAGAACAGGACAAAGATGATCGTCAAAAGTCGAATCCGGATTTGAATCAAGTTCAGTTTCATCTTCGATCAAAATACCGAGCCACAAACGCGGCAGAAACGATCTTCGTCACCCGCCTCAGTGCCACACCAACGACAAGCCCGTTGTTCACTGATAACGGGCGATTCTTTCGTTGGTTGCTCAGCCAAAATTTCAACAGGTTCATCCGCCAACGTTTTAGTTGGTTCCGCCGGCTTTTCTTCGATAACAACTTTTGGCAGAACTTCGGACATTGGTTCAGCGATTGAATCCTCAACCGGCGCATCGAGCTCTACCGGTGCCTGCTGAATCATCGTGTAATCGTTCAATCCTAAAATTGACGGCACCGAAGATCTTGAGGGCACGCTGACTGGCGAATTGGCAAATACTTGTTGCGGTTGCCAAGCCTGCCTGACCATTTCAGCCGTCGGCGGCAACAGGCGATTCGCCATCAGCTCAACGTCAAAACCTTCTTTGCGAACACGACTGTCCAGATAAAGCAGCGTGAAACCCAGCATTGCAATCGGCGCGATGACGATTTCGCTGACCTGTGCCAGGGTTTGGTAGGCGATGTTGAACCAGAAGGGGGTGTCTTGTCTGAAGGGGTTCCATTCAAAGCCTAACCATTCCGCCACGGAAAGCAGCGGAACAAACAACAACACCCACACAGACCAGGCGATATAAAACCAGAACAGCAACAACGCAGCAATGCGCCACAACTCACCTCCCGCCAGCGAAAAACTTCGGCTCAGCGAACTAAACACGCCTTTGCCTTCGACCATCATCACCTGCGGAACGTAAACCACACGGCTGTAAATCAGCAGAAAGACCATGAATACAGACACTGCAATAATAACCACAAAGCCGATTGTCAGAATTGTCTTCAACCAGACCGGGGCGTCCGATAGCAACGCCGCGCCTGCAATTCCGATCATAGCCGAAACAACAGCCAGAAAATAAACAATCGCGGTTGCGCCCATCAACAGCAATCCAACCATAAACAAAGCGCCAACCAACGACCAGAATCGTTCCCGAACGGCGCGATACACGTCCAGCGCCTGAATTGCTTTGCCCTCGAAAAAATGATCCACCAATGATCGTGACGCTCCGCCCAGCACCGCATAAAACGCCGCTTTGCCAACTGCCCAAATGACCAGCCCGCCGACGATCAACGCCAGGGAAATCACCACTCGTCCCTCACCACGGTCGGCCGAAAAGTTGCGAACGCCCAGGTAATACATCACCGTTCCGACATAAGCGATCAGGCTGGGGCCAAAAACAATTCTGAGCAACGCAAGAAAGTTGCGACGATAGATCCGCACGGCGCGGTCAATAACGTCACCGGCTGACATTGGCGTGAGCGTGAACGAGTCAAAGGAATTCATAAACTTGCAGGATAACAATCATGCTACGGCTGAGACAGCTTCTTGCATTTGGTTCTCAATTCAGCCGCGCGCATCTTACGCGATCGCTGCCAGCTTGAAAAACAGGAATTGGCGGGTTAGAAATGCTGTGCGCCTTCCACTGCAAAACGTATTTCAATGGAGAATTTTATGACTCGAATTGCTCGCCTGGCTGTTGCTGCCATAGCTTTGTCTGCCCTGATCTTTCCCTGCCGAATGGCGACCGCAGCCGGTTCCAAAGCCGAAGAAAAGGAGCGCGCTAAAAAAGCGTCCATCGCTTTTCGCGAAATTATGGGTGCGCCGGATCAAGCCGTGCCGCTGGAACTGCTGGATCGTTCGTACTGTGTCGCCGTTTTTCCAGGAGTGAAAAAGGGAGGTTTCATCGTTGGCGGTCAATATGGCAAAGGGCTGGTCAGTTGCCGTCGCAGTGGAGGTTCGTGGGGAGCGCCTGCGTTTTTCACCATCGGCGGCGGCAGCTTCGGATTGCAGATTGGCGGCCAGGAAGTTGATTTGGTGTTGTTGATTATGAACAAGGCTGGCGTGGAAGGATTGCTGCAAGACAAATTTGAAGTCGGCGCCGGAGCGGGAGCTTCCGCCGGACCGGTTGGACGCAACACGCATGTTTCGACAGATATTTTGCTGAAATCTTCGATTGTTTCTTACTCGCGCAGCCGCGGTTTGTTTGCCGGTCTGGAATTGAAAGGCGCGGTCATCACACAAGACAACACGGCCAACCGGGAAATTTACGGACAGGAAATTTCCGCGCGTGAAATCATTGTAGATGGCAAAGCGCGCACGCCACCGGAAATTGAAGTTTTCCCAAAAGTTTTGCGCACGTTTTCGCCAAAAGGAATTCAGAAATAAACACCGAGAGTCAGCGCCGTTTGGCGGTGCTGGCTCGTTCATTCAGAGGGAACCCATGAAAACCAAATTGATGATTGCATTGATGCTTGTCGCCGTATGTGCGGTCGCGGCGATGGCTCAAGACAAGAACAATCAACTGTCCAAAGCTGAGCAAAAAGAAGGTTGGAGGCTGTTGTTTGACGGCAAAACACTGACGGGTTGGCGCGGCTTTCACAATCAGACGGCACCGGCTGGTTGGAACGTGGCCGACGGTTGCATTACCAAACCCAAAACAACGAGTGAAAACAAACAAGCTGGCGGTGATTTAATTACCGTGGAGCAGTTTGAAAACTTCGAGCTTTCCATTGAATGGAAACTGGAAAAGGGCGGCAACAGCGGCATCAAATATCTGGTGTCGGAAAGTCTGCCGCCAACCGGACGGTCAGGTGTGAGTTTTGAATATCAGGTGCTGGACGACGACAATCATCCGGACGCCAAAGCCGGGATTGACGGCAACCGCACAGTGGGATCGCTTTACGATTTGATTCCTGCCAGCAAAAACAAGGTGGTAAAACCCATCGGTGAATTCAATCAAAGCCGGATTGTCGTCAAAGGCAATCACATTGAACACTGGCTGAACGGCGTCAAAACTGTCGAATTCGACCGCACCAGCGACGATTACAAAAAGCATCTTGCCGAAAGTAAATTCAAAGACACCAAAGGCTTTGGCGAAGCCAAACAAGGCCACATTCTGTTGCAGGATCACAGCGACCAGATTTGGTTCCGCAACATCAAGATTCGCGCTTTGAAATAATCGGTTCAATACCGCGACCGGCAGGGAGCGGATGTTTGGCTCCCATCTACCCGCTTCCTACCGGTCGCGGTACTGATTCAATCTTGAAATTCCCCAGCTTGAAAACCAGATAACGGAAATCGCCGGGAGCCAGCACGCGCCGACCGTCACTGCGAAAACTGATTCGATGTTTACCGGGCGGGATCGTAAAGGTTCTTGAAAACGCCAGCGGCTCTTTGCCGGTTTTTACTTGTTCATTCAGCAAACCACTCACCGAAAGGGTGGCATCATTTTCAGTCGAAATCGTCGTGTCCAGCTTTACCTGCCGTGGCTGAACTGAGCCGTTGGTGATTTCCAGTTCGCCAATTGCAGAACACCAGCGATAAGGATTTTCCGGCGGTCCTTCCAATTCCGCGCAGCCTTCAACCCAAACCAGCAGCAGCGGATGCAGCGCCTCTTCGCGCTTGGCGGCGAACTGATCGGCGTACTTTGCTTGTAACTGGCTGTTCAAACTTCGCAGATCAAAAAAGACCAGCCTGCCGTTTTCGCTGATGAATTGTGGTTTGCCTAGCGCCGCTTCGATTTCTGTTTCGACTTTCGAATCGTTATATCCTTCGCGGTTCAGATACAAGCCTTGAAACCCGCTCAGCGTCACAGCTTCGATCATTTCCGGCACAGGTTTGGATGTCAGCAGTTTTTGCCAGGCTTCATCGTCGCGGCCCTTCATGGCGCCGTAGCTCCACCGCAAGCCTTCCGTTTGCAAAAATCCACGAGCGTGGTCGTAATCAAACATCCTGCCGGTTTTCGGCGATTCGGGAAACGACACAAATGGCAATTGAAAGATCATCGTGCCAGCGGACAATGCCGCTTGAAGCTGGTGCATGAATTTCTGGTCGGAATCGTATTCGGCTTTGTTCTTTGGGTAATCCGGCACAAACCGCGCAGAAGTTTGGTCGAACACTCCCAGCGCCAGCACAACCAACAGGAAACCCGCGAACGCAATTTGCCGCAAACCCGCCTTAACAAATCGCCCGGCAAATTGGTCTAACAGCCAGGCAATCGTCATCAATGAAAAAAACGCGATGAAGATGCTGATGCGGTTGTAAGCGCGAATCTTTGGCGTCAGTACCAAGGCAACCAGCGCTCCGATGCTTCCAAACGTGGCGAGCAAAATTGCTGCCAGATTTAGAATGCTCAAGTGGCTGATCAAGCCGCCAGAACCATCGGTTTCCAATCGGCCAAACTCCGGTTTGCGAATGAGCAACCAGCCAAACAAAACCACAAAGCCAAGAATGCCGATCATTCCCAGCGTCGCGTCGTCATTTTCATTGATGAATTGCCGTTGGTTGAAGGCGGCTTTCAGTTTTGCCAGCAATGCCACTCGATGGCCGCTGACCGGCAATAACAATTGCGACAATCGAAAGGAATACAGTTCGGCGTCAATTGAGGCTCGGCGAACGATAGGCGTGTCGCCATGTTGCCGCAGGTACAAAATGCTTGGCAGCAGATTGGCCATCAGTCCGCCAAAAATGACGGCGATCATTGCCGCAGGCAAAACCAGACATCGCCAGTTGCGGCGGCTGATTGTCACAACGAATCCGGCCACCAGCAAAAAAAAGCATGTGAAGAACGCGTAGTAAGTGCCGCCAGCCGAAATCATCAGACAAATGATGATTGAAATGATCAGCTTCGGCTCGCGCCAGTTCAAACGGAATCTGCCGGTTGTTGCATCCGTCAGCGACAACTTTCCGGTTGCCAGCCATAAGGTGATCAGCACCGCCAGCGGGACCAGAAAATATGCAGCCAAAAACAAATGATGCTGCCCACGCACGAAATGATAAGGCAGCAATGAATACAGCACGCTGGCAAAAATTGATGAAAGCCGCGAAATGCCGAATTGCCGCAGCGCAAACATTGCCGACAGGGTTACCAGCGGAAATGTCAGCAGATAAAACAGATTTAGAACGACACCATAATCTTTGGAAAACACCCCTAGCAGCTTGATTAAAACGAACAGCAGGTTGTTATCCATCATCGGCACGTCGCGCAGATTCAGTTCCCCGGGCGCAGCCATCGCAGGGTTATCTACATGCCAGCCGAAATCCAAAATGCCTTTGACAAGCATGGCGTTGTAATTCGCTTCGCCATAATAAGTCAGCGGCACGCGCAAATCGGCTTGCCACAGCTTCAGGATTGATGCGGTAAACAGCAGCGTCAGCAGGACAGCGACGGCGTATGCTGCAATGTCTTTTCCTGTGGGTGGGGAAACTGATCGGGTCATAGTGGGGTGAGCTTTGATCGAATGCGACGGTTGATGACGTTTCAGCAGTTTCTCAAGCCGTCGCATTCCGGATTGTGGCAGGCGGCTCAATTACTTCGAATATCGCTTGAGCGTGGTTGGATAAGCCGCGACGTCGGTTGAAGATTTGCTGCCTTTGAGCACTGCTTCGGCGGCAAAACCTTTTCCGTAAATCGCTTCCATATCGCTTTCATCAAGCGTGATGACTGCGCCTTTTAGTTCCAGTCCCGCGAACAGCCCTTTGCTGCGCGAGTAGGAAAGGATCTCTGCATTGAGCTTTAGATCGGTTGAAGCGCCTGCCTGGCGGCCAACGGGGCCAGCAGCCACGGAAGCATCAGCGCCAAGTTCAAACTTGCTCTTGAGCAAACTGTTCAAGCCTTTTTCATTCATAAACAGAAAGACAAAATCTGTGGATTGAACACCGATTTGCGGTCCCAAACTGCCGCCTTTCAGGTCGAAGAACGCCGGGCTGCTCCAGCCCGTTTTTGTGCGGCAACTGGCTACGCCGCGTCCGCCGCGCCCACCAAGCCCTAAAAGACCGGCTTTGATCACGCCGGGGAAAACGGCAATGCAATTGGCTTTGTCCAGCACATTTTGCGGCACGGCTTTGTCTGGCGCGCCCATGATTTCCTTGAACACTGTTGAAGCTTTGCCGGCCTGTTTGACAGCATCTGCTTTGTCAAAAGCAGAAACGTTTGCAACTAACGCCAGGCACAATGCACAGGCGAAATGGAACGTAAATCTGAGTTTCATAAACTCCTCCCGAGAAATTTGGTTGATTGAGTTTTACGACTGATGTGATTCGTAATGTTTATTTTGTGGGAAGTCCAACGATGCAGATTTTCTCAGAAGCAGTTGGCCAAGTAAAATGCCTTTATGGCTACAAACGACGAACCAATTACACCGCCTTTAGTAACAAAGTTTCCAACCGATCGCGAATCGCTGGAACGTGATTGCGATGTGGAGTTTTTCGTTGCAGGTGGTCCGGGCGGCCAGCATCGCAACAAAGTCGAAACCGGCGTGCGGCTGACGCATCGCCTCAGCGGTTTGGTTGTTACGGCGACCGAACGGCGGTCACAATCCGCCAACCGCGAAGCCGCGTTTGATCGAATGGCGGAAAAGCTGGAAGCGCGGCAGCGCGTTCGTAAGGCGCGGCGCGCAACTAAACCTACCCGATCTTCGAAAGAAGAGCGGCGCAAAGAAAAGAAACTCACCGGCGAGCGAAAGAAAACTCGCAGTAAAGTGAAAGGGTATGAGGACTGAAAATTTATGAATCGAATGAAAAACAAGGTCGCAGTCATCACCGGCTCAGGTTCCGGAATGGGCGAAGGAATTGCCCGGTTGTTTGCCGAGCAAGGCGCCAGCGTGGTTATTTCGGGTCGTGACACGGAAAAAGGCGAACAAGTCGCCGCCGATCTAGTCAGGCAAAACCACTCTGCGATTTTTCAACGGGCCGACGTTTCGATTGAAACTGAATGCCGCGAATTGATTGACAGAACCGTTGAGCATTTCGGCCAGATTGACGTGCTGGTCAACAACGTTGGGTTGAGCACGCGCGGGACGATTGAAGACACGACCGTGGAATTATGGGATCAGCTGTTTGCCACGAATGTCCGTAGCGCTTTTATTTGCGCTCAACAGGCAGTGAAGTACATGAAACAGCGCCGCTCCGGTTCGATCATCAACATCGGCTCGGTCAATGCCTACATCGGCGAACCGAAGCTGATGGCGTATTCCGCCACCAAAGGCGCAATGATGGTGTTCACGAAAAATACGGCCAGCTACCTGAATCAGTATCAGATCCGCGTCAATCAATTGAACGTCGGCTGGACGATGACGCCCAATGAACACCGCGTCAAAGTCGAGGAGGAAGGCAAAGGCGAAAACTGGTTGGCGGATGCCGTCAAAACTCGCCCCTGGGGACGTTTGCTTGCCCCGCAAGACATCGCGCTGGCCGCCTTGTATTTCGCCAGCGACGAAAGCGAACTTGTCACAGGCTCCATTTTGGACATGGAGCAATATCCCGTTGGCGCTCCGCCAAATTGGTAATTTAGTTGTTGTTGGCACTATGACCTCCGATGGGTGGGCTTGATCAGGCTGGAGGAGATAGCTGTTCGTTTGCCGGTTTGAAACGCGAGCGCGGAAAAGGGGAACGCCTCCAAGTGAAAACGGCTTGGAGGCGTTTTGGCTGGTTGCAGCGGTTTATACCCTGATGGCTTGGGACGACTTACCGAATCTACCTTCTGCTCCTAGGCAGTGACCAAGGATAAGGCTGGGGACGCTTGTCACTGAATCGGACACTGCATCCATAGCAATTCGCTGACCAAAGCCCACAATTTTTTGCCAATCAATCAACCTGGCTTCAAGATGCTCAAAATCAATGGCAAATTTGCCAAACTTGACGAAAATTGCTTGCCCATTGGTGAAAGTGGCGGTAAATGTGGACTGTCAGCAGGACGCTTTAGGTGCATGAAAGAGGAAAGAAGCAATCAAGATTGATAGCCCACAATCAATTTCGATTGCTGCCCGCAATCCGGTTTGATTGTTAATTGTGACGGGCAACGTTTCCCCCTACCCAAAACTAAACTCATGATTCCCAAACTAATTGTTCGGGCCGGCCCGGCAAAAGGTCTGGTTTACGAAATCGTAAAGCCGGAAATTGCCATTGGTCGGCATGAATTCAATTCGCCAGACGTGTTGGCCGTCAAAGATAAGATGGTTTCGCGCAAGCATTGCCAGATCACCCGCGATGGCGAAACGTATTGGCTGCACGATTCGGGAAGCCGTAACGGCACATTTATCAATGGATCGCCGGTCAAAGAGGCCGAGCTTCGACACAAGGACGAAATCAGGATTGGGGAAACTTGGCTACTGTTTTTACTGCACGACGAAGACGATGTGGATTTGGATTCGGCTCGTGTGCGTTTTCTGGACGATGAGCTTCTCACGCAATCAACGGTCCTGCTTCGGTCAGAAGATTCGTTTTATCTCAACAGTCCCAAAGCAGTCCGTCGCTCGGAACTGGTGGCGCGTGTCGAGCAAAATTATCAAATGCTTTTGCAGCTTGGCCGTGAGATCAACACAATTCGCAGTTCAGTCGAATTGCAACAAAGGCTGCTGGAACTGATCTTTACCGTTATTCCTGCCGAACGCGGGGCGATCCTGATGACCGCCCCCGGCGAGGGAGAATTTGCATCGCGTGTTGTCAGGTATCGGCAAGAGCAAATACAAGGCCAGGAACTGGTAATTAGCCGTACAATTTTGCGCCAAGCCAGGGAAGAAGACGGAGGAATTTTAACTGTCTGCGTTAACCTGGAGACTTCGTCGGATACTCAAAAAAGCCTGGTGACTTCAGGGGCAAAGTCGGTTTTGGCTGCGCGCCTGGCAATCACTTCAGAGGTCTTCGGCATTATTTACCTGGACACAACAAACCCGGCCATACGCTTTGATGAAGATCATCTGGAACTGCTGACGGCAATTGCCAATCTGGCAGCAGGGGCGCTGGAAACGGCGCGTTATGTTGAGCGGTTGAATAGCGACAAGAAACGGTTACAGGACGAACTCGACGCCGACCATAAGATGATTGGTGGAAGCGCGCCGGTCAAAGCTGTGCGCGAACTGATTGCCAAAGTTGCTCCGACCGATGCTTCGGTCCTGATTCGTGGTGAAAGCGGAACCGGCAAGGAACTGGTTGCGCGCGCAATTCACCGAAACAGCGAGCGAAAAGAAAAACCCTTTGTTGCGATCAACTGCGCTACATTGCCTGACCATCTGGTCGAAAGCGAGTTGTTTGGCTACGAAAAAGGAGCTTTTACGGGTGCCACTTCGCGAAAGCTTGGCAAATTTGAGATGGCCGACGGAGGCACGATCTTTTTGGATGAAATCGGTGAGTTAAAACCGGAGCTGCAGGCCAAGCTGCTGCGAGTTTTGCAGGAATCGGAAATCGAACGTTTGGGTGGAACTCAGCCCATTAAAGTCAATGTTCGTCTGGTTGCCGCAACAAACAAAGACCTGGAAACAGCAATGCAATCAGGCAGTTTTCGCGAAGACCTGTTCTTCAGGCTCAATGTTCTGACGATCAAAATTCCGTCTTTGCGAGAGCGCGCGGACGATATTCAACAGCTTGCCAATTACTTCGCTTCCAAGTACGCCGCCAAATGCAAACGCCGGATCAAAGGAATTTCCCAGCCAGCGCGCGAATGTCTGCAACGATATGGCTGGCAAGGCAATGTACGAGAATTGGAAAACGCCATTGAGCATGCCGTTGTGTTGGCAGCGACCGAACTGATTTTGCCGGAAGATTTGCCGGAAAAGGTGCTTGCCTGGGAACCGGAAATAGAGGAAGCGGGGCCGACGCCAAAGCCGGGTCAAAACGCCATTACCCAGCCGGATGTCCCTGTGTCGGTGACGAATTTTCATAAGGCTGTCAACGAAGCAAAAAAGCGGATCATCCTGTCTGCTTTAGAACAGGCCAACGGCAATCGAACAGAAGCCGCGAGGTTGCTGGAAGTTCATCCGAACAACCTGGATCGTTTAATCCGGCAACACAATTTGCGTTCGGCGCAGAAAAAATCGTAACTGTCGGAAGATATTGTCTTGAAGTAACTTAGGCCTTCGCTGAAAATAACCGCCTCGCTAATTTTTTGCCAGACTGACATCTATGGCTATGCGCTGAAAGCAAATAGGCGGCAGCAGTATCTCGCCTGTGCCGGAGTACCCCTTGGCGATGACAAATCGGACTGTTTCTCACTATCAGATTCTGGAGGAACTTGGCTCAGGTGCCATGGGAGTTGTTTACCGTGCCGAAGACTTGAATTTGAAGCGCCAAGTCGCCATCAAATTTGCCTCAAAGACTGCCGATCAAATCAGGTTTCTTAGTGAAGCGCGGCTGGCTGCTTCACTGAATCATCCCAATATTGCAGCCATTTATAATTCGGGTGAAGAAGCAGGCCTGTCTTACATCGTCATGGAATTGGTCAAGGGCCAAAAGTTCAGCGACCTGCTGCGCGCGAACGAGCTGACCTTACATCGTCGCCTGAAGATCGTTGCCCAAATTGCCGAAGCTTTGGCCGAAGCGCACCGCCACAAAATCATTCACCGCGACATAAAACCCGGCAACATTATCATTAACGAACAAGGACAGGTGAAGGTGCTGGATTTTGGGTTGGCTAAACAACTGAAACCGGTCGCAGACGAAGACGACGATTTTTACGGGCAAACAATGACGGCCCAGCAAACGCAGGCGGGCACGTTTTTGGGCACATGGCATTACGCATCGCCTGAACAAGCGCGCGGCTTTTCGCAACAGGCAGACGAACGAAGCGACGTGTTTTCCTTAGGTGTGATTTTGTATGAGTGTTTGGCCGGCAACCGGCCGTTCAAAGGAAATACGCCTCTGGAAATTGCTGCGCAAATTCAGCTTTTCGATCCGCCGCCACCGTCGCAATTGAATGATCAAGTTCTTCCTCAACTTGATCACATCACCACCAAAGCTTTGGCCAAGCAGCCAGCCGACCGTTTTCAAAATGCGGGCGAGATGCTGGCTGAATTAACTTTGTTTCTTGATGAATGGCGCTTGTCGGAAAGCCAAAATTCGCAATCGCTTCGACGAAGCAGCAGTCAGGAAGTTCCGGTTCAGTCTGTTTCTACTGACAAACTGGACAAGTTGTCCTCTCGTATCCGTTGGATAGCGATGGCCGTTGCATTATTGGTAGTGGTTGGGGGGCTAGGGGCGGCTCGCGCTATGAGGCTATGGCCTTTTTCGCCAGCTAGACCAAAGTATGCGCCAGCAGCGGAAAGATTATTTGAAAACGGGACTCGGTTTTTACGCGAAGGGGATTATTACCAGGCAAGTTTAGCCTTGAAGCAGGCGGTTGAAGCAGATAACAATCACATATTTGCGCGTGCTCGGCTGGCTGAAGCTTTGACCGAAATGGATTACAACAGCGAGGCTCAGCGGCAACTGAACCAAGTGCATCTTCAGTTGCCCAACCGTTCTGTACTTCCAAATGCGGATTCGTTATATCTGGAAGCCACGCTGAATACCGCGGCCCGAAAATATCCCGCAGCGATAAAAAACTACCAGGAATTATTGCGACTAGCTTCCTCTGCAGAGCTTCCAAATGCTCATTTCGACCTCGGCCGCGCTTACGAAAAAAACAACGAACCTCAAAAGGCGATTGAGCAGTTTCAGCAAGCAATTAAGCTGGACGGAACCAACGCTGCACCACATTTGCGGCTCGGCGTGGTTTATGGCGTTCGATTGAAAGACCAAGCCAACGCGGAACAGGAATTCAGCAATGCTGAAACCTTGTTCAGAAATAGCGGCAGTGTTTCCGGAGAACTGGAAGTCTTTTTTCAGCGCGGCACGATGTACCACGGGCTGAATCAGTTTGAGAAAGCGAAAGGCCAGCTAACGCTCTCGGTGGAAAAGTCGAAGTTGTTAACCAACCCGTATCAACAGATCAGGATTCTTCAACAGTTGAGTTTCAACTCTGTTTACCGAGGCGATCTTCAGCAGGCAAAAAGCGAAGCCGAAACTGCGCTCAAACTCGCCAAAGAAAACAAGATGGAAGATTTGGTTACCAGAGGGTTAATCAATTTGGGCATGATTTCCTATTGGGGCAAGGAAAACGAAAAGGCTGAGCAATACTACGACCAGGCAATTGAATCCGCCAATACCTACAACGGGGAATACAACTTGGCATTGGCGCGCGGCAACCGTTGTGAGATGTATGTGGAGCAGGAAAAAAGACTCGATGAGTGTTTGAAAGAAACTGAAGGGGCGGTGGCATTTTTCAAAACAGGCGGGTTTTTAAGTGAAGAACTGATGATGTTGCTGATTCGGGCGCGCGTGACTTTGAAATTCAAAGACTACAAAGAGACTCAGGAAATTTATGAACACGTGCTTCAATTGTCAGTTCAGCTAAATGACAAATTCCGCGAAGCATTGGCTCTCTCAGAATCCGGCAAATTATTCATGGCTCAAGCGCAATTCGAAGAAGCGCTGAGGCGATTCCAACAGCGGTATGAAATTACCAAAACTCTTGGCCAAAAAGACAGGTTGATTTATGCCTTGCTCTATCTGGCGGAAGCGCATTACCGCCTGGGCAGGATGAGCGAATACAGCCGTGATATTGAAGAAGCAAAAAGCCTCAAGGACCAGCTATTGCCGACTCAGCAAAAAGTCATGCAGAAAGAAATCTCGGAGCTTCAGTCAAAACTGGCATCACGTTTGCCGGGAAAAGCTCGGTAGCAATTAACTTCTACGTCAAATCGGACAACACAGGTTCAAGGTCGAATCGAAGAGAATTTTTGTTTAGAGAAACGAACTTTATCTGCCTGATATGGCCAATTTCATGCAGATTTGCCGGCAACTATGCTCTGCCTTGCTGAACAGTAACCGTTAGGTATTGAAAAAGTTGGGAATGAATTTACCCGGTTCGGGGATTCAATTCCGAAGTTGCAGTGCAGGTAATAAAAATAACTCAACCAACTTACAGTTGTTGAAGTAAAACAACTGATTATCAACCTCAGTAAAGGAGAAAAATATATGTCAGAACCAGTGGGCGTCAGCCCGGGCGTATACACTGTTGGTGGTAAGGAAGTCATGGGACTTTGTTTCGTAATTGATGACTTGGACGCGAATTGGAAAGTCACGGAAAAAAGCGATGGCTCCATTGTCGTCACGATACCAAATCATTCACCCTGGAAAGTGAAGCGAACCCTGGATAAAGATGATCCTTATGGCCATTACCTTCAGGTGTTTCGCAAGGATGGGAAATTGAATGCAATCGTGCTGGAAAATTTCATTCACCCAACGGATGCCGTGCATACTCCAAACGCGGATCATCCGAAAGATCAACCACCGAAACTGAAAATTTTCTACACGAATCCTGAAGAAACAGGCGAGTACGATGTTGCGGAAAAAGAGCCAATCAAAAAGAAGTGATGGCAAATCCGTAATTCCGGTAAAAAGTTGCGGCAACCTGTCGAACAGGTTGCCGCAACTTTTTACCGGCCACACAGCAAATTGCGTTATGCACCCAGTACGACAACCTGATCCGTAAACCCTTCGAAGCTGTCGTCGTGGCTGATGACGAACAGTTGCTGGAAATCTTTGATGCGGCCAATTTGCTGCGCCAGATTGCGCCGCCGCTCTTCGTCCATGTTGGTCGTGGGTTCGTCGAAAAAAGCGATGTTTACTTCCGACAATTCTTTCAGCAGTGCCAAGCGCACAGCCAAGGCAGCAGTCATCTGTTCGCCTCCTGACAAATTCAGGAATGGCCGTTCGCGGCCTTCTTCTTCAAGCAGGATTTCGTAATCTTTGGCCCAGCGTAACGTCACGTCATAGCGTCCGCTGATTTCCCGGAACAGTTGATTGGCTTCGGCGGAAATCGAATGCAAATGCATTTCAGTGATGTACGGCGCGGCTTTTTGCAGAATGTCGCGCACAAAGTCTGCGGTTTCGCTCAAGGCTTGCGCCTTCTCTTTTGCAGCCAGATGTTCACGCATACGCTCGCGAACCTCTTCCAATCGAGCGAGCTGCGCAGCCAATCGTTCAACTTGTTGCCGCGAAGTTTCAAGCTGCGTGGCCAATTGCGTTGCGCGTTCGCGCCACTGTTCCAGTTCTGTCAATGCGCGGCGATGCGATTCAACGTCGTAATCTTTTTCCAGCTTGCCCAGTTCAACTTGCGAATCTCTGAGCGACGTTTCAGTTTCGGCAATTTCCGCCTCGGTCGCCGCCAATTCCTGTTGCCGGGCGTGAAGCGTGTCGGCTGTTTTTTTGTTCTGAATGAAGGCGTGGTAATCGCTTTCACTTTGCTGACGGGATTGTGCGGTAGCGGAAAGTTCAGCGTCGAGCGTGGCAAAGGCTTGCAGTTCGATTTTTAGGTGATCCAGTTGTGCATTGATTTCGCCGGCTTGTTGATTGGCTTGTTCGGCTGCGCGACTCCATTCGGGTTCGCGGGCAATGGTTTGATTCAGTGCGGCGGAGCGCCCACGCGGATCGTTCAACTGGCGCAAACCGGTTTCTGCATCGGCAAGTTGTGTTTCCAAATCGCCGATGTCAGCAATCCGTTTGGCCACTGCGTCATATTCGGCGCGCTTGGTTTCGCCTTCAGCGGTAATCCCGGCTTGTTCATTTCGCAAAACCTCCGCTTGGCCAGCCAGCTTTTGAGCTTCGCGAGCTTCGCGCAATTGAGCTTCAATTTCGGCGCGGCGGGCTTTTAATTGCTGAATTTCTTTCTCGCTCAGTTTCGCGCCTTCAGCGGTTTCCGCTTCCAGTTCAACAATTTGCTGCCGCTTTGTTTCCACTTCCGCGGCCAGCCGAGTGACCTCTGTTTGCAAATGCGGCAGTCTGGCAGATTCAGCCGCTGCCGTTCGCGCGTGCCTGACTTCTTCGACCAACGCGGTCAACACTTTGGCCAGCGTTTCAATTTCGCCACGCCGCGCGTCCAAACCCAGGCGAAACCGCGAATCCAGCGATTCGCCCTGTTTCAGGTTCAGGCACTTTTCCGTCAGCAAAGGGCAAACGCCGCCTGATTCCAACGCGCGGATCATTTCTTCGTCGCGGGCGACTTCGGCTTTCAGGCGCGCCAGCCTGTCGGTTTCGCGTTGCTGACTGGTTTCAAGCTCGGCAAGCTGCGCGGCTGAAGTCGCAAGTGTTTCCAGTTTGGCGGCGTCGCGGGATGTTTTTTCAAGCTCTTTTGTCAGACGCGATGCCTCGGTTTTCAGCGAAGCCAGATGGCCGCGTTTGAGTTTGAAATTGCTGAAAGCCAGTTCTTTCGCGTTGATCTGGTTGTCCAACTGCGCTCGTTCAGTTTCAAGGGGTTCCGCTTGCGCGGCTTTCTCAGACTGCGTTTCAGCGCTTTCGATCTGTTTGGCAAGCCCGGAATATCGTTGCCGTAGTTTTTCCAATTCGCGATCCAGTGCAGTCAAAGAGCTTTGCAAACCCTGCAATTCGCCGCGGCGCTCGCGCAATCCGGCAATTTGGGCTTCCATCGCGCTTTGCTCTTCGATTTTGGCGGTTAACTTGCCGAGTTCTGTCCGGGCTTCGGCCACTTCCGTCAGCCGCTGCTCGGACACCTTGAGATTGCTGCGAGCTTCGATCAGTTGGTGTTCAATGGACGACATGCGGCTGTGCAAATCGTCTCGCGCTTCGCGCTGTTTTTCCAGTTCAGCCAAACGAACGCTGGCAGCCTGGTAAGCTTGGTAACCTGCCAAAGCATTGGCGACGATGACCGATGCTTTGCTGGCTTGTTCCACCGATTCGCGCGCAGTCACCAGCGAATCTTTTTTCAGCTCCAGTTTGACGCTTAGCCGTTCAATAGCACCGCGCTGCGTTTCAATCCGGCGAAGCAAATCACCGAATTGAGCTGCGATGGCCGAAGTCAATTCGCGATTTTCAGTAGCTTGCCGGCCTTCGGTTTCCAGTGTCTGCACACGGACGGAGGTTTCGTCATGTTCGCGTCGGGTTTCGTCATATGCTTTCAACTCGCCTTCGGCAGAAGCCAGATGTTTGTCGGCTTCGACAATGCGGGTTTCAATGTGCCGCAGCGTGTCGCGTAAATTGTCCGAAGCTTTTCGATATTCTTCGACCTTCAGAATCTGATCGAAAACGGTTTTGCGGTTGGCTGGAGAAAGCGTGAAATCGTAAGTAAATGTGCCCTGGGGAACACCAATGGTGGATTTGAACAGGGCGGCCAGATCCGTGTCGGCTTCAACCTTCAGATGTTGACGCAACCACGGCACCACTTGGTTTTTTTGCTCCACCAAACGGGTTTTCGTCGCCGGATCGTAAACCGCATACCCGGTGCCGGTGTCGCGTGTGACCGTATATTGTCGTTCGTCGAGGTCGGAAATGAACGACACCGCAACCTTGCCGCGTTTGGCGCCGCGTTTGACGAAATCTTCTTTCTTGTAATCCAGATGATCGAACAGCGCCCAGGCAATGGCTTCCAGAATGGTGGTTTTGCCAGAACCGTTTTGGCCGCAAATCGCGATGACGCCGGGCTGAAAAGTGAACTCGGCTTCGGCGTGATTCTTTATGTTTTCAAGTTCGACTTTGGTGATCAGCAAGGCGGGAAGCAGATGATAGGTGGCTGGTCTAGGCGTTAGGTGACAGCGGCAATGTCGGTCCACTGCTCACCTAGCACCCGTCACCTGGCCACTAAACTGTCGCGCTCTGCACGACTTCAGGATTGTCAGTATGGCCCAGCAGGTGACGGCCTTCTGCGCTGCGCGGGTCAATCGTGCGGACGTGCTTGCGACCTTTCATTTCCCAGATCGCAGTGATTTTTCCGTTCTTTTCAACTGCGTGATAGGAAATTTCTTCGTGATGGACTTCGGCCGTCGGCGTGGCAGCCGACGCTCCTTCAGACGCGACTGTGTTCTCTTGGTTCGTATTTTCGCTCATTGAATTTTTGCTCCTGATTTCATTATGGATTTTTGCGAGGACTTTGAAGTAAGCCGGATTGTGCCATATGCCGCGCGAAGCTGTCTAGCCAATGGCGTTTCTGTTCGTCGCAATGCCATTCTCCGGGCAGGGCAATCGCATTATAAGTTGATCGGTCTATCCAGATTTGTTGCATGGAG